>NZ_JZKF01000079.1 GCF_000962825.1 Actinoplanes rectilineatus
GGTTTGGTTGGGTGCGCTTACCGTCTGGGTTGGGTTTCGTGGGGTGGTGGGCGTACCCGAAGTGTTGATCGGGTGCTCCTGCCCTCCCGTATGCGACGGTCGTTGCACCCGTTGACATGATCGGGTGCGTTCGCCGTCTCTGGACGCTGATCGGCGCGCCATTCTGGGGTGTGGAGGATCTGAGCGGGCGACCGGGCCCGGTGACACTCGATCGACAAAGGCCGAGCCGCGTGGATCGGAACGTCGCCGTGAGGGTCTCCCGCGTCTTGCGTTCATCACGTTCGATCCCCGTCGGACTGAGGGCCCGGTGATCGGTCGCTCCCTGGCGTGCCGCGGCCGGGTCGGGGCAGCTTTTCGGATCGGGGCGGGCTTACAGTCGCCTACTGTGACGGATTCTGTGATTGCTGTGGCTACTCCGGCTGACCGGGAACGGGTGCTTGGGACGCTCGTGCCGGCGTTTGTCGAGGACCCGGTGCTTCGGTACATGTTTCCGGATGACGCGGACTATCCGGTGCAGGCTGCGGCGTTCTTCGGGCATCTCTTCGACAAGAGAGTAGGCCGGCGGGCGATCTGGATCGTTGACGGCGGCTCGTCGGTGGCTATCTGGGAACCGCCTCCCACGGCTGGAGCTCTGCCTCCCACGGCTGGGGCTCTGCCTCCCACGGCTGGGGCTCTGCCTCCCACGGCTGGGGCCCTGCCTGCCTCGTCGATCCGTGTCCGGTCTGCTGATCCGATCTCGAGTGCCGGGTCGGCCCCGGATGCGGTGTCCGAGCCGGACGCCGGGTTTGCGGGGGTGTTCTCGGGGGCGGCTCTGGGCCGGGTGCTGGCCTACGACTCGGCGGTGCATGCGGTCATGCCGGTGGGGCCGTACTGGTATCTGGGTGTGCTCGGCACCCGGCCGGAACAGACCGGGCGTGGCTGGGGCCGGGCGGTCATGGCGGAGGGGCTGCGGCGGGCTGCGGCAGACGGGCTGCCCGCCGTTCTGGAGACGAGCAAGCCGGCCAATGTCGAGTTCTACGAGCGGGCGGGGTGGCGGGTCGTCGGGGTCGCCGCATCGCCGGTGCCCACCTGGGTCATGCAGCAGGGGCCGGCCGCCGGATCGTGAACCGGCACGTGACCATGAGATGGGCACCTGCTCGGCCAGTATCGCCGGTGACTTCGGCGCGCCCCTCGTGGGCTGGTCTGGCCGGCGGCGACCTATGACGGACAGAACCCTCAGTCACGTGCTCGACCGATTCTGATCAAGGTGTGCCGGGCCGGTGCCGGAAAGGCACCGGCCATCGGCGGCGGTCTTCGGTGTACGGGACGAGTGCGGTACGGCGGTCGGTCAGTGGCGGGCGGACTGGGTCATCACCCGTAGGGCGCTGCGGAAGCGGCGGGTCAGTGGCGGGCGGACTGGGTCATCACCCGTAGGGCGTTGCGGAAGCGGCGGGTCAGGCCGGCCGGCTCGGAGCGGGCGTTGCCTGTCCACCCGGGTGGGGTGCGGCGGTTGCCGGTGTGGCCGGGGAACTGCCGGGGGATTCGGGCGTCGGGAGGTGTGGCGGCCGGGTGGTGCCAGGTGAAGTCGACGCCGGAGAGGCGTACGGTGCGGCCCGGTTCGCAGAGGCCCGTCTCGCGGTTGCCGAGGACGCCGTCGCGGCCGTAGCAGATCATCAGGCTGATGATGTCGCGTTCCGGGGTGGTGTGGACGGCCCACACGTTGCCCTGACCGGTGAGGCCGGTGCCGTCGGGGGCGGCTGTGGTGTCCAAGGAGGTGCCCCGGCCGCGCAGCGACACCACGGTTTCGTGGCCGGCGGCGTCGATCAGGTGCAGAGTGCCGGAGAGTCGAGGATGCCTACGCCGGCGCAGCCATCCGCTGAAGGAGTTTTCCACCGCTCACCGTCCCTTCGCCGGGCCCGGGTGCCGGGCCGTGAGCTGGACAGGCCCGGATCGTGCCGGGCCCGAGGCCGACCCGGATCACTCCGGGCCTGAGCGGCCCGGGCACAGCCGGGCCGTTGGCCGACCCGGATCACACCGGGTCGCCGGCCGGCCCGGAAGGAGACCGGACCGGGGCAGAGGCAGAGGGCGACGTCGGGCAGGTCTGCGGCCGAGGGGCCCGGCAAAGCCCTCGGCTCGTCTGGCGGGTGTGGCGTGGGAGATCGGGTGACCGAGTCCGTGCGCCACGATCGAGCACCTTTCGGACTGTAATGGCACATGGCCACTCTGCGGCGATCGTTCACCGGCCAGAGTGAGCCGCCCGCTGTCGGATAGTGGACCGACGCGGGGCGGGTGTGACTACGCGGTGATCGTAAGCGCTTCGATGGATACCGTGGGTAGCGGGATGTTCGGCAACGGACGATCACTGACGGGAACGACGGGAGCCGGGCGGCGGAGCGGAGCTCGCCCGCGTGATCAGACGGGGCGCCACGACCACGTCCTCCGGCGGTGTCTCCCCGTCAGCCCGTCCCATGTGACGCAAGAGCAGCGCCAGCGCCCGCCGCCCCATCTCCGCGAAATCCTGGTGCACCGTCGTCAGTGGCGGCAGGAAGTACCCGGAGTCCGGCATGTCGTCGAATCCGGCCACGCTCACCTCGTCCGGCACCCGGCGGCCCGCCTCGTGCAGGGCGCGGAGCACCCCGAGCGCGATCCGGTCGTTGGCGCAGAAGATCGCGGTCACGTCCGGGTCGGCGGCCAGGCGGCGCCCCTGCTCGTATCCGGCGGCCGCGTCCCACCAGCCGGCGCTGACCGCCGGGACGACCGCCCCGGCCTCGTAGAGGGTTTCCCGCCAGCCGTCGACCCGGGACTGTGCCTCGGGCCAGTCGGGCGGTCCGGCCACGTGGTGCACGGTGGCGTGTCCGAGGTCGAGCAGGTGCCGGGTGACGAGGCGGGCCCCGGTGTCGTTGTCGACGCGTACCCGGGGGAAGGGATCTGAGCCGGCGCCGGAACCGCCCACCGCGACGCAGATGAGCCCGCCGGGGGCGTGCGTGAGCGCGGTGGTGACCGCCGGTTTGGGGGCGATGGCGATGATGCCGTCGACGTCGTGCTGGGCGAGCCGGTCGACGGCTTCGAGCACGGTGCGGTGGGTGAGTTCCCGGACGGTGGCGACGCTGACGAGATATCCGGCGGCGCGGGCGGCGCTCTCGATGCCGTAGAGCATGGATTCCGGCCCGAACAGGGTGGTTTCGAAGCCGATGATGCCGAGGGTGTGCGACTCGCGGGTGGCGAGGGTGCGGGCGGCCAGGTTGCGCCGGTAGTTGAGCGACCGCATCGCGGCGAGCACGCGTTCACGGGTCTCGGCGCGGACGTTCGGGTGTTCATTGATCACTCGCGACACGGTCTGGTGGGAGACCCCGGCGAGCTTGGCGACGTCGCGCATGACGGTGCCGCGCTCCTTGCCGGGTCGCGGCCGGAGCGCGGGGAGTCGCTGGTAGGCGACCGGATCGTGGTCCGGCGCCGGTTCGGGTGTCGCCATTGGACGGGTCTATCAGGTGACGGCGTGATGACCGTGGGCGATTGCGGCGTTCTTGCAATCTCTCTGAAACAACGACGATGATCTCTTGACGATCACGTTGAGAACGGTAACACTCACGAAACGTAAGTTGTGACGCCGGTCGCAGCTAACCGACTATCTCCGCGGTGACAGGCAGTTCGTGCCGCCCGCTGGCCATTTGTGAACGGTAACAGTTTCGGGAGGTTATGGTGCGCAGGAATCTGTCCGCGGCCGTGCTGAGCGGTGTCCTCGCCGTCTCCGCGCTCGCCGGCTGTGGCGGCGGTGACGGCGACAGCGGCACGGCGTCCGGTGATGACAAGATCACGCTGGGATTCTCTCAGGTCGGCGCCGAGAGCGGTTGGCGCACGGCGAACACCAAGTCCATTCAGGAGTCGGCCGCCGCGGCCGGCATCGACCTGAAGTTCTCCGACGCGCAGGGCAAGCAGGAGAACCAGATCTCCGCGATCCGCGGCTTCATCACCCAGGGCGTCGACGTGATCGCCTTCTCGCCGGTGGTCACCTCCGGCTGGGACGCGGTGCTGCAGGAGGCCAAGGACGCCGACATCCCGGTGATCCTGACCGACCGCGCGGTCGACTCGCAGGACACCTCGCTCTACAAGACCTTCATCGGCTCGGACTTCGTCGAGGAGGGCAAGAAGGCCGGCGACTGGCTGGTCAAGGAGTACGAGGGCAAGTCCGAGCCGGTCAACATCGTGGAGTTGCAGGGCACCACGGGATCGGCGCCGGCCAACGACCGGCAGAAGGGTTTCGCCGACGCCATCGCGGCGAACACCAACTTCAAGATCGTGAAGTCGCAGACCGGTGACTTCAAGCGCGCCGACGGCAAGACGGTCATGGAGACCTTCCTGCAGTCCACCCCGGACATCGACGTGCTGTACGCGCACAACGACGACATGGGTCTGGGTGCGATCGAGGCGATCGAGGCGGCCGGCAAGAAGCCCGGTACCGACATCAAGATCATCACGGTGGACGCGGTCAAGGACGGCATGACGGCACTGGCCGACGGCAAGATCAACTACATCGTCGAGTGCAGCCCGCTCCTCGGCCCGCAGCTGATGGACCTGGCCAAGAAGGTCGACGCCGGCGAGGAGATCCCGAACCGGGTCCTCACCGAGGAGACCACCTTCACCCAGGAGCAGGCGAAGACCGAGCTCCCCAACCGCAAGTACTGACGCGGGACGCCGCGCCGGCCCGGGCCCGGGCCGGCGCGGCACGCGGTGGAAACGGAGCAAGGTCATGGCTGAGCAGTCCCCGGTCCTCGAGATGACCGGGATCCGAAAGGTCTTCCCCGGCGTCGTCGCCCTCGACGGCGTCGATTTCCGGTTGTACCCCGGTGAGATCCACGCCCTGATGGGCGAGAACGGCGCCGGGAAATCCACCCTGATCAAGGTGCTGACCGGGGTGTACGACATCGACGGCGGCGACATCACGCTGGCCGGTGCGCCGGTGCGGATCAACGGTCCACTGCAGGCGCAGCAGGCCGGGATCAGCACGGTCTATCAGGAGGTCAACCTCTGCACCAACCTGTCGGTGGCGGAGAACATCTTCATCGGCCGTGAGCCGCGGCGCTTCGGGCGGATCCAGTGGGGCCTGATGCGGCGGCGCGCGGCCGAACTGCTCGCCCGGCTCGACCTGGACCTGGACGTGTCGGCGCCGCTGAGCACGTACTCGCTGGCGATTCAGCAGATGGTGGCGATCGCCCGGGCCGTCGACATCTCCGCGCGGGTGCTGATCCTGGACGAACCCACGTCCAGTCTGGACACGTCCGAGGTGGCGCAGCTGTTCGCCGTCATGCGGAGGCTCAAGGACGAGGGCGTGGCGATCCTGTTCGTCTCGCACTTCCTCGACCAGATCTACGAGGTCTCCGACCGGCTGACCGTGCTGCGCAACGGCCAGCTCATCGGCGAGTACCGGACGGCGGCCCTCCCGCAGGTCCAGCTGGTCGAGAAGATGATCGGCAAGGAGCTGGCGGTCCTCTCCGACGTCGAGGACGAGGCGCAGAGCTCCCGGGAGAAGGCGGCGGAGGCCAGCCCGGTGATCGAGGCCCGAGGGCTGGGCCGGTCCGGGGCCATCGCGCCGTTCGACCTGACCATCCACGCCGGCGAAGTGGTGGGCCTGGCCGGGCTGCTCGGCTCCGGCCGCACCGAACTGGCCCGGCTGCTCTTCGGCGCCGACCGCGCCGACCAGGGCGAGCTGAGCATCGACGGCAGACCGGTCACCCTGCGCAGCCCGCAGCTGGCCATGAAGAAGGGCATCGCGTTCTCCTCGGAGAACCGGCGCACCGAGGGCATCATCGGCGACCTCAGCGTCCGGGAGAACATCATCCTGGCGTTGCAGGCCTCCCGCGGCTGGACCCGGCCGATCCCGCGCCGACGGCAGGACGAGATCGTCGAGAAGTACATCAAGGCACTGCAGATCCGGCCCGCCGACCCGGAGCGCCCGGTCCGCAACCTGTCCGGCGGCAACCAGCAGAAGGTGCTGCTGGCCCGCTGGCTGATCACCGAACCCCGGCTGCTGATCATCGACGAGCCGACCCGGGGCATCGACGTCGGCGCCAAGGCGGAGATCCAGAAGCTGGTCGCCGAGCTGTCCGGCGGTGGCATGGCGGTGCTCTTCGTCAGCGCCGAGCTGGAGGAGGTCCTCCGGCTCAGTCACAAGATCGAGGTGCTCCGGGACCGCCGCCTGGTCGAGGAGCTGGAGAACACCGACGGCGTCGACGCCGACCGCATCATGCAGACCATCGCCAGCGGAGCCACCTCATGACGTCCATCCTGAAGAACCGGCTGTTCTGGCCCGCGGCGATCCTGGTGGTGCTGCTGGCCGTCAACGTGTTCACCTCCAACCAGTTCATCACGATCCGCGACGGCCACCTGTTCGGCACCCTGATCGACATCCTCCGGGGCAGCGCACCGCTGATCCTGGTCGCGCTCGGGATGACCCTGGTGATCGCGACCGGGGGCATCGACCTCTCGGTCGGCTCGGTGATGGCGATCTCCGGCGCGGTGGCCTGCCTGCTGATCAGCGATCTCGGCGACCAGAACGCGGTCGGCCCGGTGCTGCTGATCATCGCGGCGTCGATCGGCATCTCGGTGCTGTTCGGACTCTGGAACGGCGCGCTGGTCGCGATCGTCGGCATTCAGCCGATCATCGCGACCCTGATCCTGATGGTGGCCGGGCGTGGTGTGGCCCAGCTGATCACCGACGGTCAGATCATCAACGTCCAGTCCGGGCCGTACGCGACGATCGCCTCCGGCTTCCTGCTCGCGGTCCCGGTGGCGTTCCTGATCGCCGTCGCGGCGGTGGCCCTGATCGTGCTGCTGACCCGGCGCACCGCGCTCGGCCTGCTGCTCGAGTCGGTGGGTGGCAGCCCGACCGCCAGCCGTCTGGCCGGCATCGGCGCCAAGCGGATCACCGTGATGGTCTACATGGTGGCCGGTGGCTTCGCCGGACTGGCCGGCCTGATCTACAGCGCCAACATCAAGAGTGCCGACAGCATCTCGGCCGGCAACCTGATCGAGCTGGACGCCATCCTGGCCGTGGTGATCGGCGGTACCGCGCTGATCGGCGGGCGGTTCTCCATCGCCGGCACCGTCCTCGGCGCGATCCTCATCCAGACGCTCGGCGTGACCGTCGTGGCCGTCGGCGTGCCCGCGCAGGCGACGCTGCTGTTCAAGGCGATCGTCGTGGTCGCGCTCTGCCTGTCCCAGTCCCCGGCCTTCCGGGAGAAGGTCTTCGGGCGCCTCAAGCCGCGCCCCGCACTGCGAGCCGAGGTTGCTCAATGACCACCACCGATACCCCACCGGCGGCCGGCGCGACGAGCGCGGCGTCGCTCAACCCCCGTCGCCGGACCTTCAAGCCGAACACCCGGCACATCCCGGTCCTGGCCACCCTCGTCCTGCTGGCGCTGATGTACGGCGGAGGCATCGCCAACTACGAGAAGTTCGGCCAGCCCAGCGTCTTCGTCAACCTGTTCCGTGACAACGCGGTGCTGCTCGTCGTCGCGGTCGGCATGACCTTCGTGATCATCACGGGCGGCATCGACCTGTCGGTCGGCGCGGTCATCTCGCTGACCACCACGCTGACCGCCACCCTGCTCCAGGGCGGGTGGCCGCCGCTGGTGGTGCTGGTCCTGGTGCTGCTGCTCGGTTCGCTGATCGGCGCCGGACAGGGCGCGGTGATCCACTTCTTCAAGGTGGAACCCTTCATCGCCACCCTGGCCGGGTTGTTCCTGGCCCGGGGCCTGGCGCTGTTCATCAATCAGAGCTCGATCCCGATCCGGGACGAGACCTGGAAGGCGATCTCGCAGTACCGGATCCCGCTGGCCGACGGCGTGGTCACCAAGCCGATCGCCCTGATCGCCATCGCGGCGGTACTGATCGCCGCGGCGGTGCTGGCCTGGACCCGGTTCGGCCGCAACGTCTACGCGATCGGCGGCAACGCCGACTCGGCCCTGCTGATGGGCCTGCCGGTGGGCCGGACCCGGATCGCGGTCTACACGCTGAGCGGGTTCTGCGCGGCGCTCGGTGGCGTGCTGTTCAGCATCAACTCCACCTCCGGCTGGGCGTTGCAGGGCAGCGGCCTGGAACTGGACGCCATCGCCGCCTGCGTGATCGGCGGCGTGCTGCTCACCGGCGGGTCCGGCTACGTGTTCGGCGCGCTGCTCGGCGTGCTGGTCACCGGCCTGATTCAGACGATCATCAACTTCCAGGGTGACCTCAACCCGGCCTGGACCCGGATCATCGTCGGCGTCCTGCTCTTCGGCTTCATCGTCATGCAGCGGCTCGTCACGAGGAGGGCCAAATAGTCATGCAGCGGCTCGTCACGAGGAAGACCGAATGGACATGCGGCGGCTCGTCACCAGAAAGGCCGAATAGATGACCGACGGGCAGATCTGGTTCCTCACCGGCAGCCAGGGACTGTACGGGCCGGAGACCCTGGACCAGGTCGCCGCCCAGTCCCGGGAGATCGCCGCCCGGCTGGACGAGCGACTGGACGCCGACGTCGTCTGGCAGCCGGTGCTCACCACGCCGGAGCAGATCCTCGACGTCTGCCGCCGGGCGTCGTCCACCCCGGGCGTCCTCGGCGTGATCACCTGGATGCACACGTTCTCCCCGGCCAAGATGTGGATCGCCGGACTGGACGCGCTGCGGGCTCCGCTGCTGCACCTGCACACGCAGCACAATGTGGAGCTGCCCTGGTCCGAGATCGACATGGACTTCATGAACCTGAACCAGGCCGCGCACGGCGACCGGGAGTTCGGGTTCATCGAGAGCCGTCTCGGCGTACCCCGCAAGACGGTGGCCGGGCACGTCACCAACCCGGCGGTGATCGCCAGGATCGCCACCTGGGTCCGCGCGGCGCGCGGCCGTGCCGCCATGCGCACCCTCAAGCTGGCGAGGTTCGGCGACAACATGCGCGACGTCGCGGTCACCGAGGGGGACAAGGTCGAGGCGCAGCTGCGGTTCGGCGTCTCGGTCAACACCTACGGGGTGAACGACCTGGTCACGGTGGTGGATCAGGTGACCGACGCGGAGATCGACAAGCTGGTGTCGGAGTATTCCGACATCTACGAAATCTCGCCTGAGCTGCTCAGTGAGCGCAACGCCGAACTCCGGTACGGGGCGAGGATCGAGCTCGGCCTCCGGCAGTTCCTCACCGACGGCGGTTTCAAGGCTTTCACCAGCAACTTCGAGGACCTCGGGGGCCTGCGGCAACTCCCGGGCCTCGCCGTGCAACGACTGATGGCCGACGGGTACGGCTTCGGCGGCGAAGGTGACTGGAAGACGTCGGTGCTCGTCCACACCCTCAAGGCGATGGCCCCCGGTGGCGCCACCTCCTTCATGGAGGACTACACCTACGACCTGACCCCGGGCAACGAGGTCATCCTCGGCGCGCACATGCTCGAGGTCTGCCCGTCGATCGCGGCCGGCACACCCAAGCTGGAGATCCACCCGCTCGGCATCGGCGGCCGGGAGGACCCGGTCCGTCTGGTCTTCGACGCCGCGCCCGGCCCGGCCGTCGTGCTCGGGCTGGCCGATCTGGGCGACCGGTTCCGGCTGGTGGCCAACGAGATCGAGGTGGTGGCGCCGACCGCCCCGCTGCCGAGGCTGCCGGTGGCCCGGGCGGTGTGGAAACCGGCGCCGTCGCTCGCCACCTCGGCCGAATGCTGGCTGACCGCGGGCGGGCCGCACCACACCGTGCTGTCGTCGTCGGTCGGCACCGAGGAACTGGCCGACCTGGCCGAGATGCTCGGCACCGAGCTGCTGGTGATCGACCGGGACACCACCACCCGGCAGTTCGCCAAGGAGGTGCGCTGGAACCAGGCCTACCACCGGCTGGCACGCGGGTTCGGGCGGTAGGGATTTAATGGCGGTATGGCCGACCTCCTCTTCACCGGCGGGCCGATCTTCGCCCCCGGATCCGCCACCTCGCTCGCCGTCCGGGACGGCCGGATCCTCGCCGTCGGCCACGACGAGGTCCGGGACCTGGCCGGGCCGGCCACCGAGGTCGTCGACCTGCGCGGCCGGCTGCTGATCCCCGGCTTCCAGGACGCCCACGTGCACGCCGTGATGGGTGGTGTCGAACTCGGCCAGTGCGATCTGACCGGCACCGTCGATCCGGAGGAATACCTTCGCCGGGTACGCGGATACGCCGACGCCCACCCGGACGCGGCGTGGATCGCCGGGGGCGGCTGGGCGATGGAGAGCTTCCCCGGCGGGGTGCCCGGCCGTGAGCTGCTCGACCGGGTCGTCCCCGACCGGCCGGTCTTCCTGATCAACCGGGATCACCACGGCGCCTGGGTGAACAGCCGGGCCCTGGAGCTGGCCGGGATCACCGCGGACACCCCCGACCCGGTGGACGGGCGCATCGACCGGCTGCCGGACGGCACCCCGGCCGGTGGCCTGCAGGAGGGCGCGATCCGGCTGGTCGAGTCGCTGATCCCGGCGGTCACCCCGGCCGACCGGCTGGCCGGCCTGCTGCGGGCCCAGGAACTCCTGCATTCGCTGGGTGTGACGGCCTGGCAGGACGCGATGGTCTGCGCCACCAACGGCTATCCGGACGTCTCCGACGCGTACCTCGCCGCCGCCACCGACGGCAGCCTGACCGCGACCGTGAACGGTGCCCTCTGGTGGGACCGGGACCGCGACGCGAGCCAGATCGAGGAGCTGGTCGCGAAACGGGACCGGTTCACCACCGGCCGCCTGCGCTGCGACAGCGTGAAACTGATGCTGGACGGCGTCGCGGAGAACTTCACCGCCGCGATGACCGCGTCCTACCAGGACGGATGCGGGTGTGCCACCGGCAACCGGGGACTGTCCTTCATCGACCCGCCGGCATTGGCGCGGTACGTGACCGCCCTCGACGCCCTGGACTTCCAGACCCACTTCCACGCCCTCGGCGACCGTGCCGTCCGCGACGCGCTCGACGCGGTGGCCGCGGCTCGGGCGGCCAACGGGTTCCGGGACACCCGCCCCCACCTGGCCCATCTGCAGGTGGTGCACCCGGACGACGTGCCACGGTTCCGGGCGCTGGGTGCGACGGCGAACCTGCAGGCGTACTGGGCGTCGCACGAACCGCAGATGGACGACCTGACGATCCCGTTCCTGGACCCGGCGCTGGCGGCCCGGCAGTACCCGTTCGGCGACCTGTGGCGGGCCGGGGCGCACCTGGCGGCCGGCAGCGACTGGCCGGTCACCACGCCGGACCCGTTGCAGGCGATCCACGTGGCGGTGAACCGGTCCCATCACGGCAGCGGACGCCCGGCGTTCCTGCCCGGGCAGGAGCTTGATCTGGGTACGGCGCTGACCGCGTACACCGCGGGGTCCGCCTATGTGAACCGGCGGGACGACAGCGGGACGATCCGCCCGGGTCACCGGGCGGACCTGGTGGTGCTGGACCGGGACCCGTTCGCCGGGCCGGCCGCGGAGATCGGGGACACCGGGGTGGCGTACACCTACGTCGACGGGACGCAGGTGTACGCAGCCGGTTAGCCTTGCTGGTTCTCCGGCCCGGCGCGGCTGTACGCCGCCGGTCAGCCCTGCTGGTTCTCCGGCCCGGGACGCGGGTGCCGCGGCGCCATGGCCTGGCCGGGCTCCTCGACGGTCGGTTCGTCGTCCACCGACTCGGCGTCGATGATCTCCGGCGTGACCTTGGGGGCCTCGGCCCACAACGCCCGCAGCTGGCCCTGCATGAAGGCGGTGAGGCGCCCGCGGTACTCCCGGTCGAACTGCTCGAGCGACTCGATCTGCTGCTGCAGACCCTCGCGCTTCGCGCCGAGGCTGCCGACGACGTCGTCGTACCGCTGCTGGGCCTGGAGTTTCAGCTGCTCGGCGCCGGCGTGCGCGTCCGCGCCGACCGTCTCGGCCCGGGCCCGGGCGTCGTTGACGATCCGCTCGGCGGTGCGGCGGGCCTCCTCGGCGCGGGCCTGGGCGTCACGGGCCATCTGTTCGGCGCCGGCGCGCGCCTCGGCGAGGATCCGGTCGGCCTCGCGGCGCACGTTGTTGGCGTGGGCCTGGGCGTCCCGGGCGATCTGCTCGGCGGCGGCCAGCGCATCCGTGCGGATCTTGTCCGCGTGGTGCTGGGCGCTCGCCACGTGCTCCTCGGCGGTGCGCTGGGCGAGGGCCAGAACCTGCAGCGCCTGGTTCGGCAGGCCGGGGTTGGGGGCGATCACTGACTGCTCCGAAGTCTGACCTTCTGTCCCATTGAGAAGCACGTCGACACGATCCTTATCTGGTTGTCAGGCTGCCGCTGTCATGTCCCCGGCCGGAACACAGGGCCATGATCGGCGGATGCTACCAAGCAGAACCGGCCGACTGCGAGAGAGCGAACGTGAAGATGCGATCACGCTCCGGAGCCGTTTTCTGCAACAGTGTATAAACCGAACAACTGCCCCATTAAGCTCGATTCGGTCCGTAGCCCGACACCCCTCGAGGAAGTGCCATGGGATACCGCCGCGCACTCGCCACCCTGCTCGCCACCACCACCCTCCTGAGCGGCGCAGACCCGGCGACGGCGGCCGGATGGTCCGGTTACGAGGTGGCCTACTGGCCGATGGACGAGGTGTACGGCGCCACCCGGATGGTCGACACCGCCGGTCGCGGACATCACGGCGAGATCGGCCCGGAGGTGGAGACCGGAGTCACCCTGGGCGGCGACATCGGGTACCGGTTCGAACGACTCGAACCCGACACCCCGCCCACCCGTCCGGGCCATCTGGTCATCGTCGCGCACCATCCGGACCTCGATCCCGGCGACAACGACTACGCCGTCACGCTGCGCCTGCGGACCACCGGGAAGTTCGGCAACATCATCCAGAAGGGCCAGGCCACCGTCCCGGGCGGCAACTTCAAGATGCAGATCCCGAGCGGCAAGGTGCAGTGCTCCTTCCGCGGCACCCGGGGTCTGCTCGAGGTCTTCGCCCCCTTCACGATCAACGACGGTGTCTGGCACGTCGTCCGCTGCCTGCGGGTCCAGGCCGGGGTGGCGCTGATCATCGACGGCGTGCAGGTCGCCCAGCGGCCCGGCTACACCGGGCCGATCGCCAACGACTGGCCGATCACCATCGGCGGGAAGCTGCAGTGCGATCAGATCCTGGTCGGATGCGACTACTACGTCGGCGATCTGGACCAGGTGACGATCGAGTCGGCGCCGCCGGCGTCATGGCCAGCAGGATGAGACCGAGCGCCGCGCCGAGCACCGGCCGGCGCAGACCGGCGCCGAGCAGCGCACCGTAGGCCAGCGGGAGACCACGCCACCACCAGCGACCGGGGATCGTGGCGAGCAGCAGGACGGTGCACACCGCGACCGGGGTCCAGTAGTAGCGCAGGGCCACCGGATCGGTGCCGGCTCGCACCAGGGCGGCGGCCGTCAGCGCCTGCACGCCGTCGCGGCGCCGCAGGGCGATCCCGGCACAGCAGCCGGCCACCAGCACTCCCTGTACCAGGCGCATCGGCCAGGTGACGGTCTCCGCGGCGGGCAGGAGCAGCGCCGCCAGGGTGTGGTCGGCGATCGGCCAGACATGGGCGAACATCCGGAAACGCCCGGTCGCCACGAACGGCAGATAGGCGGCCACCCCGATCACGGCCCCCGACAGCGCGGTCACCACCGCACGCCGCGGCCGCTCCACGGCCAGCAGGCAGGGGAAACCGAGCAGCGCCCACGGCGCGATCATCACCGCGACCCCGAGGGCCAGGACCCGGGCGGTCCGCCGGCGGCTCTTCACGGTGTACGCCCAGAGCACCGGTACCGCCGCTTCCACGGGGTGACCGTCCCAGGGCAGCGGCACCGCAAGCCAGAGCACGACCAGCAGACCGGTCGCGATCTCCCGTCCCGGGTGCCGGCGGTCGCACCGGGACATCGCCGTCAGGACCAGGGCGGCGTTCACGGTCGCGATCAGGACCGGATGCGGGCCGGTGATCAGAAGCAGCCGGCTCAGGACCAGTTGGAGCGGGCCGGCCTGCATCCAGCCGTCGTCGTAGACCTGCCCCGGGTGGCCGTCGAGGAGGCGGGCGCCCGCCGCGGCGAAGTCGGCCAGGTCCGGCGGATCCACCGGGACGACCAGTCCGAGGACCGCGGCCGCACCGGCCAGCACCGGGCGACGCCACGTCACGGTCCGCGGCGTCGTCACGTCGCCGGGCGTCACATCGCCGGGCGTCACATCGCCGGGCGTCACATTGCCGGGCGTCATGTCGCCGGGCGTCACGTCGCCGGGCGTCACGGTGCCGAGTGTCGGGGTATCGACCGTCGCGGTGCCGTCAGCAGGGCCGTCAGGAGCAGCAACTCGGCCAGGACCAGCCAGGTCTGACCGGTGGTCTGGTGACCCAGAACGAGCGGGACGTACGGGCCGGGCAGAGCGAGCAGGGCGATGCCGGGGGCGAACGGGAGCCAGTCCCGCCACGGCTGCGGGGCCAGCATCACGAGCACCATGGCCAGCACGACCAGCAGGTAGTGGACCTCGGAGATGCTGCTCGCGAGCAGCGTGGTCAGCAGGAGGGCGGCGCTCAGGGCCGCCGGGTCGGGGCGGACCGCTGTGACGCGTACCAGGAAGAAGACGACCACCGCCGCGGCCGCGGCAGTCCCGGTGAGCGACGGCAGGGCATGCGCCTCGGCCCAGCCCCGCAGTGAGAGGTTGTTGACCGCGTTGCTGCCGTGCAGATTGGTGCCCTGGGCTACATAGTGGAGGATCGCCGGATATCGGGTACCGCCGGGGATCAGCAGCATCGCGGCGAAGAGCAGCGCGGCGGCCGGCAGCATGGTGTGGGCGAGCGGACGCCAGCGCCGGTGGGCCGCCGGGACCAGCACCAGGGGCGCCAGCAGCGGCTTCACCAGCAGTGTCGCGGCCAGGAGCGCGCACCCCGGAGTCCAGTGACCGCGACGGAAGGCCACCAGGATCCCCACCGCGGCCGGCGCCAGGAACACCGTCAGGTTGCCCAGCGAGATCGACCGGGCGGCGGCGACCCCACCCAGCATGCCGAGCAGGGCCAGCGCGGTCACCAGCGCCCGGCGACGCGGCGGAGCCTGCCGGCCGACCATCCAGGCGGCGGCGGCCAGGGCGGCCACCCCGGCGGCGACCCAGCAGACGAACGCGGTCCGGACGCTGCCGAGCACGGTGGGCAGCAGCAGGGGGACGGCGGTCGGGGGATAGACGAAGTACGGATCGCTGAACACCGAATCACCGCGGAGCAGGGCGGAGGCGGCGTTGCGCACCGGCTCGAAGTCCACCCCCATGTCCCGCACCTGCAGCAGACGGGCGATCTCCGACGCTGCGGGGAGCAGCGCGAGAGCCGTCGCGGCGATCCCGGCCCAGCGGGGCGGCCCGCCCCGGGCAGGGAGGCCGGTGTCGGTGGTCCCGTCCGGCCGCGAACTGGTCGTCCCGTCCCGGGGCGCGTGCTCCACACCTCCCCGTTCGGCACGTTCCCCCGGTCCGTGAGTGCGCGGATCCACCGCGGCCCGGCGCGTCCGGCCCGCCCGGCGCGACGGTATCGATGGAGTGGAAAGGTCTGCGGGGGACTGGCCGGATCGGTGCGGAGGGTGTTCGCTTCGACAGGCGTGAGTCGAGCGCCGCCGCCGGAAGCGTGCCGGACCGCCGGCGGGAGATCGACAGTGAACGGGACTTTTGTGGGAGCGCGACCACGGGCGGATGACGGTGGGGCGGTGTTTGTGGGTGCGCGCCGGGCGCAACTATGGTGAGCTGATGGCGTCGACTCCCGTCGATCTCCATCGTGGTGACCGGGACCCGGCACTGCGATCCGGTGGATCGGCTTCCGCTTTGCGTGCCCGTTCCCGCAGCGACGGATTCCTCGATGCGCTGGAGGAGGCGGTCCGTGCGGGCCACGAGATCGACGCGGCGGAGAGGGCCCCGGCCCGGTACGCGACGATGACGTCCCGGCCGGGCATGACCCGGGCGCTTCCCGGGGGCGGCAGCCTCGACGAGCGGGTCCAGCAGGACGCCGTCATCCGGTTGCGGGCCGGCGCGGTCGCGAACCCGGGCCTGCTGGCGCTGCTCGCTGACGACTACGCCCTGCTCACTGACGATCAAGCGTGGCCTGCCGGGGATGAGGCCGACGGCGCCGAGGATGAGGACGGAGCCGGCGTCGACGGCTCGCCGGAGCCTGCCGCCATCGAGGAGATCTCCCCGAACGACGATGAGATCTCCCCGCAGGCGATCGAGGGGCGACCCGCTGCCGCATCGACGGTCGGGGACGGCGAAGTGACCGGGGCGGAGAGTGGGGACGACGTGGCGCAGCCGGAGCACGATGAGCCGTCGCACGAGGTGGTCGCCTCGGTGGAGGAGGCCGTCCGGGTGGTGCTGGGGGCGCCCGACCTCGCCTGCCTGATCACGCCGCCGGGCGCCCGGCTGAACGCGGTGGGCGCCCTGGTCCGGGCCGCCGCGGCACGCGGTGAGCGGGTGCTGATCGCGGCGCCCGCGTCCGCGGACCTGGATGCCCTGGTGGCGTGTCTGCCCGCCGGGCCCTCGGTGATCCGTACCGATCGCAGCGGCATGGAACCGGGCACGCTCGCCGCCGGGGCCGCCGTCGTGCAGCAGCAGATCCTGGCGCGGTCGCAGGAGTTCGCCGGCAATCTGGAGCGCTGGGGCGGGGATCCGTCCCCGGCCATGGGCTGGCTCTGCCGCCTGCGGTCGGCGCTGCGGGAGGCCGGGGAGGCGCGGCAGGCCGCCGACGAGGCGGCGGTCCGGCGCAACGCCGTCGTCGCCGCCACCCGCGCCCGGCTGGGGTCGGCGGTCCGGGAGAGGAAGCTTGCCGTCCGCCTCGCCGCCCGGCGGCCCGCCACGAGCCGCCGCTGGTGGCGGTGGGGTGGCGGCGCGGTGCGTGAAGACCTGCGCGAGGTCCTCGACCGGGCGGTGCGGGACTACGAGGAGAGCGTCGCCGCCCTGGACGCGGCGGTGGAGCAGGACAGCGCCGTGCGGGCGGCGGCGGACCGGGCGGCGTTCGCCCGGATCGCGGCCGAACGGACGGTGGAGAGCGCGGAACGCTCCGCTCTGCAACTGAGCCGCTGGCTGACCGGGATCGGCCCTGTCCCGGCGGCGGGCGACGACGGTGACCTGTGGGAATGGACCGCGGATGTGGCCGGGCTGACGCGGTTCGCCGAGCGGATCGAGCGGGTGGAGCCGACGCTGCGGGCGCGGGCCGGCCTGATGCGGGAGTGGCGGCAGCGCGCGGCGCGGCCCAGCCGGCAGCTGCACGCCGAGTTGCTGCGCTATGCGGACGTCGTCGCGACCACCTGTCTCGGGGCGGGCCGCCCGGAGTACGGGGATCACGAATTCGACCTGGTCATCCTGCCGGACGCGGCGCGTGTGCCGGTGCCGGTCGCGCTGGTACCGATGGTCCGCGCGCGCCGTGCGGTGCTGGTCGGCGAGCCGGGGCGTACCCCGTTGCGGGACGGGCGCAAGGTCGGGGAGTGGCTGCGCGGGCGGGGCCGGCTGGTGGCGGATCCGGCCGAGGTGGCGTCGCTGCTGACCGAGAGTGTTCTGGACCGGCTGGCCGGGCGGGCGCCGGCCGGCCGGCGGGTGCGGATCGGGGCGCCGGAGCGGTGACCGGGCCGGCCCATCTGCCTGAGCGGGAGGTGGCCCGCCGGGCGGACGCGCTGCCCGGGGTGCGGCCGCTGCGGATCCACCCGCTGCTGGTGCCGATGTGGGCCGCGGAGGTGACCGCGACGGTCCGGGAGGCGCACCCGTACGAGGTCTTCGACCGTTTCCTGGCCCGGGCGGTGGCGGAGGCGGGGCTCCGGAGCACGCCGGAGCTGGCGGAGTTCCTGGGGGTGGAGCCGGCGCTGGTGGCGCGGGCGCTGGGTTTCCTGATCGGGCTGGGCCATCTGGAACGGGACGGCGACCGGGTGACGCTGACCGAACTGGGTCGCCGGTCGGTGGCGGACGGCCGGCGGTACGTGCTGGCACCGCACCGCCGGATGGTGTTGCGGTTCGACGGGCTGGACGGGGCGCCCGTGCCGTACGGGCATGTGACCCGCTCGATCTGGCTCGGTGATCCGGAGTTGACGCTTGCGGACGGTACCCGGTTCCGGGTGATGCCGGGTGCGGGGGCGCTTCCCGACGATGCCGTGGCGGCGTTGCTGAGCCGCCGGGACGTGGGGGACTTCAGCGGGCCGATGGTGCCGGTGGCCGCGGAGACGACCGTGGTGCGGCCGGTGTGGCTGCCGGTCTACCTGGTCGAGTGCGTGGAGGAGCCGCTGGTGTTCGGGCGGGCCGTGGACGGGCCGGACCCGTACCTCGGTGCTCTGCTCGCCCCGTGGGTGAGCGACGTCGTCAAGGGCGTTTGACCCGCCGGGTGGCGGGCATCAGGCCCTACGGGGCGACGCGAATGTGTGGACCGCCACGGTCCCCGACGGACCAGGTTGGTCCATAACCGTCTACCGTGGTCCCCATGCCCCGTCCCACCAAGCAGCAGATCGACGACGAGATCCTCGACGCCGCCGCCAGCCTCTTCGCCCGGCACGGCTTCAAGGAGACGTCGGTGCAGCGCATCGCCGACTCGGTGGGTTACTCCAAGACCGGCCTTCTGCACCGCTTCCCCTCCAAGGAGGCGTTGCAGGAGGCCGTCGTCGCGCGCTGTGCCACCCAGCTGCGCGACACCGCCTCCGGTGTCGCCGGGCTCACCCCCGGCCCCGAGCGGGACCGAGCGGTCGTCACCGCCGTCGCCGAGCTCGCCCTGGCTCAGCCCGGTGTGGTGGCGTTGGTCCTGTCCTCCCTGCTCAGCAAGCCGGAAAGCGAGGTGGGCGCGGCGCTGGAGAAGATCGGCGAGGCGATCGCCGCGGCGTTCGGCGACGAGTTCCTCTGCGATCACATCCGGGCGATCCGGGTCACCGGCGCGCTCGGCGCGATCGCGGTGGCCAGCGTCGCCCTCCGGGACCAGATCTCTCCCGGCGCGCTGGCCGCCCTCATCGAGGTGGGCTACGACGCGCTCGGGCACCCCCGTTCCACACACTGAACTCAAGGGAACCCCTCATGGCAACGTTGTTGCACCGACTAGGGCTGGCGTCAGTCCGCCATCGACTGGCCGTGACGATCGCGTGGCTGGTGGCGCTGGTCGCCGTCGCCGCCGGCGCGGTCACCCTCTCCGGCTCCACCACGAACACCTTCAGCATTCCCGGCCAGGAGTCGACCACCGCGCTCGACCTGATGAAGGACAAGTTCGGTGCGGCGTCGGCCGGCGCGACCGTGCAGGTGGTGTTCCAGGCCCCCGACGGTCAGAAGATCACCGATCCGCAGAACGCGGCGCAGGTCGCACAGACCGTGGCCTCGCTGGGCACCCTGCCCGGCGTGGTGTCCGCGAGCAACCCCCTCGACCAGGCCCAGCCGACCGTCTCGCCGGACCTGGCGGCGGCGTACAGCTCGGTGACCTACGCGGTGACGCCGTCCGAGGTGACCGACGACCAGCGGGCCGCGGTGCTGAGCGCGCTGGACCCGGCGCGTGCCGGTGGCCTGACCGTCGAGGCCCGCGGTGAGGCGCTGAGCAACCCGGCCGACATCGGCGGCGCGTCCGAGATCCTCGGTGTCGTGGTGGCCCTGATCGTGCTGGCCCTGACGTACGGTTCGCTGGTCGCGGCGGGGATGAACCTGCTGACCGCGGTGGCCGGCGTCGGCATCGGCGCGGCCGGGCTGGTCACCCTCACCGGTTTCATGGACCTGCAGTCGACCACCCCGATCCTGGCGGTGATGCTGGGCCTGGCGGTCGGCATCGACTACGCCCTGTTCATCGTCACCCGGCACCGGCACGAACTGCGCCGGGGCCTGCCGGTCGAGGCGGCCGCCGCGATGGCGGTCGGCACCGCCGGCGCGGCCGTGGTCACCGCCGGCCTGACCGTGGTGATCGCCCTGGTCGGCCTCTCCGTGGTGGGTGTCCCGTTCCTCAGTGAGATGGGCATCGCGGCCGCCGCCACCATCGTCATCGCGGTGCTCGTCGCGATCACCCTGGTCCCGGCGATCCTCGGCTTCATCAAGCTGAAGGCCCTGCCGAAGAAGCAGCGCGACCTTCCGCCGGCGACCGGCGGCGAGGAGCTGCCCGACGGGCGAGGCTTCATCAAGGGCTGGGCCAACCTGGTCGCCAAGCAGCGGGTGCTCAGCCTGATCGTGGCGATCGGTGTCCTGGCCGTCATCGCGATCCCGTTCTTCTCCATGGAGACCACGCTCAACCAGCGGCCGGCCGAGGGCACCACCCAGGCCCGCGCCCAGGCGATCATGGATGCCCGGTTCGGTGAGGGTGTCAGCAACCCGCTGCTGGTCCTGATCGACGGGCCGAACGCGGTGGCGCACGCCGCCACCGTGCAGCCGAAGGTCGCCGGGCTGGCGGACGTCGCCCTGGCCACCCCGGCACAGCCGAACCAGGACGGGACGGCGGCACTGATCACGATCATCCCGTCGTCCGGTGCGGAGGACCAGAAGACCATCGACCTGGTGCACACGATCCGGGACACGGTCGACGACGCGGACGGCGCCGAGGTGTACGTGACCGGCAGCACCGCGGTCAGCATCGACGTGTCGCAGAAGCTGAACGACGCGCTCCCGGTCTACCTGGCCCTGGTCGTCGGCCTGGCGTTCGTGCTGCTGGTGCTGGTCTTCCGGTCGCTGCTGGTGCCGGTCGTGGGCGTGCTCGGCTTCCTGCTCACCATCGGCGCGGCGTTCGGTGCGACGGTCGCGGTCTTCCAGTGGGGCTGGGCCGCCGACGCGGTCAACGCCGGTTCCACCGGGCCGATCCTCAGCCTGGCGCCGATCATCATCGTCGGCATCCTGTTCGGCCTGGCCATGGACTACCAGGTGTTCCTGGTGTCCCGGATGCACGAGGCACACGCCCACGGCGCCGAGCCGCGGCAGGCGATCATCACCGGGTTCCGGCAGGCGGCGCCGGTGGTCACCGCGGCGGCCACCATCATGTTCGCGGTCTTCGCCGCGTTCGTGCCGGAGGGCAACGACACGATCAAGCCGATCGGTTTCGCGCTGGCGGTGGGCATCGCGTTCGACGCGTTCATCGTCCGCATGATCGCGGTGCCGGCCGCGCTGGCGCTGATGGGCAAGGCGGCCTGGTGGCTGCCGAGCTGGCTGCGCTGGCTGCCGGAACTGGACGTGGAGGGCGCGGCCCTGGAGCGCAGGGCGCCGCAGGCGGAGCCGGTCTCCGTCTGACCCGACAGAGGTGAATGTGCCGGGCGCTACACCAGCGCCCGGCACTTTTCTGTTCACGATCAGGGGCCGTGGCCGATAGCGGATGCCGTGCAGACATTCGATCGGCGACGTTTCCTGATGGCGGCGGGCGCGGGCGCGGTCGCCGCGGCCCTTCCGGCGGTTCCGGCACTCGCGGCGGTGACGCCCGTGACCAGCTCGGGCAAGGACCTGACCGGCTGGACCACCGTGCTCGGCGACGGACTCTACGCCTCGGCGGGACAGGCCGCGGTCAACCTGGCCGACGTGGCCACCGAGAACAAGGGCACCTATTCGCGGCTGCGGGCGAACGTCGCCGAACGCGGGGTGATGGCGCATGTCATCGCGTACAGGAAAATCGCCGGGAGCGGGCAGCTTAGGCTGACCCATCGGGGGTCCTATTCGTTCCGGCTGCCGTTCCTGCCGTCCACGACGAGCGGGGCGCGCAATGCGCAGACCGTCGAGGGTGGGTTGTTCATCTGGAACGGCGACGTCGATTACGGCACGGCGTTCCAGTGGGTGCTCAACCCGTGGCAGGACGACTTCGGCGCGATCCAGGTGTGGACCGGCGACGACTGGGAGTCGGCGGGCTACCTCAAACCGGACACCTCCTGGCACAGGATCGCGTTGACCGTGGAGCCCACCAAGGGGCGGGTGGCGATCGCGCTGGACGGGCGGAACATCCCCGCGCCGTGGACGGTGACCGAGAAGGACGAGCCGAGCACCGACCCTTCGGTCCGGCTGCAGGCCGAGGCGATCTCGCTTTATCCGGGTACGAACGCCACCTGGGCGCCGCAGCACGAGGTTCAGGTCCGCGACTGGTCCTGGACCCGCGGATAGGTGAGAAAAGAACCTTATTGAGCGTTTCGTCCCGCATTTTGAAACGCACGGAGTCGCGATTCGCCTACTTTGCGTATCAGTCCGTCGTGATCACGCGGCGGGCTCGACATGCGACATGGGGGAAGTGACATGCAGACCTTGCGTTCCCGGATCGGCCGCGTCATCGCGGCGACCGCGCTTGCTGCCACCGGTGGAATGCTCGCCGTGCCCGCCGCCGCGCAGGCGGTGAACACGGCCCCGACCGTGGCGATCCAGGCGGCGGAAAGCGCCCTGTTCGAGTTCACCGACACCAATGGGCAGAACAGGTTCGTCATCCAGCTGACGGACCAGGCGAAGATCGACCACGCCCGGCGGATCCTCTCCGGCGAGGAGAAGAGCCGGATCCACCCGCATGGCCGGATCATCAAGCGGGCGGTGCCCTACAACCCGGGGTGGAGTTACCACCTGGACCCGGCCACGATCGACTTCTTCGAGGTCGCGATCGAGGTCTGTGACGCGTCGATCGTGTACACCGAGGACCACCTCGACGAGGCCGGCGGGCCGTTCCTGCCCGGCGGGCACTGGTGCCCGTGGTCGTCGAGGCTGACCCGCGAGATCAAGTAAGGCCCGGCAGGTCCACTGACCGGCCCTGGAGGCCCCACGACCGCACCGAGGAGGAGGTCGCGCGGGCGGCGGCGTTCCCGGCGTTCGATGCCACCCGCAACACCGGCACGGAGCCGGCCGTGGACGGCGGCGCGGCGCAGCTGTAGGGGGCTGCGCCGCGCCTCAACCTGCTAGGCGGTCCACCTCAGGTTGGGGTTGACGTTCCCCGTCCAGTCGAAGGTCGCCATGTTGTCCCAGCCGTCGCCGGTGCCGTTGATGTTCGCCGGGTCCCAGCCGTTGCCCTTGACGGCATACCAGGTGGGTTCCCAGTAGAAGACGCCGATGGCGCCGGCGTTGCGGGCGGTGTTCTGCACGTACGCGAACTGGGTCGCCTGACCGGTCCAGCTGGCCGGCTGGCCGTCGCAGAGCACCGTGCCCGGGATCGAGTTGGCGGTGGAGTCGGCGTCCGCGGTGGTGAACTGGTACGCCGTCTCCGCGATCACCACCGGCTTGCCGTACCGGGACTTCACGTCGGCGATCACGTTGTACAGGTTCGCCAGCGTGCCGTGCCACATGCAGTAGTACGACAGTGCCGTGACGTCCCAGGTCACCCCGGCGTTCTTGATCCCGTCGTAGAACCAGCGGGCGTTGCTCATGCTGTCCGCGTCCGCTGTGTGGATCATGACCTGGGTGGAGCTGTTGCACGCCTTGGTCGCGTTGTAGCCCTGCTTGAGCAGGCTCGCCAGCGGCGCGAAGTCGCTGTTGACCACCTGGCCCCGCGGCCACAGCATGCCGACGTTGATCTCGTTGCCGATCTGCACGCTGTCCGGCGTGGTGCCCTGCGCCTTCAGGGAGTTGCAGACGTCGTACGTGTAGTTGTAGACGTCGGTCTGCAACTGGGTGAGCGAGTGCGAGGCCCAGGCCGCCGGCGGGTACTGCTTGCCCGGGTCGGCCCAGGTGTCCGAGTAGTGGAAGTCGACCAGGAGCTTGAGCCCCTTGGCCTTGATCGCCTTCGCCTGCTGGAGGACCTTGGCCTTGTTGTTGTAGCCGCTGGCCGGGTTGTTCCACACGCGCAGCCGCATGTAGTTCGCGCCGGCCGACTTGAGGATGTCGTACGGATCGGCGGCCGTGCCGTTCTGGTAGTACTTGGCGCCGAGGTCGAGGCTGCGCTGCAGCGACGAGACGTCGGCACCGAGCATCGTCAGTGACGCGGCCTGGGCGGGGGCGGGGTTGAGCACCACGGCGACCGCGAGGACGGCGGTCGTGACCATGGCGCGCAGGGACGGTTTCATCGCGCTCCTTCAGGGGATGGTGAGGAACGGAACCTGTGCCGGGGAGTGGTCAGCGCCGCCAGCGGACGTACGGGTTGATCCGTCCGCCGTCGTCGAAGGTGGCCATGTTCTCCCAGGCGTTACCGGAGTGCTCGATGTCCTCGGTGTCCCACCCGTTGCCCTCGATGGCGGTCCAGGTGGGCTCCCAGTAGAAGACGCCGATCGCTCCGGCGCTGCGGGCGGTGTCCTGCACCGCGGTGAACTGCTCGGCCTGCCCCTGCGGGCTGGCCGGGATCCCGTCGCACGGGGCTGCGGACAGGATGATGTTCTCGAGGTGGTCGAAGTTCTCGGTGGTCCACGGGTACGCGGTCTCGGCGATCACGACGGGCTTGCCGTACCGGGTCTTCACGTCGCCGATCACGGTGGCCAGGTTGGCGAGCGTGCCGTGCCACATGCAGTAGTACGACAGTGCGGTGATGTCCCATTTCGCCCCGGCGGCCTTCACGCCGTCGTAGAACCAGTGCGCCGCGTCGATGTTGCCGGCCAGCGCGGTGTGCACCATGACCTGCGTCGACCGGTGGCACGCCTTGGTGGCGTCGTACCCGGCGTTCAGCAGCTTGGCGAGCGGCCCGAAGTCACTGTCGGTGATCTGACCGGTGGGCCAGAGCATGCCGCCGTTGATCTCGTTGCCGATCTGCACGCTGTCCGGGACGGTGCCCTGGCGCTTGAGCGAGGTGCAGACGTCGTACGTGTAGTCGTAGACGTCTTTCGTGAGCTGGCCGATGTCGTGGCCCGCCCAGTCCGCCGGGACGAACTGCTTGCCCGGGTCTGCCCAGGTGTCCGAGTAGTGGAAGTCGACGAGGAGCTTGAGCCCCTTGGCCTTGATCTCCCGGGCCTGCCGGAGCACCGCCGCCTTGTTGCTGTACCCGCTGGTCGGGTCGTTCCAGATGCGCAGCCGCATGTAGTCGGCGCCCGCGGTCTTCAGGATGTCGTACGGGTTGTCCCGCTTGCCGCGGACGTCGTAGAACTTCTGGCCGAGTTCCTGGGAGCGGGGGAGCGTGGAGACGTCGGCGCCGAGCATGGTCAGGCGGTCGGGCTTCCCCACCGCCTGCGCCGGGGATGCGATGAGCGTAAATGCTACGACAAGAGCGAATAGACGCTTCATGATTCTCCTATGTGGACCAATAGGACAATTTTTGGGGTGCCGACCCGGGCCAAAGAGGAGGAAGACCGGGGCCGGCACCCGTGGTGGTGACCGGCGAGCTAGCTAGCGGGCGAAGACTCGCGGGTCACCAGGCTGGTGGGGACGGTGATGGAGAGCGGGGTCCGCCCGGCGATCACATCGGTGAGGAGCCGGACCATCTCCTCGCTGATGCGTTCCAGCGGCTGCCGCACGGTGGTCATCGGCGGCTCGGTGGTCAGCGCCAGGCCCGAGTCGTCGAACCCGACGACCCGCACGTCACCCGGCACGTCCCGGCCGTGCTCGCGCAACACCGGCAGAGTGGCCGCGGCGATGGCGTCCGAGGCGCCGAACACCGCGTCCAGGTCCGGGACCCGGTCGAGCAGGGTGCGGATCCCGTCGGCGCCGGTCTGCCGCCGCCAGTCACCGTGCACGATCATGTCCGGGTCGACCGGGATGCCGTGCGCCATCAGGGCGTCGGTGTACCCGGCCAGGCGATCCACCCCGCCGGACGTGTCCATCGGCCCGGTGATGGTGGCGATCCGGCGGGCACCCTGGGCGATCAGGTGCTCCACCGCGCTGCGCGCCCCGGCACGGTCGTCGGCCGACACCGAGCTGATGGTGTCCTCGAAGCCCAGCACCCGGCCGCAGGCCACGATCGGCACCCCGGCCTGGACCAGTTGCTGGAGCAGCGGGTCGCCGGAGTGCGGCGAGACCAGCAGCACCCCGTCGACGTGGCCGCCGGAGAGGAACGCCACCGTCCGGCTGCGTTCCTCGGGCGTCGACGCGATCATCAGTATCAGCGTCAGCTGCCGCTCGGAGAGGGCCTGCGCCACCCCACGCAGCAGCACCGAGAAGTTCGGGTCCTCGAAGAGCAGGTGCTGCGGCTCGGTGAGCAGGAACGCGATCGAGCCGGACCGGCCGGTCGCCAGGGACCGGGCGTGCTGGTTGGCCGTGTAGCCGGTCCGGGAGATGGCGTCACGCACCGACCGGACCGCCTCGGGACTCACCCAGTCGCGGCCGTTGAGCACCCGGGAGACGGTGGCGTAGGAGACCCCGGCCTCGCGAGCGACGTCGCGGATGGTGGGGCGCTTACGCCCCGGACCCGGGGTGGTCGGCACGGTCGGGATCATATCGGGCGCCGCCTCTCAGGCCTTCACGCCACCGGCGGCCAGGTCGACCTGCCAGTACCGCTGCAACGTCAGGAACAGCGCGATCAGCGGGACGATCGAGATGAGCGCGCCGGTGATCACCGAGGTGTACATGGCCGGCTGGCTGGCACCCTGGTTGAGCAGGCCGTTGAGGCCCACCGTGATCGGGTACAGCTTGTCGTCCCCGAGCATGATGTACGGCAGCATGAAGTTGTTCCAGATCGCGACGAACTGGAACAGGAACACCGTCACCAGGCCGGTCCGCATCATCGGCAGGACCACCTTGGCGAACGTGCGCCAGTCGCCGGCGCCGTCGATCCGCGACGCCTCCAGGATCTCGGTGGGCACCGCGGCGGCCGCGAAGATCCGGGCGAGATAGATGCCGTACGGGCTGATGAAGCTGGGCAGCAGCACCGCCCAGTACGTGTTGGTCATCCCGAGCTTGGCGAGCAGGAGGTACTGCGGGATCGCCAGGATGACGCCGGGCACCAGGACACCGGCCAGGATGATGTTGAAGATCGTGCCCTTGCCGGGGAAGTCGAACTTCGCCAGGGCGTACCCGGCCATCGCGGAGATCAGCGTGGAGGCGGCCGCGCCGACGCCGGCGTAGAGGGCGGTGTTCGCCATCCAGCGCCAGTACAGCCCGTCGCGGTAACCGCTCAGCTCGGCGATGTTGTCGAACAGGTGCGTGCTGGGCGCCAGGGTGAACGTGGAGAACAGCTCACCGGCGCTCTTGCTCGACGCGATCAGCACCCACAGCACGGGCAGCAGGCAGTACGCGGCACCGAGCAGCAGCAGGGTCGTCGCGACGGCGCTGCGGTTCCGGCCGGGTTTCCTGGTGGGCAGGGAGACCGTGGTCATGGATCAGTCCTCCTGGTTGAAGGCCCGGCGTCCGACGACCTTGAGGAAGCCGAAGGACAGGATGAACGTGGCGAGCGCGATGATCACCGAGGTGGCGGCCGCCGAGTAGATGTCGTTGCGGGTGAAGGCGTCCCGGTAGACCTTCATCAGCGGGGTCCACGTGGTGGAGATGGTGTTGGCCAGCGGCCGCAGCGTCATCGGCTCGGCGAACACCTGCAGCGTCGCGATCAGCGAGAAGACGAACGTCATCACCAGCGACGGCATCACGATCGGGATCTTGATCTTCCAGGCGATCATCATCTCCGAAGCGCCGTCGATGCGGGCCGACTCGTACAGGCTGGTCGGCACGGACCGCAGCGCGGTGTAGATGACGATCATGTTGAAGCCGGTGCCGCCCCAGATCGCGATGTTCGCGACCGCCCACATGGTTCCGGACGAGGAGAGCATGTTCGGAGCGGTGAGGCCGACCGCCTCGAAGAGATCGGTGATCGGGCTGACCCGCGGCAGGTAGAGGAAGCCCCAGAGCAGGGAGGCGACCACGGCGGGGACCGCGTACGGCAGGAAGATCGAGATCCGGGCGAACTTGCCGATCGACTCGCGGGTCCGGTCGGCGTCCAGCAGCAGGGCCATCAGCAGCGCCAGGCCCAGCATGGTCGGGACCACGATCAGGCCGTACGCCCCGACGCGCGTGACGCTGGGCAGGAACTCGGGGTCGGTCAGCGAGCGGGTGTAGTTGTCCAGTCCGGCCCAGATCTCGGTGCGGGACTTGGCGCCCAGGCCCAGGCCGCTGACCTTCACCTTGCGGAGGCTCAGCCAGCCGGCGTACACGATCGGCGCGGCCAGGAAGGCGGCGAACAGGACCAGTGCGGGGGCGAGGAAGGCGTACGGGACGCCGGACCGTTTGTTCGCCGACCGGGCCCGCGGCGCCGGCGCGGGCTTCGCCGGTGCGGCGGCGGTGGTAGTCGGAGCGGGGGTGGTCAGCGACATCGCCGGACCTTCCTTTCGTACGGGGCTCCGGGCGGGACGCGGGGGCCACGCCCCGCCCGGAGTGGCACTAACCGGCGACGTTGAAGCCGGCCTTCTTCAGGTCGTCGACGGTGGTCTGCTGCATGGTGGTCAGCGCCTCGGTGAAGGCGGAGGCCTTCTTCGCCTCGGCGGCCTTGGCGAAGGCGTCGTTGAACGAGCTGTAGGCGACGTTCACGTTCGGGCCGTAGGTGAACGGCTTGGCGGCCTTCGCGGCCTCGGCGGCGATGGCGTAGTAGTCGGCCTGCTCCGACAGGAACGCCGGCGGCTCGGTGAGCAGCGCGGTGGCGTCGGTCGAGGCCGGGTAGACGTTGGCGGTGTTCGCCAGCAGCTTGAGCGCCTCGGGGTCGGTGTTGAGCCAGGAGACGAACTCGGCGGCCTGCTTCGGGTGCTTGCTCTGGGTGGTCACGCTGGTGGCCGAGCCACCCCAGTTGCCGGTGGCCGGAGCCGCGGCGTCCCACTGCGGCATGGCCGCGACCTTCCACTTGCCCTTGGTGTCCGCGGCGCTGCCCTCGAGCACGCCCGGCGCCCAGACGGCGCTGACCCAGCCGACCTGCGTGCCGTCGTTGAGCGCGGCGTTCCAGTCCGGCGTGTACATCGGCTTGTTGTCGACGACGCCCTTCTCCACCAGGCCACCCCAGTACGCGGCGACCTTCTGGGTGGCGGGCTCGTTGATGTTGACGCTCCACGCGTCGCCGTTCACGCCCCACCAGGAGGCGCCGGCCTGCTGCGCGAGGCCGGTGAACAGGCCCGCGTCGGTGGCCGAGAAGGTGCCGATGTACTGCTTCGGGTCCGCCTTGTGGATCTTCTCGGCGGCCGCGGCGTAGTCGTCCCAGGTCTTCGGCGCCTCGAGGCCGTTCTTCTCGAAGACGTCGGAGCGGTAGAAGAACATCAGCGGGGCGGAGTCCTGCGGGACGCCGTAGACCGCGTCGGAGCCCAGGGTGACACCGTTCCAGACGCCGTCCGGGAACTTCGCCTTGAGGTCGCCGACCTCGGCGGAGATGTCGGCGATCGCGTCGGCGGAGACCAGGGTCGGCACCTTCTGGTACTCGGCCTGCATGATGTCCGGCGCGCCGGACCCGGCCTGGATCGCGGTCAGCAGCTTGGTGACCGCGGGGTCACCGCCGTCCTGCTTGTTGACCACGATCTGGATGTTCGGGTTCTTCGCGTTCCAGGCGTCGACGACCTTGTCCATGTTCGGAGTCCAGGACCAGTAGGTCAGCGACACCGGTTCGTCGCTGGACCCGCTGTCGGAGTCGTCCGAGCTGCTGCAGGCGGTGACGGAAAGCAGAGCCGCCGCGGTCAGTGCAGCCGCGAACGGTACGAATTTCTTATTCATCGATCCTCCTTGATCGGCTTGGCCGGGAACGGGAAGCCGTGGACGGGTGCCATCCGGGGAGCGCTTGCTTCGGACGGTGCCTGTGACCGGTTACAGTGCTGCTGTTACGGGCTTGTGTCAAGCCCTTGCGCTTAACCCGTTACGCCTGTGTATCGTTCGGGCTCACCGGCCTGTGACCGGTTACAGTCAAGTTGCAAGGAGGGGTTCTCGTGCCCACTGATTCCGCCTCGTGGCCCGAGCCGCTCTCCGCGCGCCACCACGCCTGGTCGACACCGCCCCGCCGACCGCGGATGGCCAACGACGAGGACGTCCGCCCGGGCATCGCGCTGAACAGCCGCTACCTCAGCCGTGACGGCGTCCCGGTCATCCCGGTCTCCGGCGAGATGCACTACAGCCGGGTGCCGCGCGCCCGGTGGGCGGAGCGTCTGCGCCAGATGAAGGCCGGCGGCGTGACCGTGGTGGCCAGCTACCTGTTCTGGCTGCACCACGCGCCCACCCGCGACCGGGTGAGCTTCGAGGGCAACCTCGACGTGGCCGCCTTCGTCGACCTGGCCGTCGAGACCGGCCTGGACGTGGTGCTGCGGATCGGCCCCTGGTGCCACGGCGAGAGCCGCAACGGCGGGTTCCCCGACTGGGTGCAGCAGGCCCCGGTCCGGCACCGCACCGACGACCCCGGCTACCTGGAGCTGGTCGCCGAGTGGTTCGCGCAGATCGGCGCGCAGCTCGCGGGCCGCGCCTCGGCGGACGGCCCGGTCCTCGGCATCCAGCTGGAGAACGAGCTCTACGACCAGCCGCAGCACCTGGTCACGCTCAAGCGCCTGGCCCGGGAGGCCGGGATGTCCGCCCCGATCTGGACCGCGACCGCCTGGGGTGGCGCGGACCTGCCCGAGGACGAGGTGCTGCCCCTCTACGGCGGCTACGGCGACGGTTTCTGGGTGGACGCCGACGCCCCGTGGGATCCGACATTCCGCGACCACTACTTCTTCTCCCACATCTGGGATGATGCAGGCATCGGCGCCGACGTGCGGCGGGCTCAGGCGATCGAGGCGGCGTCCGGCGGTCCGCGCACCCCGTCCGAGGAGTTCCCGGCGGCCACCTGCGAACTGGCCGGTGGCATGGCGACGGCGTACCACCGGCGGCCGCACCCCAGCGCCCTCGACGTCGCCACCATCGCGCACTGCAAGATCGGCAACGGGTCGGCCTGGCAGGGCTACTACATGTACACCGGCGGCACCAACCCGGAGAGCGCCGACGGCATGCACGAATCGCACGCCACCGGCTACCCCAACGACATCACGCCACGCGGCTACGACTTCCACTCGCCGATCGGCGAGGCCGGCACGCTCGCGCCCAGCCACGCCGAGCTGCGCCGCCAGCACGCGTTCCTGGCGGCGTTCGGCGACCGTCTGGCCACCATGCCGTCCAGCCTGCCGGACGTGCGCCCCAGCGGCATCGAGGACGACCGCACCCTGCGCTGGGCCCTGCGCAGCGACGGGACCAGCGGTTTCGTCTTCGTCGCCTGGCACCAGCCGCACTTCCCGCTGGCCGCCTACCGGGGGGCGCGCTTCACCGTCACCCTCGACGACAGTGAGATCACCTTCCCGTCCCGGCCGGTCGACGTGCCGCCGGGCACCCTGGCGCGCTGGCCGGTCGGCCTGACCGCCGGTGACGTCACCATCGCCTGGGCCACCGCGTCCGCGCTCACCCTGCTGCCCGGCGGGACCCCGACCCTGGTGCTGCTCGCCGAAGCGGGCATCGCGCCGGAACTGGCGGTCCGCGCCGCGGACGGCACGGTCGAGGTGCACGCGGTGACGCCGGGCCTGGAACCCCTCGGACTGGGCGGCCTCGACGTGCTCGTCCTGCCGGCCGAGACCGCCGGATCGGTCTGGGTGGCCGAGGACGGCGGTCGCCGCCTGCTCCTCAGCGAGGACGAACTGCAGTGGGACGCTTCCGGCACGGTGACGGTCAAGGCCGTCAAGACCTCGGGGGTACGCGTCTACGACCCGTCCCACCGAGCGTTCGGCGAGCCGGCCGGCCCGACCCCGCCGCCGGCCGTGGTGCTCGCCTCCGCGGAGCAGATCCGGTCCGCCGCCGGCACGGTCCCGGTCGCCTACGGCAAGTACGACGGCCGCCAGTCCGCGCCCACCCCGGACGTGTTCGAGGAGCTGGCCGCCGTGTACCGCCTCGGACTGCCGGACTGGGCCACCGACCCGGCCGCCGACACGCTGCTGCACATCTACTGGGCCGGCGACATCGGTGAGCTGCGCGTCGACGGCCGGATCGTCACCGACCGCTACTGGGACGGCAGCCGCTGGACGGTCAACCTGACCGACATCGGGTACCGCGCCGGGGCGGATCTCACCCTGCACCTGCTGCCGCTGGCCTCCGGGTCGACCGTCTCGCTCCCCGGCGAGGCGGCCGACCGGCTCGCCGCCACCGACACGCAGCTGCTGGCCATCGACCGTATCGAGGTGGTGGCCAGAGCGACCGCCACGCTCTGACCATCGCGAACAGGCGCCGGGTGGCTCTCCTCGAGAGCCGCCCGGCGCTTTATCGTCTACGAGTGTGGCGCCGATCACACCTGATGGTGAACCTGCCTCTCCCGGGGGCGGCGTCTTACCGGACGTGAGACGAAGCCTGGACGCGGCCGACGAGGGGGAACTCGTGCGCCGCATCGCCCGCGGCGACCGGCGGGCGTTCGACGAGCTGTACCGGCGGACCGCGCCGTGGCTCGAGATCCGCCTGCGCCGCCGGTGCGCCGACCCCGACGTGGTCGCCGACGTCCTGCAGGAGACCTACCTCGCCGTCTGGCGTGCCGCGGCCGGGTTCGCCGGCAAGGAGGTCCAGGGCAGTGCGGTCGGCTGGCTCTGGACGATCGCCGCGCACCGCCTGGTCGACGCCTTCCGTCGCCGTGCCCGGCAGGCCCGGGTGCCGCAGGCCGCCCTGCTCGAGACCGCCGCACCGGCCGCCGAGGACGAGGTGATGGCCGCCCGGATCGGCCAGGACCTGGAACAGGCCCTGATGACACTCACCCCCGAGGTCCGCCAGGTGCTGCGGGCCACGGTCCTCGACGGATTCTCGGTCCGCGAGGCCTCCGTCCTGCTGGGGATCCCCGAGAACACCGTCAAAACGCGGGTACGCCGTGCCCGGATCGCCCTGCGGGAGGCGCTGTCATGACCACCCACCCCAGCCTCACCGTGATCGACCGCTACGCCGGTGGGGACGCCACGCTCGACGAGGCCACCGTCTGGAGTCTCGAAGTGCACCTGGAGGACTGCGCGGACTGCCGCGCCCGCCTCGCCGGAAGCAGCACCGACGCCAGTCGTACCCTCATCTCCGCTGTCGCCGTCGAGCTGGACCGGGAGATCGCCGCCGGACCGGCACCCACCCGGCCGTTCCGGCTCTCGGCGGCCTGGCGGCGGGCCTTCATCGGGACCCTGGCCCCCTGGATGCTGATGTCGCTCGGGGCCGTCGGCTGCGCGGCGCTGCTCACCCACGTCCAGTCGAGCTGGCCGTCGGTGGTGCTGCTGGTCGCGCCGCTGGCCCCGCTGCCCGGTGTGGCCGCGGCCTGGAACCGGCGCAGCGACCCGGCCTGGGAACTGGTCGCCGCCACTCCGGCCTCCGGTCTGACCATGCTGCTGCGGCGGTCCGCGGCCGTGCTGGTCGTGATCATCCCGGCGCTCGTGCTGGCCGGCGCGGGCACCGGCACGTCGCTGGCGCTGATGCTGCTGCCCTGCCTCGCGTTCACCGCGGCCACCCTCGTGCTGGGCAGCGCCGTCGGCATGCAACGCGCCGCCGTCGGCCTGATGGCGGCCTGGACCGCCGCGGTGATCGCGCCCAGCCTGGCCCTCGCCGAGACGCCGGTGCTGCTGCGCCCGGACAGCGCCGGCGTCTGGGCCCTCGTCACCGTCACCCTGGCCGCCCTGGTGGCGGCCCGCTCCGACGCCTTCCGGCGTCTCCCCAGCCTCTGACCCTTCCTTCCCCTCTTCCCTGGAACCCAGGAGTTGATCATGCGTGCGGTGAGCACGAGCGAGACCACTGCGACCACGAACCCGTGGGCCGTGCACGCCGAGGACCTGCGGGTCCGCGCCGGACGGCACCTCGCCGTCGACGGCCTCGACCTGACCCTCGGCACCGGCGTGCACGGGCTGCTCGGACCCAACGGCGCCGGCAAGACCACCCTGATGCGGTCCCTGGCGACCGTGATCAAGCCGTCCGGCGGGCGCCTCACCCTGCTCGGCCAGGACGCCGGCGGCCACGGCGACCTGCGCGAGGTCCGCCGCAACCTGGGCTACCTGCCCCAGCAGTTCGGCTTCTACCCGCGCTTCACCGTGCGCGAGTTCGTCGAATACATGGCCTGGCTCAAGGAGATGCCGAAAGCCGGCCTCGCCGCCGCGGTCCAGCGCGCCATCGACCGGGTCGGGCTGACCGCCAAGGCCGACGCCCGCCTCAAGACCCTCTCCGGCGGCATGCTGCGCCGCGCCGGCATCGCCCAGGCCGTCGTCAACGACCCCCGGCTGCTGCTGCTCGACGAACCGACCGTCGGCCTCGACCCGGAACAGCGCCTCGAATTCCGCGAGCTGCTGCGCGACCTCGGCACCGACAGCTGCGTACTCGTCTCCACCCACCTGGTCGAGGACGTGGTGGCCGCCTGCACCGAGGTGGTGCTGGTCAACGAAGGTCGCCTGCTGCACCGGGGCACCCCGGACTCGCTGATCGCCGAAGGCGACGACCGCGACCCAGGCGACAGCCCGGCCGAACGGGGCTACTCCGCGATCCTGCGCAAGCACCGCACGGCGGTGGCCCGATGAGCCGCATCCTGGGCATCGAACTGCGCCGCTCGGCGGCCCTCGGAACCCTCGCGATCCTGCTGACCATCGCCGCCGTCATGCTTTACTCCGCCACCCAGGGCTGGTCCGAGGGCTGGAACGGGCTGTCCCTCGCCATCCGCGACAACCTGATGCTGATCTGGCCGCTCGCCCTGGCCGCCGGAGCCTGGCAGGGCCGCCGCGAACACCGGGCCGGCGTCGGCGAACTGTTCACCACGGTGCCCCGCCCGTACGCCCGCCGGATGCTCCCGGTCCTGATCGCGATGAGCGTCGCCGCCGTGACGGCGTACGTGCTCACCATCGCGGTCGCCGCGCCGTGGATCGCCGGGTCGTCGTCGTACCTGCCGGCCGAGGCCGTGGTGGCCACCCTGGTCGGCGTCCTCGCCCTGGTCGCCGCGGTCGCCCTCGGCCTCGGCGTGGGCCGGCTGCTGCCGTACCTGGCGACCGCGCCCGCCCTGGCGGTGGCCGCCGCCGCGTACGTGCTGTTCGGACTCTTCCGCTTCACCGGCGAGCTGGCCTGGATCGGGGCCGCCCTCACCCCGCTCTCCGGGATCTTCCAGATGTACGACTTCCAGGTCGTCGACCTGCGGGTCAGCGCCGCCCAGGCGGTCGCCATGCTCGCCCTCGCGGTCACCGGCGGGATCCTGTTCCTGATCCGGGGACGGCTCGCCCTGGTCGCCCTGATCCCGCTGATCCTCGGCACCGGGCTGGCCCTCGCCGTCGTCCCCACCGACGAGGACATCCTCGACGGGCCGATCGACCCGGCCGCCCAGGCGCTGGTCTGCACCGACGACGCGCCGAAGGTGTGCGTCAGCCGGGTACACGCCGGAGTGCTCGACGACCTGGTCCCGCACGCCCGCAAAGCCGTGGAACTGCTGTCCCGCCTGCCGCAGGCGCCGGCCACCGTCGCCGAGGACACCCACATCTACACCGAACTGGAGACCCCGCGGCCCCGTGCCGACACGCTGACGGTCCAGATCGAGATCGACAAGCGGGGCGGTCTGGCGTACCCGGGGTCGCTGCTGCCGATGATGCTGGACGGCGCCGGCGTCAGCACGGTGGCCTGCGGCGGGAGCCAGGGCACGGCGGTGGCCCGGGCGGCCGCGTTCTACCTGCTCGGGCAGGAGCCGCTGTCGGCCGAGAAGTACGTCCCCCACACGACCTACGAGAGCCCGGAGGCCAACGAGGAGGCCGTGAAACTCTGGAAGGGCCTGCGCGCCCTGCCCGAGGCCGACGCCCTCGCCAAGGTGGGCGCGGTCCGCACCGCCTCGCTGGCCTGCCAGGACACCGACGGCCTGCTGTCATGATCCTCTACCTCCGGTCGCGGCAGGTGCCGGCGGCCTGCGCGGCGGCGGCCGGCCTGGCCGCGGTCATGTGGACCCTCTGGCTGACCCTGTCCCGGGAGACGACCGCCGACCTGTTCCTGGTCGTGCTGACCGTCCTGCTGATGGTCGCCCTGCTGACGGTGACCCTGGCCGGCCCGGACGGCGACCTGGACCGCACCGCCGCCCTGCGCTGGCCGCCCCGCCGGGCAGCCCACCTGCTCGCCGCCCTCGCCCTGATCACCGGCATCCTGGCGGCGACCCGGCTGACCGGCGCCGCCTTCGCACCGACCGCGGTGGTGCTGCGCGACGCCGCCGGGCTGCTCGGCCTGACCGCCCTCGGCGCCGCCACGATCGGCGTGGCCAAGTCCTGGTTCGCGCCGCTGGGCTGGACCCTGGCCGCGATCCTGTTCCGCCAGGAGAACGACACCGTGGGCGAGATCCTCACCTGGCAGTCCCAGCAGGCCGGCAGCCGTCCGGCCGCCCTCACCGCTCTCGCGCTCGCCCTGACCGGCCTGGTCGCCTACGCCATCGCCGGCCCCGCCACCCGCACCACCTGAATCACCCGGCGGGCGTCATCGGCCGCGGGTGTCGGTCTGTTTCGGGTGTCCCGCGCCGGCTCGTGTGATCCATAGCGTGCGGGTGTCGTCGTCGATGGCATACCAGATGCGGCCGGCGCCGGTCACCTCGTATTGCCACTGCTCGAGGGTTGCCCCGCCGACCTTGACAACGCCGAGCTGTCCTTTCAGGGGGTGCTGGCGCTGGTCGACGTGGCGGGGGTCGCCGGTCAAGGCGGTCCAGGCCCGGTCGAGGTTGTCCGGCACCGCGGCCAGCAGTCGCTGCCAGCCCTGGTGTGCCTGGCGGTCCGCTGCCCGCACGGTCCACGGCCGGGGGCGGGGGATCTCCGCGCCGCGTCCGCTCATGCGAGGTCTCCGCCGGGCCGGTCGATGACGGGACCGTCGCCGTCGAACGGGCCCTGCAGGTCGCGGGCGAGCTGCGGGTCGGACCACGCCTCGGCGGTGGACCGCCACGAGGCGAGGTTGCGGGCGAAGGGGACGAGGAGTCCCGTGTCGGCTCCGGCCATCAGGTCCGCGAGCAGCTCGCGGACGCACGTGACGCGATCCTCGGCCGGGAGCCAGGTCAGCCAGGGCAGTTCCTCGGCGAGTGCTTCCTCGGCCAGGTCGCGGTGGCGGCGGGCGAGGATGGACAGCGATCGCGCCGCGAAGCGGAGGCCGGTGGCCGTGGCCTCGAATCGCTCCGCCCGGGTGAGGATGAGGTTCTCCTCGTCGCGTCGCTCGAGGATGACGTCGGCGTCGGTGAGCGACGGCAGGACCTGCGAAGGCCCTCGGAGGAACGAGCTGTAGGAAAAGCTCTGCACGGACATGCGCCAACTCTATCTGAACTAGTTCAGATAGAGAGGGTCCTGGAGCGTGTCCGTCATCCGTCGGACATGGGAGCGTCACGGAAGGCGGGCGACATAGTACTGTCCGTTGCATGGGTGAAGATCGATCTCTGATGGTGCAGGGGACGCCACCCGCGGTGCACTACGACGAGGAGGAACGGCCTGCCCGGGAGCTGTCCGGGTGGGCCGGCCGGCTCGTCGCCGGCGTCGCGTTCGGGATCGCGCTGCTCGTGCTCTGGCAGGTGTTCCGGCCGCTCGCCCGGGGCAGCCAGTTCTACCTGATCATCTTTCTGGCCGGGACGCTGCCGCTGGTCTTCCTCGCGTACCGGGCGCGGGCCGGCCGTGACGAGAAGCCCGGCTGGCCGGACCGGATCCTGGCGGTGGCGGCTCTCGTCGTCTGCCTCTACCCGGTGGTCACCGGCTACGACGCGTTCCTCGACCGGCAGGCTCTGCTCGCGCCCGCCGACGTCGCGTTCGGGGCGGTGCTGCTGGTCATGGTGATCGAGGCGGCGCGGCGTACCACCGGCCTTGCTCTTCCGATCGTCTGTCTCGCTTTTCTGGGGTACGCCTACTACGGCGGCCTGCTGCCCCAGAGCTGGCCGGTCGCGCACGCCGGACTCGATTTCGCCCAGATCGTCGACGCGCTCTACAACTCGGGAAGCGGGTTCTACGGGACGCCGCTCGACGTCGCCGCCAGCTACATCGTGCTGTTCACCATCTACGGTGCGGTGCTCGACCTCTCCGGGGCCAGCCGGTTCTTCGTCGACCTGTCGGTGGCCGCGTTCCGGCGGTCGCGCAGCGCGGCCGGGCGGACCGCGGTGGCCGCCGGTTTCCTGCTCGGTACGGTCTCCGGGTCGGGCACCGCGACCGCGGTCAGCGTCGGCGCGGTGACCTGGCCGATGCTGCGGCGGGCCGGGTATCCGCCGGAGCAGGCCGGCGGGATGCTCGCCGCCGCGGGTGTCGGCGCCATCCTGTCGCCGCCCACGCTCGGCGCCGCCGCGTTCATCGTCGCCGAATACCTCAACGTGTCCTATCTGACCGTCCTCGGCTGGGCGACGATCCCGACCCTGCTGTACTACCTGGGCATCCTGCTCGCCGTCGAGATCGACGTGCGGCGGCACGGTGTGCGGGCGGTGGAGGCGCCGCAGGTGAGCGCGGGGCGGCTGCTCCTGCGGTACGGCTACCACTTCTCCTCGCTGATCCTGATCGTGGTGCTGCTCGCGCTGGGGCAGAGCGCCACCCGGGCCGTCGTGTACGCCACGATCCTCGCCGCGGCACTGTCGTTCCTGGACTCCGGCACCCGGCTCACCCCGCGGCGGGCGTTCACCGCCCTGGCGGCCGGTGTCCGCGGCGTGCTCCCGGTGGTGGCCGTCTGCGCCGCCGCCGGCGTGATCACCGCGACGACCACCAAGACCGGCCTCGGCGCTCAGCTGGCGTCGCTGCTGGTCAACGGCGCGCGGGCGATCTCCGACGAGCCGGGCGTGGTGCTGGCGCTGACCGTCGTGCTGGCCGCCGTCGCGCTCGCCCTGCTCGGGCTGGCCGTGCCGGTGACCGCCAGCTTCATCATCGGCTGGGTGATCATCGGGCCGGCGTTGCTGGCGCTCGGGGTGCCCGCCCCGGCCGCGGCGATGTTCGTCTTCTACTACTCGGTGCTCTCCGAGGTCACCCCGCCGACCGCGCTCGCCGCCGTCGGCGCCGCCGCGATCACCGGTGGCCGGGCGGTACCCACCATGTGGCAGGCCCTGAAATACGCGCTGCCCGCCTTCCTCGCCCCGATCGCCTTCGTGCTGACCGCCAACGGTGAACACCTGCTGGCCCGCGGCCCGGCCCTCGGTGTGCTGTGGACGTCGCTGGCCGCCGCGGTGGCGGTGGCCGCGCTGGCGGTGGCGACCGGAGCCTGGGTGCCGGGGGTGGGCCCGGCCGGGCCGGCCAGCCGGGTGCTCGCCGCCGTGGCGGGACTGCTGCTGCTCTACCTGGAGCCGGTCGTGATCGCCGCGGGGGCGGTCGCGCTGCTGTCGGCCGTACTCATCACGATCATCAAGAAACCCACGGAGAGGGACCGGAGACCGGCATGAGAAGGCTTGTGGGCACCACCCTGGTCGGCGCGCTCGCGGTCGCCGCCGGCGGCTGTGGAGGGCGACAGGACAGCGCCGCGACCGACGCCGGAGGCGAGGTGACCTGCCAGGTCACCGCGGCCACCCGGGTCGGCATCGCGACCGGCAACAGCACCGGCGTCTATTTCGCGGTGGGCAACGCGTACGCGGAGCAGATCAACGCGGCGGGCGGGAAGGTGCAGGCGACCGCCGCCGAGACCGGTGCCTCCGTGCAGAACATCCAGCAGTTGGTCGCCGGCACCTACGACGTGGCGTTCTCGCTCGCCGACACGGCCGCCGACGCGGTCGGCGGGACCGGCGCGTTCACCGCGAAGCAGCCGGTCGCGGCGCTGGCCCGGATCCACACCAACTACACGCAGGTGATCGTCCGCAAAGCCGCCGGGATCAAGGACGTGGCCGGGATGCGGGGCAAGCGGGTGTCGACCGGCTCGCCCAAGTCCGGCACCGAGGTGATCGCCAACCGGGTGCTGACCGCGGCCGGCCTCGACCCGGCGGCCGACGTGCAGGCGCAGAAGCTGGACCTGACCAAGACGGTGGACGGGATGAAGGAGGGCACGATCGACGCGCTCTTCTGGTCCGGCGGCCTGCCCACCCCCGGCATCACCGACCTGCTGACCACGTCCCGGGACGCGGTCGAGTTCCTGAGCATCACGCCGCTGCTCCCCGCGATGCAGAAGATCAACCCGGTGTACGTGGAGGGCGTGATCCCGGCCGCCGCCTACGGAACCCCGTCCGACATCACCACGATCATCGTGCCGAACGTGCTGCTGGTCCGGCAGGACCTCGACCCGAACGTCGCGTGTGTGCTGACGAAGACGCTGTTCGACCGGCAGCCGCAGCTCGCCCAGGCCAACGCGGCGGCCGCGGAGATCTCGGTGGAGAACTCCCGCCTGACCGATCCGGTGCCGCTGCACCGGGGCGCGGTGAAGGCCCTCGACGATCTGGGGGCGCCGCAGTAGCGAGGTGATGGCAGGGGCGGCGGGCCGCCCGGCGTTTCGTGTGAACCAGACAGTGACCGTTCGGGTACACCGGGTAGACAGCTGTTCCGTGCAGGGGAGACCGGGATGATCGCCGTGACCCACCCGCAGATCCGCACCGCCCGCCGCCGCCTCCGACCGTCCGCCCGTCTCGTGGCGGCCACCTTCCTCGTCGTCAACGTCGCCGCCGTCCACCTGCTGTTCGTCCTGGCCGGCCCGGCGAACAACACGTTCGGGTCACTGGGCCGGCTCCTCGGCCTGTACCTGGCGTTCGCCCTCGCCGTCCAGCTCCTGCTGATCGCCCGCCTCCCGTTGCTCGACCGGGGCATCGGCATGGACCGGCTCACCGGCTGGCACCGCTGGACCGGCTTCGTGATCTTCTGGTGCGCCGTCCTGCACCCCACGTTCGTGATCCTCGGGTTCGCCCGCTACGACGGCGTCCCGTTCCTCCGCACCGCCCTGACCCTCTTCGGTCAGCTGCCGGTGCTGCTCGGACTGATCGCGGCCGGCCTGATCGTGCTGATCGTGGCACTGTCGGTCCGGATCGCCCGGCGTCGCCTCTCCTACGAGACCTGGCACGCCGTCCACCTGCTGATGTACGCCGTGGTCACCCTCGGCGTGATCCACCAGATGTACGAGGGCACCGCCTTCACCGTCACCGTCGGGGCACAGGTCTACTGGTGGGGGCTGTGGGCGTTCGCCGTCGGCGCCCTGGTCACCGGCCGCCTGATCGTCCCGCTGGTCCGCAACGCCCGCCACCGGCTGCGGGTCGCCGCGGTGGTGCCGGAGGCCGACGACGTGGTGTCGGTCCACGTCACCGGCCGTGACCTGCACCGGCTCGACGTGCGGGCGGGCCAGTTCTTCCTGTGGCGGTTCCCCGGCCACAACCGGTGGTGGCAGGTCAACCCGTTCTCGCTGTCGGCCGCCCCGAACGGCCGGTCGCTGCGCCTGACCGCGAAGGGCATCGGCACGACCAGCGCGGGCCTGCGTGACCTGCCGGTCGGCGCGAAGGTGTTCGCCGAGGGACCGTACGGCGCGTTCACCCTGGACCACCGCCGCGGCACGGGCACGCTGCTGATCGCCGGCGGCATCGGGATCACCCCGATCCGCTCCCTGCTGGAGGACCCGGCACTCGGGCCCGACGCGGTGGTGATCTATCGGGTGCGCCGGGCCGCGGACGCCGTCCTGCTGGGCGAGCTGCGCAACCTGACCCGCGCGAACGGCGCCCGGCTGCACCTGCTGACCGGCCGCACGGGCGGCGCGAACCAGCCATTCCTCCCCGCCAACCTGCAGAAACTCGTCCCGGACGTGACGTCGCGGGATGTCTTCGTCTGCGGTCCGGCGCCGTTGACCACGGCGGTCCTGGACTGTCTGCGCAAACTCAAGGTCCCGCCCCGCCAGATCCACGCCGAACTCTTCCGCCTCGCCGCCTGACCCCCGGGGGTCGCATCATCGGTTGCCGTAGTGGTACTTACACGCGGCGATCTCGACGTCACCGTTCTTGATTCGATAGAGGGGCCGGTGTTCCTGGTCGATCCGCCGTGACCATCGGCCGGACAATTCACCACGAAGCGATTCGGGCTTGCCGATGCCTTCGTAACCGTCGCGCATGACATCCGCAATCAGATCGTTGATGCGCTTGATCAGTTTCCACGGGAAGTGCAGAAAACTGTACTTCACGACTTCGGCCTTCCGGTCGTTCACCGGCTAGACCCCTTTCGCAGTCAGGGTCTGCCTCTGTGGTGACTTCGGGCGTCCAGCGCGCCCGTATTCACCACACCGTCAGGGGTGTGGTGATTTGGGGCGTCCAGCGCGCCCGTATTCACCACACCGGCAGGGGTGTGGTGATTTGGGGCGTCCAGTGCGCCCGTATTCACCACACCGTCAGGGGTGTGGTGATTTGGGGCGTCCAG
>NZ_JZKF01000008.1 GCF_000962825.1 Actinoplanes rectilineatus
CTCAACGGGGGAATCTCCGTTCGGGGCGGTCGGCTGTGAAGCAGGAAACCCGGCGGGCGACCGCCGGAATCCCCGTCCTTTAGGGCGGGGAGAAGTCAATACCGTCGATCCTGTAGAAGGCACGGGACCCGGCGGCGCAGCGCACCAACTCACCGGTCCGGCTGCTGCTGTGCGGCTCAGCGCTGTCGCTCATGGGCGGCCTGCGCTCCGGCACCGCGCCACTACGCGGCCGCGCCGGACTGGAACCGGCGGTGCCCACCCTGGACTACCGGCTCGACGCCACCACCGATCCCCGCGTCGAACCGGTCGGCCTCGACCGGATCTACGGGCGCTGAGTCGTCAGCCGGGGATGTTCCAGGCCGACACGCGAAGGGCGACCGTCTCGTCCTCGGCCACGCCGGTCACCGCGACGATCAGCATCTTCCAGGTGATGCCGGCGGCATAGGCGGCCGTCCGCGACGTGGTGACGCAGTAGACCTGCCCCTGGCGGATCGGCTGCGACGCCCCAGCGGCCAGCGGACTGTAGTTGATCAGGTCGACGCAGCCGCCTGGTTCCACCGCCTCGGAGGAGGCCACACTGCCCGTCACGCCGCCCTCCAACCCCATCAACGGCACCGTGCCGCCGCAGTCCACCGAGAAACGCACCTCGGCGACGGCCGACGCGACCTGCACCAGAGGCTCGTCGAGGTCGACGAAGATCGCGTCACCGCAGCGTGCGGCCGGCGGGATCTTCAACGCCTTCTCGATGTACTGCCCGGTGTACTGGGCCTCCCTCCTCAACACCGGCGTGGTCGCACTGACCGTCGCGGTGGGCTCCGCGGGAATGCTGACCGGCGGCTCCTCCGGGGCCGGGACGTCCGGCGTAGGGGTGGCGGGCTGCGCCCCCACGCCGGTCTCGAGGGCCTCGATCCGGTCGGCGGCGCTGCTCGCCAGGCTGTGCGCACGCCAGGACAGGACCACGGCAGCACCCGAGAGGAGAAGGGCGAGCAGAGCCACCGCGGCGGCGAACGGAAACCGCCGCCTCGGTTTCGACTTCTTCGGGGCGTCGGGTGGTGGCTGAATCGGATCAGTCGCTTGTTCGTCGCTCACGAGAGAACGTCCTTCGGGATCTCGGACCAGGAGTAATGCGGCACCCTAGTCGCACCGGACCCCCGGCGTGACTGTCGTCTATGCGTCAGAAATATCCCAGCGGGATCGCCTGCCGTCGATCGATAATGTTTCCCCGCGGATCACCGGTTCGCCGGCTCAGCGATCCACTCGGGGAGGGGCCGTGAGCACCACCGATTCCACCGCCCAGACGTCCGGTCGTGCCGGGCGGGCCCGACGTGACCACTGGGCCGTCGTGGGGGCGGTCGCCGGGGTGGTCGGGGCACTCGCCGCGGTCGGCGCCTGGTTCTGGCCGCGGCCCGGGTCCGATCCGGCGAACTCCCCCAGCACAGCCGCTCCCCCCGCCGCCACCGGCTCCCCCGCTCCCCGAACGGCGACGATCGGGGACCCCACGGTGACGCATCTCGACACGATCACCGCCGAGACCGGTGGGGAACACCTCGTGCCGGTGCCCCGGGCCGTGCGGGACCAGGCCGGATTCGCCGATCATCCGATCGCGATCGCCTGCCCCACCAACCAGACCGGCGACCTGGAACGCATCGTCACCTGGCCGCTGAAGGGCCGCTACCTGGACTTTCAGGCCGACGTCCGGCCGTGGTACCCGGCCGGCACCGATCAAGAATCGGCCACCTACGTGACGGCGCTCTCCGGCCAGCGGCAGCCGGACGGGGCGATCACCACCTCGGTGAGCGGACGGCAGCAAAACGCCACGGTCGCCGCCGCCCAGCCGCTGACCGCAAGCGTGGAGGGGGCGGAAAAACTCGCTCTCAAAGTCGAATGCGGCGATCCGAACGGCATCGTCGTCCTCACCGCGGTCCGTCTGACCCCGGCCTGACCGGCATCCGCTTCGTGCCGTTGGCCGGTGACCCCGACCGCCTCACACCGCTGGGCGGCAGGGCAGCCGTCAGTCGATGAGGGCTGCCTCGACGAGTTCGTCCAGGAGTCGCTGGATGGCCGGGGCGCAGCGGGGGCGCTCGGCAGAGGAGAACCAGGCCAGCTCGGCGATCTCGTTGGCGACGGCGGGTTCACCGGCACCCGGGCCGATGAAGCAGATCAGGCGAACCCGGGTGCCGGGCGGCCGGTTGTGGGCGGGCGCCTCGATCGCGGTGAACAGGCGAAGCGTCGCCGGGTCGACGTGGATGCCGACCTCCTCGCGCACCTCACGGGCCGCGGCCTCGGCGTGGGTCTCGCCCGGCTCCGGCTTCCCACCCGGCAGGTAGAAGGCGTCCGAGCCGGAGGCCCGCACCACGAGCACTCGGCGGTCGCGGACATGCACCCAGGCTGCTGCGACCACCTCGGGGGCTGTCATGCGTGGGGCTCCCCCGCGTGCGGCTCGCCCGCGTGCGGCTCCCCCGCGTGGGGCGCAGACGACGGAATCGCGGCGGGAACAGGGGTGGCGGTCCAGGCTGGCACGGGTGGAACCTACCGCAGGCCGGGCCGCGCCACAGGCCGGGCCGCGCCACAGGCCGGGCCGCGCCACAGGCCGAGCCGCGTGACAGCGCGGCCAGTATCGGGGCGGCGTCGGGACGGGACGACGGCCGGCGGCGGGGCGAAGGCTGGCAGCGGTGACAGCAGGTACAGCACACGAAGGGGCGCCATGACCGGTTCTGATCGGCTGTCACGGCTGGCCGCCGGCGGGGCGACAGCGGCGCTCACCGCGGGGGCGGGGCTGGTGGTGTGGACGCTGGTGCCGCTGCTGTTCGGGTGGTCGTCGTCGATCGTGACCGGCGGATCGATGCGGCCGGCCGTGCAGCCCGGCGACGTGATCATCTCGTCGTCGCCGACACGGTTCCAGCCGGGTGACGTCATCCGGTTCCGCGTGCCGGGGCGGATCGGGCGGCCGGTGCTGCACCGGATCGTCGGGGTCACCCCGGATGGGGCCCTGCTCACCAAGGGTGACGCGAACGCTGTGGTGGACGGGATCCCGGTGCCAGTCGGTGCGGTCACCGGAACCGGGCGGTGGCGTGTGCCCTGGATCGGGCTGCCGGTCGTGTGGTGGCTGAACCGCGACTACCCCCGTCTGGCAGCGGCCCTGACCACGGTGGTGCTGCTGTCCCTCCTGGCCCTCCGGAGGCGCCCTCCAGCTTCGTGACCACCTACCCAGCCGTCGTCCACGGCTCGCCGCCCGCCCCGTAGCCACCCACCCCAACCGTTCCGCGTCCCGCCGCCAGCCCAAGACGACCATGGACGACCAGACCACGGACGACGGCCGAGAGGAAGCAGCAGCAGACGACGGCCGAGAGGAGGCAGCCGCAGACGACGGCCGAGCGGAGCGGGCCGTGGCCCAGGGCTGAATTCTGAGTTCGACAGAGCCGTGTACTACGGCTGAGGAAGGTCGAGCCGTCGCCTACGGCTCGTTTTCGCCCAGGAGACAGCCATCACCGACGGCCGACCCGACCGGGCCGTACATTACGGCAGGTTCTCAGGGGGCGGCCCGACCATAGACGACGGCTGACCGGGGCAACGCCGCATGCCCCGGCCCCGTAAGCCCGCCGGCAGCCATGGACGACGGCTGGGTCACCCGCACACACCGGTGCGGGCGCCGCGCGAGCACGGAGCGAGCACGGGCCGACCTTGGTGCGTCGGCCACCGATGCAGGTGGGCAACGCACCAAGATCCGCTGACGGACCCACGGTCTGCGAGGCGGATCAGCAACCCGCGGAGCGAATCAGCAACCCGCGGAGCAGATCAGCAAGCTGCAGAGCGGATCAGCAACCCGCGGAGCAGATCAGCAAGCTGCGAAGCGGATCAGCAAGCTGCGAAGCAGATCAGCAAGCTGCGAGGCGGATCAGCAACCTGCGAAGCAGATCAGCACGCAAAAACCGGGTGCGACGGCAGGCGTACCCCGGGAAGGGTTGTCAGATCTCGTCGATCAGGTCGGCGACACTGTTGATGATGCGGGACGGCCGGTAGGGGTAGGTCTCGCTCTCCAGGCGGCTGCTGATGCCGGTGAGGACCAGAATGGTCTCCAGCCCCGCCTCCAGACCGCACAGCACGTCGGTGTCCATCCGGTCGCCGATCATCGCGGTGGTCTCGCTGTGCGCGCCGATCGCGTTCAGCGCCGAGCGCATCATCATCGGGTTCGGTTTGCCGACGAAGTACGGCTTGACGCCCGTCGCCTTGGAGATCATCGCGGCGACCGAGCCGGCCGCCGGGAGCAGGCCCTCGTTGGAGGGGCCGGTGGCGTCCGGGTTGGTGCAGATGAACCGGGCGCCGCCGCTGATCAGGCGGATCGCCTTGGTGATCGCCTCGAAGCTGTAGGTGCGGGTCTCGCCGAGGACCACGTAGTCGGGGTCGAACTCGGTGAGGATGTAGCCGGCCGCGTGCATCGCCGTGGTCAGGCCGGCTTCGCCGATCACGTACGCCGTCCCGCCCGGCCGCTGGTCGGAGAGGAACTGGGCGGTGGCGAGGGCGGCCGTCCAGATCGACTGTTCGGGCACCTCGAAGCCCATGCGCAGCAGACGGGCCTGCAGGTCACGCGGGGTGTAGATGGAGTTGTTCGTCAGGATCAGGAACGGCTTGCCGGATTCCTTCATCCGGTTGACGAATTCGGGGGCGCCCGGCACCGGTTCGCCCTCGTGGACGAGGACGCCGTCCATGTCGGTGAGCCAGCTCTCGATCGGCTTGCGTTCCTTCACTGGGGTGCTCCTCGTCGCGCGGGTGGGGGGCAGCAGTCCGCGGGGCAGACGTCCCAGGTCGGCAGCGTACCCAGTGCCGGCCGGGATCGATCATCGGTACGCTCCTGCACGAGTTCCCGCACCATGGACACGAACTGCGGGTGCACGCCCGGCGTCGCGGCCCGGGCGTATCCCAGGCCGAGGCCGGCGGCGGTGTCCTTGGCCTCGTTGTCCAGGTCCCAGATGACCTCGAGGTGGTCGGAGACGAATCCGATCGGGCTGACCACCACGTCGGTGACGCCCTTGTCGGCGAGCATCGGCAGGTGGTCGTTGATGTCCGGTTCGAGCCACGGGATGTGCGGCGGGCCGGAGCGGCTCTGCCAGACCAGGTCGTAGCCGAGGTCGGGGGCGGCCGCGGCCCGCACCAGCCGCGCGGTCTCCTCCAGCTGGGCGGTGTACCGGCCGCCTTCCGGACCGGCCGTCGAAGCCATGCTGACCGGGATGGAGTGCGCGGTGAAGACGATCCGCGTGGTCGCCCGGCGGGCCGGGTCGAGGGTGGCCAGTGCCGCGGTGACGGCCTGCGCGTGCGGTTCGACAAAACCGGGATGGTCGTGGAACTGCCGCAGCTTGGCGATCTTCGGGGCTTTCGGGCCGACGTGCGCCCGCGCCTGGGCGATGTCCTCCCAGTACTGCTTGCAGGAGGAGTAGCCGCCGTACGCGCTGGTGGCGAATCCGAGCGCGTGCTCGATGCCGTCGTCGCGCATCTGCGCGACGGTGTCGGCGAGCATCGGGTACCAGTTGCGGTTGCCCCAGTAGGTGGGGAGCGTGATGTCGTGGGCCGCGAATTCGGTCTCGATCGCGGCCAGCAGGTCACGGCACTGCTGGTTGATCGGGGACACCCCGCCGAAGTGCATGTAGTGCTCGCGCACCTCGGCGAGGCGCTCATCCGGGACTCCGCGCCCGCGCACCACGTTGCGCAGGAACGGCATCACGTCATCGGGCTTTTCGGGACCGCCGAAGGAGAGCAGGACGAAGGCGTCGTAAACCACCCGCCCATCCTGCCACCACCGGGCGGCCCCAGCCCCGGCGGTCAGGCGTATCGGGCGTGGAAACCGCCGTCGACGTGAACCATCTCACCGGTGGTGGCCGGGAACCAGTCGGACAGCAGGGCGCACACGGCCTTGGCGGTCGCCTCCGGGTTGGAGAGGTCCCAGCCGAGTGGCGCGTTCTGGGTCCAGGCGTCCTCGAACTCGCTGAAGCCGGGGATCGACTTGGCGGCCATCGTCCGCAGCGGCCCGGCCGCGACCAGGTTGCTGCGGATGCCGTGCTTGCCCAGGTACATCGCGAGGTACCGGGACGCCGACTCGAGGCCGGCTTTGGCGACGCCCATCCAGTCGTACAGCGGGTAGGCCTTGGTCGCGTCGAAGGTCATGCCGACGATCGAGCCACCGGCGTCCATCATCGGCAGGCAGGCGATGGCCAGGGACTTGTACGAGAACGTCGACACGTGCAGTGCCTGCGCCACGTCCTCCCACGGCGTCTCGAGGAAGGTGCCGCCGAGCGCGCTCTGCGGAGCGAAGCCGATGGAGTGGACAACGCCGTCCAGTCCGTCGACGTGCTCACGAACCCGGGAGGGCAGGCTCTCCAGGTGCTCGGGGTTGGTCACGTCCAGTTCGATGACGGGCGCCGGCTCGGGCAGGCGCTTGGCGATCCGCTCCACCAGCGAGAGCCGGCCGAAGCCGGTGAGCACGACGGTGGCCCCGGCCTCCTGCGCGAGTTTCGCCACCGAGAAGGCGATCGAGGCGTCGGTGATCACGCCGGTGACGAGCAGCCGTTTTCCGGCCAGCAGTCCAGACAAGTTTTCTCTCCTGAAAAGTCTCTCGGAAAAATCAGTGCCCCATGCCGAGGCCCCCGTCAACGGGGATCACGGCGCCCGAGATGTACGCCGCACTGTCGCTCGCCAGGAAGGTCACCGCCGCGGCGACCTCGTCCGTGCTGGCCAGGCGACCGGCCGGGACGGACTTGATGATCTCGGCCTTGCGCGACTCCGGCAAGACGGCGGTCATCTCCGTCTCGATGAAGCCGGGCGCCACCACGTTCGCGGTGATGTTGCGGGTGCCCAGTTCACGGGTGATGCTGCGGGCCATGCCGACGAGGCCGGCCTTGCTCGCCGCGTAGTTCACCTGGCCGGGTCCGCCGTACAGGCCGACGACCGAGGAAATGAAGATCATGCGGCCCCACTTGGCGCGCAGCATCTTGCCGCTGGCCCGCTTCGCGCACCGGTAGGCGCCGGTCAGGTTGGTGTCGATGACCCGCTCGAACTGCTCCTCGGACATCCGCAGCAGCAGCGTGTCGTCGGTGATGCCGGCGTTCGCGACGAGGACCTCGATCGGGCCGAGCTCGTTCTCGACGAAGGTGAAGGCGGCGTCGACGGCCGCCGAGTCGGTGATGTCGCACTGCACCCCGAACAGGCCTTCGGGTGCGCCGGAACCACGGTGGGTCACCGCCACCCGGTCACCCTGCGCAGCGAACGCCTGGGCGATGGCCAGGCCGATGCCGCGGTTTCCTCCGGTCACCAGAACGGTGCGAGCCACAACGCATCCCTTCGACGGGGTCGGGGGCACGACAGCCTTTCGTGACCGCCCTACCCTGCTGGGAATGGAGACTAACGGCCCGCGGTCCGGAGGCGGAGTGACGGGGCCGCTGACTTACCTAACGTTCAAGCAGGAAACTCCCAGGCCAGCGGGTCGCCGATCGACGTACGTGGTGCCCGTGCTGCTGTTCTCGATGGTCGGGCTCGGATTCGCGGACGCCGAATACCTGGCCGCCAACCGCGATCTTCCGTCCTGGCTGACGACCCTGCTGGCGGCCGGTGCGGTGGTCCCGGTGCCGCTCGCGCTGCGGTTACCGGTGTGGGCGTGGCGGCTCGGTTTCGTGATGCTGTTCCTCGGCGTGCTCGGCACGACGGCGCAGGAGAGCTGGCCGTGGGCCACCGTGCAGATCCTCGGTTTCCTGTTCGTCCTGCTCCGTCTCGCCGCGACCAGCGAGTCGGCGGTCACGCTCTGGGCGACCGGCCTCAGCCTGTGCCCGGTCTTCCTGTTCACCCCGCCGTCCAACGCGTGGGGTGTGGCGGTGCTGCTGGTGGCGATCGCCGCGCTCGGCGACATCGTCTCGCGGCGCCGTAGCGCCCGGGAGATGTCCGAGATCACCGAGCTGGAGCGGGCCCGGCGGGCGGTGCTGGAGGAGCGCGCCCGGATCGCCCGGGAGATGCACGACGTGGTGGCGCACCACATGTCGATGATCGCGGTGCAGGCGGAGACCGCGCCGTACCGGGTGGACGGGATGAACGACGAGACCCGTCAGGAGATGGCCGGGATCGCGACGACCGCCCGGTCCGCCCTCACCGACATGCGCCGCCTGCTCGGTGCGCTGCGCGCCGAGGACGCGGAGGCCGAGAAGCAACCCCAGCCGGGGTACGCGCAGATCACCGATCTCGTGGCGACCGCGCGGAAGGCCGGACTGCCGTTGGAGGCTTCCGTGGCGGAGGTCGACGGTGTCTCGGACGCGAGCGGACTGGCGACGTACCGGATCGTGCAGGAGGCGCTCGCCAACGCGGCCCGGCACGCCCCCGGCGGCACGGTCCGGCTCGGCATCCGCCTCGGCGACGACGCCCTGCTGGTGGACGTCGTCAACGAGCTCACCAGCGAACCCGGCCGCAACCGGACGGGCCACGGCCTGATCGGCATGCGCGAGCGTGTCACCCTTCTCGGCGGCGACCTGACGGCCGGACCCGACGGCGACGGCGGGTACCGGGTGGCGGCCCGCATCCCCCGGCGACCGGAGACTCGATGATCACGGTATTGATCGTGGACGACCAGGCGATGGTCCGGCAGGGCTTCGGGGCACTGCTCGCCGCCCAGCCCGACCTGCTGGTGGTCGGCGACGCCGCGGACGGGGCGGCCGCGATCACCGCCACCCGGGCCCTGAACCCGGACGTCGTGCTGATGGACGTCCGGATGCCGGTGATGGACGGTCTGGAGGCCACCCGCCGGCTGCTCGCCCCGGGCGCGGCCACCGGCACCGGCTGCCCGAAGGTGCTCATCCTCACCACGTTCGACCTGGACGACTACGTCTACGAGGCGTTGCGCGCCGGAGCCAGCGGGTTCCTGCTCAAGGACGCCCCGGCCGCCGACCTGATCAACGCGGTCCGGGTGGTCGCGTCCGGCGAGGCACTGCTCGCCCCCTCGGTGACCCGGCGGCTGATCGCCGAGTTCGCCGCCCGCCCGCACCGTGACCGGATCCGTCCGGTCCAGCTCAACGGGCTCACCCCGCGGGAGACCGACGTGCTGCGCCTGATCGCCCGCGGCCGCTCCAATCAGGAGATCGCCGCCGAACTGGTGGTGGCGGAACAGACCGTGAAGACCCATGTGGGCCGTGTGCTGGGCAAACTCTCCCTGCGCGACCGCGCCCAGGCGGTGGTCTTCGCCTACGAGTCGGGGCTCGTCGCCGCGGGAGAGTGACCCGATTTTCTTAAGTGGTACTTAAGGAGTACGCTCCCACACGGTTCCTGGCCCGACGACTTGACGGAGGTGATCGCTGTGCGAGATAGCGATCCTCCTAGTCGCGGCCGGGACGCTCGTCAGCGTTTCTGACCGCTGACCAGACCTCCCTGTCCCGCACCCACGGCCCGCCGCCTCGCGCTCGGGCCGGACCGGTCGTGTGCGCCACGACGCCGGGTGCCGGGATACGGCCGCACGTGATTTGCGCGCTCTCCCCCGCAAAGTCACCAGCGGAAGTTGGTTCATCATGAAGAACTTCGTCGCGCCACTCGGATTCACCCTGCTCTCGGCCTGGGTGGTCGTACTGTTCGTGCTCGCGCACGCCGCCCCCTGACCGGGCGGCGCGCGCGCTCACCTCACGGCAGGCGGGACGTCCAGAGCAGGCTCATCGCCGCGCCGACCAGACCCAGGAACAGGCCTGCGGCCGCGTACCACTGGGTCACCTCGCGCGGCTCGGTCCGGTGCCCGATCGAACTGCCCATGTCCTCGTAGACCTGCTTCAGCTCGGTCACCGACGCGGCCTCGTAGAAGTAACCCTTGGTCGAGTCGGCCAGATCCTGCAGCGAGACCCGGTCCACCGGCACCCGCTGCACCGACCCGCGGATGTCCACCACCCCGCTGTCGGTGCCGAACGCGATCGTCGACACCGGCACGTTGGCCTGCGCCGCCGCGGTCGCCGCGTCCTCGATCGACCGGCCGGACGTGCGGTAACCGTCGGAGAGCAGCACGATCCGCGCGGGCGGGGCACCGTCGGCGCCGTCCGAGGGCACCGTCCGGATGGCGTCCAGCGAGGTGAACACCGCCTCACCGGTCGCGGTCGCCTCGGCCAGGGTCAGGCCGTCGATCGCGCTGATCACCGCGGACCGGTCCTTGGTCGGCGAGACCAGCACGTTCGCCGCCTTCGCGAACGACACCAGGCCCAGGTTGTAGCCCTCCGGCAGCTCGCTGACGAACGCCTTGGCCGCCTCCTGCGCGGCCTCGATGCGGCTCGGCGCCACGTCGTCGGCCTGCATCGACAGCGACACGTCGATGGCGAGCATCACGGTCGCCCGTTCGAGCGGCTGCTCGGTGTCGACCGAGGGCCGGGCGGTCGCCGCCGCGAGGGCGCCCAGCATCAGCAGGAACGCACCGGCCGAGACGTGCCGCCGCCAGCCGAGGCCCTTCGGCGCGAGGGTGCGCAGCAGGTCGACGTTGGTGAAGCGCATCGCGAACTGGCGTTTGCGGAACTGGCGCCAGACGTACAGGCCGGCCATCGCGACGACCGGCAGCAGCGTCAGCAGCCACCAGGGCTCCAGGAAACGGATCATCGTGTGGTCCCTCGGGTACGGGCGTGGCGCTGAGCGGCCACGAAGCGGACCATGTCGAGCAGCCAGTCGGTGTCGGTACGCAGCCGCAGGTGGGCCGCTCCGGCGGCCCGCAGTGCCCGGGCGATCTCGGCGCGCTGCTCGGCCGCCGCGGCGGCGTACCGCCGGCGCAGCCCGGCATCGGAGGTCTGCACCTCGTGCAGCACACCGGACTCCGGGTCGGCCAGGGTCAGCACGCCGACGTCGGGGAGCTCCAGTTCGCGGGGGTCGACGACCTCGATGGCCAGCACGTCGTGCCGGACACCGAGCTTGCGGACCGGGCGTGCCCAGCCGTCCACCGGTGACAGGAAGTCGGAGATCACCACGGCCACGCCGCGCCGGCGGGGTGGCCGGTTGAGCATGTCGATCAGGGCGCCCAGGTCGGTGCGCCCGGGCCGGATCTCGGTGCGGGCGATCGCGCGGAGCAGGCCCTGCGCCTCCTTGCGGCCGGGCCGGGCCGGCATCCGGACCACCGGGGCCTGCGGGGGCGGCGCGGGCGCCGTCGCCGTCCTGCGGCGCCACCAACTCGTGCCGGGACCCTTGTCGGGTACGCCGGAGCCGGTGCCCACGACCGCGCCGATCCGGTTGCCGCCGCGTGCGGTCAGGTGTGTGACCGCGGTGGCCGCGGCGATCACCAGGTCGCGTTTGAGCCACCGGGCCGTGCCGAAGTCGAGACTGGCGGAGAGGTCGACCGCCAGCCACGTCTCCAGTTCGCGGTCGGCGACCGTCCGCCGCACGTGCGGCATCGTGGTCCGGGCGGTGACCGGCCAGTCCATCCGGCGCACGTCGTCGCCGGGGCGGTACTCCCGGGACTCGCCGGCCTCGGAGCCCGGGCCGGGCAGCAGGCCCGCGTAGTCGCCCTGGAGCAGACCGTCCAGTTTGCGGGTGACCAGCAGTTGGAGGCGGCTCAGCACGGCTTCGCCGCGGGCCGCCTCGTCCGGGGCGAGGGGTGTCTCCGCGCCCGGTGTGCTCACGCCGCCTCCTCCCGTCCGGTCACGACTGACCGTGCCATGCTCCGCCGCCCTGCGGGTAGGGCTGGCGTCCGTCGAACGGTGCCGCCGGGACCCCGCTGGTCGGCTGCACCCCGTTCGGACCACCGGGAACGCCGGGTCCGGCCAGGCCGTTCGGGATGCCCTGCCCGTTCGGCATGCCGGGACCGCCCGGGATGCCCTGGCCGTTCGGCATGCCCTGGCCGTTCGGCGAGACGCCCTGGCGGGAGGCGACCGACGGCATCGGGACGGCCTGCATGATCCGGGCCACGATCTGGTCGGCCGGGATGTCGTCGGCGAGCGCGTCGTAGCTGAGCACCAGTCGGTGCCGCAGGATGTCCGGGGCGACGTCGAGCAGGTCCTGCGGGAGCGCGTAGTCGCGGCCGCGGAGCAGGGCCAGCGCCCGGGTGGCCCGGACGATGCCGAGCGAGGCGCGCGGGCTGGCGCCGTACTGAATCAGCTGGGCGACGTCGGGCATGCCGTGCTGGGCCGGGGCGCGGGTGGCCAGCACCAGCCGGACCGTGTAGTCGACCAGCGCGTTGTGCACGAAGACCTGGTCGGCCCGGCGCTGCAGGGCGAGCAGGTCGTCCGGCGTGAAGATCTGCTGCGGCTCGGGCGCGCTGACCCCCATCCGGTAGACGATCTCACGCTCCTCGCTGTCCGTCGGGTAGCCCACGACGATCTTCATCAGGAAGCGGTCGCGCTGCGCCTCGGGCAGCGGGTAGACGCCCTCCTGCTCGATCGGGTTCTGGGTGGCCATCACCAGGAACGGGTCGGGCACGTCGTAGCTCTTGCCGCCGATCGACACCTGGTGCTCGGCCATCACCTCGAGCAGCGCCGACTGCACCTTGGCCGGCGCGCGGTTGATCTCGTCGGCGAGCAGGAAGTTGACGAACACCGGGCCCAGCTCGACGTCGAACTTCTCACTGGTCTGCCGGTAGATCCGGGTGCCGATGATGTCGGAGGGCACCAGGTCGGGGGTGAACTGCACCCGGGAGAACGATCCGCCGACCACCTTGGCCAGGGTCTCCACGGCGAGGGTCTTGGCCACGCCGGGAACCCCCTCGAGCAGACAGTGCCCGCGCGCCAGCAGCGCCACGAACATCCGCTCGACCATCCGGTCCTGGCCGACGATGACCCTCTTGACCTCGAACATCGCCCGCTCGAGCAATGACGCGTCCTGCGCGGGCGGCACCGGCGCTGCGGCGTCCGGACTGGTCTCGGTCTCGGGCGTGCTCGGCTGCGACACCGGTCCTCCACAACGGTATGAGGCGCCGGCGCGGGTGCCGACGTCCAAGACTTACACGATCCGACTGAAAGCTTCCTAGCAGAGGCGGCTATGTGCCGCGACGAGCACCATAGGCCGGTCGTGTTGATCTTTCTGCGCGATCCGCCGGTTCGGGCACGGTAACCGGGTGGATACGCGCGGATCTGAAGCGTGTAGCATTTGGCTCGTCGCCGGGCGGCTTCCCCCGTGGCCGCCCGGCGCTAAAACTCCCATCCGTCCTGCGAACTACGGTGTGACGGCATGGTTGAGGACAGCATGGTTGAGGATCTCTTTTCCCCGCGTCGACAGTTGGACCCCCAGTGTTCCGCCAAGGGATGCCGGGCGGCAGCCACGTGGCAGCTGCGGTGGAACAACCCGAAACTGCACACGCCGGACTACCGCAAGACCTGGCTGGCCTGCATCGACCACAAGGACAGCCTGTCCGAGTTCCTGTCCCGGCGCGGATTCCTGCGCGAGGTCACCCCCTTCGGCGCGGCGGAGCAGGCGGACATCTCCTAGGCTTCACGTTGTGAGTGACCCGTCGGTACGTACCGTTGTCGATGCTCTCGAACCATGGCCGGACACCGTCGAGTGGCGCCCGGTCTCCGGCAAGTTGTTCTGGGTGCAGCTGATCGGCATCGTCACCTGGACCGTGGTGTTCGCCGCCGGCCTGATCACCGGCTGGTTCTTCGCCGAACATCCGGCCTGGCTGGTCGCGCTCGGCGTCGAGGTGCTGACCGGCATCTGGCGGGTGGTGGTGGCCGCCCGCGCGGTCCAGGCCTGGGGATACGCCGAACGCGACAACGACCTGCTGGTCCGGCACGGCCTGCTGGTCCGGCACCTGTCCATCGTCCCGTACGCGCGGATGCAGTACGTGGACGTCACCGCCGGACCGTTGGAGCGGGCGTTCGGGCTGGCCACCGTCCAGTTGCACACCGCCGCGGCGGCCAGCGACGCCCGGGTCCCCGGGCTGCCACCCGAGGAGGCGGCCCGCTTGCGCGACCGGCTGACCGCCCTCGGCGAGGACCGGGCCGAGGGCCTGTGACCAGCACCGGACCTCTCCACCCCGCGCCCACCGGCCCGGAAGAGCCCGCGCCCACCGGCCCGGAAGAGAACGCCCCCACCGGCCCGGAGGAGAACGCCCCCACCGGCCCGGAAAAGACCGTCACCCCGCCGCCGTACCCCGGCCTGCCCACCGAGAACGAGGCCCTGCCGCCCGCCCGGCCACCCGCGGAGGCGGAACCCCGGCAGCGGCTGCACCCGCTGAGCCCGCTCCTCAAGGGCGCCAAGAGCCTGGTGGTCATCGTCGCCGCGCTCTCCTGGCAGACGCTGTCCCAGCTCGGCCCGCTGCACTTCGCCATGGTGGTGGCCGCCCTCGCGGTCGCCGTCGTGATCTTCTCGGTGATCGGCTGGTTCACCACCGGATACCAGGTGGTCGGCCGGGAACTGCGGGTCACCGAGGGCCTGATCTGGCGGCGTACCCGGGCGATCCCCCTCGACCGGCTGCAGTCGGTGGAACTGCGCCGGACCCTGCTGGCCCAGATCACCGGCCTCGCGGAGCTACGGCTCGAGGTGGTCGGCGGCGGCAAGACCGAGGCACCACTGGCCTACCTGACGGTCCGGGAGGCGAGTGCCCTTCGGGAGCGACTGCTCGCGCTCTCCGGGCGTACCCCCGTGGTGGCTCCTGAAGAGAGCCCGAGCCCGGCGGACCCGGCGGCGCCGCCCGTCGCCGCACCGCCCGCCGAGATCGCGCTGCACCAGGTCCGCAACGAGAACCTGCTGACCAGCCAGCTGCTCACCCCGCAGGCGTTCTTCCTGCCGATCGGTCTCGCCTGGGTGATCATGCAGTTCGTGCTGGAGGGGTCATGGACCTTCGTCGGCATCGCCAGCACGGTCACCGCGATGGCAGGTGTGCTGCTGCAGCCGATCCGCCGGGTGCTCGCCGACTGGGGTTTCCGCGTCTCCCAGGACCGGGACGGCCGGCTGGTGCTGCACTACGGCCTGACCGAGACCCGCAGCCAGGTGGTGCCCACCCGGCGGGTGCAGACGCTGCGGATCACCTGGCCGCTGCTCTGGCGCCCGAAACGCTGGCTGATGCTGCGCCTGGAGATCGCCGGGGTGTCCGTGCCGGAGTCCGGGAACGACAACAGCTCCGACCGGCTGCTCCCGGTCGGCGACCTGGACACCGCGCGTGCCCTGATCGCCACCGTGATGCCCGGCGTGGAGCTGACCGCGATGGCCACCTCGCCGCCGCCGTCGCGGGCCCGCTGGCTGCATCCGATCAGCCTGCGGTTCCACGGTGCGGGATTCACGCCGGACGTGTTCGTGACCCGCTGGGGGCGGGTGACCCGGGAGATGAGCCTGGTCCCCTACGCCCGGCTGCAGAGCGTCCGGGTCGTCCAGGGTCCGGTGCAGCGGATGCTCGGCCTGGCCACGGTCTACGCCGACACGGCCGGCGGGCGGGCCGGGATCGCCCGGGACCGGGACCTCGCCGAGGCGTGGGCGATCGCCGACGAACTCGCCTCCCGCTCCCGTCGGGCTCGCGCCGTCCAGGCCACACCGCACTAAACTCGATTGATGGAGTTCCCGGAGTTCTCGCCCGGTCTCGGCGCGCGGGTCGAGCTGCTGGTCACCGACGCCGACACCGCGCAGGCGGTCGGGTCCGGTGACGTCCCGGTGCTCGGCACACCGCGGGTTCTCGCCCTCGCCGAGGCGGCCACGGTCGCCGCGACCGCCCGGCAGATCCCCGGCGGGGTCACCACCGTCGGCACCCGCGCCGAGGTGGAGCACCGGGCGCCGACGCCGGTCGGCCGCCGGGTGACCGCGACCGCCACGCTGACCAAGGTGGACGGGCGCAAGCTGCTCTTCGAGGTGACCGTCCACGACGGTGAGACGCTGGTCGCCGAGGTCCGCATCGAGCGGGTGCTGCTGGACCGGCAGAAGTTCATCGGCCGGGCGCTGGGTTAGCGGCTCAGCCCCAGCGCGCGGCCAGTTCCGCCGCGGTGGGCATGGCGGTGGCGCCGCCCGGCCGTTCGCAGACCAGGCCGGCCACCGACAGGGCGAACGCGACGTGCTCGCGCCAGTCGTCCGCGCCGGCGGGCCGTCCGTGCTCGAGCAGGCGGCTGATCAGCGCGGCCATCACCGAGTCACCGGCGCCGGTGGCGTCGATCGCGGCGACCGCGGGTGCGGGCAGGTCGATGCTCTCACCGAAGGCGGTCACCCGGGCGCCGTCCGCGCCGCGGGTCACCACCACGGCCCGGGCGCCGAGCCGCTCGACCGGATCGGTGTCGCCGTAGAGGACGGCCGCGTCGGCGGCGCTGAGCTTGACCAGGTCGGCGGTGGCGGCGAACTCCTCGACCAGGTCGCGCAGTTCGGCCACTGCGGCCGCGCCGGGCAGCAGTGTGGGGCGGACGTTCGGGTCGAAGACGCGGATCGGGCCGGGCACCGCCCACGCCTGCCGGGCCGCGGACCGGAACGGCTCGCGCAGCAGGCAGATCGAGCCGGTGTAGAGCACCGCCGCTCCGGCGATCGTCGACGGGTCCAGGTCGGCCGGGGTGAGCTGCGCGTACGACGGGGGCTCGCCGTAGAAGGTGAAACTCGGCTCAGCGCCCTCGAACGTGGTGACGGCGAGGGTGGTGGGGACCGGCACCCGGCGGATCCCGTCGCCGCCGACGCCCGCCTCGTGCAGGAAGTCCGCCAGCCGGTCGCCGAGGATGTCGCCGCTCAGGGTGCCCGCGTAGGTGACCCGGCCGCCCAGCCGGGCAACGCCGACGGCGACGTTGAGGGGTGCGCCGCCGATCGCCTGACGGTAGATCCGTTCCCCGTCGAGGTCCGCCTCGAGCAGGTCGATCAGCGCCTCGCCCATCACCATCGCGTAACCCATGCCTCAGCCTCTCACCCCGCCGCTGACACCACGAGGCCACCATGGCGGTGCTCGACATCTCGATAATGCACAATTTGCGACAATTCACCCCATGATGAGTCGACTGATGATCCTCGCCGCCCCGCTGGCCCTCGCCGCCTGCTCGGCCGCCGTCGCCGCCCCGGCCGCCCCCTCGCCCTCGCCCAGCGCCTCGGCGCCCGCGGCGTTACTCCCCGGCGAGGTCAGTGGCGGCACCTTCCGGTCCTGGGCCGCGGGCGCGGACGCCGTCACCTACGACACCGCGGCCGTCCCCGAGGGCGCGAAGATCCTGTTCAGCACCGAGGAGACCGACGACACCACCGTCGTCCGGCTCACCGCGCTCGGCCTCGCACCGAGCCGGGGGTACGGCGCCCACCTGCACCTCAACCCGTGCGGCAAGCTGCCGGACGACGCCGGACCGCACTACCAGCAGGAGGTCGACCCGGCGGCCGGCCCCGGCAAGCCGTCCGTCGACCCGGAGTACGCCAACCCGGAGAACGAGGTCTGGCTGGACTTCACCACCGACGCGCACGGCACCGGTGCCGCCACCGCCGAGCAGAACTGGCATTTCGACGCAGGCCGCCCGGCCTGGTCGGTGGTCCTGCACACCGAGCACACCCACACCGACCCCGGTGAGGCCGGTCAGGCCGGTGCCCGGGTCGCCTGCCTGACCCGGCACAGCCAGTACTCGAAGCCGGCTCGCTGACCCGCGGGGCCCGGGCCCGTCCCGGGCCTCTCCACCGGACGCTCAGGCTGTACCGTCGGGGCGAGGAGAGGAACGGAGGCACCCCACCATGGCCGAGCAGAGCGGCGGCACGCAGCCAACGCCCAAGACGGAGTCGCACGACCCCGACTTCCCGGAGGCGTTCCTGCAGTTCATGCGCAGCGGCTGGCGGGAGGACCACCTGTCCGTCTCGCCGCTGCCCGAGGTCCCCAACTACGCCAAACGCCGGGCGGCTCTCTCCGAGGCCTTCCCCGGTGAGACGCTGATCATCCCGAGCGGCAACGAGAAGGTCCGGGCCAACGACACCGACCACGCGTTCCGGCCCGGCAGCGACTTCTTCTACCTGACCGGTGACCACGACCCGGACAGTGTGCTGGTGCTGCACCCGACGGCCTCCGGCCACGAGGCGGTGCTGCACACCCGGGAGCGCAACTCCAAGGAGACCGACCGCTTCTTCCGGGACCGCAACGGCGAGCTCTGGGTCGGGCGCACCCACACCCTGGCCGAGAAGTCCACCGAGCTGGGCCTGCAGACCGCGTCGCTGGGCGGTCTCGGCCCGGTCCTGGCGCACTCCGCCCCGGGCCGCACCCGGGTGCTGCGCGGCTTCGACGCGAACGTGGACCGCGCCATCCTGGCGTACGAGCCGGACCGCGCCAAGCCCCGCGACCGCGAGCTGGCCAAGGTGATCTCCGAGCTCAAGCTGGTCAAGGACGAGTGGGAGATCGCGCAGTTGCAGGCCGCGATCGACGCCACCGTCGCCGGTTTCGAGGACGTCGCCCGGGTCCTGCCCGCCGACCGCCCGGTCAAGGAGCGCCTGCTCGAGGGCGTCTTCGGCCTGCGTGCCCGGCACGACGGCAACGACGTGGGTTACTCCTCGATCGTCGGCTCCGGGCCGCACGCGACGATCCTGCACTGGATCCGCAACACCGGCATGACCGCTCCCGGTCAGCTGCTGCTGATGGACATGGGTGTCGAGGGCGACAACCTCTACACCGCCGACGTGACCCGCACGGTCCCGGTCAACGGCACGTTCACCCCCCTGCAGCGCCAGGTGTACGACATCGTGCACGCCTCCCAGCAGGCCGGCATGGACGCGGTCCGTCCCGGGGTGGCGTTCAAGGAGATCCACCGGACGTGCATGCAGGTCCTCGCCGAAGGGCTGCACGACCTGGGCCTGCTGCCGGTCAGCGTGGACGAGGCGATGAGCGAGCGCAGCACCGTCTACCGCCGGTGGACGCTGCACGGCTTCGGCCACATGCTCGGCATCGACGTGCACGACTGCTCGAACGCGAGCAAGGAGGCGTACCGGGACGGCACCCTCGAGGAGGGTTACGTCCTCACCGTCGAGCCGGGCCTGTACTTCCAGGCCGAGGACGACCTGGTGCCCGAGGAACTGCGCGGCGTCGGCGTCCGGATCGAGGACGACGTGCTGGTCACCGCGGACGGCTGCAAGAACCTGTCGGACGGCCTGCCCCGGTCCTCCGGCGAGGTCGAGCAGTGGCTGGCCGCCCAGCGTGAGGCCGGTCCCCGCCTCCCCGGCTGACCCACCCCGTGTGTTGATTTCGGGCGTCCAGGACGCCCGAAATCCACACACCCCAGGAGCGTGGTGAGTTCGGGCGCGGAGAGCGCCCGAAATCCACACACCCCAGGAGGCGTGGTGAGTTCGGGCGCGGAGAGCGCCCGAAATCCACACACCCCAGGAGGCGTGGTGAGTTCGGGCGCCGAGGGCGCCCGAAATCCACACACCGGGTTGGTCAGGGTTTGTAGTCGGAGACGAACCAGCACTCGGCGCCGTCGACGGTGTCGGTCACGTTGATGCTGACCGACACCGGGTGGCCGTCGGTGCCGTCCTGGACCGTGGTCACCTCGGCGCCGTCCTCCTTCGCCGTCTCGGCCATCACGACGAGCTCGGCGAGGGTCGGCACCTCGATCTCCTCGCCCTCCTGGCCGTTGGCCGGGCCGAGATCCTCCTCGGACGAGGAAGCGGACGCCGACGGAACGGGCGCCGCCCCGCCAACCGGTGTGGCCGCGGTGATCACGCCGTCCGCGACGGTGGCCTGATAGCGGCCGATCGGGGCCTTCTCGTCGCAGCCGCGGCTCAGCACGAACGAGTACGCCGCCGGCTCGCTCCACGCCGGCGGGGACGCTGCGGTCGACGGCGCGGGCGTCTCCGGAGACTCGTCGGACGAGGTGCAACCGCCGGCCAGCCCGACCAGGACCACCGCGCTCAGGGACAGGGCGAACCGCACCGGGACCTCCGCTCCGCGGCCACCCCTCCGGCGGCCACGCGGCGCAATCTAGCGCAGCCGCGCACGCCCCCGATCATCACCAGGGTTTGACCGTCACACCGGGAAGCTCGTCGATGGCCACCCGGTCCTCGGCGGCCAGCACGGCAAGCATGCGTTCCGCCTCGTCGAGGGTCGCGTACTTACCGACCGAGGCGGATCGGGCGACGTCCGGGGTCTCCAGCCAGAGGCCGCCGTCCTCGTACGCCATCTGCACCACCCGCTCCGAACGGCTCACCGCGCACAACCACGACCGGGACCGCGGGGGCATGCCGCGTAGCACGTCCCGGGCCTCCGGAGCGGTCATCGGGCGGCCGTCGCCCTGCCGGGTCCCGTCCGGCAGCGCCTCGTAGGTGACCTCCAGCAGTCCCGCCTCGGGTTCGGCGGCGGCCGGCTGTCCGTCCAGCAGCCGGAGGCCGTGGAACCGGCCCGCGGAGCGGCCCTGATCGTCGACGAGACGGTCGAACTCCCGGTGCACCACCACGCCGTCCGCGAGCCGGACCGCGACACCGGACGGCAGCCAGGGCAGCAGCACCTGCTCCAGCTCGTTGTCGGCGTACTCCCCACCGGCGCCGGGCAGCCTCCCCTGTACCACCTCCACCGGGATCGTGCGGGTCGCCGGGCGGTCCGGGTACGCCGCCATCCGCCCGTGCCGCCGCCGCGCCCACCGCACCCGGGTGTGGATCCGCTGCCCGGCGACGGCGTCCCAGTCCACGTACAGCCCTTCGGCCCGCAGCGCCGCCGCCACCTGCTCGCCGGCCGCCACGCCCGGCCCGAAGGCGATCCACACCCCGTCGCCGCGCACCGCCCGTTCGGCGTCCTGCTCGTGGTAGAACGCGTATGCCGCGTTCCCGCCCAGGTCCGTCTCTCCGCAGTTCCGGCAGCAGGCGAAGTCCTCCCGGGCGGTCACCCCGGCCGCGTCGAGCTCCCGGAACGCGTCGGTGAGCCGGTCGTTGTCGGTCCAGACCGGCCAGCCGTCCTGGGCGGCCCGGTGCGCGGCGAACGCCTCGGCCGCCAGTGGCACCGCGATCCGCCGGATCTCCGCGGGCTCCGCGGAGCCGTGCAGGTGCTCGACGACACCCTCGACAACACCGAACCAGTCGTGTCCACCCCGCGCGACCTGGGTGGATACGTACTCCCGGGCGGTGTGCTCCATCTCTTCCAGCACCATGGACCGCACCGTAGCAACTAGTCTCGCGAAGTGATCAGCACCTGGGCAGACATCCTCGCCGCCACCGGCCCGGACCCCGAACGGTTCTCCGCGGAGAACGCCCAGTATCTCGTGGGACCGGATGCCGGCGTCGTGGTGATCGCGCCGGGCGACCGTCCGCAGGGCAGCGGGGTGCGCACCGCGGACCGGATCGTGTTGCGCGATCTGCCCGCGCCGGTGGCGACCCTGCTGGACCGCGGGCCGCTGCTCGGTTTCGTCCGGGTGTTCGACGGCTACCTGTCGCTGGGCCGGCTGCATCTGGCGGACGGGACGTTCGACAAGTCCGGGCAGCTGGCCACGGCCGGGCTGCGGGTGGAGGAGCGCCTGTCGTACGAGGTGCTCGACCGGGCCCGTCCGCTCGCCGAGGTGGACCTGCCGGGTGTCGCCTGGCTGGACCGGCTGCCCGCCGACCCGGTCGCCGCCCTGCGCGCCTTCGTCACCGGCTGGTACGGCACGCCCCGCCTGGCCGGGGCCGCCACCGAGGGTCTGCCGCCGGCCCTGGCCGCGTTCCACGAGATCGCCGCGGACCGCCCGGAGATGCTGGGCCGTCTGCAGACCCTGATCGAGGCGCACCGGTACCGGACCTGGATCGGCGGCCTGACCGTGATCGGCCGGGAGAACCAGGGCGCCTGGACGATCCTCACCGACCTGGCGCAGCCCGACCCACCGGTCTGGTACGACGGCCTGGCCTCGCTGCGGCGGGCCCGCGCCCAGGCGGCCGGCCGTCCCGAGCCGGAACCGCGGGAGGAGGACCCGCTGCGCGAGCGGGAGCCGCTGAGCGGGTTCCTGCTGCAGTTCGTGCTCAGCACCGCGGCCCTGGAGAGCCCGTTCGGGGCGTGGGCCGACGTCGACGTCGAGCAGGCCGAACGCTTCCACGCCACGCTGCAGCCGGTGCCGCTGGAACCGGCCCGGATCCCGGCCGACGACACCGTGCACCACGCGGCGCCGGGTCTGATCGTGGCGACCGGCGGCGAGGGGGATCGCCGCCGGATCCACGTGGGCGCGTCCCGCCGCTGGGCGTTGCGCGATCTGCGCGATCCGGGCTTCCGCTGGAGCCGTTTCGACGGGTGAATCCCTCAGATCGGACTGACGAACACCGCTACCGACCGTGCCGGCACCTCCACCGCACCGTCCGGGAACGCCGCCGCCCCGCGCAGCAGTGGATCAGCCGACGACACCTGTGCCGGGTGCGGCCGCAAGGAGACGACGTCCGGCACCACCTGCCGGGTGGCCTGATCGGTCACGTTGAAGACCACCACGACGGCCCGCCAGCGCGGGTCCAGCCCGGTCCCGTCCAGGCACATGACGATCACCCCGGGTGTCTCCCCCGGACCGCCCAGCGGGAACGTCAGCCGCCGCTGCACCTCCTCCGCGGTCGGCAGCCCGAACACCGGTGACGACCGGCGGATCCGCAGCAGCTCCCGGTAGCGTTCGGCGGTCAGCTCGACCGCCTCCACCGGCGGGACCAGCGACGCCTCGCCGAGCAGCGGCCGGGCCTGGTCCCACTTGTCGCCGTTGTCCGGCCAGGGCGGCAGTCCCACCCCGAACCCGTTCCCGTCGGCCGGGTCCCAGCGGATCTGGTTGAACCAGTCCCCCGAGTTGTACGAGTTCCGGTCCAACGACTTCGACCGCAGACGTTCGCTGCCCAGGGCGACGAACCCGGCACCCTGGCTCAGCACCACCAGCGACAGGGCGAGGACCTGCATCCGGGCCCGCTCCAGCGGGTCCAGCGCGACCGGCAGTTTGAACGCCATCGCGTCGTACAGGATCTCGTTGTCGTGCGCGTCGACGTAGTTGACCGCCTCGCCCGGGTCGTGGGCGTACCCGCTGGGTGAGCCGTTGTAGTCGATCTGCGAGCCGCTGTGCTCGGCGCCGGTGTGGGTGACGAACCGGTACGCCGCCAGCGCCCCCGACAGTCCGACTTTGATCTGGTCGTGCAGCCACAGCGGGGTCTCCGAACCGAGACCGCTCGCGAACCCGCGGACGCTCGGATCGCCGGACGAGCCACCACCGCGGACCGCGTCGCGCAGCCGGTCGTTGAAGGTGCCGATCCCGGTGCCGGCCATGTTGACCTGGGTGGCCTGGACGAACCGGGCGTCGTAGGCGACCTCCCCGAAGTTCCACCCCTCGCCGTAGAGGGCGACGCCGGCCCCCAACGCCTCCCGGGCGGCCAGGATGTTCGCCTTCGGGTGGTGGCCCATCAGGTCGAAGCGGAACCCGTCGACCCGGTACGCCCGGCGCCAGGTGACCAGCGAGTCCACCACGAGGCGGCCCATCATGGCGTGTTCGGTCGCGGTGTTCGGGCAGCAGGTCGACTCGGCCGTGCTGCCGTCGGCGAGCAGCCGGTGGTAGTACCCGGGCACCACCCGGTCCAGCACGCTGAACCGGTCGAGGCCGTCGTGCATGGTGTGGTTGTAGACCACGTCGAGGACGACCCGCAGGCCGGCCGTGTGCAGGGCGGCGACCGCCGAGCGCATCTCCACCACGCGGGCGCTGCCGTCCGGGTCGTGGGCGTAGCTGCCGTCCGGCGTGGTCCAGTGCCACGGGTCGTACCCCCAGTTGTAGCCGTCCCGGTCGGCGACGGCCATCACGGCGGCCTGTTGCGCCTCCGAGTCGGGCGGCAGGGCGGCCAGGTCGCAGGCGGGCACGGCCTGCTCGGAGCGGCGGTCCGGCACCGAGGCGAAGTCGTTGACCGGCAGCAGGTGCACGTGGGTGAGGCCGGCCTCGGCGAGTGAGCGCAGGTGCCGCATGCCGTGCGAGCCGGCGTGGGTGAAGGCCAGGTACGTGCCGCGCTCGGCCGCCGGCACGGTGGGGTCGGCGATCGAGAAGTCGCGGACCGACAGTTCGGAGATCTGCATCCGGGCCGGGGCGACCGGCGGCAGCTCCCCGCCGGTGTCCCAGCCCGGCGGGCACAGCTCCGGGTCGGACAGATCGACCAGCTGGCTGTGGGTGGAGCCGGCGGCGAGCGAGATCGAGTACGGGTCGGTGACGCTGGTGGTGACGATCCGCTGGGCGGCCGGGTGCCAGACCTCGACGCGGTACCGGTAGTAGCGGCCGAACCACTTGCGCTTGACCGGAAGCGACCAGACACCGGTGGTGTCGTCGCGCTCCATCGGCAGGATCTTCGGCTCGTCGTCGACGGTCCGGAACAGTTCCAGGGCGACCTCGCGGGCGGTCGGCGCCCAGACGGCGAGGTGCGGGTCGTCGCCGTCGAGTTGCGGGCCGAGCGGCACGTCGAGCGCGTCGGCGTAGAGCTCGTCGAGCACTCCCGCCAGCTGCACGCCCGTTCGTGCGACTTCCCGCCCGTCACGATCCCGGCCGGTCACCACCAGTTGATCACGGAGAAGTTCCGCCAACGCCAAGTCCGACATTTCCGGAATGGCAAAGGCTCGGTAAGATCTCAAGTGCGGAAATTTGCGACTTTGCGCTTGGAAGAGGCCCCCGGGGCGAGGCACCAACGGCAGCGAACCCAGGGAGAAGTCGACAGCGACCATCCACTCCGGCAGCGCCAGCGTGCCCCGGTCCAGGAACACCGCGAACGACCGCGCCGCATCCAGCTCCGGGCCGAGCGTCCCGAGATCCGGGCGCACCGGCGCCGCCACACCGGCGGTCACCCACACCTCCCGGGCCACGGTCAGGTCGAGCCGCTGGTCGTCCGGGAGGTCCTTCTCCTCGCCACGGTGCAGCACGAACCGCAGCCCCACCGCGCCGGCCCGCACCGGAACCTCGAAGACCGCACCGAAGGAGTCGTAGCGATCGGGCGCCTTGGGCGTACCCCACGAGGTCTTCAACGGCTCCGGAACACCCTCCCAGCAGTGCAGACCCCACTCGCCGTAGTCACCGTCCGGCCGGTGGTAATGGATCACGGCGAAGCCGGGATCGGGAGCAGGTGCCGGCATCGGCGCCTCGGTGAGCACCCGGGGATCGCCGGCGTGCAGCCAGATCTCGCCGACGCCCGCGTCGACCGCAACCCGGCGGTCGGTGGTCACGTCCTTCGCGCCGTCCCGGTGGACGACCAGGAATCCCACCTCATGGGCACCTGGCACGAGCCGCACCCAGGCGAAGCGCCCGTAGGCGTCGTCGCCGGCGAACGGCGCACCGTCCGGGTACCGCCGGCGTTCGTCGACGTCACCCCAGGCGTGCAGCAGCCAGCCGTCGTAGTCACCGTCCGCACGGTGGTAGTGCACGATCAGCCAGTCAGGGCTGTTCAGAGCGGTGGAGGACGTGTCCGCGGTGATCTCGATCGTGGTCACCGAAACATCTTCGCAGTTTTCCGGACGCTGATCGGCGATCGCGAACACGAAGCCCGGAGGCGCCGGGACTGAGAGGATCGTCGAAGGGACCCCGCCTTGCGATGGCTAGCAAGACGGACGTACGGTTTACCGGAGAAGTGAACCGAGAGTTAGGCATACCTAACCCGAAGGGCGCCCTTTCGGTGCGACAGACTTCGACTTCCAGTCGTCGGGTGTGAAGGAGATGACGGTGGCCAGCCTCGACACCTTTGGTGCGAAGAGCGAGCTGCGCGTCGGAGACGCGAGCTACGAGATTTTCACGATCGACAAGGTGAAGGGGCACGAGCGCCTGCCCTACTCCTTGAAGATCCTCCTGGAGAACCTGCTGCGGACTGAGGACGGCGCGAACATCACCGCCGACCACATCACCGCGCTCGGCAGCTGGGACTCCAACGCCGACCCCAACGTCGAGATCCAGTTCACCCCGGCACGGGTGCTGATGCAGGACTTCACCGGCGTTCCCTGCGTGGTCGACCTGGCCACCATGCGCGAGGCCGTCAAGGAGCTGGGCGGCGACCCCACCAAGGTCAACCCGCTCTCCCCCGCCGAGATGGTCATCGACCACTCGGTCATCGCCGACCTGTTCGGCCGCGAGGACGCCTTCCAGCGCAACGTCGAGCTGGAGTACCAGCGCAACCGCGAGCGCTACCAGTTCCTGCGCTGGGGTCAGACCGCGTTCAACGAGTTCAAGGTCGTCCCGCCCGGCACCGGCATCGTGCACCAGGTCAACATCGAATACCTGGCCCGCACGATCATGGAGCGCAACGGTCAGGCGTACCCGGACACCGTGGTCGGCACCGACTCGCACACCACCATGGTCAACGGCCTGGGTGTGCTGGGCTGGGGCGTCGGCGGCATCGAGGCCGAGGCCGCCATGCTGGGCCAGCCGGTCAGCATGCTGATCCCGCGGGTCGTCGGTTTCAAGCTGTTCGGCGAGGCCCCGGCCGGCACCACCGCCACCGACCTCGTCCTCACGATCACCGAGATGCTGCGCAAGCACGGCGTGGTCAGCAAGTTCGTGGAGTTCTACGGCCCCGGCGTGAGCGCGGTGCCGCTGGCCAACCGCGCGACCATCGGCAACATGTCGCCGGAGTACGGCTCCACCGTCGCGATCTTCCCGATCGACGACCAGACCATCGACTACCTGAAGCTCACCGGCCGCTCCGACGCGCAGGTCGCGCTCGTCGAGGCGTACGCGAAGCGCCAGGGCCTGTGGCTGGACCCGAACGCCGAGCCGGACTACTCGGAGAAGCTCGAGCTGGACCTGTCGACGATCGTCCCGTCGCTGGCCGGCCCGAAGCGCCCGCAGGACCGGGTCCTGCTCTCCGAGGCCAAGCAGGCCTTCCGTGGTGCGCTGCCGAACTACACCGCGCCGCACGGCCACGCCGACGAGGCCAGCGAGGAATCGTTCCCGGCTTCCGACGCGCCCGCCAACGGCGTCTCCGACGAAGCCGACAAGCCGCATGCCTTCAGCGCCGCCCTCGGCGCCGCCGGCCGCACCTCCAAGCCCACCGTGGTCAAGGGTGACGACGGTGTGACCTACGAGCTGGACCACGGCGCCGTCGTCATCGCCGCGATCACCTCCTGCACCAACACCTCGAACCCGCAGGTGATGATCGGTGCGGCGCTGCTCGCCAAGAAGGCGGTCGAGAAGGGCCTGACCCGCAAGCCGTGGGTCAAGACCACCCTCGCCCCCGGCTCCAAGGTCGTCTCCGACTACTACGACCGGTCCGGCCTCACGCCGTACCTGGACAAGATCGGTTTCAACCTGGTCGGCTACGGCTGCACCACCTGCATCGGCAACTCCGGGCCGCTGCCCGAGGAGGTCTCGGCGGCGATCAACGAGGCCGACCTGACCGCGGTCTCGGTGCTCTCCGGCAACCGCAACTTCGAAGGCCGGATCAACCCGGACGTCAAGATGAACTACCTGGCGTCCCCGCCGCTCGTCGTGGCCTACGCCCTGGCCGGTTCGATGGACATCGACATCACCACCGAGCCCCTCGGCACCGGCAGCGACGGCAACCCGGTCTACCTCGACGACATCTGGCCGAGCTCCAAGGAGATCGACGACGTCATCTCCTCGGCGATCGGCGCCGAAGGCTTCAGCGCCGCCTACCAGGACGTCTTCGCCGGCGACGAGCAGTGGCAGTCACTGCCCACCCCGACCGGCAAGACGTTCGAGTGGTCCGAGGACTCCACCTACGTCCGCAAGCCCCCGTACTTCGAGGGCATGCAGGCCGACCCGTCCCCGGTGAAGGACATCGCCGGCGCGCGCGTCCTCGCCAAGCTGGGCGACTCGGTCACCACCGACCACATCTCCCCGGCCAGCTCCATCAAGCCGGACTCGCCCGCGGGCAAGTACCTCGCCGAGCACGGCGTCCCGCGCGCCGAGTTCAACAGCTATGGCTCGCGCCGCGGCAACCACGAGGTCATGATCCGTGGCACCTTCGCCAACATCCGGCTGCGCAACCAGTTGCTCGACGGGGTCGAGGGCGGCTTCACGCTCAACCACCTGACCGGCGAGCAGAGCACGATCTTCGACGCCTCCGTGGCGTACCAGGAAGCCGGCGTCCCGCTGGTCATCCTGGCCGGCAAGGAATACGGCTCGGGATCGTCGCGCGACTGGGCCGCCAAGGGCACCATGCTCCTGGGCGTCCGCGCCGTCATCGCCGAGAGCTACGAGCGCATCCACCGCTCCAACCTGATCGGTATGGGCGTCCTGCCCCTGCAGTTCCCGCAGGGCGAGAACGCCGAGTCGCTCGGCCTCACCGGCACCGAGACCTTCTCGATCTCCGGCGTGACCGAGCTCAACGACGGCTCCACGCCGCGCACGGTCAAGGTGACGACGGACTCGGGCAAGGAATTCGACGCGGTCGTCCGCATCGACACGCCCGGCGAGGCGGACTACTACCGCAACGGCGGCATCCTGCAGTACGTCCTCCGCAAGATGCTCCGCGGCTGACGCAGCACGCCGACGCCCCGCTTTCCGTTGTGGAAGGCGGGGCGTTCTGCTTTCCCGGCGGGGTTCCCGATCAGAATCGGAAGATCGATGTCGTAGCGGGGTGGTGGGTACGGACCGTCGCTCCCGCCGAGGGCCCGGCGGTCTTCGCCGGCCGCTGCGCGTCCGAAACGCTCAGGCCACCGGGCGACCTGCGTAAATGGTTGCGCCCACGGTCACCACCCCGGTGAGTCGCCTCTCCCTGCTCGCCGGTGAATAGGATTCGGGAATGGATGACAAGACTGTGCTGTCCCGGATCAGCGGGCTCGTCGACGAGGAACACCAGCTCCGTCAGGCCCTGAGCCAGGGCACGATCTCCTCCGACGAGGAGCACGCCCGGCTCAAGGCACTGGAGGAGTCCCTGGATCAGTGCTGGGACCTGCTGCGCCGGCGCCGTGCCGCCCGCGACGTCGGCAACGACCCGGACGCGGAGAACGCCCACTCCGTCAGCGAGGTCGAGGGCTACATCCAGTGACCCGGCTGCGGCCGTCGCCCCACGACGGCCGCAGCACCCGCGGCCCACGGACGAGCCGGCCACCGTTCGCGACCGTCCGCGGGCACCGGCGTCCCCGCGGGTCTCACCAGGTACGCCGACCGGTCCGTGCCCCCGGCACGACCTGCGCCTTCGGACCGGCTGTCGTCCCGGCGCGCACCGCCGTCCCGGCACGGGCCACCGCCCCGGGACCGGTCTCCGTCGTCGTGGCGCCGCCCGGGCGAGCCACCGACCGTCCCGTGGGACCGGCCGGCAGGACCAGCGGGCCGACCGCGAGCAGGAGCGACCGCCCGGCCCGGAGCGAATCCGCGGCGCTCACCGGAGCCCCGCCTCGTAGCGCAGACGCTCGACCAGCCCGTCCGCGTCGACCGCAAGCCCGCGGGCCCGGAACCAGTTCGCCACGTTGTGCACATCGCGGGCGATGAACTCGCCGCCTCGCGGGTTGGCGATCACGTCGACGATCTGCGGCAGGTCGATCAGGACGAGTCGCCCTCGGTGGACCAGGATGTTGTACGGCGACAGGTCCCCGTGGGCGACCTGCGCCCGGGCCAGCACCGACAGCGCGTCGGTCATCTGCCGCCACAGGTCGGCCAGCGTATCGTCGTCGGCCCGCACCTGCGCGAGCCGGGGAGCCGCCTCACCGGTCTCCCAGTCGCCGACGAACTCCAGCATGACCTCGGTGCCGATCAGCTGCACCGGGTAGGGCACGCAGATCAGCCCGCTCTCCTGGCCGACCTGCCACAGCCGGCTGAGCGCGCCGAACTCGGCGGCCGCCCACTGCCCGGCGATCAGCTCCTTGCCGAAGGAGGTGCGGTTGGTCATCGCCCGCATCTCCCGGGACCGGCGGACCCGGCGCCCTTCGAGGTAACCGGCGTCGCGGTGGAACATCCGGTGTTCGCCGTCGCGGTAACGCTTGGCGGCCAGCATGCTGAACGCGCCGGTGGACGGCAGGTAGCGCCGGACCAGGAAGACGTCGGCTTCCTTGCCGGTCTTGAGAATGCCGAGTTCGGTGTCCACGGCGCCGTGCTCGGTGCGGACCCAGTCGGGCCGTGGGTCGGGACCCTGCTCAGCGGCGTCCCAGGTGGACCAGCCGTCGCCCTCGTCGGGCAGGTCGGGGTCTTCTTTCAGGGCCGGCTCGAGCCGGCCCCGCTTCAGGAAGTCGGATTCGTCGTCGTCGAACTTGCGGCGTCCGCGGCGCAGGGTGGCCGGGCCGTCAGAGTCGTGCTCGCGCACTGAAGGGTCTCCTCGGAGAAAGATTCAACTGGGGAAGGCAGGACTGCAGGCATCACGAAGACAGCCATGGGGTCCACCCCCTTCTCTCTCGCGGGCACAGGCCCTTGACGACACGCCACGACCGGCGCGGGCCAAACTCTTACGGATCCCGACGATCCGCGCAACCCATTTACATCACCGTGTGGCCATGATCGCCGACAGACCCTGGATCACGTTGCCGACGATGCGTGTCGGCGCGAACCGGGTGTCCATCCACTCCCGGCCCCGGTGCAGCCAGACGCTCGGCAGGCCCAGCGCGGCCGCGCCACCGATGTCCGCCTCCGGGCTGTCCCCGACCACCCAGGCGCCGGCGAGCCGCATCCGGACCCGTTGGGCGGCGAGCGCGAAGATGCGCGGGTTCGGCTTGCTCACCCCGCACTGCTCGGAAATCACCCAATCGGCGACATAACGGTCCAGCCCCGTACGCCGGATCCGCCCTTCCTGCTGTTCGGAGTTGCCATTGGTGACCACCACCGGGACGATCCCGGCGTCAGCGGCGATCTCCAATGCGCACCCGACCAGCGGATCCAGGCGCTCGAATGCCAGGGGCCCCTCGTACAACTCGTCGACCAGATCGATCGACGGAACTTTGAGCTGGTAGCGGTCACATATCAGGTCGGCCAGGTCCCACCGTGAGGTGAGCCCGTCGGCGTCCACCGAGACAAGCCACTCCAGGTCCTCCTGGGGTGCGGAGATCTCGTCGATGAAGCCTTTGGCCCACAGACGGAACGCACCACTGCGGTCGAGCAGGGTGTCGTCCAGTGCGAGCAAGACTAGAGGCACGCGGGCACTGTACGTGAGCGCTCACGGAGCCGAACAGCCCAGGACCGTTAACAATGCCCCCGTTCCATGACGAAATTCGCATCATCCGATCGAGGGGCGCGACACAATTGGAAGCCGTACGTACGGATTGCAACGGTCCCCGGGCCCATGACACGATCAGCATGTGCCCAGGGTGAGTCAGGATCAGCTAGACGCGCGTCGCCACGAAATCCTCAGCGCCGCCCGCGGTTGTTTCGCCCGGTACGGTTACGAGGGTGCCACCGTTCGTCGTCTCGAGGAGGCGACAGGCATGTCCCGTGGTGCGATTTTCCACCATTTCCGTGACAAGGAGTCGCTGTTCCTCGCGACCGCCGAGGACGACGCCGCCGCGATGGTCGAGACCGTCGCCCGCAACGGCCTGGTCCAGGTGATGCGCGACCTGCTCGACCGGGCCGGCTCCAGCGACGGTGACACGGCCGGCTGGCTCGGCACCCAGCTGGAGGTCTCGCACCGGCTACGGACCGACCCGGCGTTCGCCAAGCGCTGGGCCGAACGCTCCGCCGCCATCGCCGAGGCCACCCGCGAGCGCCTGGAACGCCAGCGGGAGGCCGGTGTGCTCCGCCTGGACGTCCCGGTGGACATGCTCGCCCAGTTCCTCGAGCTGGCCTACGACGGGCTGGTGCTGCACCTGGCGACCGGACGGCCCCCGGGCGAGCTGGCCGGGGTCCTCGACGTCGTCGAAGAGGCCGTCCGCCGCCACTGACACCGTCCCGGCAGACCGGACACCGGCCCGGGACCCGGCGACATCCGACACCGGTCCGGGAGGTCCGATGGCATCGCAGGGTTCGGTCCTGGTCACCGGCGCGTCCCGCGGTCTGGGCGCGCACATCGCCCGCCGCCTGGCCGCCGACGGCTGGCCGGTGGCGGTCAACCACCTGCCCGACCCGGAGGACGCCGCACGGGTCGTCGACACCATCGTGGCGGCCGGCGGGACGGCCGCGGCGTTCCGTGCCGACGTCACCGACGAGGACGACGTCGCCGCGCTGCTCCCCGCCGTCGAGGCCCGGCTCGGCCCGGTCCGGGTACTGGTGCCGAACGCGACCGGCCCCCAGCCGTCCCGCCCGGCCACCGAGGTCACCTGGGAGCACCACCTCGACCAGCTGCGCTTCTTCGTGAAGAGCCCGACCCTGCTGATGCAGGCGGCCCTGCCCGGGATGCGACGGCTCGGCGGCGGCCGGATCGTCCAGATCGGATCGGACATGCCGGAGCGGGCCGAGCCGGGCATGTCCGCGTACGCCGCCGCCAAGGCCGCCCAGCTCTCCCTGACCCGCACCTGGGCCCGGGAACTCGGTCCGCTCGGCATCACCGTCAACCTGGTGGCGCCCGGCTGGATCCCGGTCGAACGGCACGCCGCCATCGGCGCCGAGCACGTCGAGCGGTACCGGCGGGACGTGCCGCTGGCCCGGATGGGCACGCCCGCCGAGGTCGCCGACGTGGTCGCGTTCCTCGCCTCGGACGGTGCCCGCTTCGTCACCGGCGAACGGATCGCCGTCAACGGCGGCCACGTGATGGGCTAATGACCGGGAACGCGATCCAGGAACCCGTACACGGTGATGATCCTGTCCTGGGTGTCCCGCACGACGACGTCGAACCCGATCACCAACGGTTCCTCCCCCGGCGCGCCCAGATGCCAGGTGAACCGCGCCTGGTCGTGGTGCGCGTCCACCGGCCCGCCCAGGCTGAACACCAGCCCACCGAACTGCTTGCGCACCCCCTCGACCAGCGCGTCCAGCGCCGCCCGGCCGTCGACCGCCGCCATCGGGTCCACGTACCGGACGTTCTCGGCGCACACCTCGTCGATCGCGGTCCGCCGGGCCACCGCGTCGTCCTCGTTCCAGACCGCCAGATACCGCTCGATGATCTCCGTAAAATCCATGCCCCGACTGTGCCGCCGGACCGGTCGTCCCGTCGATTACCCGCCAGGTAATCGCCGCGCACCCGGCCGCCCGCCTACGATCCGGCCATGGCGGACGTGGGACGGCTGTTGCGGGAGTGGCGCGGCGAACGGCGGATGAGTCAGCTCGCCCTGGCCGGCCGGGCCGGTGTCTCGGCGCGGCACCTGTCGTTCGTGGAGACCGGCCGGTCCCGGCCCACCCCCGGCATGATCCTGCGGCTCGCCGACGAGCTGGACGTTCCACTGCGATCCCGCAACGAGCTGCTGCTCGCCGGCGGCTACGCACCCGCCTTCGAGGAGTCCGAGGTGGACGGGCCCCGCCTGGCGGGCGTGCTTGCCGCGCTGCGGGACGTGCTGGCCGGGCACGAGCCGTACCCGGCGGTCCTCGTCGACCGGCACTGGACCATGGTGGACGGCAACGCCGCGGTCGCCCGGTTCACCGCCGGCTGCGCCCCGGCACTGCTCACCCCACCGGTCAACGTGCTGCGGCTGGCCCTGCACCCGGACGGGATGGCGCCGCGGATCGGCAACCTGCCGCAGTGGCGGACCCATCTGCTGCACCGCCTCGACCGGCAGGCCACCGCCACCGGGGACCCCGTCCTGCGCGCCCTCCACGCGGAGTTGTCCGGGTATCCCGGCGGGGAGGTCACCGACCGCCCGGACGGCCTGGTCGTCCCGCTGCGCTTCGACGGCCTGTGCTTCTTCAGCGTCACCAGCGTCCTCGGCACCCCGCGCGACGTCACCCTCAGCGAACTCGCCGTCGAGGCGTTCCTGCCCGCCGACGACGAGACCGCCGCCGCGCTGGGCGCACGGCCGGCGCGAGAGGTGGCAGGATCGGTGCATGGATCTCGGGCTCGCTGATCGCGTCTTCGTCCTCACCGGAGCCTCCCGCGGCCTCGGCTTCGCCACCGCCCAGGCGCTCGTCGCCGACGGCGCCCGGGTGGTGATCTCCTCCCGGGACGCCGACCGGGTCACCGAGGCGGTGGCCGCGCTGGGCGGCGCCGATCACGCGTTCGGGGTGTCCGCCGATCTGGCCGACCCGGAGGTGGCCCGTGAGCTGGTGGACGCGGCGCAGGACCGGTTCGGCCGTCTCGACGGGGCGCTGATCTCGGTCGGCGGGCCCACCCCGGGCACCGCCGCCGGGATGTCCGACGACCAGTGGCGGTCCGCGTTCGAGACGGTCTTCCTGGGGTCGGTGCGGCTGGCCCGCACGGTCGCGCACGCCCTTCCGGAGGGTGGCGCGATCGGTCTCGTGCTGTCCACCTCGGTCCGGACGCCGCTGGCCGGTCTCGGGCTCTCCAACGGGCTGCGCCCCGGCCTGGCGATGGTGGCCAAGGACATGGCCGACGAGTTCGCGCCGCGCGGCGTCCGCGTGCTGAGCCTGATGCCGGGCCGGTTCATGACCGGTCGCAACAAGGAGTTGTGGGCGGCCACCGGTGATCCCGCGACGGCCGCCGCCGAGGCCGCCGCGTCGGTGCCGCTCAAGCGGATCGGCGATCCGACCGAGTTCGGCCGGGTCGCGGCGTTCCTGCTGTCGCCCGCCGCGAGTTACGTGACGGGGGTTGCCGTCGCGATCGACGGCGGCTCGCTGCGCACGCTGTGACCGGCCGCCCCGTGGCCGAAGCATCGCCCACCGGCCGGGCCGGGACCGAGGCAGCGACGACCGGGCGACCCGTGGTCAAGAGACCGACGGCCGAGCCACCGGCGGGGTTCCGGAAGCCGAGCGCCGACGAGGTGGCCGCGGCCGCCGGACGGACCATCCCCGACGTGATCGGCCCCGATCTGCGGGTGCTGTTCTCCGGCATCAACCCGAGCCTGTGGTCGGCCGCCACCGGTTTCCACTTCGCCCGTCCCGGCAACCGGTTCTGGCCCACGCTGCACGGCGCGGGTTTCACCGGCCGGCTGCTGCACCCGTCCGAGCAGCACCTGCTGCCCGCTCTCGGCCTGGGCATCACCAACGTCGCCGCGCGGGCCACGGCCCGCGCGGACGAGCTCACCCCCGCCGAACTCACGGCGGGTGGGGAGATCCTGACCGAGGTGGTACGCCGTACCGCACCACGTTTCGTGGCGATCCTCGGGGTGACCGCCTACCGTGCGGCCTTCGCCCGTCCCCGGGCCCGGATCGGCCTCCAACCGGACGGTATCGGTGACGCCCGGGTCTGGGTGCTCCCGAACCCGAGCGGCCTCAACGCGCACTTCCAGTTGCCCGCTCTGATCACCGAGTTCACCGCTCTGCGGACAGCCGCCGACTCCGCGTGACCCGGGCGAGCGGGACGGCCCGGACCCGGCAAGGGGCTCGTTGCGCGCCACGGACCGGGAGCGGGCACCGGGGCGCGGACAGCCGTGGGACGGGTGCGGCCGTGTGGCGGTCGTGGGAGCGCCGAACGCGTACCCCTAGATGATGTCGCCGGGCCGAGGTGGCAGCACGCGCCGCTCATGCACGGAGATCTCCTGGCGGAAGCGCTCGGCCGACGGGTGCCAGGCCTCGTCGATCGGGCCCATGATGCCGCCGCCGATGCCTTTGGCGCGCACCCAGATCGCAAACCGGGTCATCAGCCACAAGAACACACCGAACACCACGAAGAACACGAGGAACCCCGTCATGGCCCCACCTTAGGCCCTCCCGGGCGCCGCGAGGCGCCGCAACCGCCCGGGAGGCGGGCTGTGCTATTCGCCGCTGCCCAGCAGATCGCTGAGTCGCCTGGTCTGGGCCTCACGCTCGGCCCGGTCCTGCTCGGCGTAGGAGCGCCGGGGCGCCCCGGCGAGCAACGCCTTGATCTCGGTGACCGCGCCGGCGTCGGCGGCCAGGACCGCCGATGCCAGATCCGAGACCGCCGCGTCCAGGTCGGCGCGGGGCACGACCGCCGTGGCCAGGCCGATCCGGTCCGCCTCGTCCGCCGCGAGACGCCGGCCGGTCACGCATATCTCCAGGGCCCGGGACGGACCGACCAGCTCGGTGAGCCGTTTGGTGCCGCCCAGATCGGGAACCAGTCCGAGGGTCACCTCGGCCATCGAGAAACGCGCGTCGTCGGCGAGCACACGCATGTCGCAGTTCAGTGCCAGCTGGAAGCCGGCCCCGATCGCGTGTCCCTGCACGGCGGCGATCGTCACAATGGAGGGACTGCGTAACCAGGTGAACGCGGTCTGGAAGCCGGCAATGCGATCCGCGCACTCGGACGCGGACAACTGTGCCAGGGTCGCCAGAGAAGAATCGCCGTCACCGCGAACCACCGACAGATCCAGGCCCGCGGAAAACGCGCGTCCCTCTCCACGGACAATGACGACCCGTACGTCTCCCGGCAATTTCCGGGAAATGTTGCCCAACTCCGCCCACAGGGCCGGAGTCTGAGCATTGAGAACATCGGGCCGGCACAACGTCACCGTCGCGACCGGCCCGTCCTGTTCGTAGCGAACGCCTGCCCCGTCGGCGGATACCGCGGAAACCCCGGCGTCGGCGGCCGTCACGCCTTCTTCCGGCGGCGCGCGCCGCCACGCTGGCGCAGTTGCACGCCTGATTCGGTGAGCACGCGGTGCACGAATCCGTAGGAACGCCCGGTGGAAGCGGCCAGCGCGCGGATGCTCTCGCCGGAGGTGTATCGCTTCACCAGGTCCTTGGCGAGCGACTGCCGCTCGCTACCGACGATTCGACGACCCTTCTCAGTACTGGTAGCTGTGCCAGTGGCTGCCATCTTGAATCCTCACGTCGCAGACAGTGCGGTCAGATACGGTCCCACCTATTACACCGTCTCCAACGATCATGCGCCAGGCATCCGGCGTGCGTGAACGTGCCCATTTATTACTGTCAGGAACTTGACGGTTACCACCGGCATCAATGTCAGACACTTTGCCGGCGTCACCTCGGACCGCATTTCCGGCGCGCACCGGACTCAGTGATCATCTCACCAAGACCATCGATCACCTGCGGAAACACTCGATCGAGGCAAGCTCACCCAGAGCCCAAGACCCGCTCCGGAGAGTTGTCATGACGCTCCGAGGCGTGACACTCCGCCGTGCGCGTGGCGGGGACAGGCGCGTCCGACCTGCCCCCAAACGCCCGAACATCGCACTGTCTGTGTGGGCACCAGTTGACAACTGACGATGCAGCCGATCGTGAAGCATCCACAGGTCACGCCAGTTCGACGAGCTCCAGCAGATCGTCGCTCCACGCGTCCTCGTCGCCGTCCGGCAGCAGGATCGCGCGGTCCGGCTTGAGCGCCTGCACACACCCCGCATCGTGCGTGACCAGCACGATCGCACCCGGGTAGTTGGCGATGGCGTCGAGCACCTGCTCGCGGCTGACCGGGTCGAGGTTGTTCGTCGGCTCGTCGAGCAGCAGCACGTTGGCGCCGGAGCAGACCAGGGTGGCCAGGGCCAGACGGGTCTTCTCCCCACCGGAGAGCACCCCGGCCGGCTTGTCGACGTCGTCCCCCGAGAAGAGGAAGGCACCCAGGATCTTGCGCAGCTCGGTGTCCGTCTGCTCGGACGCGGCACTGCGCATGTGGTCCAGGATCGAACGGTCGACGTCGAGCGTCTCGTGCTCCTGGGCGTAGTAACCCAGCCGCAGGCCGTGACCCGCGCGGACCTCACCGGTGTCCGACTCGAGCAGGCCGCCGAGCATCCGCAGCAGGGTGGTCTTGCCGGCACCGTTGAGGCCGAGGATGGCGACCCGGGAGCCGCGGTCCACCGCCACGCTGACGTCGGTGAAGATCTCCAGCGAGCCGTACGACTTCGACAGCCCGACAGCGGTCAGCGGGGTCTTGCCGCACGGTGCCGGGCTCGGGAACCGCACCTTGGCGACCTTGTCCGAGGTCCGGGTCTCCTCCAGGCCGCCGAGCAGCTTCTCCGCACGGCGCGCCATGTTCTGCGCGGCGACCGTCTTGGTGGCCTTGGCCCGCATCTTGTCGGCCTGCGCCATCAGGGCACCGGCCTTCTTCTCCGCGTTGGCCCGCTCCCGGCGGCGACGGCGCTCGTCGGTCTCGCGCGCCTCGAGATACGTCTTCCAGCCCATGTTGTACATGTCGACGACCGAGCGGTTGGCGTCGAGGTACCACACCTTGTTGACCGCGGCGTCGAGCAACTCGACATCGTGGCTGATCACGATCAGGCCGCCCTTGTGCTGCGCCATGTAGCCGCGCAGCCAGGCGATCGAGTCGTGGTCGAGGTGGTTGGTCGGTTCGTCGAGCAGCAGGATGCCCTTGCCGTTCTGCCCGGAGTTGGCGAACAGGATGCGGGCCAGCTCGATGCGCCGGCGCTGACCGCCGGACAGGGTGCCGATGGTCTGGGCCAGGGCGCGGTCCGGCAGACCGAGGTTGGCGCAGATACGGGCGGCCTCGGCCTCGGCGCCGTAGCCACCGAGGGCGGAGAACTGGTCCTCCAGATTGCCGTACCGCCGGACCAGTTTGTCGTCGGCGCTCTCCTCGAGCTGCACCTCGAGTTTCTGCATCTCGGCAAGGATGACGTCGAGCCCGCGGGCGGACAGCACCCGGTCACGGCCGGTCACGTTGAGGTCGCCGGTGCGCGGGTCCTGCGGCAGGTACCCGATCTCGCTGGTCCGCTCGACGGATCCGGCGTACGGGATGCCCTCGCCCGCCAGCACCTTCAGCGTGGTGGTCTTGCCCGCACCGTTGCGGCCGACGAGGCCGATCCGGTCACCTGGCTGCACCCGCAGGGTGGTGGGGGAGATCAGGATGCGCGATCCCGCGCGCAGTTCCAGTCCGGTGGCGGTGATCATGAAGTCTCTCGCTCTCGGGAATCAGGCTGGCTCAGGGCACACGAAAGCGCCGGCCGCCGGGTAGGGGCGGTCGGCGCGGGCACGGTCAGCCTTCGCAGAGCAGCACGCCGCCATACTACCGGTCCCCGCACGGCACCTCCCACCCGATTAATTTGCAAGATCAACGGGTACACGCGGGGACACCCGTGCTGAAGGTGGGACAGATGGAACTCAACGAACGTGCCGACATCGACACCAGTCAGATCGAGGACGGCCGCGGCGGCGGCGGTGGTGGTGGCATCGGCGGCCTGCCCATCGGGGGCGGCGGCCTGGCCGGCATCGTGGTGACCGTCGTTCTCATGCTGGTCGGCGGATACTTCGGCGTCGACGTGATGAACGGCGGCGGCAGCGGCGAGTCGACCGGCACGCCCCTGACCAGCTGCAGCGACGACGCGCAGAAACTGCAGGCGCTGGAGTGCCGCAACGGCCTCTACGTGACGTCGATCCAGGCGTACTGGCGTGACCAGCTGCCGAAGTCGTTCGGCGAGGACTACCAGCCCGCCAAGACGCACATCTTCTCCAGCCAGGTGACCACCGGCTGCGGCGCGGCGGACTCCGGCGTCGGACCGTTCTACTGCCCCGCCGACGACAAGGTGTACATCGACCTGACCTTCTACAAGGTGCTCGCCGATCAGCTCGGCGCGCCGGGCGAGTTCGCCCAGCCGTACGTGCTGGCCCACGAGTACGGGCACCACGTGCAGGACGTCCTGGGCACCGAGGCGGAGATGCGCCGCCGCCAGGAACGCGACCCGGGCTCGGCCAACGAGGAGTCGGTCAAGCTGGAGCTGCAGGCCGACTGCTACGCCGGCGCCTGGGCCCACTCGGCGTCGACGACGACCGACAAGGACGGCGACAAGATCTTCACCAGCCTCACCGACGAGGACATCCAGCAGGGCATCGACACCGCCGGCAAGATCGGCGACGACGCGCTCCAGCAGCGCGGCGGCGGCGAGGTCAACCCGGAGGAGTTCACCCACGGCACGTCGGCGCAGCGCCAGCAGTGGTTCCGGGTCGGCTACGACTCCGGCGACCCGAAGAAGTGCGACACCTTCGCCGCCGGCGCGGTCAGCTGACCTCTCTGATCAGAATCGGAACAGCCCGGGCCATGGCGATCGCGGACACCAACACCGCGTGGCGTGGCTCGGGCACCTCCAGCAGCCGCTCGTGACGCAACGCGGCGAGCGCCGCCAAGGGGGGCGCGGCAAGGATCGCGTCGACGGCCGTGCGGTCACCGCCGGTCACGAGCGCGGTCATCTCGCGTACCCGGGGCAGAAGAATGCGGCCCGCGATGCCGGCGCCGTCCGACGCGGCCGCCTTCGCCTGATTGTCCCGGCGGCGCGCGAAGCGCTGCTGTGACCAGCCACCGGCCGCCGTGCGGCCCTGCACGTAGTGCGTGTCCACCTTGGAAGTGATCAGTTCCGGTCCGTCGGCGATGCCGACGGCGACCGCGCCCTTGCGCGCGAGGAGCAGGCCCAGCAGCCGTCTCCGCGACGCCGCACCGATCAGCTCGTCGATCGTCGCGACCGGGCCGGCTCCGGGCGGGGCGTGCAGCGTCGCCGACGCGCCGTCCGCGCCGGTCACGGTCAGACCGCTCGCGGTGTACGCGCCGTGCCGGCCCCCGAAGTTCTCCAGCCATCGCGGCAACCGTTCCGGCGCGACGTCCACCCACTTCCCGCCGCCGGCCGCCGCCCGTTCACCCATCCCGCCAGCCTACGGCGGCAGGCCCGCAGGCGCGTCAGAGCACCAGCCGTACAGCGGCAGGCCGGCAGGCGCGTCAGAGCACCAGCCGGACCGCGAGGACGGCGATCACGACGCTCGAGACCAGCGCGGTGATCAGGCGGCCGCGGGGTCCGGTCAGCAGGCGCCCGATCAGGGAACCGCCGCCGGCGACGAAGAGTTGCCAGCTCGCCGAGGCCAGGAAGGCACCGGCGACGAACCACGGCCCTCCGCCGGAACCGCCGCTGCCGAGGACCAGCGCGGCGAAATAGATCACCGTGGCCGGGTTCAGCAGGGTCAGGGCGAGCACACCGGCGTACGCCCGGAGCGCCGTCGTGGGACGCTCCGCCCGCTCGGTCGCGGCGCCGCGGAACGCACCCCGGGCCGTCCAGGCGGCCAGTCCGAGCAACACGACCGCGCCCACCCAGCGCAGCGCGACGGCGACCGGCGCGATCAGCCCGGCGACGGCCGCTCCCCCGGCGACGGCGACCAGGGCATACAGCCCGTCGGCGGTGGCCGCGCCCAGGCCGGCGGCGGCACCGACGCGCAGCGAGTCGCGGGCGCTCAGAGTGGCGATCAGCACGCCGATGGCGCCGACCGGCACGGCGATGCCGTATCCGGCGATCACGCCGTTGAGGAAAGCCCCGGTCACGGGCCCCACCTCCCCCACTAGACGCTCATCACTTTTCGCTTCTCCCTGATACCAGAAAGTGACCGATGGCGTCCGGCTGGGTAGGGTCCGATCATGGTCGCTGAACTGATCCTGGTACGGCACGGACAGAGCCTCGCCAACGTCGCCCTCCCCGCCGCGGACGCGAAAGGCCTGATGGAGGCCGAGGTGAGCGGCCGCGACGCGGAGGTCCCGCTCACCCCGCTCGGGGAGGAGCAGGCCCGCGCGCTGGGCGCCTGGCTGGGCACGCTGCCGGAGGAGCAGCGGCCCGACGTGGTGATCACCTCGCCGTATCTGCGGGCCCGTGAGACCTGGCGGATCGCCGCCGAGGCGTCCGGCGTCGACTTTCCCGAGCCGACGACCGACGACCGTCTGGTGGACCGCCTCCAGGGTGATCTGGAGCTGCTGACCCGGGCGGCGATCACGGCCCGGTTCCCGGACGAGGCGGCACGGCGGGCCGAGGCGGGCGAGTTCCGTTATGCCCCGCCCGGTGGCGAGTCGTTCGCCGACATCGCGGTCCGGCTGCGGTCCTTCCTGGAGGACCTGCACCGCGATCACGACGGCCGGCGGGTGATCGTGGTCGCCCACGATGCGGTGGTGCTGATGACCCGGGCGGTGCTCGAGGAACTGGACTGGGACGGGGTGCTGGCGGTGGAGGCCGCGTCGGGGTACGTCCGCAACGCCTCGGTCAGCCGGTTCCGGCGTACCGGCGAACGACTCACCCTGGACGGGTACAACGTCATCGATCATCTGCCGCCTGCATGAATGCCCGAAAAATATCGATGAACGTATTGCAAAGGTATATTTGCAAACTTATCTTTTGACGGTGCTCCCTCCACACACTCTCCGTGGCCTCGCCCATCCGCTACGTGTCCAGATCCTCGGGATCCTGCGGGAACAGGGCGCCTCGACCGCCACCCGGCTGGCCGGGCGACTCGGTGAGTCGTCCGGATCCACCAGCTACCACCTGCGCAAACTCGCCGGATACGGGTTCGTCGAAGAGGACGCCGGCCGCAACACCGGCCGGGAACGATGGTGGCGTGTCGTCGACCCCGGCGACACGGCGACCGGAAGCCGGATCCTGCGCCTCACCCCCACCGAAGCGGCCGACCTGCAACGCCGCATCGAATCCCTGCTCGACGAATACCCCGGCGATCCGGTCCGGTCCGACGCCCGGCGGGTGGTGTTCCAATGGCGGGCGTTACCGCAACTCCCGGACGGCATGTGGTGAACCGCCAGCTCACCGGCCTCCTCTCCGCCGAGGCCGTCTCCATGCTCGGCAGCCGGATCACCTTCGTCGCGCTGCCCTGGCTGGTCCTGACCAGCACCGACTCGGCACTGCTCGCCGGCCTGGCCGGATTCGCCGAAATGCTGCCGTACATCCTGGCCGGGCTCCTCGGCGGTCCCCTCGTCGACCGGATCGGCCCCCGCCCGACCAGCGTCGCCGCCGACGCCGCCAGCATGCTCGCGGTAGCCGGCATCCCGCTCTTCGCGGCCTGCGCAGCCGGTGGACTGTCCCTCGGCGCGCTGATGGGACTCATCGCCCTGGCCGGCGCCCTCCGCGGATTCGGCGACGCCTCCAAACGCGCCCTGCTCCCCCGCACCATCGACGCCGCCGGGCTCACCACCGAACGGGGCACCGCCCTCTACGACGGGGTCAGCCGCGCCGCCACCCTGATCGGGCTGCCGCTGGCCGGCGTGCTGATCGCCGCATCCGACCCGGTCATCGTGCTACTCGCCGACGCGGCCACCTTCGGCGTCAGCGCCCTGATCATCAGCACCGCGGTCCGGGTCGGCCCGGCCGAGACAGCACGCCCCGGCGAGTGCTACACCGCGGCGCTCGCCGGCGGATTCCGGTACGTACGCCAGGACCGGCTGATCCTCGGCATCATGTCGATGCTGTTCGCCACCAACATGTTCGACCAGGCGTACTCGACGGTGTTCGTCCCCGTCTGGGTCCGCGACGGACTACACGGACCGGCCGCCCTGGGCATCGTGGGCACCGCCTTCGGGCTCGGCGCGGTCGCCGGCAACATCATCTACACGATCCTGGCACCTCGGCTGCCGCGGCGGCGTACCCTCGGCATCTGTTTCTTCCTCGGCGGACCGGCCCAGCTCATCGCGGTGGCCGCCACCGACCGGGTGTGGGCCGTGCTGGCGACCGCGGCGGTCTCCGGCGCCCTGATGTCCGCGGTCAACCCGATCCTGCTGGCCGCCGCCTACGGGCGCATCCCGTCGCACATGCACGGCCGGGTGATGAGCGTGCTGATCGCGGTGTCGTGGGCGGGCATCCCCTTCGGCGGCGTGCTGGGCGGATGGGCGACCGACGTGCTCGGGCTGCGGACGGCGGCGCTTCTCGCAGCCGCGGGATACCTTGCGGTCACTGCCGCGCCGTTCTTCTTCCCGGCATGGCACGCCCTCGATGCCGTACGCGACGAGCAACGTCCCGCCAAAGCGGTCGTCCCGGCGTAGCAGTCCTGACCTGTCGTCCCGTCGACCTGTCGACCCGTCGACCTGCCGTCCCGTCGACCTGTCGACCTGTCGTCTCGGCGCCCTCGGTCCTCCGGCGCGGGTCTACTGGGGTGCGGGCGTTCCCGACGGGTCGCTACAGTCCTGCTCGATGACTCTCAATCATGATGTGACCGGCTCCGGGCCGGTCGTGCTGCTGCTGCATTCGACAACCGGCGACCGCCGCATGTGGGACCCGCAGGTCCCCGTCCTGGCCGGCGCCGGATACCGGGTGGTCCGCTGCGACCTCAACGGTTACGGCTCGACCCCGGTGCCCACCGGCGACTACAACGACGCCGACGACGTCCTCACCCTCCTGACCTCCCTGGGCGCCACCCGGGCCGCGGTGATCGCCGCTTCCGGAGGCGGACGGGTGGCCCTCGACCTGATCGCCCGCTCCCCGCAGACGGTCCCGGCCCTGCTCCTGATCGCCACGGCGATGCGGGGCCACGACCCGAGCCCGGAGCTGAGCGCGTTCGGCGACCGCGAGGACGCCCTACTGGAGGCCGGCGACGCCGAAGCGGCCACCGCCCTCAACGTCGACCTCTGGCTGGGCCCGCTGGCCGACGACGCGACGCGCGCCAAGCTGCACCTCATGCAGCACCACGCCTTCACCATCCAGCTGGCCGCCGACGCCGAAGCCGCCGCCGCTGACACCGAGACCACCACCGGCGTGGACTCCGCCTCCGGCGCTGAGGCTGAAACCGACACTGAGATCTCCGACCCGACGGAAGCCTCGCCGTCGGAAGCCTCGCCGTCGGCAGACCTTTCCGAGTTCACCGCGCCTGTCCTGCTCCTCTCCGGCGCCCACGACCTGCCCGACTTCCGGCAGATCGCCGCGCACCTCGCCACCGTCTTCCCGAACGCCCGCCACCGGGAGCTCGACTGGGCCGGCCACCTCCCCACCCTGGAAAGCCCCGACCGAGCCAACCCCCTGATCCTGGAGTTCCTGGCCGAGTCCTTCCCCATCGGGCCCGCCTGACCCCCGCTCCCGGATCACATCGGGCGCCGCCGGACGCGACACCACTCAGCTTCCTTCGGCGCCCGCCCATGGCGTCGGTCAGCCACACCTGTTCGCGGAGCCGGACGCGGAGCCGGACGCGGAGCCGGACGCGGAGCCGGACGCGGAGCCGGACGCGGAGCCGGACGCCAATGGAGCGCCATGTCGCGAGTCCGCATGCTCTCGTTCACGCTGCGCGGTGCCACGGGCGGCAGGACCGAACCGGGGACGCACGCTCTACCGAGGATTGATGATCGTGGTGCACAGACCACCCGCCGAAGTGGTCAGCGCACCACGATCGATCCGCGTGGGTGGTTGCCGTTTCGATCGTGGTACGCCGACAACCCAGGACGGTGATAGGCGCACCACGATCGCCGACGCAGGAACGCACGCAGCCAGAAACGCGGGCAGCCAGAAACGCGGGCAGCCAGAAACGCGGGCAGCCAGAAACGCGGGCAGCCAGGAACACGGGCAGCGGAGACGGCCAGCCAGCAAACGGCGAGCGGCAACAGCCAGCGGCGAACAGCGATCGGCCAACGGCAGCCGGCCAGCAGGCGACAGCAAGCGGGGTCAGTCGGCGGAGAGCCGGGTCAGTCGATGCGGCACCACTCCCGCAGCTGGCCGGCCACCTCACGATCGCCGTCGACCCGGACGTCCGCGAGGGGGATCCGGCGGTAGAGCGCCAACACCAGGTCACTGGCCCGGCCCTGCAACCTGGTCACCGGATCGCCGGAGGCGGCAGGGCCCACAGTGGCGCCGGACGGGGAGAGGTCGAGGGTCCACGACGGGCCCTCGATCGCCTGGAACGCCACCCGGGCCGGGCGGTGCGGCCACGGCGTGCGGGAACCCAGGCAGACGGTCAGGAACTCGCTGACCCCGTCGACGGCGGCCGCGGCCGGGATCGGCTCGGGGCTGCCGATGGTCTCCTGGGCGTCGTAGGCGTGCACGGCTGCCTCCTGCACCTGGTGACGTGCCACCGTGCCGGCCGTCAACGGTGCGACCGACGACTCCCACCAGGCCCAGCAGGGCGTGTCGGGGCCGGCCGCGCGCAGGGCCGTGAGCAGGGACTCCGTGGAGGCTGCGAACCAGTCGAGCAGCACGTCGTGGCGCTCGTGCCCGCCGCGAGTCGCACCCGCCGCCGCGCCACCCGCGGGCCCGGCCCCCGACGGACCGTCACCGCCAGTAGGCCCGGCACCCGCCACCGCGCCGCCCGCAGGCCCGGCCCCCGACGGACCGTCACCGCTGGGACTCATGGACGGCGGTTCGCGGTCGCCGAGCTGCTCGGCGGTCGGTGGCCCGGAATCGTCGGCCGCTGTCACCGCCGCCGCCCAGAACCGCTGCACCTTGCCCGTGTGGGTGACGAGGTCGCGCAGCGTCCATTCGGGGCAGCCGGGAACCGTCGCCACCAGGTCGGGCGCGGCTGCCACCGCGTCGCGGAGGGCCGCCGACCGGCTGTCGATCAGGGCGAGGAGCTCGGGGAAGGGCGGTGTCGCAGTCATCCTCGGTTTCTACCACCGAGGTACGACAAACCACCGGGGTACGACAAACGACCGGCGTGCGAGACAACCCCCGGGGTACGACGCCCCCGGATACGAGGCAAACCCCGGGGTACGGCACAGGGCGGCACGCTGATCGCGTACCGCCCTGTCGAGGGACAGCTCAGACGTTGAAGCCGAGCGCCCGGAGCTGCTCCCGGCCATCGTCCGTGATCTTGTCAGGGCCCCACGGCGGGAGCCAGACCCAGTTGATGCGGAAGTCCTGGACCAGGCCGCCGCCGGGACCGGTGGTCAGGGCCTGACGGGTCTGGTCCTCGATGACGTCGGTCAGCGGGCAGGCCGCCGAGGTGAGCGTCATGTCGAGGGTGGCGATGTTGTCCTCGTCCACGTGGGCGCCGTAGACCAGGCCCAGGTCGACGACGTTGATGCCGAGTTCGGGGTCGACGACGTCCTTCATCGCCTCCTCGATGTCGGCCAGCGTCGCCTTCGACACCGCGACGGGGGCGTCGGGGGTCTCGGCGGCCGCGGAGACGCCGACAGCCGGCACCTCGACGGGCTCGCCGGCCTCCTCGGCCTCGGCGCGTTCGGTGGCCAGCCAGCCGGGCACCTCGTCGTCGACGGCCGACGCGTCGCCGGGGACGGAGGCGACGGTCTTGACGCCTTCCTCCTCGGCGGGCGGCGACGACAGGATCGTCACCGCCTCGCCGGCGGCGACGGGCGGGGCCGTCTCGGGGTCGGGGGCGGTCGACACTGAAGAAGCTGTTTTCTCGGTCATGCCTTCACCTCCGGGCTCACGCCCACGTCCACACCGGCGCGCGCCGCGGCGTCCTTGAACGCCATCCAGGGCAGCAGCGCGCATTTGACCCGGGCCGGGAACTTGGCGACCCCGGCGAAGGCGATGCCGTCACCGAGGACCTCCTCGTCCGGCTCGATCTGGCCGCGGCCCTGCATCAGTTCGACGAAAGCATGGTGGATTCCGGACGCCTCGGCCACGTCCGTTCCCTGCAGCAGTTCGTACAGCACTGATGCGGAGGCCTGGCTGATCGAGCAGCCGAGCCCGTCGTACGAAATCTCGGACAGATCGGAACTCACCCGCATGGTGATCTCGTCGCCGCACGTCGGGTTGACGTGGTGCGCCTCCCCGTCGAACGGGTCCCGCAGACCACGACCGTGCGGATGCTTGTAGTGATCCAGGATGATCTCCTGGTAGAGACCGTCGAGCATCATCAGCCGAACACCTTCCGGACCTGGTCGAGGCCGCGCGCCAGGGCGTCGATCTCGTCCGTGGTCGTGTAGAGGTAGAACGAGGCGCGCGTCATCGCCGGCACCCCGAACCGCGCGCACACCGGCCGCGCACAGTGGTGCCCGACCCGCACCTCCACGCCGAGCGCGTCCAGGATCTGTCCCACGTCGTGGGGGTGTACCCCGTCGACGCCGAACGACACCGTGCCGCCCCGGCCCTCCGGAGAGGACGGACCGAAGATCCGCACATCGGGTACGCCGCTCAGAGTGTCCAGCGCATACCGGGTGATCTCCAGTTCGTGCTGGTGGACCGCTTCCATGCCCAGTCCGGTCAGGTAGTCCACCGCCGCGCCCAGGCCGATCGCCTCGGTGATCGGCGGGGTGCCGGCTTCGAACCGGGCCGGCGGGGCGGCGTAGGTCGTGCCGGTCATCGTGACCGTCTCGATCATCGAGCCGCCACCGAGGAACGGCGGCAGCTGTTCGAGCAGGTCGAAGCGGCCCCACAGGACGCCGATGCCGGTCGGTCCGAGCATCTTGTGCCCGGTGAACGCGATCAGGTCGGCGCCCAGGGTGCGCACGTCGATCGGCAGGTGCGGCACCGACTGGGAGCAGTCGAGCACGACCAGGGCACCGACCTCGTGGGCCCGGGCGGCGATCCGGGACACGTCGTTGATCGTGCCGAGCACGTTGGACATGTGCACCAGCGAGACGATCTTCGTGGCCGGGGTGATCAGCGCGTCGAGGTCCGACTCGTCGAGCCGGCCCTCGTCGGTGATCCCGAACCAGCGCAGGGTCGCGCCGGTCCGCTCGCAGAGGAGCTGCCACGGGACGATGTTCGAGTGGTGCTCCATCTCGGAGATCACGATCTCGTCACCGGGGCCGAGCCGCAGGTGCTGTCCGGCGGAGTGCGCGACCAGGTTGAGGGCCTCGGTGGAGTTCTTGGTGAAGACCACCTCGTCCGGGCTCGCCGCGCCGATGAACGCCGCGATCTTGGCTCGGGCACCCTCGTAGGCCTCGGTCGACTCGGTGCCCAGGGTGTGCACCGAGCGCGACACGTTGCCGTTGTACTTCTCCTGGTGCGCGCGCATGACGTCGAGCACCTGCACCGGTTTCTGCGAGGTGTTGGCGCTGTCCAGGTAGACCAGCGGGTGGCCGTTCACCTCCCGCTCGAGGATCGGGAAGTCCTTGCGCACCCGCGCGACGTCGAAACTCATCGGAGAACCTCTCAGGCCTTGGTGAGGAACTTCTCGTAGCCCTCGGCCTCGAGCTGCTCGGAGAGCTCCGGACCGCCCTGCTGGACGATCTTGCCGCCGACGAAAACGTGCACGAAGTCCGGCTTGATGTAGCGCAGGATCCGGGTGTAGTGGGTGATCAGCAGGAAGCCGGTCTCGCCGGTCTCGCGGACCCGGTTGACGCCCTCGCTGACGATCCGCAGCGCGTCGATGTCCAGGCCGGAGTCGGTCTCGTCGAGGATCGCGACCTTCGGCTTGAGCAGCTCGAGCTGCATGATCTCGTGACGCTTCTTCTCACCGCCGGAGAAGCCCTCGTTCACGTTGCGCTGTGCGAAGGCCGGGTCCATCTGCAGCTTCTCCATGGCGCCGCGCAGCTCGCCGGCCCAGGTGCGCAGCTTCGGCGCCTCGCCGTCGATCGCCGTCTTGGCGGTACGCAGGAAGTTGGCCACCGACACGCCGGGAACCTCGACGGGGTACTGCATGGCCAGGAAGAGGCCGGCCCGGGCACGCTCGTCGACGGTCAGCGAGAGCACGTCCTCGCCGTCGAGGGTCACCGTGCCGCCGGTGATCTCGTACTTGGGGTGGCCCGCGATGGAGTAGGCCAGCGTCGACTTGCCGGAACCGTTCGGACCCATGATGGCGTGGGTCTCGCCGGCCTTCACGGTCAGGTCGACCCCGGCCAGGATCGGCTTCAGCTCGCCCTCGGGCAGCTTCACCGAAACCTGCAGGTCACGGATCTCCAGGGTGCTCACGGCTCTACTCCATTACTCGGTTCGGTCGAAACGTAGATGTCGCCGTCGCGGATCTCGACGGGGTAGACCGCCACCGGGTCGATGGCGGGCGGGCCGGAGGGCTCGCCGGTGCGCAGGTCGAAACGGGACCCGTGCAACCAGCATTCCAGCGCGCAGCCGTCCACCTCGCCCTCGGAGAGGGCCACCGAGGCGTGGCTGCACTCGTCGCGTACGGCGTAGAACTGGTCGTCGTCCGCGTGCACGACCGCGACCTCGACCCCGTCGACCTCCACCTGGAGGGCGGTGCCCTTGGCCACGTCCGTGACGGACCCGACGTTCTCGAACGGCATGACTATTGCCCGGCCTCGGCCAGGCGCGCCTCGATGGTGTCGCCGAGACGCTCGCGCAGCTCCTCGACCGGGATCTTGTTGATCAGCTCGGCGAAGAAGCCCCGGACCACCAGCTTGCGCGCCTCCCCCTCGGGGATGCCGCGGGCCATCAGGTAGAACAGCTGCTCGTCGTCGAAACGACCGGTCGCGCTGGCGTGGCCGGCCCCGGCAACCTCACCGGTCTCGATCTCGAGGTTCGGCACCGAGTCGGCGCGGGCGCCGTCGGTCAGCACCAGGTTGCGGTTGATCTCGTACGTGTCGGTGCCGGTCGCCTCCGCCCGGATCAGCACGTCGCCGACCCAGACGGTGTGCGCCGACGCGCCCTGCAGCGCGCCACGGTAGCCGACGTAGCTGCGGCAGTCCGGCACGCTGTGGTCGACCAGCTGGCGGTGCTCCTGGTGCTGGCCGGAGTCGGCGAAGTACAGACCCCAGAGCTCGGCGTCGCCGCCGCGGCCGGCGTATTCCACGCTGGTGAACTGCCGGACCAGGTCGCCGCCCAGGGTGACCTGGACGTGCTGCACCCGGGCGTCCTTGCCGACCTTGACCTTGACGTGCTGCGCCTGGACGGCGTCGCGGTCCCAGTCGGCCAGCGTCACGAAGGTCAGCTGCGCGCTGTCGGCGACGACGACCTCGATGTTGTCGGCGAGCGTGACCGTGCCGACCTGCTCCAGCACGATCGTCGCCTTGGCGAACGCGCCGACCGTGACGACGGTCCGCGCGGCCGCGGCGTCGCCGCCCTTGCCGACCACCCGGATCACGGCGGCCTCGGCCGGCTCGGCCTCGGCAGCCACCTCGATCAGGGTGATGCTCGACGCCGAGCCGTACGCCAGGGCACTGATCCGGTCGAACGGGGTCAGGACCGGGTCGACCGCGGAGACGGACGAGACCGTGACGCCGGCCGGCAGATCGCCGTATTCGACCGACGGTGCGGCGCCGGTCAGGGCGGTGGCCTTGACCAGGTCACGCAGACGCTTGAGCGGGGTGAAACGCCACTCCTCCTCCAGCCCGTTGAGGGCCGGGAAGTCGTTGACGTCGAAGGAGCGCAGCACCTGGGACTTGGTGCTCGGCGGGGCGATGGCCTCGGTTGTCATTTCGTCCTTTTTAAGATGATCGTCCGGAACGCCAGCTCGAAATCAGCCGACAGCGCCTTCCATCTGCAGCTCGATCAGGCGGTTCAGCTCCAGGGCGTACTCCATCGGGAGCTCCTTGGCGATCGGCTCGATGAAGCCACGCACGATCATCGCCATCGCCTCGTCCTCGGTCAGGCCACGGCTCATCAGGTAGAAGAGCTGGTCCTCGCTGACCTTGGAGACGGTCGCCTCGTGCCCCATGTTCACGTCGTCCTCGCGGATGTCGACGTACGGGTACGTGTCCGACCGGGAGATCGTGTCGACCAGCAGCGCGTCGCACTTGACCGTGCTCTTGGAGTTGGCCGAGCCCTCCAGCACCTGCACCAGACCGCGGTACGACGTGCGGCCGCCGCCCCGGGCGATCGACTTGGAGATGATCGTCGAGGAGGTGTGCGGCGCGGCGTGCACCATCTTGGCGCCGGAGTCCTGGTGCTGACCCTGGCCGGCCATGGCGATCGAGAGGACCTCGCCCTTGGCGTGCGCGCCGGTCATGTAGACGGCCGGGTACTTCATCGTCACCTTGGAGCCGATGTTGCCGTCGACCCACTCCATGGTCGCGCCCTCTTCGCAGGTGGCGCGCTTGGTGACCAGGTTGTAGACGTTGTTCGACCAGTTCTGGATGGTCGTGTACCGCACCCGGGCGTTCTTCTTCACGACGATCTCGACGACCGCGGAGTGCAGCGAGTCGGACGAGTAGATCGGCGCCGTGCAGCCCTCGACGTAGTGCACGTAGCTGCCCTCGTCGGCGATGATCAGGGTCCGCTCGAACTGGCCCATGTTCTCCGTGTTGATCCGGAAGTAGGCCTGCAGCGGGATGTCCACGTGCACGCCCTTCGGCACGTAGATGAACGAGCCGCCGGACCAGACGCTGGTGTTGAGAGCGGCGAACTTGTTGTCACCGACCGGGATGACCGTGCCGAAGTACTCCTGGAAGAGCTCCGGGTGCTCCTTGAGCGCGGTGTCGGTGTCCAGGAACAGGACGCCCTGCTCCTCGAGGTCCTCGCGGATCGCGTGATAGACGACCTCGGACTCGTACTGCGCGGCGACACCGGCGACCAGGCGCTGCTTCTCGGCCTCCGGGATGCCCAGCTTGTCGTACGTCGCCTTGATGTCCTCGGGCAGGTCCTCCCAGCTGGCGGCCTGCTTCTCGGTGGAGCGCACGAAGTACTTGATGTTCTGGAAGTCGATGCCGGTGAGGTCGGCGCCCCAGTGCGGCATCGGCTTGCGGTCGAACAGGCGCAGGCCCTTGAGCCGCAGGTCGAGCATCCACTGCGGTTCGTTCTTCAGAGCGGAGATGTTGCGCACCACGGATTCGGACAGGCCGCGCTGCGCCGCCGCGCCGGCAACGTCAGCGTCGGCCCAGCCGTACTCGTACCGGCCAAGAGCGGCGAGGTGCTCTTCCTGGGTCACGATCTGGTCCGTCATTGCAATCTGTCCTTACTAACCGTGGTGGCAGGAGCGCACTTCGAAGCGGGAATGTGCGTGGTGCACACCCCGTCGCCGTGCGCGATGGTGGCGAGGCGCTGCACGTGGGTGCCGATGAGCCGGGAGATGACTTCGGTCTCGGCGTCGCACAGCTGAGGGAACTCGGCAGCCACGTGAGCCACCGGGCAGTGATGTTGGCACAGTTGGCCACCCGACGCGATGGTGGTCGCATTGGCAGCGTATCCCTCGGCCGTCAATGCCTCGGCGAGCGCCTCGGCACGGGCGAGCGGGTCCTGGCCGGCCGAGGCCAGCGCGGCGTGCAACCGGCCCTCGAGGGCGCCCACCTGGGTCTCGGCGAACGCGGACACCGCTTGCGGGCCGTGCGTCGAGGCGATCCAGCGCAGGGCGGCGGTGGCCAGACCGTCGTAGTGGTGCGGGATCAGACCCTCACGGCCGGCGGCGGTCAGCACGAACGCCTTGGCCGGGCGGCCACGGCCCCGGGGACGGTCCGAGCGGACGGCCCGTGTCTCCACCAGATGATCGGCGAGCATCGCGTCGAGGTGTTTGCGGATCGCGGCCGGGCTCAGCCCGAGCACCTTGCCGAGCTCCGCGGCGGTGGCGGCACCCCGCTCGATGAGCAGGTGCGCGACCCGGTCACGGGTGCGCCCGTCCGTCACGGTGGCCGGAGCCCCCGCGCCGTCGCCGGACAGCACCTCGTATTTCACTACGCCAACGTTACGTATTTCGTCCAGCCCCTGCAAACCGAACCCCGGTGATCCACCACACCGGTTACCGGAGCTGCTGAAAGGCCCGTTCGCATCCGGGCGTACGATCCCCGGCGTGAGGTCCCTGGCATCCGCTTTACGCCCGCTGGCCCTGGCGTCCCTGATCGCCAACATCACCCTGATCGTCACCGGAGCGGCCGTTCGGCTCACCGGTTCCGGTCTGGGCTGCCCGACGTGGCCGCGGTGCACCGACGACTCCTACACGACGACGGCCGAGATGGGCGTCCACGGGATGATCGAGTTCGGCAACCGCCTGCTCACGTTCGTCCTGGTCGGTCTCGCCATCGCCACGTTCGCCGCCGCGATCGCCCAGCGCCCGCGCCGCAAGGCCGTCGTGTGGCTGTCGGTCGCGGTCGGTTTCGCCGTCCCCGCGCAGGGCGTGGTCGGTGGCATCACCGTGCTCTCCGGCCTCAACCCGTGGGTGGTCGGCCTGCACTTCATCGTCTCGATCGTGATGATCGCCGGCTGCTACGCGCTCTGGCGCCGGGCCGGCGAGGGTGGCGGCGACAAGATCTGGCACGTCCCGGCCCCGATCCGGCACCTGGCGTGGCTCACCACCGCGGCCAGCTTCGCCGTCATCGCGGCCGGCGTGGTCGTGACCGGTTCCGGTCCGCACGCCGGCGACCACGGCGCCGCCCGCAACGGTCTCGACCCGACGCAGATCTCCCAGGTGCACGCCGACCTGGTCTTCCTGCTGATCGGCCTGAGCGTGGCGCTCTGGTTCGCCCTGCGCGCGACCGGCGCCCCGGCCACCGCCGTCCGGGCCGCCGCGGTGCTGGTGATCGTGGAGTTCTCCCAGGGCCTGATCGGCTTCGTGCAGTACTTCACGCACCTGCCGATCATCCTGGTCGGCGTGCACATGCTCGGCTCCGGCCTGGTCTGGACCAGCACCCTCGCCGTGCTCTGGGCGCTGCGCGAACGCCCGGTCGTCGTCGCCGCCCCCGCCGGGGAGCCCGCGCCGGCCAAGGAGCCTGCCGCGGTCTGAGCCGCCCCTCTCACCCTCGGCTTCTGCGGTACGAGCCACACCCGTCACAAACGCAACTCATCCGTCCCGGAGTGGCCCAGCGGAAGGGCTGCCACGGTCACGGGCCGTCGCTCGCGTGGCCGGCGGGTGGCCGGGCAGGTGCTCGCGCTCCGGACAGCTCCGGGACGGTCGTGCTGCGTCTGTGACGGGTGTGGCTCGTACCGCAGAGAAAAGGCCGACCGGAAGTCCCGGCCGGCCTTTCGCTGGTTCTGAGGGTCTCGCTGGTCTGGCTGGTCTCGCCGGTTTGGCTGGTTCTGCTGGTCTCGCTGCTTGTCGCTGGTGGATCCCGGTCAGAGCCGGGCGAGGATCGCCGCGGCGAGGCGTTCGGCGGAACCGGGTGCGGTGCGCAGGAACAGGCTCGGCTCGGTGAGCTCGAGTTCGATCAGCAGCGGACTGCCGTCCGGGCCCGGGATCAGGTCGACCCGGGCGTAGAGCAGGCGTTTGGCGTCACCGGGCACCGCCTCCAGGACACGGCGGGCGAGCGCCAGTTCGGCGCTGGACGGCTCGCGCGGGGCGATCACCTCGCTGCCGACCTCGATCGCGCCGCCGCCGGTCTCGGTGAGCATCGCCCCCTTGCGGACACCGTGGCTGAAGGTCAGCGCACCGGTCACGTCGGGAACGCACAGCACCGCGGTCTCACCGGCGGTGTCGACCGCCGCCATGTACGGCTGGATCATCGCGGTGCGCCCGGCGGCGATCAGGCGGTCGACGTGCGCCCGGGCCGGACCGGCCTGCTCCGGGAGCACGTAGCGGCCGGTGTCCTGGCTGCCGGCGCTGATCGTGGGCTTGACCACCCACTCCCCCTCGGCCGGCGGCGTCCAGGTGTCACCCGGGCCGGCGAACGTGGTCGGGATGATCGGCACGCCGGCTTCGGCCAGCTCACCCAGGTACCGCTTGTCGGTGTTCCAGGCGATCACGTCGGCCGGGTTGGCCAACCGTGGCACGCTCCGGGCCCACGCGACGAACGCGTCCCGGCGGGCCACGTAGTCCCACGGGGACCGGACGACGACCAGGTCGTAGGCCGCCCAGTCGGCGCCGTCGTCGTCCCAGCGGAGCGCGTCGACGAGCACCCCGCTCGCGAGCAGGGCGTCGCGCAGCGGGAGGTCGTCCGCATAGAGGTCGGGAAAGGTCGCGCAGGTGACCAGCGCGACGCGGGACGGATCGGCCACTAGCGGGCCATGCTCCGGCGCGACATCGAGCGCCACAGGTCGTTGCTGGGGCGCATCTGCTCCATCAGCTCGCGCTCCCACTCGTTCTCCACCTTCACACCCGCGCCCTCGCAGGCCTCACGGGCGACGCCGGTGTCCTTGGCGAACTGGTCGGACCACTCGCCGTCCTCGCCGACGAGGACGATGCGGGCGCCGCGCTTACCGACATACTCGATCACTGCCTTCGCGCCGCCGTGACCGGCGGCGAAAGTCTTGATGTCGGAGGTCAGTGTCGAAACGGAACCATCTGCCATGGTCCGCAGCCTAAGCACTCACGCGGATCCGGTGGGTGCATCGACGATCCTTTTGTGACCCCTGTTACCAGCAGGTTTCGAATGATCGACGATCGTTTCGCGGCGATAAAGTCTGATTTGCACCCGCGCACTGATTCCCACGAATGAGTGACGGACAGTAACCACCTGTAGCTACATTCCGGGCATCCTGTGCGACGAAGCCGTAACCGGAGTCACACAGAGCGATCCGCGAGCCGGATCAGACGAGCGCGTCGACCGCGACGGCCAGGAAGAGCACCGTCAGGTAGGTGATCGAGAGGTGGAAGAGCCGCATCGGCTTGACCACCTCGCCGGCCCGGTTCTTGTAGGCCAGACGGATCGCCTCGGCCAGGAACACGAGTCCGGACACGATCGCCGTGCCGCCGTAGATCCAGCTCAGACCCAGTGCCCAGACCCACGCCGAGGACGCGAGAGTCAGGACGGTGTAGAAGAGGATCTCGAAGTTGACCCGCTGGGCGGAGCGCACCACGGGCAGCATCGGGATGCTGGCCCGGGCGTAGTCCTCCTTGTACTTCACGGCGAGCGCATAGAAGTGCGGCATCTGCCAAAAGAAGACAACCGCAAAAAGCGCCCACGCCATCGGGGACAGTCCGCCGGTCACCGCGGCCCAGCCGATCAGGACCGGCGCCGCGCCGCAGACACCGCCCCAGAACGTGTTCGCCGGCGTCCGGCGCTTCAGCCAGAGCGTGTAGACCACGTCGTAGTAGAAGATCGACGCCGCGGTGAGCGCGGTGGCGAGCCAGTTGGTGAGGACCGCCATCATCACGACCGAGATGACCGCGAGCGTCAGGCCGAAGATCAGCACCGCGCGCGGGGTGATCGTGTTCGTCGGCAGCGGCCGGCGCTTGGTGCGCCGCATCAGCTGGTCGATGTCGCGATCGATGTAGCAGTTGAGTGCGCTCGCCGCGCCGCCCGCCAGCGCGCCGCCCACCAGGACGACCACGAAGGTCAGCGGATCCGGCCAGCCACCGGCCGCCAGCATCATCGTCGGCACCGTGGTGACCAGGAGCAGCTCGACGATCTGCGGCTTGGTCAGCGAGACGTAGGCCCGGAGCAGGGCGGTCCAGTCACGACGGGCTTCGGCCACAGCAGGAGGGGCGCCTTTTTTCGGGCGCTCCACCACGCCGGGCGCCCGCCGCTGGGCGGGACGCTCGGTGATCATGCTCACGGACAGCCACCTTCCGGCATCGGCTTTATTTCGCGGCCGTTGCCGGGGATAGCACCCGGCGGCCCGCCCGGACAGCCTACGCGCAGTCGTCTGCGCTGCTCGGGCCACCCGGTTCGGGTGCAGAGAGTCACATCGTTTGAACCGGCGTGTCCGCTCACAGCGTATGTGCCTAGGGCGTTCACTGCGCACGTGTTTAGCCCTACTGGATAGGGTCAAGCCGAAAAGGGTTCCACAATTTTGCCCGAGGAGCACAACCGACGTGGCTAGCAAAGATCCCGCTCTCAACTGGTCCGACCTCGACCGCAAGGCGGTGGACACCGCCCGGGTGCTCGCCATGGACGCGGTCGAGAAGGCCGGCAACGGTCACCCCGGCACGGCGATGAGCCTGGCCCCGGCCGCCTACCTGCTGTTCAACCGTGTCATGCGGCACGACCCGACGGATCCGAACTGGGCGGGCCGCGACCGCTTCGTGCTGTCGTGTGGTCACTCCAGTCTCACTCTGTACGTTCAGCTGTTCCTCAATGGTTACAGCCTGTCACTCGATGATCTGAAGTCCCTGCGCCAGTGGGACTCCCTGACCCCGGGCCACCCGGAGTACGGGCACACCCCCGGCGTCGAGATCACTACCGGTCCGCTGGGCCAGGGCATCGGCAACGCGATCGGCATGGCCATGGCCGCCCGTCGCGAGCGGGGCCTGTTCGACCCCGAGGCCGCCGCCGGCGAGTCCCCCTTCGACCACCAGGTCTACGCCCTGGCCTCGGACGGCGACATCGAAGAGGGTGTCAGCCACGAGTCCAGCGCCATCGCCTCGGTGCAGAAGCTCGGCAACCTCACGGTGATCTACGACGACAACGAGATCTCCATCGAGGACGACACCCGGATCGCCAAGAACGAGGACGTCGGCGCGCGCTACGCGGCGTACGGCTGGCACGTCCAGACCGTGAACTGGCGGTCCGAGGGTGGTTACGCCGAGGACGTCGAGGCGCTCTGGGACGCGATCCAGGCCGCCAAGAAGGTGACCGACAAGCCGTCGTTCATCGTCCTCAAGACCATCATCGGCTTCCCCGCGCCGAACAAGCAGAACACCGGCAAGATCCACGGTTCCGCCCTGGGTGGCGCCGAGGTCGCCGCGACCAAGGAGCTGCTCGGTTTCGCCGCCGAGCCGTTCGCGATCGACGACGAGGTCGTCAAGCACGCCCAGCAGGTCGTCGAGCGCGGCCGCGCGGCCAAGGCCGAGTGGCAGAAGGCGTTCGACGCCTGGGCCGCCGGCAACGCCGAGGGCAAGAAGCTGTTCGACCGGCTCGCCGCCAAGGCGCTGCCGGAGGGCTGGGCCGCCGCCCTGCCCGAGTTCGCCGCGGACGAGAAGGGCCTGGCCACCCGCGCCGCGTCCGGCAAGATCCTCAAGGCGCTCGCCCCGGTCCTCCCCGAGCTCTGGGGTGGCTCCGCCGACCTGGCGGAATCCAACAACACCACCATGGAGGGCGAGCCGTCCTTCATCCCGGCCGAGTACGCGACCAAGGCGTTCCCCGGTCACGAGTACGGCCGCACGCTGCACTTCGGCATCCGTGAGCACGGCATGGGCTCGATCCTGAACGGCATCGCGGTGCACGGCGGCACCCGCCCGTACGGCGGCACCTTCCTGGTGTTCAGCGACTACATGCGCGGCTCGGTCCGCCTGTCCGCGCTGATGAAGCTGCCGGTCACCTTCGTCTGGACGCACGACTCGATCGGCCTCGGCGAGGACGGCCCGACGCACCAGCCGATCGAGACGCTGACCGCGCTGCGCGCGATCGTCGGCCTCGACGTGGTCCGCCCGGCCGACGCCAACGAGACCGCGTACGCGTGGCGTGGCGCCCTGGAGCACACCGACCGGCCGACCGCGCTCGCGCTGTCCCGGCAGAACCTGCCCACCCTGGACCGCACCAAGTACGCGTCGGCCGAGGGCACCCTCAAGGGCGGCTACATCCTCTCCGAGGCCTCCACCCCGGGCGCCCCGAAGGTGATCCTGATCGCCAGCGGTTCCGAGGTCGCGATCGCGCTGACCGCGCAGGAGCGCCTCGAGGCCGACGGCACCCCGACCCGGGTCGTCTCGATGCCCTGCCAGGAGTGGTTCTTCCAGCAGGACGTGGCGTACCAGCAGGAGGTCCTCCCGCACGGCGTGAAGGCCCGCGTCTCGGTCGAGGCCGGCATCCGGATGAGCTGGGACCGTCTCATCGGCGACGCCGGCGAGGCTGTCAGCATCGAGCACTACGGCGCCTCCGCCCCGGCGAAGGTCCTGTTCGAACAGTTCGGCTTCACCGCCGACAACATCGTCGCGAAGGCTCACGCCTCGCTCGCCAAGGTCGGCGAGATCACCGGCCACAAGACCGGAAACTGAGGAGAAATCACATGACCGACAGGCTTGCCGAGCTGTCCGCCGCGGGTGTCGCGGTGTGGCTCGACGATCTCTCCCGGGTTCGTCTGACCAGCGGTTCGCTGGACAAGTCGCGCCTGCAGCAGCACGTGGTCGGCGTGACCACGAACCCGAGCATCTTCCAGAAGGCGCTCTCCGACGCTGACGCGTACGACGAGCAGCTGCGCGACCTCGCGGTACAGGGCGTGACGGTCGAGGAGGCCGTCCGCCTGATGACCGCCAAGGACGTCCGCTGGGCGTGTGACGTCGAGCGTCCGGAGTACGACCGGAGCAACGGCATCGACGGCCGGGTCTCCATCGAGGTCGACCCGCGCAAGGCGCACGAGACCGAGTCGACCGTCGCCGAGGCGAAGACCCTCTGGTGGCTGGTCAACCGGGAGAACCTCTACATCAAGATCCCGGCGACCCTCGCGGGTCTGCCGGCCATCACCCAGGTCCTGGCCGCGGGCATCAGCGTCAACGTCACGCTGATCTTCTCGCTGGACCGCTACAAGGCCGTCATGGAGGCGTTCCTCGACGGTCTGGAGCAGGCCAAGGCGAACGGCCACGACATCACCAAGATCGGTTCGGTGGCGTCGTTCTTCGTGTCCCGGGTCGACTCCGAGATCGACAAGCGCCTGGACAAGGTCGGCACCGATGCGGCCAAGGCGCTCAAGGGCCAGGCCGCCATCGCCAACGCGCGTCTGGCGTACGAGGCGTACACCCAGGTGTTCGGCAGCGAGCGGTGGAAGGCCCTGGCCGCCGCCGGCGCCCAGCCGCAGCGTCCGCTCTGGGCGTCCACCGGCACCAAGAGCCCGGAACTCCGCGACACGATCTACGTCGAGGAGCTCATCGCCCCCGGCACGGTGAACACCATGCCGGAGTCGGTCATCCTCGCGTTCGAGGACCACGGTGAGACCAAGGGCGACACCATCACCGGCAACTACGAGCACGCGCGGTCGGTCTTCGCGGGCATCAAGGCCGCCGGCATCGACTTCGACGACGTGGTGAAGGTCCTCGAGGAGGAGGGCGTCGAGAAGTTCGAGACGAGCTGGAACGAGCTGCTCGAAGGCGTCGACAAGTCCCTCAAGGCCGCCGCGGCCGGCTCCTCGAAGCCGAGCGACGCCGCCTAGGCACGAACACTCTGCGGCCTGTCGCGGGCTCCCCGCGACAGGCCGCTCAACACCCTTGGAACTGGCAGGATGGGGACGTGGGTAATCCGCTGCGCACCGCACAGGACCGTAGGCTTCCACGGATCCCGGAGCCCTGCGCTCTGGTGATCTTCGGGGTCACCGGTGACCTGTCTCGAAAGAAACTGATTCCGGCCGTATACGACCTGGCCAACCGCGGTCTGCTGCCGCCCGGATTCGTGGTCCTGGGCTTCGCTCGCCAGGACTGGGGCGAGGGTGACTTCGAGTCGCTCGCCTACGCCGCCGCCAAGAAGGGCGCCCGCACACCGTGGCGTGAGGACGTCTGGCGACGGCTCTCCGAGCAGTTCCACTTCATCCCCGGCTCGTTCGACGACGACGAGGCGTTCGACCAGCTCTCGGCCACCCTTGACGACCTGCGGGAACGCAACGGCATCACGGGTAACGCGGCCTTCTACTTCTCGATCCCGCCCGCGGCGTTCCCGCTGGTGCTCAACCAGCTCAACCGGACCGGCATGGCGGACAGCGCCAAGTCCGGCGGCTGGCGGCGGGTCGTGGTGGAGAAGCCGTTCGGGCACGACCTGCAGAGCGCCGTCGAGTTGAACCAGCTGGTCGACGAGGTCTTCATTCCCGAGGACGTCTTCCGCATCGACCACTACCTGGGCAAGGAAACCGTCCAGAACATCATGGCTCTGCGCTTCGCGAACAGCCTGTTCGAGCCGGTGTGGAACTCCAAGTACGTCGACAGCGTGCAGATCACCATGGCCGAGGACGTCGGCATCGGCACCCGGGCCGCGTTCTACGACGCGTCCGGCGCCGCCCGCGACGTGCTGCAGAACCACCTCCTGCAGCTCCTCGCCCTGGTCGGCATGGAGGAGCCCACCAGCTTCGACCCGCAGGAGGTGCGGGCCGAGAAGCTCAAGGTGCTCCGGGCGATCAGCCTGCCGGACAACATCGCCACCGGCTCGGTCCGCGGGCAGTACCTCCCCGGCTGGGTCGCCGGCGAACGTGCCGTCGGCTACCTGGAAGAGGCGAACATCCCGCCGAAATCCAAAACCGAGACCTACGCGGCGGTCCGCCTCGGCATCCAGAACCGGCGCTGGGCCGGCGTCCCGTTCTACGTACGGGTCGGCAAGCGGATGCCACGCCGGGTCACCGAGATCGCGATCCTCTTCAAGAGGGCGCCGCACCTGCCGTTCGACCCGGCCGACGTGGAGATGCTGGGCCACAACCAGCTCGTCATCCGGGTCCAGCCGGACGAGGGCGTGGTGCTGAAGTTCGGCTCCAAGGTGCCCGGCACCGCCATGGAGGTCCGCGACATCGCGATGGACTTCCAGTACGGCGAGGCCTTCACCGAGTCCAGCCCGGAGGCGTACGAGCGTCTCGTGCTGGACGTCCTGATCGGCGACCGGACCCTGTTCCCGGACGCCGCCGAGGTCGAGCAGTCATGGCGGGTCATCGACCCGCTGGAGGCGGCCTGGAAGGGCAAGAAACCCGAACCGTACCGGGCCGGCGAATGGGGTCCGCGGGCCGCGGACGAGATGCTGGCGCGCGAGGGCCGTGCCTGGAGGCGAGCATGATCGGACTGTGGGACACCACCGGCAACGAAGTGGTGAAGGCCCTGGCCGCCGAACGGCGCAGCGCCGGCGGCGTCGCCTCCGGCCTGGCACTCACCCTGGTCGCGGTGGTCGAGGAGAAGAAGGTCCGCGAGGCCGAGGCAGCGGCCACCATCGCGGCGTCGGCCCACCCGTGCCGGCTGCTCATCGTGGTCCGCTCCGACATGGAGGGCCGCAGCCGTCTGGACGCCGAGATCGTCGTGGGCGGGCGCCTCGGCCCCGCCGAGGCGGTCGTCATGCGGATGTACGGTCGCCTCGCGCTGCACGCCGAGTCGGTCGTCATGCCGCTGCTCGCCCCGGACGTCCCGGTGGTCTCCTGGTGGCACGAAGAGCCGCCGAACATGATCGCCAACGACTTCCTGGGTGTGGTGGCCGACCGGCGGATCACCGACTCGGCGCAGGCCCCCGACCCGGTGGCCGCGCTGCGCCAGCGGGCCGTCGACTACGCGCCCGGTGACACCGACCTGACCTGGACCCGGATCACGCTGTGGCGGACGCTGGTGGCCGGCGCCTTCGACAGCACCGAGGCCCGGGTCACCGGCGCCAAGATCGTGGCACCGGAGAACGACCCGACCGCCTGGCTGATGCTGGGCTGGCTCAAATCCCGGCTGGGCATCGAGCCGACACTCGAACACACCGACCGGGCGCCGCGCCTGCACTCGGTCGAACTCCAGTGTGAGAACGGCGACTGCGTGCGTGTCACCCGCGAGGAAGGCACCGCGCTGTTCAGCCGGACCGGCCAGGAAGACCGGTACATGCCGCTGCCGCGCCGTCCCGTCGGCGACGAACTCGCCGAAGAACTGCGGCGGCTCGACCCCGACCAGATCTACGCGGACGCCCTCGCAGCGATGGCCGGTCTCAGCGACCTGAGCCACCGGGCGCCGATGCGGGTGCACGTCTGGAAGGACCCGGCACTGGCTGCCATCGCCGGTTCAGCTCTCTGACCGAATATTTACCGACAGAGCCGTCCGCCGCACCGATGGCGGGCGGCTCTGCGATGGAGGAGCAAAATCCGTGAGTGAGACCGCGGTCGTGGTGGTACCGGACGCCGACATCCTGGCGTCCACGGTGGCGGCACGACTCGTCATCAAGATCATTGACGCGCAGGCCGCGTACGGGACGGCGAACGTGGTCCTGACAGGCGGCCGGGTCGCCGCGAAAGTGCTGCGAGCCGTCCGCGAACTACCCGCCTCCGCCGCCATCGAATGGTCCCGGGTGGACCTGTGGTGGGGCGACGAACGGTTCCTGCCCTCCGGCGACCCGGACCGCAACGAGACCCAGGCCCGCGAGGCCCTCCTCGACAAGCTGCCGCTCGACCCGGCCCGGGTGCACGCCATGCCGGCCTCCGACGGCCCCGACGGCGACGACGCCACCGCCGCGGCAGCCCGCTACGCGACCGAACTGTCCGCCGCGGCCGGCCCCGGCGGCGGCTCACTGCCCCGCTTCGACGTGCTGATGCTGGGCGTGGGCGAAGACGGCCACGTAGCGTCCCTCTTCCCGGAACACCCGGTGCTGGCCGAAACCGGCACGACGGCGGCGACATTCGACAGCCCGAAGCCGCCGCCCACCCGGGTCACGCTGACCCTGCACACCATCCAGAGCGCCGACGAGGTCTGGTTGATCGCGGCCGGTGCGGACAAGGCGGGCCCGATCGGCGTGGCGGTCGAGGGCGGCGGCGACAAGCACTTGCCGGCGGCCAGCGCGACCGGCACCCGCAAGACCCTGTTCCTGCTGGACAGGGCCGCCGCGGCGAACGTTCCCACCCAGCTCTGACCGTTCCCGGCGCCCTTCGGACAGCCCTTGCCCGAAGGGCGCCGGTCCTCGGTAGCCCCCTGCCCGAAGGGCTCCGGTCCCCGGTAGCCCGCTACCCGGCCGCAGGCCGCAGGCCGAACCCAGGCCAACGGTCGACGCAGGCAACAGTTCGGCGCGAGTCAACGGCCGGCGCGAGTCAACGGCCGCGCAGGTCAACGGCCGGCGCAGTCGACAATCGGCGCAAGTCGGCCGTCGGCCGTCGGCGTCGGCGTCGGCGCACACTTCGACACGACAGGCAGACGACGATCGACAGTCAGACGACGGTCGACAGCCGGGTTCAGGTCCACAGCCGCCGGATACAGCTCGACAGCCGCGGGTACAGCTCGACAAGTGGGTGCGCTCACCGCCTCCAAGGCCGGTGGCCGCACCCACAACGACTTCGGGTGCACCCGCCATCCCGATCAGAACGGTGAACGCACCCGTCAACGAGATCGGGTACCCCCACTCACCAAACAGGATGGCCAGCGCACCCAGAACCACTTCGGTGCAGCTGCCGCGCCACCGGACGGTGAACACACCCGCAAACGGCTTTGGGTGCCGCTACCGCCCCGATCGGCCGGGTGAGCGCTCCCGGCATGCGGAACGGGTGCAACCAACGCCACATACGAGAAGGTCAGCTCACCCGCAAGCGATTCGGGTGCCACCGCCACCCCGCCGGACGGCCAACGCACCGCAAACGGCTCCGGGTGCCGCTGCCACCCCAATCGGGAAGGTCAGCGCACCCGGCGGCCGGACCGGGCGCGACCACCACCATTACGAGATGGCCAGCGCACCCACAAGCGCTTCGGGTACCACTGCCGCCCTTCGGGACGATGAACGCACCCACCGGCCGCCTTGGGTGTCGCTGCCACCGGGCCACTGCCATCGGGCCACTGCCATCGGGCCAGGAGATAAAGGCACTCACAAACGGCTCTGGGTGCCGCTACCGCCCCGATCGGCCGGGTGAGCGCTCCCGTCGTTCGGAATGGGTGCGCCGAACGCCCGAAACGAGATGGCCAGCGCACCCACAAGCGATTCGGGTGCCACCACCACCCCGCCGGACGGCCAACGCACCGCCAAAGACTCCGGGTGCCGCTGCCAACCCCGACCGGGAAGGTGAACGCACCCAACGATTCTGGGTACGGCTACCGCCCTGATCGGGAACGTGAGAGCTCCCGGCGAACGGAACGGGTGCGGCCACCACTCATCACGAGATGGCCAGCGCACCCACAACAGCTCCGGGTGCGGCTGCCATCTCGCCGGACGGCGAACGCACCCACAACAGCTCCGGGTGCGGCTACCACCCCGCCGGACGGCGAGCGCACCCACAACAGCTCCGAGTGTGGCTACCACCCCCGGACGGCGAACGCACCCACAAGCGTTTCGGGTGCGGTTGGCGACCCGCGCCCAGGAGCGGATTCGGCTTTGAGCTCGGGCGGTGTGTGGAGCAGGTGGTCTTTACGGGCTGGGTCTCGGGCGGGGGCGGGGCGCGGGACGGAGAAGGCGTGGCAGGAGGCCGCGTCGCGGGAGCCAGTGATGGAACGGGTAGCTCGTACAAGAAAAGGGGTCATGGGCGCGCGGAGATCTGCTGGACCGCCCAGCTGTTGCCGTCGGGGTCTTCGAAGAAGAAGAAACCGATGTTGTCCAGCGGATCGGGGACGGGGTTCGGGTTTGCGCCCAGGCGCTGGATCTCGGAGACCGGGACGTTGCGGGCGGTCAGTTCGGCGTGGGCGGCCTTGATGTCGCGGACCACCAGTTGCAGGCCCTTCAGGGAGCCGGGCGGCATGTGTGGGACCGCGCCCCGGCCGATCACGATCGAGCAGCCGCTGCCCGGTGGGGTGAGCTGCACGATGCGGACGTCGGGGGCGGGGGCGACGTCGTGGTCGAGGGTGAAACCGAGCTGGTCGGCGTAGAAGGCCTTCGCCTGGTCGATGTCGGTTACCGGCACGACGACGACCTCGAGAGTCCAGTTCATCCTCCCAGCCTGCCAGTCAGGACGGCGGCGTGGCGGGGATCGTCGTCGCCGGCGGCTTCGTGGTGGGCGTGGCGGCTCCCGGGTCGTGCTCTCCCGCTGTCACGGTCGGCGGGGTGTCGTCCGGGGAAAGCTCGGGCCGGCCGGGCTTGCTCGTCGTCGCGGACGGGTTTGTGGACGCCGACGGGGCCGGCGTCGACGGCGGGAACAGGGGCACCGACGGTGAGATGACGGTTGACGGTTCGGCCGACGAGGCGGGCGGGAGTGGCTTCGGATCGGGTGACGGCGGCTGACCGGTCAGGGTCAGCGCTCCCAGCACCGCGCCGGCCACTGCCAGGCCGGCCGGGAGCGGCACCCACCACCAGCGCCGCCACCGGCTGGGCGAGGTGAGGGCTGCGACGGTCGGTGGTTCCCCGAAGCGCAGGCGCTCCTGGGTGATCTGTTCCGCTCGCGCGGTGAGGGCGTCGCGCAACCGCTCCTCCAGTCCGTTTCCGGTCACCGCTCCCCCAGTCGGGCACGCAGGACGGACAGCGCGCGGTGCGCTGTCGACTTCACCGTTCCGCGGGAGACGCGCATCACGTCGGCGATCTCCTCCTCGGACAGGTCGGACCAGTAGCGCAACACCAGGACCTGCCGTTGCCGCCCGGTGAGGCCGCGCATCGCCCGCAGCACCTCCTGGTCGCCGGCGCCGAGCATCGCCTCGTCCTCGGCTGCGGGCGCGGTGCCGGGCGGCGGCGGGACGTAGGCCCGGGCGGTGCGCCGGCGCCGGAGCGCCGAGCGTGCCGCGTTGGTCACCCCGGCGACGAGATAGGCGTTCGGATCAGCGATGGTACGCAGCTCCGCCCCATGTTTCCGATAGAGCGCCGTGAAGACGTCCTGCACGATGTCCTCCGCCGTCGACAGATCGTCGACCATGAGCACCGCCAGCCGGACCATGCTCAGGCGACGGCTGTGGTACAGCTCGTTGATCGCCGGAGGGCCGGCCGGCCCGACGGTGGATCGGGCCGGCGTGTCGGCTCCGGTGAGCACTCGCCGCAGCCAGCGGAGCAGCGGCGGCATCGGCAGGACGATCGTCACGAAGGGAATCTCCGAGGGTCGACGGCGGAGGACGAGGGTCAGCGGCCGGCGACGGCGGTCGGCGGCGGGGTGACCGGCGCGGCGGTGGCGCTCGGCGCCGGCGGGTTCGTCGGGGCCGGCTTGGACGCGGTCGGGCCCGGCTTTCCGGGGGTGGCGGCCGGCTTGGAGACGGTCGGGCCCGGCTTCCCCGGTGCCGACTCGGGCTTCGCGGGCGACGCCTCGGGGGAGGCGGTGGCCTTGAAGCTCGGCGGTGGGGTCGCGGCGGCCGGCGACTGCTCGGCGCTCACGGCGGTGGGGGCCGGCCGGGGTGCCGGTGCCTCGTCGGCGAAGGCGGCGGCGGCCGAGAGCCCACCGAGCCCGAGCACGGAGGCGGCGCCGACGGAGATGGCCAGTCCACGGGTCGAGATACGCATCGAGCTCTCCTGCACCAGTCGTTGATGTTGCTGTCGCAGGAGTAGACGTCCGGGGCCGGATAAGGTTGGCGATACCCAAGTGATGCCGGTCACACAATTAGACTGCGTTCGTGGAACCGATCATCCGCGGGTACCGCCCGGCCGACCTGGACGCCGTCTACGACATCTGCGTGCGGACCGGTGCCGCCGGCGGTGACGCCCGTGGACGCCACAGCACCGACCGGCTGCTCGGGGACATCTGGGCGGCGCCGTACGTGATCCGGGAGCCGCAGCACGCGTACGTGGTCGACGACGGTCACGGTAACGCGGTCGGGTACATCCTCGGCACCGCGGACACCCCGGCGTTCGTCTCGTGGTTCCGCGCCGAGTGGCTGCCGGCGACCGCTGCGCGCTATCCGGACGGCGACCCGCGCGACGACGCGATGCTGACCAACCTGCACGACCCGGAGCGGATGCTCATCCCCGAACTGGCCGGGTACCCCGCGCACCTGCACATCGATCTGCTCCCCGACTGGCAGGGCAAGCGGCTGGGGCAGGGGCTGATGGCCGCTTTCCTGGACGGCCTGCGGTCGGCCGGCGTGGACCGGGTGCACCTCGGGATGGCCCCGGAGAACCACGGGGCGTACGCGTTCTACCGCCGGCTGGGATTCCACGACGTCCCGGTCGCCGACTCGGGAGCGAAGTTCCTAGGCCGCGGCACCAGTCCGCTGGGCTGACCCGTCTCACCGGCCGACGCCGGCCGGTGAGATCAGGATCGTGCTGTCAGGCCCGCTCGCCCCGCCGCTGGCGGACCTTGGCAAGGGCCTCGGCGAGGATCGCCGCACCGTCCTCCTCGGACCGGCGCTCCTTCACATAGGCCAGATGAGACTTGTAGGGCTCGGTGCGCGACCGCCCGGGCGGGCTCGACCGGTCGAGACCGGCCGGCTGCCCGCATCGCGGGCAGTCCCAGGTGTCCGGTGTCGCGGCCTCAGCCGCGAACCAGATGTCGCTGTCATGCCCGGCCGCGCAGAAATACTTGACCTGCCTGCGCGGTGCGGGTTCGCTGCGCTCGTCGGGCCGCATCGGGCTGGACCCGACGCGACTGCCGCGAATAGCGCTGCCACTGGACACGGACGTCACTCCTGTCTCGAGGGCCGGTACTCCCCGCCCGGGCAATCAGCCGGAAATCGGACGGTAGATACAAAATACCGCGCGGCCGGAGAAACCGGCCGCGCGGTGGATTGTACGACCAGCAGCGGCCGTCAGGAAGCCACCGCAAGCTTGAGCCAGAACCCCAGGCCCACGATGCAGGCGAACCAGATGATGCCCACCAGGACGGTGTAGCGGTCGAGGTTCTTCTCCGCGACCGAGGAACCGGCCAGGCTGGACGTGACACCGCCACCGAACATGCTCGACATGCCGCCGCCCTTGCCGCGGTGCAGCAGGATCAGCAGAGTCAGCAGAATGCTGGTGATGATCAGCAACACGATCAACGTGTAAGCGAACGCGATCGGCATCGTCGGGTTCATTCCTCTCGAAGGGCACTGCAAGCCGTCCCACAATAGCGAATGCCCGGCCGAACGATACGGCCGGGCACGCGCGAATCACGCTCAGCGCGCAACATGCTCCGGGAAACGCACGATGGCGGCGAATTCCTCGCCGTCCAGGCTCGCTCCACCGACCAGGGCGCCGTCCACATCGGGCTTGGCCATGATCTGGGCGATGTTGCCCGACTTGACCGAACCGCCGTACTGGATGCGGACCACGTCGGCCACCTCGGCACCGAACTTCTCGACCAGACGGGCACGGATCGCTCCGCACACCTCCTGAGCGTCGTCCGGGGTCGCGGTCTTGCCGGTGCCGATCGCCCAGACCGGCTCGTACGCGATCACGATCTGCTGCAGCTGCTCGGTCTTGAGCCCCTCGAGGCCCGCGTCGACCTGCGCCAGGACGTGCGCGACCTGGTTGCCGGCCTCACGGATCTCGAGACCCTCGCCCACGCAGAAGATCGGCACGAGGCCGGCCGCGAAGGCCGCCTTGTTCTTCGCGTTGATCAGGGTGTCGGACTCGTTGTGGTACTCACGGCGCTCGGAGTGCCCGACGACCACGTAGCTGACGCCGAGCTTGGCGAGCATCGCACCGGAGATCTCACCGGTGTACGCGCCACCGGCGTGCTGCGAGATGTCCTGGGCGCCGTACTTGATCGCGAGCTTGTCGCCCTCGATCGCGGTCTGCACGGTGCGCAGGTCGGTGAACGGCGGCAGGACGACCGTCTCGACGGCCTCCAGCTGCTTCTCGTTCAGGCTCGCCGAGAGCTTCTGCACCAGAAGGTTGGCCTCGTAGTGGTTGAGGTTGCTCTTCCAGTTGCCGGCGATGATCGGCTTGCGGGTCACGTCACCCATCACTTCTCCAGAGCGGAGACGCCCGGCAGCGCCTTGCCTTCGAGGTACTCCAGGGACGCGCCCCCACCGGTGGAGATGTGACCGAACGCGGACTCGTCGAGCCCGAGCGTGCGCACCGCCGCGGCCGAGTCACCGCCGCCGACGACCGAGAAGCCGTCGATCTTGGTGATCGCCTCGGCGACGCCGCGGGTGCCCGCGGCGAACGGCGCCAGCTCGAACACGCCCATCGGGCCGTTCCAGAACACGGTCTTCGCACCGCCGACGGCGTCCGCGAAGATCTTGACGGACTCGGGGCCGATGTCCAGACCCAGGCGGTCCGCCGGGATCTCGGAGACCTTCACCGTGCTGCGCTCGGCGTCGGCGGAGAACTCCGTCGCCGCGACGACATCGACCGGGAGGACGATCCGGCCGTCGGCCTCCGCGAGGAGCGCCTTGCAGGTGTCGATCATCTCGGCCTCGAGCAGCGACTTACCGACCTCGTGGCCCTGGGCCTTGAGGAAGGTGAAGCACATGCCTCCGCCGACGAGGAGCTTGTCGACCTTGGGCAGCAGGGCCTTGATCACCGCGAGCTTGTCGGAGACCTTCGAGCCGCCGAGCACCACCACGTAGGGCTGCTCCGGGCTCTCGGACACCTTCTTCAGCACCTCGACCTCGCGCAGCACCAGGCCACCCGCGTAGTGCGGGAGCCGGGCCGGCACGTCGAAGACCGAAGCGTGCTTGCGGTGCACCGCGCCGAACGCGTCGTCGACGTAGAAGTCGGCGAACGCGGCCAGCTGGTCCGCGAAGGCGCCGCGCTCGGCGTCGTCCTTCGAGGTCTCGCCGGCGTTGAAGCGCAGGTTCTCCAGGAGCAGCACCTGGCCGTCCTGAAGGGCACCGACGGCGGCGGTGGCCGACGGGCCGACCGTGTCGTCGGCGAAGACCACCGACGAGCCGAGCAGCTCACCCAGCCGCTGCGCGACCGGCGCGAGCGTGAACTTGGGGTCCGGAGCGCCCTTCGGACGGCCCAGGTGGGACGCCACGATCACGCGGGCGCCCGCGTCACGCAGGGCGATCAGCGTCGGCAGCACCGCGCGGGCGCGGCCGTCGTCACTGATGACACCCGGGTTTGCCTTGTCGAACGGGACGTTCAGGTCGGCGCGCACGAACACGCGCCGACCCGAGACACCCTCGCCGAGCAGGTCGTCGAGAGTCTTCAAGGCTGATCAGGCCCCGACGAGCTTGACCAGGTCGACGAGGCGGTTCGAGTAGCCCCACTCGTTGTCGTACCAACCGACGACCTTGACCTGGTTGCCACCGATGACCTTGGTGAGGCCGGCGTCGAAGATGCAGGAGGCCGGGTCGGTGACGATGTCGGCCGACACGATCGCGTCCTCGGTGTAGACCAGGATGCCCTTGAGGGGGCCCTCGGCGGCAGCCTTGATCGCGGCGTTGACCTCTTCGACCGTGGTGTCACGGGCGGCGGTGAAGGTCAGGTCGGTGGCCGAGCCGGTGGGGATCGGCACCCGCAGCGCGAAGCCGTCCAGCTTGCCCTTGAGCTCCGGCAGCACCAGGCTGACGGCCTTGGCGGCACCGGTCGAGGTCGGCACGATGTTCAGCGCGGCGGCGCGGGCACGGCGCAGGTCGCTGTGCGGGCCGTCCTGCAGGTTCTGGTCCTGGGTGTACGCGTGGATCGTGGTCATCAGACCCTTTTCGATCCCGATCGTGTCGTTCAGAACCTTCGCCATCGGGGCGAGGCAGTTGGTGGTGCAGGAGGCGTTCGAGATGATGGTGTGCTTCGCACCGTCGTAGAGGCCGTCGTTGACGCCCATCACGATGGTGATGTCCTCGTTCTTGGCCGGAGCCGAGATGATGACCTTCTTGGCACCCTTGTCGACGTGCGCCTTCGCCTTGGTGGCGTCGGTGAAGAAGCCGGTCGACTCGATGACGACGTCGACGTCCAGCTCGCCCCAGGGCAGGTTGTTCGGGTCACGCTCGGCGAACGCCTTGAAGGACTTGCCACCGACGGTGATCTCGTCGGCGGAGGCCTTCACCTCGTGACCCAGACGGCCCAGGATGCTGTCGTACTTCAGCAGGTGAGCCAGCGTGGCGTTGTCGGTCAGGTCGTTCACACCGACGATCTCGATGTCGGCGCCGGAGGCGAGAACCGCCCGGAAGAAGTTACGGCCGATACGGCCGAAGCCGTTGATGCCAACCCGGATGGTCACAGGTGGATCTCCTCGTTTCGGTCCGCCGGATTCTGCGACCGGCGGAGGGGTCTGCATGCCCGCCGAAGTTCAAGGCAGGCACAAGGGCGCCCGGCCGCCGCGCCCGAAGGGAAGCGCGAGCACCGCAGCAGGAGCTGGCGGCGTCACAGCGGGGGGTTCGGCCGAACTGCCGGCACCGTCGCCGTCACCAGTGACCCTATCCGAGACCACGTACCGGCGGAGCAGCGGGGCGCTACCTGAACGTTATCTAAATCGGATCACTACGACGTCGTTGTCAGCAGTTCAAGCCTCGTCCAACGGGGCGGGACTGATAAGGACCGAAGGTCCCTGCGGCCCGGGTATCACTACCCGGGATCAACAGGCCATCATCTCCGGAGTGACGGCCGCCTCGGTGTCGGGAATGCCGAGATCCCGGGCCCGTTTGTCGGCCAGGGCCAGCAGCCGCCGGATCCGGCCCGCGATGGCGTCCTTGGTCAGCGGCGGGTCGGCCAGGGCGCCCAGCTCCTCCAGGGAGGCCTGGCGGTGCTCCAGCCGCAGCCGGCCGGCCGAGGTCAGGTGGTTCGGCGCGTCGTCCGCCAGGATCTCCAGAGCCCGGGTGACCCGGGCCGCCGCGGCGACCGCCGCACGGGCGGACCGCCGCAGGTTCGCATCGTCGAAGTTCGCCAGCCGGTTGGCGGTGGCACGGACCTCACGGCGTACCCTCCGCTCCTCCCAGGCAAGCACGCTGGAATGCGCGCCGATGCGGGTGAGCAACGCGGCGATCGCGTCCCCGTCCTTGATCACCACGCGGTCGACGCCGCGCACCTCCCGCTCCTTGGCGGTGATGCCGATCCGGCGCGCGGCGCCGCGCAACGCCAGCGCCGCTTCCGGGCCCGGGCAGGTGATCTCCAGCGCGCTGGAGCGCCCCGGCTCGGTGAGCGAGCCGTGCGCCATGAACGCGCCCCGCCACGCCGCCACCGAACAGCACACGTTGCCGTTCACCACGTGCTGCGGCAGGCCACGGACCGGCCGGCCCCGGACGTCGAGCAGACCGGTCTGACGCGCCAGCACCTCGCCGTCCTTGACGATGCGCACGATGTAGTGGCTGCCCTTGCGCAGGCCGCCGGAGGCCAGGACGTGCACCTCGCTGGGGTAGCCGTAGACATCGGCGATCTCCCGCCGCAGCCGCCGGGCGACCGCGCCGGTGTCCAGCTCGGCCTCGACGACGACCCGCCCGGAGACGATGTGCAGCCCGCCGGCGAACCGGAGCAACGCTGCCATCTCGGCCCGGCGACAGCAGGGCTTGGGTACGTCGACCCGGCTCAGCTCGTCCTTGACCGCTGCCGTCATCGCCATTACGTCACCTCATGCGCCGGTTTTTCAAAGTGTGTGCCGCACTACGCCACTGATTAACGAGCGGCGCCCAATACTGGCACCAGTGCAACGCCCAGTGACTGAGGATCATGCCGTGGGCTGCCGTCGGCCACCGCGAGGGGTGCCAGAACCAGCTCCGCACCCAGGTCCTGGGCCGCGGCCCGGACCGGTTCCGGCTCGCCGGCCCACTTCGTGTCGGCCAGCACGGTGTCCAGTCGCAGCGACGGGAGGTACCACCGGAGGGTCGCCAGGTGGTCGGCGGCGGACAGCCCGACCGTCTCCTTGTCCTCGGAGAGATTGAGCGTGACCAGCCGGCGGGCCGGGCTCGCCACGATCGCGGCGGCCAGTTCGGGGACCAGCAGGTGCGGCAGGACACTGGTGTACCAGCTGCCCGGACCGAAGATCAGCCAGTCCGCGTCCCGGACCGCGGCGATCGCCTCCGGGCACGTCGGCGGATCCGACGGGACCAGGCGCAATGCCGCCACCCGGCCGTCTGCCACCGCGACCGCGTGCTGGCCCCGGACCGTCGACGGGACGCCGTCGGCGGCCACCATGTCCGCCTCGATGCCGACCGCGTGCCGGGCCATCGGCAGCACCCGGCCCCGAGCCCCGAGCATCCGGGCGGCGTGATCCAGTGCCAGCACCGGGTCGCCGAGCATCTCGATCAGGCCGAGCAGCAGCAGGTTGCCGACCGCGTGCCCGGCCAGGGTGTCCTTGGTCCGCTCGGCACGGCGCTCCACCCGCGGTCCACGGGTGAGCACCCGGTCGACCGGGGCCGGGGCACTCAGCGGCTCGGTGCCGCCCTGCACCGGGATCTCCGGCATGGCCGCGAACCGGTGCTGCATCAGTCTCGCCGTCAGCCGGGTGGTGGGATCGTCGTCGGCGAGCGCGGCGAGCGCCTGCCGCAGATCACCCGGGGGCAGCAGCGCGTCCCGCTCGACGCGCAGCCGGCCGCTGGAACCGCCGTCGTCACCGACGGTCACTATCGCCGTGATCTCCAGGTCGAGGTCGCGGGCACTGTGCCGCAACGCGCGCAACGAGGCGCTCAGACCGTGCCCGCCGCCGAACGCCACGACGCGGATCGGCTTCACTCGCGGCCCAGATCGCGGTGCGACGTGTGCGCGGACAGACGCATGCCACTCAGCCGGGAGGCGAGCTCCTCGGTGATCGCCACGCTGCGGTGCTTGCCGCCGGTGCAGCCGATCGCGACGGTCAGGTAGCGCTTGCCCTCCCGCTCGAAACCGGGTGCGGTCGCCGCGATCAGGCCGGCGTAGGTCGCCACGAAGTCGGTGGCGCCCTCCTGGCCCAGGACGTAACTGCTCACGCCCTCCTCCAGGCCGGTGTGCTCGCGCAACTCCGGCACCCAGAACGGATTGGGCAGGAACCGGGCGTCCAGCACGTAGTCGGCGTCCGGGGGCAGGCCGTACTTGAAGCCGAAGGAGAGCACGGTGATCCGCAGCTTGCGGGAGTCCTCCCCGCCGAAAAGCTCCTCGACCCGGCGGCGCAACTGGTTGACGTTGAGGTGGCTCGTGTCGATTATCACGTCGGACTGCTCGCGGGCCTCCTCGAGCAGTTTGCGCTCGGCCGCGATGCCGTCGGCCAGCCGGCCGTCACCCTGCAACGGGTGCGAACGGCGCACCGACTCGAACCGGCGGATCAGCACCTCGTCGTCGGCGTCGACGAACACCACGCGCGGCGAGAAACCACGCTCCTTGAGGGCCCGGACCGCACCGGCCAGGTCGGTGGAGAACGCCCTGCTGCGAACGTCGAGCACCATCGCGGTACGCCGTGCGGCGCCTCCAGCGGCGAACGCCAACTCGGCCATCTCCAGCATCAGGGCCTGCGGCAGGTTGTCGACCACGTAGAAGCCGACGTTCTCCAGGGCGCGCGCCACCGTGCTGCGCCCACCGCCGGACAGACCGGTGACGACCACCAGATCCGTCCCGGCCTCGTCCGGTTCCAGCACCTCACCGGCTCCGATGTTCGGCTCAGCTCCGAAGTCCGGGTTTGCTTCCGTCACCACGCCTCCCGCGTCGCTCCGCCCGCGTCGCACGAGCGGACACAACATCCTAGGCCGACGACCGGGCTCCCGGCCGCCGGACAGCGTGTCCGCTACCCGTCCGAGCTGTCACCAGGCATGTCCGCGGTCTTCGCCACCGTCTTCGCCACGGTTTTCTCCACCGTCTTCGCCGCGGCTTTCTCCACGGCTCTCTCCCCCGCGGCTCCGGCCGCCGGGTTCAACGCGGCGAGCACCGTCTCGGCGGTGCGGCGGCCGACACCGGGCACCTCGGTGATCTCCTCCGGGGTGGCCTCGGCCAGCCGCTTGAGGGAGCCGAAGTGCCGCAGCAGCGCCTTGCGGCGCACCTCGCCCAGACCGGCGACCTCGTCGAGCGCCGACGCGGTCATCCGCTTGGACCGGCGCTGCCGGTGGAAGGTGATGGCGAACCGGTGCGCCTCGTCGCGGACGCGCTGCAACAGATAGAGAGCCTCGGAGGTCCGCGGCAGGATGACCGGGAAATCCTCGCCGGGCAGCCACACCTCCTCGAGCCGCTTGGCCAGGCCGCACAACGCCACGTCGGTGACGCCCAGCTCGGAGAAGACCGCCGCGACCGCGTTGACCTGCGGCTGGCCGCCGTCCACCACGACGAGCTGAGGCGCGTACGCGAAACGGCGGGGCCGGCCGGTCAACGGGTCGATGCCGGGAAGCGCGCCCTCGACGGACTCGTCACCGGCCGAGGGCTCCGGGGCCGGCGTGGCCGCCGGGGCCGCTGGCGTGGCCGCCGTGGCCGCCGGGGCCGCTGGGGCCGTGGTGGAGCGGGCGAACCGCCGCCGCATCACCTCGGACATCGCCGAGAGATCGTCCATGCCGCTGCCGTCCGCGTTGCCGCGCACCGCGAACCGCCGGTATTCGCTCTTGCGGGCCAGACCGTCCTCGAAGACGACCATCGAGGCGACCACGTCGGTGCCCTGGATCTGCGAGACGTCGAAGCACTCGATGCGCAACGGGGCGGCGTCGAGACCGAGGGCGTCGGCGATCTCCTCGAGCGCCTTGTTGCGGGTGGTCAGGTCACCGGCCCGGCGCAGCTTGTGCCGTTGCAGCGACTCGGCGGCGTTGCGGGCCACCGTCTCCATCAGCGTCTTCTTGTCGCCGCGCTGCGGGATCCGCAGGCTGACCCGGCTGCCGCGGCGCTCGGAGAGCCAGTCGGCGAGCGCGTCGGCGTCGTCGGGCAGCGCCGGGACCAGCAGCTCGCGGGGCACGTCGGCCTCGCCCTCGGTGTCGCCGAACATCTGGGTGCAGAAGTGGTGGACCAGGTCGCCGGTGCTGAGGTCCTCGACCTTCTCCACCACCCAGCCGCGCTGGCCGCGGACCCGGCCGTCGCGGACGTGGAAGACCTGCACCGCCGCCTCGAGCGGGTCCTCGGCGAAGGCGACCACGTCGGCGTCCGTGCCGTCGCCGAGCACCACGGTCTGCTTCTCCATCGCCCGGCGCAGCGCCGCGATGTCGTCGCGCAGCCGGGCCGCCCGCTCGAACTCGAGCTCCTCGGAGGCCTGCATCATGTCGCGCTCGAGACGCTTGACGAACGCATCGGTGCGGCCGGCCATGAAGTCGCAGAAGTCGTCGACGATCGCCCGGTGCTGCTCGGCGTCGACCTGCCCGACACAGGGGGCCGAACACTTGCCGATGTAGCCCAGCAGGCAGGGCCGGCCGATCTGGCCGTGCCGTTTGAAGACGCCGGTCGAGCAGGTCCGGGCCGGGAAGACGCGCAGCAGCAGGTCGAGGGTCTCGCGGATGGCCCAGGCGTGCGAGTAGGGACCGAAGTAGCGCACGCCCTTGCGCTTGGCCCCGCGCATCACCTGCAGGCGGGGGAACTCCTCGTTGAGCGTGACGGCGAGGAAAGGATAGGACTTGTCGTCCCGGTATTTGACGTTGAAGCGCGGGTCGAACTCCTTGATCCAGGAGAACTCCAGCTGCAGCGCCTCGACCTCGGTGCCGACGGTGACCCAGTCCACGGCGGCCGCGGTGGTGACCATCTGCTGGGTGCGCGCGTGCAACGACCAGACGTCGGCGAAGTAGGAGTTGAGCCGGTTACGCAGGCTCTTGGCCTTGCCGACGTAGATGACCCGGCCGGCCGGATCGCGGAATCGGTAGACACCGGGAGCGTCCGGGATGGTACCGGGCGCGGGGCGATAGGTGGACGGGTCTGGCACATCTCCCAGACTAGAGGGTGGGACTGACAGAATTGCCCGGCCGGAGGTCCGGTGCCGCCGCCACGGCCCGGGCCTCCGGCCCACACGGGGGTGACCCGATCAGGCGGTGACGACCTGGTCGCCGTCCAGCTTCACCTTGGTGGCCTCGAGCGGCGACTTGGCCGGGCCGGAGGTCGGCGAGCCGTCCTTGATCGAGTAGTGCGCGTTGTGGCACTTACAGATGATCTCGCCGTCCTCGATCTCGGTCACGTCGCAGCCCTGGTGGGTGCAGACCTTGCTGAACGCCTTGAAGGTGCCCTTGGTCGGCTGGGTGACCACGTAGTTGTCCAGGATCACGCCGCTGCCGACGGAGACGTCGGCCGCCGCGACGAGCGCGGTGCCACCGCTCGAGCCGGTGCCGCTGGTGCTGTCGGCGCCGCCCGGGGCCGCCGCGCTGCCGGCCGGGGCCGGGTCGTTGGCGAAGTCGGTGCCGTTCGGGTTGCTGTCGGTGGACGTGCCACACGCGGCGAGGACCGCGGTCGCGCCGGCGGCGCCCGCACCCAGCAGGACGGCCCGGCGTGACGAGCAGCACGTCCCCGCTGCGTTCTCCTGCTTGGCCTCGACCTCGGGCCGGATCTGCACGTCAGTCATCTCGTCGCTCCCCACTACCTGTTTCCGCTCGTATGTCACACGGAGTCGCCTGTACATACGGGCCTGCCACCGTCATCAGTTCAGCGCGTGCGGCGGAAATATCGAACATCACGAGGCTGTTCGATCCCGGTTCGTACGCAATCGCCCGGCGTCGTTTGCTTGCCGTTACAAACAAAGCCGGGCCCGATCGAGACTAGATGCTCGACCGTGCCCGGTTGCTTTGAGTCACCTGAGAACCTGCTGTACAGGTTCTTAGACTATTTTTAGTAACACACCTTGACGGTGCTCTATGTCGACACCCTGGCGCACCATGCCGACGCCTGCGTGCACCATGCCGACGCCTGCGTGCACTATGCCGATGCCTTGGCCCGGGACTTCGTCGCCCGGGTCTTCGCGCCGTTCGCCTTCGCCGCCCGCGCGGTGGCCGCGGCCGATCCGGCCGGCTCCCCCTTGAGACCGAGCACGTGCCGCAGGAACTGGCCCGTGTGGCTCTCGCCCACCTCGGCGAGCTCCTCCGGACTGCCGGTGGCCAGCACCATGCCGCCCTTGTGACCGCCCTCCGGACCCATGTCGATCAGCCAGTCCGCGGTCTTGATCACGTCGAGGTTGTGCTCGATGGTGATCACCGTGTTGCCCTTGTCGACCAGGCCGTTGAGCACGATCAGCAGCTTGCGGATGTCCTCGAAGTGCAGACCCGTCGTCGGCTCGTCCAGCACGTAGACCGTCCGGCCGGTGGACCGTTTCTGCAGCTCGGAGGCGAGCTTCACCCGCTGCGCCTCACCGCCGGAGAGCGTGGTGGCCGGCTGTCCCAGCCGCACGTAACCCAGACCGACGTCGACGAGCGTCCGCAGGTGCCGGTGGATCGCCGGCAGCGCCGAGAAGAACTCCGCACCCTCCTCGATCGGCATCTCCAGCACCTCGGAGATGGTCTTGCCCTTGTACCGCACCTCCAGCGTCTCCCGGTTGTACCGGGCGCCCTTGCAGACCTCGCAGGGGACGTAGACGTCCGGGAGGAAGTTCATCTCGATCTTGATCGTGCCGTCACCCGAGCAGTTCTCGCAGCGACCGCCCTTGACGTTGAAGGAGAACCGGCCGGGGCCGTACCCCCGGACCTTCGCCTCGGCGGTCTCCGCGAACAACTTGCGGACATGATCGAAGACACCGGTGTACGTGGCCGGGTTGGATCGCGGGGTCCGGCCGATCGGTGACTGGTCGACGCCGACGACCTTGTCCACGTTGTCGATGCCGGTGATCCGGGTGTGCCGGCCGGGCACCAGGCGGGCCCGGTTGACCTGGTTGGCCAGCACCGTGTGCAGGATGTCGTTGACCAGCGTCGACTTGCCCGAGCCGCTGACCCCGGTGACCGCGATGAACTGGCCCAGCGGGAACGGCACGGTCAGGTTGCGCAGGTTGTGCTCGCGGGCCCCGTGCACCACGACCTCACGGCCGGCGGTCTGCGGACGGCGGCTCTGCGGCACCGGGATCGTCTTGCGGCCGGCCAGGTAGGCACCGGTCGGGGACTCCTCGTTGGCGAGCAGGCCCTCGACCGTCCCGGAGTGCACGATCTTGCCGCCGTGCTCGCCGGCGCCCGGGCCGATGTCGACGATCCAGTCGGCTGTCCGGATGGTGTCCTCGTCGTGCTCCACCACGATCAGCGTGTTGCCCAGGTCGCGCAGCCGGACCAAGGTCTCGATCAGCCGGTGGTTGTCACGCTGGTGCAGACCGATCGACGGCTCGTCCAGGACGTAGAGGACGCCGACCAGGCCCGACCCGATCTGGGTCGCGAGCCGGATGCGCTGCGCCTCACCGCCGGAGAGCGTGCCCGCGCCCCGGTCCAGCGAGAGGTAGTCCAGACCGACGTCGACCAGGAACCGCAGCCGGGCGTTGATCTCCTTGAGCACCCGCTCGGCGATCATCTTCTGCCGGTCGTCGAGCTCCAGACCGGCCAGCAACTCGGCGCACTCCCCCACCGAAAGGTTGCAGACCTCGGCGATGCTCCGGCCGGCCACCGTGACCGCGAGGACCTCGGGCTTGAGCCGGGCGCCGCCGCACACCTTGCACGGCACGTCCCGCATGTAGCCCTCATACTTGTCGCGGGACCAGTCGCTCTCGGTGTCGTTGTGCCGCCGCTCGATCCACTGCACCACGCCCTCGAAGCCGGTGTAGTAGGAGCGCTCCCGGCCGTACTTGTTGCGGTAGCGCACGTGGACCTGGTCCTCGGCGCCGTGCAGGATCGTCTTCTGCACCCGGGTGGGCAGCGAACGCCACGGTGCGTCCAGGCTGAAGCTCTCCGCCGCGGCGAGCGCCTCGAGCAGGCGCACGAAGTACTCCTGGGTGGTGCCGCCGGCCCAGGGCTGGATCGCGCCCTCGCGCAGGCTCCGCTCCTCGTCCGGGATGATCAGCTCCGGGTCGACCTCCTTCTTGGTGCCGAGGCCGGTGCACTCGGGGCACGCGCCGTACGGCGCGTTGAAGGAGAACACCCGGGGCTCGAGGTCCTCGATGGCGAGCGGGTGGTCGTTGGGGCAGGCCAGGTGTTCGGAGAAGAGACGCTCGCGGTCCGGGTCGTCCTCGGCCAGGTCGACGAAGTCGAGCAGCACGATGCCGCTCGCCAGGCCGAGCGCGGACTCCACCGAGTCGGTCAGCCGCTGCTTGCTCGACGCCTTGACGCTGAGCCGGTCGACCACCACCTCGATGGTGTGCTTCTCCTGCTTCTTCAGCTTGGGCGGCTCGGTGAGCGGGTGCACCACACCGTCGACCCGGGCCCGCGCGTAGCCCTTGGCCTGCAGCTCGGCGAAGAGGTCGACATATTCCCCCTTGCGGCCGCGCACGACCGGGGCGAGCACCATGAACCTGGTGCCCTCGGGCATCGCCAGCACCCGGTCGACGATCTGCTGCGGGGTCTGCTTGCTGATCAGCTCACCGCAGACCGGGCAGTGCGGGATGCCGGTGCGGGCGAACAGCAGACGGAGGTAGTCGTAGACCTCGGTGATCGTGCCCACGGTCGACCGCGGGTTGCGGTTCGTCGACTTCTGGTCGATCGAGACGGCCGGCGACAGGCCCTCGATGAAGTCGACGTCCGGCTTGTCCATCTGGCCGAGGAACTGTCTCGCATAGGAGGACAGCGACTCCACGTAACGCCGCTGGCCCTCCGCGAAGATCGTGTCGAAGGCGAGGCTGGACTTGCCCGACCCGGACAGGCCGGTGAACACGATCATCGCGTCCCGGGGCAGGTCAAGTGAGACGTCACGCAGGTTGTGCTCGCGGGCGCCACGGATAGTCAGTCGGTCGGCCACTGCCAGCCTCTCCGTACAAGTGTTTGAAGTAGCGCAGACACTCTAGCGACGGGGTACGACATTTTCTGTCGGCCCCGGTGCAGCGCCTTCCACCTGCCGGACATTCCCGTAAAGCGGACGTATTAGTCGTCACTCTTTGGGGGCACAGGCAGATCGCGGACGTCCCAGATCTCCACGCCACCGACCAGTCGAGGCCGGCCGAGGGCCTGGACGAGCACCGCACGCTGGGCCGGGACGTTGCGCCCCTCGGGGACCAGCACGATCACGCCGGCCCGCCAGTAGACCAGGTCCTCGGTGATCCGCGCCTTGTCCGTCGCGGTCAGGATCGGCCGCAGGTCGTACTCCCGGACCTCCCACAACAGGTACGACGTGAACCGGTGCGGCGCGTTCCAGGAGCCGGTGTCGTCGCCCCGCTCCGGGTCGGCCGGCCCCATGAAGTAGCCGCGCGGCGTCGCGTACTCGAAGTTGTTGAGCGCCGCCCACCGCTGGCCGGTCCGCCCGGTGGTCACGTCCGGCAGCGGGACGGTGACCAGGGTGCGGTCACCGGCGGTGTACTGGCGGTAGGTCCCGTCGGCGATGAACGCCGGGATCGGGTCGCCCTGCACCACCGGCAGCGGCTTCGGGAAGAGCGGCACCAGCGCCAGGACCAGGCCGACCTTGAACCAGGTCCGCCGCTTGTCCGGGTAGTCGCGGATCCGGTCGACGGCGAACGCCAGCAGGACGCCCACGATCGTGGCCGGCACCATCGCGAACCGGGTCACACTCACCAGGTTGATCACCGGCAGGTGACTGATCAGACCGAACGGCAGCGGGAAGCCGGTGTCGTGGCCGAGTACCCGCAGCTGCGGGCCCATCGACATGAGCAGCACCACCAGGCCGGCCACGGTGGCCGCGCGCAGCGCCGTGGTCCGCCACAGCATCACCGCCGCGACCACGATCAGGATCAGGCCGGCCGGGCCGAAGAAGGTGTTGTCCTCGGTGGCGCTGACACTCATCAACCGGGTCACCTCGGCGTTGCCGGCCAGCGACTGCCGGGCGAAACCGGCGAGCGACGCCAGGTCGGTGACGTAGTCGGTCGGCGCGAACGGCTGCCCGTGGTAGTTGCCCTGGGCGAAGAACTGGTACCACAGCGGGTAACCCGCCAACGCCACCGCGAGGGCCGCCGCCACGCCGAGACCGGCGACGAAACGCTTCCACACCGCGCGCACGGTGGCCCGCTCGGACACCGCGTACACCACGACGAACACGGCCAGGGTCATCGCCGTGAAGAGCAGCGCCTCCTCGTTGATGAAGATCTGCGCCACGATCAGCAGGGCCAGGATCACCCCGCCGCGCACGATCCGGCCGGGCTCGCGCAGCCGGAACACCTGCCACACGATGAACGGGATCAGGTAGTTGCTGACGAAGTTCAGGTGGCCGTTGGCGTGCGAGATCATGGTGGGCGCGAAACCGCACCACAGGCCGCCGATCCAGGCCGCGAGCCGGGTGTCGGTCAGGTGCCGGGACAACACCCAGTACCACGCGGCGGCGGTGCCGGCCAGGCCACCGGTGACGATCAGGGCCGCCGAGACGCCGGCGCCGAGGAAGTGCGTCACCGGGGCGAGCGGCAGGGCCAGGGCGAGGATCGACGTGTTCGCCATCATGTTCACGCCGACCGGCACGTTGAGGCTGTCCGAGTGGAACAGCGCCGCGCCGTCGAACACCACCCGCTCGGCGTGCGCCAGCATGAACAGGAAGATGCCGTGGTCGTCGTCGTTGCCGGCCAGGATCCGCCCGTTCGGATCCCGCCACAGCTGCACGGTCACCAGCACGGCGAGCGCCAGGAACCCCAGGAACACCCACAGGTCGATCCGCCGCCAGGGCGTCCTGGCCGTCTCCTCGGGGGTGGTCACCGGGTCCTCGATCATCTCTTCTGCCGCACGCACCGGGCGAATTCTGCCAGAGGGACGCCCGGGCCCCGGCATGGCCGCCTCGCCACAGCCTCCTGCGGGGAGGCCATTGACGTGCGCTTTCGCATGCCGGGACCGATAGGGGGTACGCGGTCAGCCGCGTCCCCGCCGGCCGGCGGACTGTGCCATCCGCACGGATTTACGGCGGCTCTCCACCTCGACCTCGTGTCGCAGCTTGCGCCAGCTCGCCAGACGCCGTGGCGGCAGCGAACCGTCGGCGAGCGCGGCCTGCACGGCGCATCCCGGCTCACCCTCGTGGGTGCAGTCGCCGAAGCGGCAGCGGCCGGCCAGGCCGGTCACGTCGGCGAACGCCCGGTCCAGCCCGCCGCCGGTATCGAGCAGGCCGACGCCCCGGATGCCCGGGGTGTCCAGCACCGCACCACCTCCCGGCACCGGAACCAGATTGCGGTACGCCGTGGTGTGCCGCCCCTTGCCGTCCGCGTCCCGGATCGCCTGGACCGGCATCACGGTGGTCCCGGCCAGGGCGTTCGCCAGGGTCGACTTGCCGGCGCCGGAGCGCCCGAGTAACGCGAGGGTGCGGCCGGGACCGACGAACTCGCGCAGCCGGTCGAGACCGGAACCGGCGGTCACGCTGACCGGCAGGACCGGCACGCCCGGGGCGAGCTCGCCGAGCTGGCGGGCCACCGCCGCGGGGTCCGACGTGGTGTCGCTCTTGGTGAGGACGAGCACCGGGTCGGCGCCGGACTCCCAGGCGAGGGAGAGCAGCCGTTCGACGCGGGCGTCGTCGGGTTCGGGATGGATCGGCTCGACCACCGCCACGGTGTCCATGTTCGCGGCCAGGACCTGACCGGTGGAGTCCTTGTCGGCGGTGCGCCGGATCAGCGTGGTGCGCCGGGGCAGCACCAGCTCGAGGGTGGTGCGCCGGTCCGGCCAGCGCCGCAGCACCACCCAGTCGCCGGCACAGGGCAGGCCGGCCGGGTCGCGGGCGCCCTCGATGAGGACACCACCGCCGAGACTGGCCCGGGTCACCCCGGAGGCGGTCAGCACGGTGCAGACGCCGCGGTCGGCCCGGAGGACCCGGCCCGCGTCGGTGTCGGCCCGGTCGAAACGACGGTAGGAGGATGCGAAGAAGTCGTCCCAGCCGAGCTGGGACAGGTCGTACGACATGTGAACCCTTGTTTTCGATAACGGGAGTGGCCGGTCTGGGGTCAGACGGCAAAAGCTCCCTGGAGAAGGGACGCGGAATCCAACTGCACGCTCCTCACCTCCTTCTGCGGGTTCGATCTCGAGTCGCGTCTGGCACCGACGGTACGGCCGTGGTCACCCCGGCGAAAGCGAATTCCGCCGCGGGTGCCTTCGCCGGGCCACGACGTGGTTGCGGAACCGGCTAGGGTCGTCTCGTGACGATCGACCCGCTGGTGTTGATGACCGATGTGGAGGCCGCCACGGCGACGCTCCTGAGCGCCGTGGAGGGCCTCGGTGACGACGCCGTCGGCGAGCCGTCGCTGCTGCCCGGCTGGACCGCCGGCCACGTGCTGACCCACCTGGCGCGCAACGCCGACGCACTGACCAACGCGCTGACCTGGGCCCGCACCGGCGTCGAGACGCCGCTCTACCCCTCGGTCGAGGCCCGCGCGGCGGCGATCGAGGAGGGCGCCGGACGTCCGGTCGCCGAGCAGGTGGCGGATCTGCGGGCCGCGCACGAGCGGTTCGCCGACGCGGCCGCCGCGATGCCGGCCGAGGCGTGGACGTTCCACCTGCCGCCGTTGAAGCGGTCGGCCGCGGTGGTGCCCTGGGTGCGGCTGCGCGAGGTCGAGGTGCACCACGTCGACCTGGGACGCGACTACACCCCGGTGGACTGGCCGGACGCGTTCGCGCTGCGGCTGCTCTACGAGATCGCCGGTGACCCGCCGGAGGGCACGCCCGCCATGGTGCTGCGGCCCGCCGGGGTGGAGCACGCGACGGTGATCGGCTCGGCGGACGGCCCGGTGATCACCGGTACGGCGAAATCGATCGCGGCCTGGCTGACCGGGCGCGCCGACGGCGCCGACCTGACCGTCACCCCCGACGGCGACCTGCCGCAACCCGCGAGGTGGAGATGAGCATTTACACCGGTGACGTCGTGACCGGGGGCGAGCCCGCGGTCCGCGACCTCGGCGGCGGGCTGACCCTGACCAAGGTGTCGGTCGGCCCGATGGACAACAACGCCTACCTGCTGCGGCACGGCACCGAGCAGCTGCTGATCGACGCGGCCAACGACGCCGGCACGCTGCTGGAGCTGATCGGGCCGGACGGCCTGCGCACGGTGGTGACCACCCACCAGCACCGCGACCACTGGACCGCGCTGGAGGAGGTGGTCCTGATGACCGGGGCGACCTCGCTGGCACACGCCGACGACGCCTCCGCCATCCCGGAGGTGAGCGGCACGCTGCGCGACGGCGACGTGGTCGAGATCGGGCCGCACGCGCTGGAGGTGATCCACGTGGTCGGGCACACCCCGGGCTCGATCATCCTGGCGTACCGCGAACCGGACGGCGGCCGGGCACATCTCTTCACCGGCGACAGCCTCTTCCCCGGTGGCGTCGGTAACACGCGGGGGAACAAGGAGAACTTCGCATCGCTGATCGGCGACGTGGAGACCAAGGTGTTCGGGCGGTTCCCGGACGACACCTGGTTCTACCCGGGGCACGGCAAGGACTCGACGCTCGGGGCGGAGCGGCCGCACCTGGGCGAGTGGCGGGAACGGGGCTGGTGAGCCGCCGGGTCCCGGGCAATTGGCGTGCCCGGGACCCGGTTGTTTCCGTTCTGACCGCGATCGGTCAGCCGCGCGACTGCTTCGCGTTCTCGTTCACGTGGATGCCCTCGGCGAACTCGATGACCTGCGCGGTCGACCAGTCGATGTTGTCCCACATCTGGACCTGCAGGTTCACGCCGTTCGGCTGCGGCAGGTACAACGTACGGGCCTCGCCGCCCTTGTTCACGATCTTGCCGGCGACACCGTTCACCGTGACGGCCTCGCCGCCCTCCGGGGTGCCCTTCTCGTCGACCGACTGCAGCCCGACCATGACCTTGCCGACGAAGCTGTGCGGGTCGGTGTCCGGGGTGTCGCCCAGCGGGTCGGCGCTGTTGCGCGGCTTGGCGCCGAGCGGCGACAGGGTCAGCGTCGTCTCGTCGACCCCCTGGACCTCGAATCCGGCCGGCACCTTGTCGATCGAGAACCCGGCCGACTGCTCACCCTTGTAGGCGACCAGCTCGAACGAGCTCGACAGGGACACCCCGGCCGAGGTGGCCGGCGGGTTGGCCAGCGTGCCGCCGTTGCCGGACGGCCCGCCGGTGGTGGTGAAGGCGAACGTCGCCGCGGCGACGGCGACCGCGAGGGCCGAACCGGCGGCGGACTGCGCCAGCCGGCGGCGGCGCAGGGCGCCACGGCCCCGGCTCAGGTCGGCGTGGACCTGGTCCGGCGTGGGCAGGATCTCCGGACCGGCGATGCCCGCCAGCTCGTCGTGCAGACTCTTCATGGTCTCTCTCCCGGAATCAGTTCAGTACTGGTGACGTTTGACGGCCGAGTGCCGCGCGCAACTTCTCCAGAGCCCGCGCGGTCTGGCTCTTCACCGTTCCCTCGGAGCACCCGAGGGCGTCGGCGGTGTCGGCGACGTCGAGGTCGTAGAAGTAACGGAAGACGACAGCCGCCCGCATCCGTGGCGGCAGGTCCTTCAGAGCCGCGCGCAGCCCCTCGGATGCCTCGTCCGCCGACCGTTCGACTGCGGGGCGGTCCGGGATCTCGGCCATCGACCGTTCCCGGCGCCGCCACCAGCGCCGCCGCTCGTCCGTCAACGCGTTGACCATCACCCGCCGTACGTAACCGTCGGGGTTGTCGGCCCCCCGGTAGGACGGCCAGGCCACGTACAGCTTGGTCAGCGTCGACTGCACCAGGTCCTCCGCCAGGTGGGCGTCACCCGCCGTCAGCAGAGTCGCCGTACGCAGCAGATGTGCCCGCCGTGACACGACGAACTGATGGAATTGCTCATCACGTTCGGCCTTCACCGAAGCCCCTCCCTCGCTCTCACACACCCCTGACGACCCGGGCGTCACAGGGGTTGCACCGATTACGGGAGACGCGCGAAATCGGTGAGCAGACCGGTGTATCCCTTGACCGGCGGGGAAGCGTATTCGTCGTGCCGCGAGGTGTACAGACCGAGCGTGACCAGGGACTGGACCAGAACGGTGGCGGCCGACACACCGTCGATCACGGGAACGCCCACCTCGGCGGAGATCTGATGGCACAGATCGGCCATCCCGGCACAGCCGAGCACGATCACGTCGGAGCCGTCCCGTTCGAGGGCGTGCCGGGCGAGCCGCACCACCCGGGGCAGCACCGTGGGGTCGTGCTCCAGCTCCAGAACCGGGATGTCGCAGGCGTGCACCCCTCTGCAGGCTCCGGCCGGCGCATAGCGGGTGGCCAGGTCGCGTGCTCTTCCCCCCGTACGAGAAAGGGAGGTGACCACGCTGAAACCGCGACCGACCAACAAGGCCGCATGCATCGCGGCCTCGGCGATGCCCACCACCGGGCCGGCGGCGATCTCCCGGGCCGCGTCCAGACCGGGGTCGCCGAAGCAGGCGATGACGTAGCCGTCGCAGCCGGACCGCTCCCCCGCGGCGATCTCGGCCAGCAGGCCCGGCACCGCCAGGGCCTCGTCGTAGTGGCTCTCGATGGAGGCCGGGCCCATCGCCGGGGTGACCGCCTCGACGACGACGCCCGGGCCGGCGACGGCCCGGGCGCTCGCCTCGATCAGCGTGGTCATCGACGCCGTGGTGTTGGGATTGATGACCCGGATGCGCATCAGACGGTCTTCCGCCCCAGCGCCATGTGGATCAGGAAACCGAGGGCACAGCCGATGAACCAGCTGTACTGGGCGACGTCCTTCATGGACCCGAGCACCGGGATCACCGCGACGGCGGCACCGACCGCGGTGGCGATGACGGCAGGCGGATTCACGCCGTTGCGGTACCAGTACTTTCCGGTGGGCGCCATCGTGAACATGGCGTCGACGTCGACCTGCTGCCTGCGGATCAGGTAGTAGTCGGCGATCAGGACGCCGAACAGCGGTCCGATGAACGCGCCGAGGGTCTCGAGGGTGTAGTGGATCACCTCGGGGTTGTTGTAGAGGTTCCACGGGGTGATCAGCACTGAGCCGACCGCGGCGATCATGCCGCCGGCCCGCCAGGAGATCTTCTGCGGGCTGACGTTGGAGAAGTCGAACGCCGGGGAGATGAAGTTCGCGACGATGTTGATGCCGATCGTGGCGATGGTGAAGGTCAGCGCGCCGAGGACGATCGCGAAGGTGGAGTCGATCCGGGCGACGGTCGCGACCGGGTCGGTGATCAGCTCGCCGAAGACCGGGACGGTCAGGCTCGCGGTGACGACGGTCAGGATGCTGAACATCAGGAAGTTGACCGGCAGCCCGAGGAGGTTGCCTCGTTTCACGGCTTGAAATGACTTTCCATATCGCGAAAAGTCACCGAAGTTCAGCATCGGGCCGGAGAAATAGGAGACGACCAGGGCGATCGCACCGAGCATGACCGGGATCGCATCCGTGCCGGTCACCGTCACCTCACCGAGGTTCAGGTCGATCGCACCCCAGCCGGCCTGCGAGATCAGGTAGCCGGTGAGCACGAACATCACCACGTAGACGGCCGGTCCGCAGAAGTCGATGAACTTGCGGATCGACTCCATTCCGGTCCAGAACACCGCCGCCTGCAACACCCACAGCAGGGCGTAGGTGCACCAGCCCAGCAACGGAAGACCCAGGAAACCGTACTGGTCCACATCCGCGTACGGCATCAGTGACGGCCACAGTTTCAAAAGCACGACATCGAGGGCCGCAGACGCGAGGTACGTCTGAATGCCGTACCAGGCCACCGCGATCAACCCGCGGATGATCGCCGGAAGATTGGCGCCCAGCACCCCGAACGCCACCCGGTTGATCACCGGATAGGGCACGCCGGTCACCTGGCTCGGCTTCGCCACCAGATTGCAGAAGAAGTAGACGATCGTGATGCCCACGACCAGCGAGACCAGCACCTGCCAGCTGGACAGCCCCAGCGCGAACAGACTGCCCGCCGTCACGTAACCGCCGACGCTGTGCACATCGGACATCCAGAACGCAAAGATGTTGTACGAGCCCCAGTGCTGCTTCCTCAGCGGCGCCAGGTCCTCGTTGGTCAGACGGGGGTCGTACTCGGGTTTGATGACGCCGCTGCCGACCGGCATGCCGGCGGCTTCGACCAGGTCCTCGTGGGGTGTGCCCGGGATGGTGTCGGCCATGGCCGTCACGCTATGAATCCGCTGTTTCACCCAGATGAGCGGAACTGTATATCTTCCGTTCGCACACCCCACGACGACGTCGACGTCCGGGGCGTCAGTGCGCGGCGACTCCCGCCGGTACGCGGTGTTGATCATGACGGAGGCGACACCCATGTCGTTCCAGGACACCCCGAGCGTGCCCGTGGCGAACGTCGTCGAGTACAGAAGTCCGGCACAGACCCCGATCAGGAACAACCCGGGCAGAACACTGAGGTAGCCGGAGCCGACATCGATCAGGGCGAGCGACGCCATGCCGGCAGCGCCGAGGACGAGGCCGAGGACGATGAGGTTGCGGGGGCCGAACCTCGGCCGCAGACTGCGGCCGGTGACCGCCGAGACGACAAGAATGGTGAGGTTGAGCGGCAGGAACGCGAGCCCGGCACGCAGCGGCGAGTAGTGCAGATTCTGCTGGAAGTAGTAGGTGAGGAACAACGTCGCACCGAACATGGCGATGCCCAGCGCCGCGACCGCGAAGTACGACCCGCCCCGGGTGGCGTGCCGGACGACATGCAGGGGAAGCAGCGGCGCCGCCACCCGCTTCTCGATGAGGACGAACGCGAGCAGCAACACCGGGCCGCCGATCAGCGCCGCGATGGTCACCGGCGAGTCCCAGCCACGGGTCTCCGCCGACGAGAACGCGAAGACGACCAGGAACAGCCCGAGCGTCGCGGTCACCACACCCGGAATGTCGATCGTGGCCTTGTGCCGCTTCTCGCTCCGGGACTGGACGGCGACGATCGCGAGGACCGCGGCGGGCAGCGCGAACAGCAGGTTGACATACATGCACCAGCGCCAGGACAGCCACTCGGTCAGCACCCCGCCGAGCAACAGCCCGACACCGGCGACGGCACCGAAGACGCCGAACGCCTTACCGCGTTCCCGCGGGTCGGTGAAGGTGGTCGAGAGCAGCGCCAACGCGGCGGGGGCGAGCATCGCGCCGAAGACGCCCTGCCCGACCCGGAAGATCACGAGCAGGGTGAAACTGCCGGCGGCGCCGCCCAGCGCGGACGCGACGGCGAATCCGAGAAGGCCGGCGACGAACATCCGCTTGCGCCCGAACAGGTCCCCCAGCCGGCCGCCGGCCAACAGCAGCGAACCGAAGGCCAGCGCATACGCCGTGATGATCCACTGGCGGTTGCCGTCGCTGAAGGCCAGGTCGATCTGCGCCGACGGCAGTGCGATGTTGATGATGGTGGAGTCCAGAACCACCATCAACTGCGCGATGCCGACAGCAGCCAGAACAAGCCACCGTTGGGCGAACTGCGGGTCATGGGTGGTGGGTGATTCACGAGTCCCGAAGGCACTCACTCAAAAACTCCTAGCGTCGGACAGCGGGGCAGGCAGAACCCACCCCTGGTATCGGGGTGGTCTTCGCCCTTGCCCTGGCGCCACGACCGAGGAAGCACTACTCGCCGGCGCCGCCACCTGCGCGATCATGACGGCCACCACCGGGATCGCCGCACCCGCGTCGGCCGCCACCGGACCGGGCGTGGTCGTCGACTACGCCAGCACATCGGTCGTCCAGGTCAAACCGCGGGAGATCCGGCCGCACAAGGACCTCTTCTACGCGGACCTCACCTGGACCAAGCTCACCCCGAGCACCGGCGCCGCCACCGGCGTCCGCCGGATCAACACCTGCCTGCCGTCGTGCGGCGACGGCAACTACAAGTCCGACAAGGTACGGCTGACGTTCTCCCGCGTCCGCGAGCGGGTCTTCACGCAGGTCACCGTCACCGCCATAGGTACGGGTACCGTCGACAGCCACCCGCTGCCCGCCCGCGGGTCGAGTACACCGTGAAACGCCCCGGCCCGGACCGTCCACAGACGATCCGGGCCGGCGCATCTCCCGTGTTACTGCTCATAATCCTGCTCGCCCAACACCTCGCTCAGACTTCCTCGGCCAGTATCTTCCAGTCGAGTGGCGCGTGCTCCCTCAGAAGAATGCTGATCCGCTCGTGGAGAGCGTCGTCCAGGAATTTCACCCGTGGACCCTGCGGCCAGCGGGTGTAGAACCAGGCGAGCCGCTGGCGCACCGCCGCCGCCGGGTCTCCGAGGAACTCGGCACCGTCGGCACCGAGCCGGACCAGCGACTCGGCGGCACAACCGCGCAGCAGATCGTCGGTCTCCGCATCGAACAGCATGCGCACCAGCTCCGCGTCGAGTTCCGGCTGGCCGGAGATGGAACCGAGAAGCAGACATGCCATTGCCCGCACCTCCGGATCATCGTCGACGAGTTCCTCACGGACGACGGCGTCAAGTCCGGCGAGGGCCTCGAACACCGCTTCCTCCTCCGCGATACTCGCGTCGAACTCACCCCGATACCGATCCCGCATCAACCGAAGCGAACGCCATTCGTACGCGTGGTTCAGGACGTACATCAACATGCCGTAGGCATCAGCCCGCCACCGGCACCCGTCCTCGATCACACGGCGGACCGCCCGCACGACCTCGTCCGCACCCGGCGAGACGGCGACCGCATCGTCGACGGCCACCCGCGCCAGGTCGGCGGCCGCCCGCCTCGCCACGTCACGGTCGGCGCCTTGCTGCAGTATCTCGCAGGACACACTCCATACGGGACGCTGATCCACGATATCGCCTTCTTAGTCAACACATCGACATCCGGCCCCTCCCAGCCTGCAGGAAAGCATCTACGCAGCCGCGCTGCGCGTGCTCCGAGGGAAGCTTGAACCAGAAGCCCCAGCCTACGGGGCCGCCGGTTTCGTCTTCAACGACTCGGACCTACTATCCACCATGATTTCGCGGACGGTAGGGCCGAGCCATTCGCATGGTCGACGAGAATCCCACCGGAAGCATGTGAGACCAGTCAACAGCAGAACGAAATCAGGATCTTGGAGAAACCATCGAAGCCCAGTCGAGCATCAACCGTTCCATCGTCTGGAAACGGAGCCGAGCCAACGCTTCCACGGACCCGGTTCACCGACCAGCAGACTCTCCAGCGCCTGCATCGGGGAGGTCGCGACCTCCCTCTCGTGGAATTCCGTGAAGACGATCATGACATGTCCACGATCGCCGACCCACAATCCGTTCTGCGAGTCCCACACGCCCATAGGACAGAACGACTGCTGGTACTCGGACTCCCATCGCTCCGGCGGATCCCAAAGGTGAAGAGCCTCCGTCGGGTCGAGTTCGAGGGGGGGCTTGTATCGCCCTCGCCCCAGCACCTTCAGGCCACCGAAGCTCTGCCAGAAGTCATGAGCGACCGGGGAAACGGGGATGCCCTCGGCCTCGACCGCACGAGCCCAGGAACTCGTATCCACTTGACGCTCAGGACTCCAGCCAGCAGCGGTCAGAGCCTCGGTCAGCTGATCGCTCAGCTCATAATGTGTGCTCGAGTCGCTCATTTGACCTGATCCCACTTGATCTTGAGCCAGCGTAGTCGCGGCTGACACATCAAGGCACAGAGCGGAATCGCGAAGCTGGGCCCTTCGGTTGAGTTCTTCGGCCGGATGCGCATTGCCCGCATCTTACCCCCGAAAAGGCCTCGGATGCCCTCATGCCGATAGGCCTTCACCAGGCAGGCGGTCTCTGCGCAGCCGGAGTGGACATCCTTCGTCCTCTTCCGAGGAACAAGACGCATATAGATACGCAATGGCAGCGGAACCTTCATCTTGGTTCGGTGGATCTCGCCGGCATAGCCGGGATACCGCCCGCCAGCACGCGTCTCGTAGACAGCAGCAACGCTGATCTTCCCCGTACCTGCCGCTGCGGCCTTCTTCTTCGTCCTGCTGCCGAGGACCGCCATGTGATCGTCGTAGCTCTGTCCGTCAAGGAGATCCTTCGGGCCAGGCTTCTTCAGGTCCTTGATGGCCTCTTTGGCTGCCTTCGCCAAGCCGCCTGCGCCCCGAACCGCATTCTTGGCCTGACGGACACCGGGAACCATGCCCATGATCCCGGCGGCGCAAGCCCCACCACCGCCGGTCACACAACTGTTCGCGGTATCGATCGCTCCGGCGACCGCCGCCACTGCACCAGCTGCCGCGGCGACAACCTGAGCGGGCGGCGGCAGCACCGATGACACCATGGCAACAGTGCTGGCCACCGTGGAGATGGTGTCGGCGTTGTTCACGACCCACTTTGCCGCCGACATCGCATTGCTGGCAGCACCCGTGGCGGCCTTCTGCAGACCGTTCTTGATCGAACCCCAGAAGAGGCCATCGGGGTCAGAGAAGGTGGTCGGATTGTTGTTCGCGTAGGCGTATGGATGCAGACGTTGCGGGTCGTACTCGTCGATCTCCGGGTCGACCGAGAGGAACGCACCTGTTCTGGGGTCATAGAGTCAATCCGGAAGATCACGGAACGCATCAGCCACTACACGAGGGGTGGGGGGTTGCGCAAAGTTCGCTGTGACATACAGCCAGCTCAGGCGCTAGTCCGAACTGGACCCTGCGTTGCGCGGAGCGACATGGATCACAGTCGCGAGACGGGCCAGGGCGGCGATCATTCGGTCGTCGATGCCGGGCGGGCCGGGGAAGGCGCGAGTCACGGCCCGCTGATGAGCCAGGCCGTGCAACCCGAGCCAGAGGGCGACCGCGTCGGATCCCGGATCGTCGCAGGTGGACGCACCGACGGCGACGCAATCGGCCAGGGCGGCGGCCAGTAGCCCCAGGGCGCCGTCACCCAGTCCGCGCAGGTCGTCGTCGGTGACCGAGGCATCAGCAGCGGGTTTCCAAAGGCCGCCGAAGATGGTGCGGTAGCGCTGCGGGCGCTCCCGGGCGAAGTCCAGATAGGCCCGGCAGACGGCGAGCAACCGCGGCACCGGGTCGGCGGTGCTGTCGGCGGCAGCGCGCAGGGTCTGCTCCAGCTCGGCGAACCCACTGCGGACGACGGCCAGCATGATGGCCGGCTGGTCCGGGAAGTGGGCGTAGATCGAGGGTGCGGCGATGCCCGCCCTGCGCGCGACCGAGCGCAGCGTGACCGCGCGTTCGTCGTCGGACTCGTCGAGCAGGGCCACCGCGGCGGCCACGATCTCGTCGCGCAGGCGGCCGCCCTCACCTCGGCGGTTGCGGGTCCGGGCGGTCTTCGTCGTCTCCATGCCATAACCTTACAACTGAAAACTTCCACCCGTAAGGTTGCGAGTGTTAGTTAACGACTGTTAGCTTAAGCCGAAGCCGAACGAGGGAGCACGTCATGACCAGTCAGATCACCGAGATCGTCCTGCCGGGCAAGGTCGAGCCGAGCGGTCTCCAGCTCAGCGTGCGCCCCGCCCCCACGCCCGCCGCCGGGCAGGCACTGGTCCGGATGGAGGCGACCGGGGTCTCCTTCGCCGAGCAGCAGATGCGCCGCGGCCGCTACTACGACCAGCCCGCCTACCCGTTCGTGCCGGGCTACGACATGGTCGGCACGGTCACCGCGACCGGCGACGGGGTGGACCCGGGCATGACCGGCCGGCGATACGCCGCGATCACCAAGGTCGGCGGCTGGGCGAGCCACCTGCTGGTCGACGCGGCCGACCTGATCCCGGTGCCGGACGGGCTGGACCCGGTCGCGGTGGAGACGCTCGTCGTCAACGGGGTGACCGCCTGGCAGATGCTGCACCGCACGGCCGAGGTGCGCCGGGGCGGGACGATCGTGGTGCTCGGCGCCAACGGCGGGGTCGGCTCGACGCTGGTGCAGCTGGCCCGGCACGCCGGGATCACCGTCATCGGCACAGCCTCGGCGCGGCACCACGACACGGTCCGGGCGCTGGGCGCGACTCCGGTGGACTACCGCGACCCCGAGTTGTACGCCACGATCCGCGCGCTGGCGCCGGAGGGTGTGGACGCGGTGTTCGACCACGTGGCCGGGCCGGGGCTGAACGAGTCGTGGCGGCTTCTGCGGGCCGGCGGGACGCTGGTGGCGTACGGGAACGCGTCCACCAAGGAGGACGAGGGCGGCAACTTCTGGCCGACGATCCGGCTGTTCAGCCGGCTCGCCCTCTGGAACTACCTGCCGAACGGCAAGGGCGCCCACTTCTACAACCTGTGGGCCGGCCGCCGGTTCACCATCGCCGCGTTCCGGGCGAAGCAGCGCGAGGACCTGACCGCGGTGCTGCGGCTGCTCGGCGAGGGCGTGATCACCCCGCAGGTGGCGGCCACCATGCCGCTCTCGGCGACGGCCGACGCCCTGACGCTCGCCGAGTCCCGCACCGTCGCCGGCAAGGTCGTCATCATCCCGGACGCATGAGAGGACGCGGGCTCACCGCGTACCCCCTAATGAGCGTGAGCGGGAGTCGCGGCCGGCACCGCGACCGGTTCGGCCGGGATCGCCGCGATCCCGGCGAGGATGAGCAGCCCACCGGCCATCTGCAGCGGCGTGAGACTCTCCCCCAGCACCAGCCAGGCGAAGATCGAGGCGAACACCACCTCGAGCAGGCCGACGAAGGACGCCAGCCGGGACCCGAGCCGCCCGGACCCGAAGATCCCGGTGGCGTACGCGATGGCGGTCCCGAAGACCGCGACCACGGCCAGCGACACCCACCAGGGTGCGGTCGTGTCGAGAAGGTGCACGTCACCGGTGGTGACCGTGAACGGGACCAGCCCGATCAGCCCGGCCAGGCCCAGCCCGAGCGCGCCGAGCAGCAGACCGGCCCCGGCCAGGGCGACCGGCGGCAGACCGTCGGCCGGGCGCGCGCCGACCACGAAGTAGACCGCGCAGCCGATCGCCGCGGCGAACGCCAGCAGCAGGCCGAGCGGGTCGACGGCCTGCAGCGCGCCGGGGCCGATCACCAGGACCAGACCGCCGATGGCCAGCACCGAACCGGCCAGCACGGCTGGGCGGGGCAGGCGCCGGGTGGTCACCCAGGCCCAGAGGACCAGCAGCAGGGGTGCCAGATATTCCACCAGCAGGGCGGTGGAGATCGGGATGCGCTGGATCGCCGCGAAGTAGGCGAGCTGGGTGAACGCCACGGCGATCAGGCCCATGCCGAGGATCCGGCCGCGGGCCCGCCGTAGTGCGTCCCAGCGTCCGCGCAGCGCGAACAGCACGATCGGCAGCAGGAGGAGCCCGGCGACGAGTGCCCGGGCGGTGACCGCGGCGGCCGGCGACCAGCCGGCCTCCAGCAGGGGTTTGATGAACGCCCCGGAGGTGGCGAAGGTCGCGGCCGAGACGAGCGCGGCGGCGAGCCCGATGGGGGAAGTGGAGACCTTCACGAACATTGACGCTAGGGTGGGCTGTGTGAGGAGTCAAATTGCATTTAGCCCCTGACACCGAAGAGGCTCTCGCCTTCGTCGTGGCACTCGCCAACACCGATCCCGGCGCCACCCGCACCGGCGGCGACGAACTGGACACCGTCGACGGCCTGAGCGATCTACTGACCCGGTACACCTACTCCGGGCGCATCGACCATGACGAGGCCGAACTGCGCGACGTCCGGCAGGCCCGCGACGCGCTGCGCGCCGTCTGGGTGCTGGATCGTGACGACGCGGTCCGGGCGGTCAACACCATGCTGCGCGAGGCGCGCGCCCTGCCCTACCTCACCCGGCACGACGACCAGGACTGGCACCTGCACGCCACCGACCCCGGCGCGCCGCTCGCCGAACGGATCAGGGTCGAGGCCGCGCTGGCCCTGATCGACGTGATCCGGATGAACGAGACCGGCCGGCTGCGGGTGTGCGCGGCCGACGACTGCACCGGCCTGTTCATCGACCTGTCCCGCAACGGCTCCAAGCGGTTCTGCGGCGTGCGATGCGGCAACCGGATGAACATGACGGCCTTCCGCGCCCGGCGGTCCGCAGCCGGATAACCACAGCTCATGTCGATGTTGACTGACGTTCATACAATGCTTACCCTCACTGTCCGCTGTGGCTATGCAACCCAGCGGGATCCACGGGGGACTACCGATGAACGCCTTTTTTCACGCCGCCCTGCGTCGAGTACGGAGCGCGGCATGATCGCCTTGAAGTTCTACCGTCTGCTGCCCAAGGACTACCGGCTCCGGCTCGTCCAGCTGCTGCCGGCCCACCGCCAGTTGTGGCTGGTCCGCCGGCTCACCCGACAGCGCCGACTGCCGATCGCGGCCGCACCGGGCAGCCTGGTTCCGGTCCGCGACGCCGGCCGCAAGGTCCGTGCCCGGGTGGTGCCGGACATGACCCCGGCCGCCGCCTGGACCACCAATCTGGAGGCGGTGATCGCGGTCCTGGACCGGGCCGGGATCGACTACTTCTGCATCCGCCCGGTCAGCGATCTGCACAGCGCGGTGGCCGTCCACCGGCGCGACCGCGAACGGACGCTGGACGCTCTGCGCCGTGATCCGGAACTCACCGGTGCGGAGATCCACACCGGGACGATCGACGACGAGGGCTTTCGTTCCGGTCGCGGCCGGACCGGGGCGCAGGTCTACTTCCCGGTGACCGGCTCGTACGGGACGACCGTGCTCGGCAGCGGATCCGCCTGCGAGATCGAGTTCTGGCGTACCGAGAAGGGTGTGGACGGCGCCCCCGACACCATCGTCGCCCCCCGCCGCAACGCGGTCGCCTCGGCAATGCCCGCCGAGCCGGAACACCACCTGGTCACGCCGGTCGACCTGAACCCGTCGATGCCGCTGGACGACACCACTCCCCGGTACCGGACCCGGTCCGAGTTCGTCGCGGTGCCGGCCGAGGCGGTCCGCTTCCCGATCGACATCGTCTACACCTGGGTCGACGGCAACGACCCGGACTGGGTGGAGCGCAAGGCCGCCTCGCTCGCGGCACTCGACCCGGACAACATCAACACCATCGCGACGAACGCGTCCCGGTTCATCAGCCGGGACGAGCTGAAGTATTCGCTCCGCTCGATCGCGACCTACGCCCCGTGGGTCCGCAAGATCTTCCTGGTCACCGACGACCAGGTGCCGGCCTGGCTCGACGACACCCACCCCGGCCTGACCGTGGTCAGCCACCGGGAGTTGTTCGGGGACACCGGCGTGCTGCCCACCTTCAACTCGCACGCCATCGAGTCCCGCCTGCACCGCATCCCGGGCCTGGCCGAACACTTCGTCTACTTCAACGACGACATGTTCCTGGGCCGGCCGGTGCCACCCACCGCGTTCTTCCACGCCAACGGCATCGCCAAGTTCTTCCCCTCCAAGGCGCAGCTGGAAGCCGGCCCGGCGACCGTCTTCGACGCCCCGGTGACCGCGGCAGGCAAGAACAACCGGGTGCACATCGCCGAGCGGTTCGAGCGGGGCATCACGCAGAAGATGCAGCACGTGCCGTACGCGTTGCAGAAGAGCGTGCTCGAGGAGATCGAACAGACCCTGCCGAAGCAGGTGAAGGCCACATCGGAGCACCCGTTCCGGCACCCGGGCGACCTGTCCATCCCGTCGTCGCTGCAGCACTACTGGGCGTACCTGACCCGGCGGGCGGTGCCGGGCTCGATCAAGTACACCTACGCCGACCTGGCTCACCCGTCCACCCCGGTGCAGCTGGCGTTCCTGCTGGCCCGGCGGCACTGCGACGTGTTCTGCCTGAACGACACCGACACCGCGGCGGTGGCCTTCAGCGAACAGGCCTCGATGATGGCCGACTTCCTCCCCCAGTACTTCCCGTTCCGCTCGCCGTACGAACTGCCCGACGAGGTGGCCGCCGAACGGGCCGAGTTCAGCGCCACCCAGCTGGGCCGGGCCCGGCAGGAGACGGTTCGCCTGCCCCGCCAGGCCCTCCGGGGAGAACTGCATGTCTGAGCGGATCATCCTCCCGGTCCAGTTGGTGGACCGGACCGTGCACGTCCACCCGGACCTGACCCCGCTGCGGGTCCGCACCCTCAACCTGACCGCCGTGCAGGACGCGCTGCGCGCCGCCGGGATCGACAGCTTCGCCGTCCGCGCCCTGGACGACCGGGCCCCGGCCGTCGGGGTACGCGCCGACCAGCGCGCGGCCGTACTCCGGGCGCTGGCCGCCCTGGCCGCGAGCACCGGGGCGTACCTGTCCGTGGTGCTGCCCAAGCCGTCCGGGCGGGACCTGCTCCACGACGGCGGGGACGCCAAGGCCTGGGACAAGGCACGCGAGGCCAAGGTGCTGCGCCTGACCTGGTTCCGCACCGACCCGGCGCAGACCCTGGTGCACGGTCGCGACTACGGCTGCGACGTCGAGTTCTGGGGCACCGGCAAGGACGGCGAGCGGATCTGGGCACCGCGGCCCAACCAGGTCACCCGGGTACTGCGCCGCGACGACCCGGTGGTCGAGGCCCCGGCCGAGCCGTTCACCCGGCTGGCCGGCCCTCGGCCGGTCCTCCCGCCGCTACGGACCCGCCCGGAGATGAACACCCGGCTGCCGGAGGACATCGGCTTCCCGATCGACGTGGTCTACACCTGGGTGGACGGCACCGACCCGGCCTGGCAGCGCCGGCGGGCGGGCATCACCGGGGAGACGTACCACGCCGAGTCGGCCAGCGCGGCCCGGTTCCTCAGCCGCGACGAGCTGCGGTACTCCCTACGGTCGCTGCACGCCAACGCCCCCTGGGTGCGCAAGGTCTGGATCGTCACCGACGAGCAGACCCCGGCCTGGCTGGACACCGCCCACCCGGGCGTTCAGGTGGTCAGCCACAAGGAGATCTTCGCGGATCCGTCGGTGCTGCCGGTGTTCAACTCGCACGCCATCGAGAGCCAGCTGCACCACATCGACGGCCTGGCCGAGCACTTCCTCTACTTCAACGACGACATGTTCATCGGCCGGCCCCTCGCGCCCCAGGCATTCTTCCTGGCCAACGGCCTGTCGAAGTTCTTCCTGTCGCAGGGGCGGGTGCCGGTCGGGCCGATCACCGACGAGGACACCCCGGTCGACGCCGCGCACAAGAACAACCGCCGGCTGCTGGCGGGCAAGTTCGGGCCGAGCACCGCGCAGGTGTTCCAGCACGTGCCGTACGCCCTGCGCCGCAGCGTCCTGTCCGAGATCGAGGCCGAGTTCCCGCAGGAGTGGGCGACCACCATGGCGTCCCGGTTCCGCAGCACCCGCGACCTGTCCCCGCTGTCCAACCTGTACCACTACTACGCCTACCTGAGCGGCCGGGCGGTACCCGGTTCGGTGAAGTACGGCTACGTGCAGCTGGCCGTGCCGGACCTGGCCGCCCGGCTGAGTCGCGCGCTGGCCCGGCGCGACTGGGACGCGTTCTGCCTCAACGACGCGTACTCCACCGAGGAACAGCTGGTATCGCAGGCCACCATCCTGCGCCCGTTCCTGGACGGCTACTTCCCGGTGCCCAGCCCGTACGAGAAGCGGGGCTGAGGTGCGCATCTCGTTCCTCGTCCACAATGTCTACGGAGTGGGCGGCACCAACCGGACCGTGATCAACCTGGCCACCGAGCTGTCCCGGCGGCACGAGGTGGAGATCGTCTCCATCCTGCGGCGCCTGGACCGGCCGATGCTCGACGTCCCGGATCGGGTGACCGTGACCGGTCTGCTCGACCTGCGGTCCGGGATGCCGGACACCAAGGATCCCCGGTTCACCGAGGTGTCCCGGTTGACCCCGCAGGAGGAGGAGTTCTTCCGGTTCTACAGCCGGCTCTCCGACGAGCGGATCACCAACTATCTGCGGCGTACGGCGTACGACGTGGTGGTCGGCACCCGGTCCGCGCTGAACCTCGCGGTGGCCCGGCTCGGCCGGCCCGGCTCGGTCCGGGTCGCGCAGGAGCACATGACCCAGGACATGATCCCGGCGTCGGTGCACGAGGAGATGCGCCGGTACTACGGGCAGCTGTCCGCGGTCACCGCGGTCACCGAGGCCGACGCCGCCGCGGTGCGGACCCTGCTCGGCCCGGGCGCCCCGCCGGTACTGGCCGTCCCGAACAGCGTCCCGGACCCCGCGGTGGCCCCGGCCGACAGCGACCGGCGGATCGTGATCGCGGCCGGGCGGCTGGACGCCATCAAACGGTACGACCTGCTGGTCCGCGCGTTCGCCAAGGTGATCACCGAGCGGCCGGACTGGACCCTGCGGATCTACGGCAGCGGCGGTCAGTCCCAGCCGTTGGGCACCCTGATCGCCGACCTCGGTCTGCACAACCACGTCTTCCGGATGGGCGGTTACGCACCGCTCGAGGCGGAGTGGGTCAAGGGCTCGATCGCCGCCGTCACCTCGGACAAGGAGTCCTTCGGGATGACCATCGTGGAGGCCATGCGCTGCGGCCTGCCGGTGGTCAGCACGGCCTGCCCGGTCGGCCCGGCCGAGATCATCGAGGACGGGGTGGACGGCCTGCTGGTACCGACCGGCGACGTCGACGCCATCGCCGGCGGCCTGCTACGGCTGATGAACGACCAGGATCTGCGTGCCCGGATGGGCACCGCGGCCCGGGAGAACGCCCGCCGGTACGACCCGGTGCCGATCGCCGCCGCCTACGAGAGTCTCTTCACCGAGCACCTCACCCCCGGCGGCCGGCGGGCCGGCGGGACGACCGGCCCGGCCCGGCGGCTGCGGTCCGGCGGCCGCGCGCTCTTCCGGGTCCTGCCCGGCCTGCGAATCCGGGGCGGGACCGCCCCGGCACCGGTGGCCGGCGCCCGGCTGGACGGCGACCGGGTCGTGGTCACCCTGCCGGCCACCGGGCTGCCCCGGGGAATGACCCGGCTGGTCGCCCGGCCCCGCCGGATCGAGGGCGTGACCAAGGCGGTCCGGGTGCCGCTCACCGGTGATCCGGAGACCGGCTGGCAGGCCTCGTTCCCGGCCTGGGCGGCGACGTTCGCCGAGGGCCGCTGGGATCTGTACGCCGCGGACCGGCGCGACGGTCTGCACCGCCTGCGGGCCGGGCTGCTGGACCTGCGCGGGCTGATCGGCGGACCGGAGACCGCGCCGTTCGTCCGCAACGTCCCCTACCCGACCGCGGACGGATACCTGGCGGTGGCGGCCTGGCAGCGGCCGGAGCACGCCGAGTTGGAGCACCTCACGTTCGGCGAGGAGCACATCACGGTGACCGGGCGGCTCGTCGGGGGTGACTTCGGCGACACCGTGCCGACGCTGATCATGAACCGCCGGGGGGAACACGAGGACGCCTTCACCGTTCCCGGCGTCACCTGCGGCGCGGGACGGTTCACCGTCGATGTGCCGACCGCCGCGTTCGCCGACCGCCGTCTGTTGCGGTACGAGGACTGGGACGCGTCCGTCGCCCGCGGGCCGGACGGGACTCCGGTGCCGGTGGCCCGCCTGATGGACGACGTGGTCGAACGCAAGCGGGTCTACGTGTACACGTCGATGCTGGTCGAGGATCGGCCGGAGGTGGACCTCTACGAGGAGTACCCGCGGCCGGAGGTACGGGTCCGCCCGTACCTCTCGGTCCCGAGCAGCCTGGCGTTCGCGGTCACCGACAGACCCGGCTGACGGTGCCGGCCCGGGGATCGCGCACTCGCGCGGTCCCCGAGCCTGTACCTAGACAGTGGTCCAGGGGCCGAACGCGTCGGTCGGCAGGTCGCCGTCCTGCCGGCTCAGGTGCAGCCGGCCGTCCAGCCCGTAGACAGCCAGCACACCCCGGCCCTCGGCGTCCACCGCCAGGGCCGGGGCACCGCTGATCATGCCGGGCAGCCGCCGCCACCGGGACCGGCCCTCCTTCGCCGGCGGCACCGCCACGCTGACCGTCCAGAACCGGTTGCGCTGGGCCATCACCAGGTCGCCGGCCCCGGCGTCGGTCCGGTCCAGCGCCGCGACCGGGCCGATCCCGTCGGGGCCGCCGAAGTCCGCGCCCCGGCCGCCCGGCCAGCCGTTACCCGTGTCGTGCGCCCGGTACGCCCGGATCACACTGGTCTCGTCGCGGCTCTCCGGGCCCCGGGCCGGGCTGCCCTGCCGGTACAGCAGGCAGGGCCGGTCACCGGCGGTCCGGACCGCGGTCAGGCCGCCACTGGCAACCTGCCCGGTTCGCAGGGCCAGCGGTTCCAGCGGGCCACCCACCACGGTCTGCCGCCAGGTAGCCACGGTCGTCTTGGCCGCCACGAAGACGCGGACGGTGCCGTCCGCGTCGGTGGTCGCCACCGGGACGTCCTGCAGCGGCCCCCGCCCCAGCGGCGTCCAGTCCTGCCAGACGCCACCGGACTGCCGCCGGTGGCTCAGCCCACCGCTGAAGTCCCGGACGAACACCCACAGGTCACCGGCGCCGTCCACGGTCGCGGCCGGCACCCCGGTCTCCCGCCGGTGATCCGGGTCGCCGGCGTCCGGGCCGCCCAGCGAGGTCCAGGCGGAGGCCCGGCCCCGGCCGTCCACGGTCAGGAAGCCCACCTCGACGTCGACGACACCGTCCCGGTCGGTGCGGCGTAACGCGACCACCGACACCGGCCGGTCCGGCGCGGCGGCGACGGCCAGGGTGGGCAGCAGGCCCGGCTCGCCGATCAGGGCCGGGCCCCGCCAGGTGCCGGAGCCGGGCCGGCGCTCGGTCCACATCGCCAGCCGGTCGCCGAGCACCACGAACGCGGCCAGCCGGCCGCCGGGCAGCCGGGTCAGCCAGGTCGTGGTGGCCGCGTACCGCGCGGCGGTGGAGAACATGTGGGTGCTGCGACACGGGTCCGGGCCCAGCTGGTAGTCGCCGTGGCCGTAGGGCAGGCCGGGATCCGGCGCGCCGTCCGCGCCGGCGTAGGTGGCCAGGAGGCCGGCCTTCGCCGTGGTCATCCGGGGACTCAGGTTGGTCGGCCAGAACCGGTTGGCGTAGGCCCGGTGGTACTCGACGACCGGCGGGACCGGCCTGCGGCAACCGATCCGGTGCACCGCCTCGATGGTCAGCCGGGCCGTCGCGGCGTGCTCGACATGGTCGGAGACCACCCGTCCGGGCTGTCCCCAGTCGTGCTCCGGGTCCGGGTCGAGGGTACGGATCACGGTGGGGCGGTGCTCGTCGATCAGCTCCACCAGCGAGCCGATCAGGGTCTCCCGGTCCACGTCCTGGTCCGGGAGCGGCAGGTCGAGTGGGGACAACACCGGGCTGACCACCGGCTCACCGTCGGCCATCGGCGGCACGGTGTACCGGCTGAACCCGTCGGCGTGCGCCAGGTTGACGAAATAAAGAACGATCTCCGGCCGGGCGGCGAGCCGGTCGCGTTCCACGGTGAGACCGGTGCGGAGGGTCACCGCCTGCTGCTCCCAGGGGCTGTCGACCGGCAGTCCGGCCATCCTGGCGTACGCGCGGCGCAGCCCGACGTGCCGGGCGGTCGCATAGCCGGCGTGATCGGCCGGCGCCGACTCCCGGTCCGGGTCGTTGACGTCGACGTTCCGGCCGTCGCTCTCGGCCGCGGTCAGCACGATCCCGGTGACCGGTGCCCCGGCGGTGACCGCGGCGCTGATCGCCGGGTCGAGAAAGTACAGATCGTCGTCCGGGTGAGCCACGATGCTCATGGCCGTGCCCGGCCGCCACCCGTCGACGTCCTCCGCCGGCGTGAACCGGGATCGGATCCAGTTACGCATGTCCCCCGCCGTCCCTCTTGATCGAAAACGAGGGTAACGACCGGATTCCACCCCTGGCCTGACAGCACAGTCCGAGGAACCACCACCTAGACTCCACGGCGCCAAGGACGGCAACCCGGAAGCCGGTGCAATCCCGGCACGGTCGCGCCACTGTTACTCCCGGTCACGGGAGAAGTCAGACCCGGTGCCGTCGACGCTCCACCCCCAGGGACGCGATCTCCCGGAAAGGTTCCCCCGTGCTGCGGCTCTTCACAGCCGTTCTCCTGGCGTGCACGTTGAGCGCCTGCTCCAGCGGCACCGCCACCGCCGACGGCGACTCCATCGCCGTCGCGATGCAGTTCCCGCCCCGGTCCGCGTACGCCTTCGACGCCGATGACGGCGCGCTGCTGATGACCCTCGGCGTCGCCGAGACACTCACCACCGTCGACGCGCAGGCTCAGCCCGCGCCGTCGCTCGCCACCGCGTGGGAACAGACCGGCGACCCCAAGACCTGGCGTTTCACGTTGCGCCCCGGAGTCACCTTCCACGACGGTACGCCGCTGACGCCGCAGTCCGTGGTGACGGCACTGTCGTACATCACCTCGGTCAGTGCGCCGCCCCGCGCGGTCCGCGACATCGGGCTGACCGTCACCGCCGACGGCGACGACGCGGTGCTGATCAGTACCAGTCAGCCCGACCCCGTTCTGCCCCTACGGATGAGCAGCGGCAATCTGGGGATCCTGGCCCCCTCGGCGTACGCGACCGGCCAACAGCCCTCGGTGCTCCGGACCGCCACCGGGCCGTACATTCTGGCCTCGGTCGCGGGTGCGGACTCGGCGGTGCTGGAACGCAACGACGCGTACTGGGGTGCCAAGGCCGGCGCGTCGACGGTGACGGTGCGCTACGTCACCGACCCGCAGAGCCGGGCGCTCGCCCTGCAGTCCGGGGACGTCCAGTTCGCCGAGGGCCTGCCGCACGCGGCCACCGCCCAGGTCGAGTCGGCGGGTGGGACGGTCACCGCGTACCCGGCCGCCCGCACCGTGGAGCTGCTGCTCAACCAGGCCGCCGCGCCCTTCGCCGACAGCCGCGTCCGGCAGGCGGTCACGGCGGCGATCGACCGGAACGTGCTGGCCGCCAAGGTCCTCGAAGGTGCCGCCACCCCGGCGTCCGACCTGTTCGGCTCGGCGGTGCCGTGGGGTGCGACCACCGCCCCGCAGGCTTCGGACCCGGCCACCGCGAAGCGCCTGCTGGCCGAGGCCGGTCACGGTCCGTCGTCTCCCTTGACGGTACGCCTGTGGACGTTCCCGAACCGGCCGGAGATGCCGGTGCTGGCCACCGCCATCCAGGCGATGCTGGCCGAGGTGGGGATCACCGTCGAGGTGACCGTCGGTGACTACTCCGCGCAGGAGCCGAAGATCCTGGCCGGCGAGTTCGACATGTTCCTGAACAGCCGTAGCTACCTGTCCGACTTCGCGGACGCGGCAAGTGTGCTCACCTCGGACTACACCTGCAAGGGCAGCTACAACATCGACCACTTCTGCTCGGCGGAGTTCGACGCGGCGATCGCCGGCCTGTCCAGCACCGGCGACGTCACCGCCCGGCAGAAGGTGTTCGCCCAGGCCGCGGCCATGCTCACCGAGCAGGCCGTCGGCGTGATGATCGTGCACCCGAACAACACCGCCGGCACCCGCGGCGTCACCGGCTTCACGCCCGACCCGCTCGGCGTCCGGCCGGTCCTGCCGCAGCTGCAACCCGCGGGGTGAGACGGCTGCTCCGGCGGCTGGCCCTGCTCCCGCCGGTCCTGCTGGCCGCGTCGGTTCTGGTGTTCGCGTTACCGCGGCTCACCGGGGCCGACACGGTCCGCACGGTGCTGCGGACCCGGACCGCGTCGGAGGCCCCGGACCCGGTGACACAGGCCCGGGTGGCGGCCGAGTTCGGCCTCGACGGATCCGCGGTGGAGCAGTATTTTCGCTGGCTGGCGGCCGCCTGCCGTGGGGACCTCGGTGTCTCGTTCGTCACGCGTACCCCGGTGGGATCGGCCGTCGGCGACGCCTTGACGATCTCCCTGCTGCTCACCGTCCTGGCTCTGGTCCTGGCCGTCCTTCTCGGTCTTCCCGCCGGGGTGTACGCCGCCCGACGCCCCGGAGGCATGCTGGACCGGACCGTGACCGGCGCCGGGGTGCTCGGGGTGTCGGTGCCGGAGTTCGTGCTCGCGCCGGTGCTGGTGCTGGTCCTCGCGGTGCACGCCGGGATGCTGCCGGCGGTCGGCTGGGGGACGCCGGCCCACGCGGTGCTGCCGGTGCTGACCCTGGCGGTCTACCCGGCCGCGCTGACCACCCAGCTGATACGCGCCGAGACGATCGCCGTCCTCGCGTCGCCGCACGTCCGGACCGCCCGGGCGAAGGGACTCACGGACGGCCGGGTGCTGTGGCTGCACGGCGCCCGGCTGGCGACCACGTCGGTGCTGTCCCTGTCCGGGATGTTCGTGGCCGGGATGATCGGCGGCTCGGTGGTCGTCGAGGTGGTCTTCGGGATCCCCGGGCTGGGACGGCTGCTGCACGAGGCGGTGCTCGCCCAGGACCTGCCGATGATCCAGGCCGGGGCGATGACCGTGATCGGGATCGCGCTGGTGGCGGGCGTGGTCGCCGAGGTGGCGCAGCTGGCCCTGGATCCGGTGGCGCGGGAACGGTCCCGATGAGGCGTCTCCTCCTCCTTCTCCTCGTGCTGGTGTTCGGTCTCTCCTACCTGCCGGATCCGCTGGCCGTCGACTACGGCGCGATCCTGGCGCCGCCGTCGGCCGCCCACCTCCTCGGCACCGACCAGCTCGGGCGGGACGTGGCCGCCCGGCTGATCGCCGGCGCCCGGCTCACCCTGGGACTGACCCTGGCCACCCTCGCCGTCACGGCGGTGAGCGGAACCGTGCTGGGCGCGGTCGCGGGTCATCTCGGGCTGCGGGCCGTGCCGCGGATCGCGGACGTCGTCGCGGCCCTGCCGACCATCCTGGTCGGACTGATCACCGCCGCTATCCTCGGACCGGGACTGCCGTCCGTGGTGGTGGCGGTCTGCGCGGTCGGGTGGAGCCCGTTCACCCGGCAGGCGTACCACCTCACCGTCCGGGAGACGGGCCGGGAGTACGTCGAGGCGGCCCGTTCACTGGGCGCCGGCCCGGTACGCGTGATCACCCGGCACATCGCCCCCAACATCGCCGGGCCGGTGCTCGCCCACCTCTGCCTGCGGTTCGCCGGCACGCTCCTGACCGTCTCCGGGCTGTCGTTCCTCGGCCTCGGGGTGCAGCCGCCGGTCGCGGAGTGGGGCGCCATGGTGGCCGACGGGCGTACCTATCTCTTCTCGTCCCCGCATCTGGTGCTGGCGCCGGCCGTGGCGGTGGTACTCACCGCGTCCCTGGCGACAGCGCTGGGGCGCTCAGCCCTCCGCGAATAGACCGGTGTTTCGGGGTATCCCCGATACGAAACCCTGCAACCGGTGGTGGTGTACCGCGGACACCTGGGCCAGTCCCTGCTCGTCCCGGCGCAGGAAGGCGGCCAGCATCCCGGCGTGGTCGGAGTGCAGCAGCTCCCGGTCGGCGGACGTCAGGTGTGACATCGGACGCAGCGGCTCGGTCATGTTCCACGCCGCCTCCAGCATGTGCAGCAGCCGGCGCATCCGGCACGCCCCGATCAGCGCCAGGTGGAACCGGCGGCTCTCCCTGTGATAGGCGGCACCACCGTCGGCGGTCTCGATCGCCCCGTCCAGGGCCCGCAACGCGGCCCGCGCCTGCCGGTCGTCGTCCGATGTCGCCCCGGTCACCGCGGCCCGCAGCGCCGCCGACTCCAGAGCCTCCCGAACCAGGTAGATCTCGCCGAACTCCCGGGCCGTCATCATCGCCACCCGGTAGCCGCCGTTCGGCCGATGGTCCACCAGGCCCTCGCCGATCAGGGTCATCAGGGCCTCCCGCACCGGAATCCGGCTCACCCCGAACGCCGCGGCCACCGCGTCCACCGGGATCGCCGAACCCGGCGGCACCTCACCGTGCAGGATGATCCCGCGCAACTCGTCGAGGATCACGGTGTGCGGGCTGCCCGCCGGCCGGTCCGCGAGCCGCGCCAGCAGCACCGAACGGCGTCGAGGCCCAGACATGGCCGGACCCTAGTCCCCGTTGGTTATCGGCGCATTTCCTGCCGGGTGGATAGGCTGGCCGTGTGTACCCGTCGCGTTGGGGTTCCCCCGGTCCACATCAGCAACCCGACTGGCAGCCGCCCCCGCACGGTCCGGGGATGCCCGGCTGGCTCGAGGAACGGCTCTTCGACCAGCGGATCGTGATGCTGCGCGGGCAGCTCACCAGCGAGGCGTCCACCGGGATCTCGGCGGCGCTGCTCACCCTGGACTCGGCCGGGCCCGAGATGATCCAACTGCACGTGGCCAGTCCGGGCGGCGACCTGAGCGCGGCCCTGGCGGTGGTCGACGTGCTCGACGCCCTGACCGCACCGGTGCACGCCCTGGTCACGTCCGAGGCGGGCGGGGCGGCACTGGCCATCCTCGTCGCGGCGGACCGCCGGTCGGCCTATCGGCACGCACGGTTCCGGCTGGCCGAACCGCGGGCCGCCGGGGTGACCGGGACGGCCGACGAGGTGGCCGCGGCAGCCGGTCAGCACCTGCGCGAACTCGAGGAGGTGCTGATCCGGGTCGCCGAGGTGACCGGGCAACCACGGTCCCGGGTCGAGGACGACTTCTCCACCGGACGCAGCCTCGGCGCCGCCGAAGCCCTCGAGTACGGGCTCATCGACGAGGTCGTGAGCCCGAAAAAGCCCCGGGAGTGAACTCCCGGGGCTTTCTCTGATCACTCAGATCGACGTCGTGATCATTTCTGATCCTGTGATCAGGACGCGACCTTCACGCCCATGGAACGGGCGGTGCCGGCAACGATCTTGATCGCGGCGTCGAGGTCGTTCGCGTTGAGGTCGGGCAGCTTGCGCTCCGCGATCTCCTTGACCTGGGTCGCGCTGAGCGTCCCGACGGTCGTGGTGAGCGGGTTGGCAGCGCCGGACTGGATGCCCAGAGACTTCCGGATGAGGAAGCTCGTCGGCGGCGTCTTGTAGGCCAGCGTGTGGCTGCGGTCCTCGTAGACGGAGACGATGACCGGGATGATCTCGCCCCGGTTCTTCGAGGTCGCCTCGTCGTACTCAACCTTGACGGCGCGCATGTTGGCACCGGTCGGGCCAAGCATCTTACCGAGGTCGACCATCGCGGCGTTACCCGCCTCAAGCGCGAGGGTTACCTCATGAGTCTTCTTCTTGGGCGGCATTGAGTAGGGCTCCTTAGGGTGAGCTGCACGGGCCGGAGAAACGCAGCTCGCCAGCACAACGACACACGACAACCCCGAGACCTTACTACCGCGGCAACCAGAGGGTCAAAGCGGCGTCGGTGCAGGGGGTCTCGGGTCCGGACTCCAGTGTAACGCGCACTCCGTCGACCTTCGTGACCGGGCTGTTCACCATCCCCGAGACCGGCTTGCAACCGTCTCGCAGCCATCGAGCACAAGAGTTGACCCCGTGTCACTGATCGCAACCTGAGCCGGGGACAATGGCTCCATGCAGACCCGCACCGACCTACGCAACGTCGCCATCATCGCTCACGTCGACCATGGCAAAACCACCCTGGTCGACGCCATGCTGCGCCAGGGCAGCCAGTCCCACGCGCGCGGCGAGATGGCCGACCGCGTCATGGACTCCATGGACCTGGAGCGGGAAAAGGGCATCACCATTCTCGCCAAGAACACGGCGATCAGCTACCAGCCCGCCGAGGGCAAACCGGTCACCATCAACATCATCGACACCCCCGGCCACGCCGACTTCGGCGGTGAGGTCGAGCGCGGCCTCACCATGGTCGACGGCGTCGCCCTGCTCGTCGACGCCTCCGAGGGCCCCCTCCCGCAGACCCGCTTCGTGCTGCGCAAGGCCCTCGCCGCCAAGCTGCCGATCATCCTGATCATCAACAAGGTGGACCGGCCCGACGCGCGGATCAAGGAGGTCGTCGACGAGACGTACGAACTCTTCCTCGACCTCGACGCCGACGAGCACCAGATCGAGTTCCCGATCGTCTACGCCTGCGCCCGCGACGGCATCGCCTCGCTGACCCAGCCCAAGGACGGCACCGTCCCCGAGGACAGCACCGACCTCGAGGTGCTGTTCAGCACCATCATGGACACCATCCCGGCGCCGAAGTTCACCGAGGGCGCCCCGCTGCAGGCGCACGTCGTCAACCTCGACGCCTCGCCGTTCCTCGGCCGTCTCGCGCTCTGCCGCGTGCACGAGGGCACCATCCGCAAGGGACAGACCGTCGCCTGGTGCAAGACCGACGGCACGGTCAGCAACGTCCGCATCTCCGAGCTGCTGATCACCGAGGGCCTGGAGCGCAAGCCCGCCGAGAGCGCCGGCCCCGGCGACATCATCGCCCTCGCCGGCATCCCGGAGATCATGATCGGTGAGACCCTCGCCGACGCCGAGAACCCGGTCCCGCTGCCGCTGATCAGCGTCGACGAGCCGGCCATCTCGATGGTCATCGGCACCAACACCTCGCCGATGGTCGGCAAGGTCAAGGGAGCCAAGGTCACCGCGCGGATGGTCAAGGACCGCCTCGACAAGGAGCTGATCGGCAACGTCTCGCTCCGCGTCCTCAACACCGACCGCCCGGACGCCTGGGAGGTCCAGGGCCGTGGTGAGCTGGCCCTCGCCATCCTGGTCGAGCAGATGCGCCGCGAAGGCTACGAGCTGACCGTCGGCAAGCCGCAGGTCGTCACCAAGCTCATCGACGGCAAGGTGCACGAGCCGGTCGAGCGGCTGACCATCGACGCCCCCGACGAGTACATGGGTGCCATCACCCAGCTGCTCTCCACCCGCAAGGGCCGGATGGAAGAACTGATCAACCACGGCACCGGCTGGCTCCGCATGGAGTGGCTCGTCCCGGCGCGTGGCCTGATCGGTTTCCGCACCGAGTTCCTCACCGAGACCCGCGGCACCGGCATCATGCACCACCTGTACGAGCGTCACGAGCCCTGGTTCGGCGAGCTCCGCACCCGCCAGAACGGCTCCCTGGTCGCCGACCGCTCCGGCGCGGTCACCGCCTTCGCGATGATCAACCTGCAGGAGCGCGGCCAGCTCTTCGTCGAGCCGACCACCGAGGTCTACGAAGGCATGATCGTCGGCGAGAACTCTCGCGAGGACGACATGGACGTCAACATCACCAAGGAGAAGAAGCTCACCAACATGCGTGCGGCGAGCGCGGACAACACCGAAAAGGTGATCCCGCCGCGCAAGCTGTCCCTGGAGCAGTCCCTCGAGTTCTGCCGCGAGGACGAGTGCGTCGAGGTCACGTCGACCGCGGTCCGCATCCGCAAGGTCGTCCTCGACCAGAACCAGCGTGGTCGCGCCGCCGCGCGCCGCAAGCACCAGTAGTCGTTTCGCTGCCGGATGAGCCCGTCACCCTCCGGGGTGGCGGGCTCATCCGTTTGCCACCAGGACTTCCCGGGCCACCTCCTGCACGACCGGCCCTCCACGGGAGCCGGCCGGACCGGGTACGCAACGCCCGGCGCTTCCTCGTAGACGGTGGCGGAACCCCTTCACCCAGCAGCACACCCCGGTCGTGATGGCCGGGGTCCACGGTTCGACCGCTGCCGGTGATGCCTGCTCCTGCGGCTACTCGCCGGGGTGGCCGCTCAGCACGGCCAGAGCTGTGTGAACCTGCCGAAAGTCCTCCGGACGCCAACGCCGACGACCGATCCGGGCATTGAACTCGCGTGCCCGCCGGTAGTTGTCCTGCTCCTCGGCGACGCAGGTGAACTCCTCGTCCGGCATGCGGACGGCCTCCAGCCAGGCGCGCTGGCCGGGACGACGGCACTCCTCCAGCAGGTCGGCCAGGTCGGAGCCGAACACGTGGTAGAAGTTCTGCTGGCCCAGTTCGGTCTCGTAGATGACGTCACCGGGCTGCTCGATCGGATGCGCGCCCACGGTGCCGGCCGCCAGACGCCCGGCCCACTCGGCCTGCAATTCCACCAGGTCCCCGGAGACCGACGGCGCCACCAGCACCTCGCCACGAGGGTCGGTGACATCGCAGAGCATCCGCAGGAACTCGGCACGCCGGGCGGCGGTCGGAATGTGTGAGACAGCGCTGTACCAGGACGTGGTCACGCCGAACGGCCGGCCCTCGTTGGCCGCCCGGACCAGGAGACCGACGTCCGGGGCGGCGTCGCCCTCCGCGCCGTGCACAAAAGTCACCGACACCGCCGGACCACCGACGGCTGGGCCACCACCGCGGGCCGGGCCTCCAGCGACACCGGCAGCAGGGCCTTCTCCGACAGCAGGACGGGCGACAGTCCCCACCCGGTAACCGCCCGGCGCGTCGTTGTCCCAGGAGAGCTTGTCGACGACGGTGAAACCCTCATCGTGGATCAGGTTGCGTGCTGCCTTGCGGAGGCCGTTGGCCGCCACGTCGTACGCCACGACGTGCAGATCACGCCGCATGTCAGCACAGTCCACCGCGAACCGGGCGACGAACTCGTTGGTGACCCGGCCGGTACCCGACCCGAAATCGAACAGGGTCAGCGGCGCACCGGGCGGCAGCATCTCGGACGCACGGCGCACCGCCTGATGCAGCGCCGACGACTCCGCGGTGAGAACGCGGACGGCCGACCGGTCGTCGTAGCCGGTGCCGAGGTACCGCTCGTCGTAGACAGCCCGCTGCCACTGCATGCGCTTCATCTCTCACCCGTCGGCTCGGCTCGCTGCGCACCCAGTGTCGCCACCCGGCACGCCGCCCACCATAGGAACGAATCGGGTCGTACACGAATTGACGTCACCCGCTGGGGTTCCCCCAGTGTGCCGCTCGACGGTGCTTCGGGAACAGACGGAAGCGCCGTCCGGTGGGGGCCACGGGACGGCGCTTTACGCGTACCCCCGGAAGGGGGTTTTGATCTGTCAGGAGTTGGAGGCGATCAGCTCGCGTTTGCGGTCGCGTGAGGATTTGACCAGGCTGGCGATGGTGGCGATACCCAACGTGCCCAGGATGACCAGCAGGGAGAGCCAGATCGGGATCTCCGGGGCCCAGTGGAAGCCCTCGCCGCCGTTGATGAACGACAGGTTGTTGGTGTGCAGGGCCTCGAGGACCAGCTTGACGCCGATGAAGGCGAGCACCACGGCCAGGCCGATGTTGAGGTAGACCAGACGCTCCAGCAGACCGCCGAGCAGGAAGAACAGCTGGCGCAGACCCATCAGGGCGAACACGTTCGCGGTGAAGACGAGGTACGGCTCCTTGGTGATGCCGAAGATCGCCGGGATGGAGTCGAGCGCGAAGATCAGGTCGGTGGTGCCGATCGCGATCATGACGATCAGCATCGGGGTGAAGAGGCGCTTGCCGGTCTCCGAGACGACGCTGAAACGGCCGTCACCGAACGACGAGGAGAGCGGCAGCGCACGCTTCGCCCAGCGGATGAGGATGTTCTCCTTGAACTCCTCCTCCTCGTCACCGCCCTTGACCAGGGTGATCGCGGTGTAGACCAGGAACGCGCCGAAGATGTAGAACACCCACGAGAACTGGGTGATCAGCGCGGCGCCGGCGGCGATGAACGCGCCCCGCATGATCAGCGCGAGCACGATGCCGATCAGCAGCACCTTCTGCTGAAGATGCCGTGGCACCGCGAACCGGGCCATGATGATGACGAAGACGAACAGGTTGTCGACGCTCAGCGAGTACTCGGTGAGCCAGCCGGTGTAGAACTCACCGGCTGCGGTGCCACCCGCGGTCGCCCAGACCCCGATGCCGAACAGAACGGCGAGACCGACGTAGAAGGCGACCCACCCGCCGGCCTCTTTCATACTCGGCTCGTGCGGGCGCCGCCCGATGATCAGTAGATCGATCGCCATGACGACGACGAGAGCGAGGAGGGTGACAGCCCACACCCAGGCGGAAACGTTCAACGCGGACCTCCGGCAGACACGAGTCGTCGCTGCTCGAAGTCAAGACGGAATCCCGTCCGGGCAGCAAGCAGTGACGTGCGACTGTCGGAGGTCTCTTCCGCCGCGAACAGAGGTCCGCGACCACCGGCCCCGGGCCCGCCTGCTGAGGCGTTCCGTGCTGACGAGACCGGTGCGGGGGAATACTCCCCTCCCACACGGCCCATTGTTGCGCACTCGACCGCCGGGCAACACATCGGGAGCCCGGGTGTGGCGGACCTCGCGGTCAAACCACTCATCGCAGTCGGTTTCTCCGCGTCCACCGCCGGTTCACCCATGCGCCGCCTCCTCCAGCCGACTGCCACCACGCCAGGTTAACCCGGTATTGCATAAATATGTGCTGGTCAGAACACCGACACAGGGGGTCGAGCATCCTAGTACGGCGACTTCCGGGTACGTATGGGACGCTTGCGGGCATGGTGCTCGAAGTCACGCTGATCGACGTTCTCCCTGGCCGCGAGGATGATTTCGTCAACGCCTACCAGCGTGCGCGGCCGATGATCGCAGGAGCACCCGGATGTCGAGCGGTGCGACTGAGACGGTCGGTGGATGTTTCGTACCGGTTCACGCTTCTCGCGGAATGGGACAGCGTGGAAGCGCACGAACGGAACTTCCGGCGGACCGAACGGTTCGCGCAGTGGCGGGCGCTGATCGGCGGGGCGCTCAAACAGCCGCCGACGACCGAACTGTTCGGCGACTTCCCGACCCGGTTGGATCCGGAGCACGATTTCTCCTAACGCCCTCGCTTTCTCCTAACGCCCTCGCTCGCCTCGCGCGCTCGCTTTCTCCTAACGCCCTCGCTCGCCTCGCGCGCTCCTCGGGGGTCATCGCAGAAACCGGGCACGGCGACCCCTGTCCACGAAGCCGAGCCGCCGGTACACCGATGCGGCCGGGTTGTCGACGTTGACGCACAGCCAGGCGTGCGCGATGCCCGCAGCGGCCATCCGGTGCAGCGACTCCCGCATCAGGGCGGAGGCGAGACCTCGGCGGCGCGCTTCCGGCCTCACACCGATCTGTACGATCCAGCCGACTCCCGCCGTCACGAATCCCGCGTCCCGGCTACGGTCGACGCTGTTGATATCGCCACCGTCGTCGCGGCTCTCCTCAGGCAGCATCGCGAGCAGTGAGAACTCCGGCCGGAAGTCGTCGTCGTCCTCCGTGTCGGCGATCCACTCGGCGGCCGGCGTCCCCGGAAAGCCGGGCCTGTCCCGGAACGCCGCGGTGTAGACGGCATGGAATCGTTCCGCGGTCTCCCCGCTCCACACGGCCGTCGTCGTCCCCGCCGGCCAGTCCGGTGGCATGATGGCCCGATCGGCGAGGTCCATCCGCATCACGTCTTCGGCGAAACTCTGCCGGAACCCGCGGGAGGCGAACAGTTCCGCCGCTCCCGCCGTGAGCCCCTCACTCTCCACCCGGACAACAGCCGTCGCCGGTACCGCGGGAGGTCTCGCAGACGCCCCTGTGGCCTCTCCTGCTGTTCTCCCCGCATCGGCGGACGGCGGGCCGGGATGTCCCACCTGTCTCGCGCCGTGTCGGGCTTCGGCGGCGGTAGCGCCGGACTGCAGCAGACCGGCGGCGGCCAGACCGTGGTCCAGCAGACGGCTGCCGATGCCGCGACCACGGGCGTCCGGGTCGACCAGTCCGATGATCGCCACACCGTCGTCCACCGGGCGCACCGCAAGCGCCGCGAGCAGCCTGCCGTCACCGGTCGACGGCCGAACCGCGAATGCCACCGACCCCGGAGCGGCCCAGCGACTGCGGAGGAAGCCGGGTTCCACCGCGAGCGGCAGACCGCCGTCAACTGCCAGGCAACGCCGGACCAGGCCGGTCAGCTCTTCCTCGTCCAGCGGGCCGGCCTCGATCGAGCAGGCGCCGATCGAGCCGGCGTCGATCGGGCCAGCGTCGATCGGGCCGACGTCGATCGGGCCAGCGCCGATCGGGCCAGCGCCGATCGGGCCAGCGCCGATCGAGCCGGCGTCGATCCGGGCAGCGTCGATCGGGCCGACGTCGATCCGGGCAGCGTCGATTTGGGCAGCCGCCGCAGGGACAGTCGTCATGGCGCGAGCCTAGCCATTCCGGCCGTTCGCAGCCTCCGAACTCCGCCCGCCCAACTGCCTCCCGCAGCCTCGGGTGCCAGGCCCTGCCGCCTCCCGGCCCTGCCGCCCCCGCAGCCTCAGGTGGCAGGCCCTGCCGCCTCCCGATCGCTCCGGCACCCGACACCTGACGCTGTGAGACGGGATCGGCAACGGCATCGACTTCGCGGCACAGAGCGACAGCGGGCCACCCTCCCACGCCGCTCAACTTAAGTTGATCAAAGCCGTCGCCAGTGATCATGCGATCCCCTTCGCCGCGGCGACTCGTCGGCCGTTGACAGCGGCAGTCACGTCGGCGCAGCTCAGCTATCCGTCGCGGCGCGGGGCCACCTCCAAGATCAACGTAAGCTGAGTGGCATCACGCAACCGCCGGCCGTCGCCCACGGCCGTTGTCGACTCGCGTACGAACCATGGCCGACGGCCGAACCGGTCAAGCCGTCAGCCACGGCTGTTCGGGAGGTGGGAATCAGCCGTGGGCGACGGCTCGGGGTCACCCAGCCGTCGACCACGGTTGCTTTCGACTCGCAAACGAACCATGACCGACGGCCGAACCAGTCAAGCCGTCAACCACGGCTCTTCGAGAGGCGGGAATCAGCCATCAGCGACGGCTCGGAGTCACCCAGCCGTCGTCCGCGGTTGTTTTCGGCTCTCGGGTGGACCGGGGCCGACGGCCAGGGGTAGCCGGAACGCCACGCGCCCTATTCCGATCTTGGCGGCGGGTCCGGGGAGGCTGCGAGTGGCTGAACGGTGCCTACGCACGAGGCGACCGGAGACGGCGCACGGCAGACGTGATCGCAGCCGCAGCAGAGTCGCCGGTCACATTCATGATCAACTTAAGCCGAGTGGCATCGGGCCACCCTCTTCCCTCGGCCGAGCACCGCAGACGACGGCAGGCCACCCCCTGCCCTCGGACAAGCACCACAGACGACGGCCGGACACAGTAAGAAAAAGCCGGGCAACACGGAAATAGCCCGGCGAGCCGCGCCGCCTGAGCCGCACGCCTCACCGGGACCGAACCGAACCACACCCCGTCCGCACCGAACGCCGACCGGCCGAATCCGAACCACGCCACCCAAGCACCCAAGCACCCAAGCACCCAAGCACCCAAGCACCCGAGCACCCGAGCCGAATGTCCACACGGACCACGCCGGACCTGGCCGCCCGACCCGAACCCCCGCCCGGACCGAGCCGAACCACGCCGGACCGAGCCGACCGAACCGAACGCCTGGGCCAGGCCGGACCGCCCCGCCAGGGCCGTGACGTCGTTACTTCACGCCGGCCATGTCCATGCCGCGCAACTCTTTCTTCAGCTCGGAGATCTCGTCACGGATCCGGGCCGCCAACTCGAACTGCAGCTCGCGTGCGGCGCCCAGCATCTGATCGTTGAGGTCTTGGATGAGCTGGGCCAGCTCGGTGCGGGCCATGCCCGGACGCGCCGTCCCCGAGCCGGCCTTGGCCTTCGAGCGGGTCTCCGGGACAGGCGCCTTGCCGCGCGACATCTGCCGGCCGGCGCCGCCGACCATCGGGCCCGCCACGGCGTCGTCGGTGTCCTCCGCCTCGCGGTAGATGTCGTCGAGGATGTCGTGGATCTTCTTGCGGAGGGCCTGGGGTTTGATGCCGTTCGCCTCGTTGTGCGCGATCTGCTTGTCGCGCCGGCGGTCGGTCTCCTCGATCGCGTTGCGCATCGACGGCGTGATCTTGTCGGCATACATGTGGACCTGGCCGGAGACGTTGCGGGCGGCGCGGCCGATGGTCTGGATCAGCGAGCGGCCGCTGCGCAGGAAGCCCTCCTTGTCGGCGTCGAGGATCGCCACCAGCGACACCTCGGGCAGGTCGAGGCCCTCCCGGAGCAGGTTGATGCCGACAAGCACGTCGTAGTCGCCCTTGCGCAACTCCTTGAGCAGCTCGACGCGGCGCAGTGTGTCCACCTCGGAGTGCAGGTAACGCACCCGGATGCCGTTCTCCAGGAGATAGTCGGTGAGGTCCTCGGCCATCTTCTTGGTCAGCGTGGTGACCAGGACCCGCTCGTCGCGCTCGGTGCGGAGCTTGATCTCGTGCATCAGGTCGTCGATCTGGCCCTTGGTCGGTTTGACCACGACCTCCGGGTCGACCAGGCCGGTGGGGCGGATGACCTGTTCGACGAACTCCCCCTGGGCCTGCTCCATCTCCCAGTTGCCCGGGGTCGCGGAGAGGAAGACCATCTGGCCGACCCGGTCGAGGAACTCGTCGAAGCGCAACGGGCGGTTGTCGGCGGCGCTGGGCAGCCGGAACCCGTGCTCGATGAGGATCCGTTTGCGCGACGCGTCCCCCTCATACATCCCGCCGATCTGCGGGATCGTCACGTGCGACTCGTCGATCACCGTCACGAAGTCGTCGGGGAAGTAGTCGAGCAGCGTGAACGCCGGGTCGCCCGGCTGCCGGCCGTCCATGTGCATCGAGTAGTTCTCGATGCCGTTGCAGAAGCCGACCTGGCGCATCATCTCGAGGTCGTAGGTGGTGCGCATCCGCAGGCGCTGAGCCTCGAGCAGCTTGCCCTGCCGGTCCAGTTCGGTGAGGCGTTCCTCCAGCTCGGCCTCGATGTCGCTGATAGCCCGTTCCATCCGCTCCGGGCCGGCGATGTAGTGCGACGCCGGGAAGATGATCAGCTCGTCGACCTCGCGGACCACGTCGCCGGTCAGCGGGTGCAGGTAGTAGAGCTTCTCCACCTCGTCGCCGAAGAGTTCGACCCGGACGGCCAGCTCCTCGTAGGCCGGGATGATCTCCAGGGTGTCGCCGCGGACCCGGAAGGTGCCGCGTTGGAAGGCCACGTCGTTACGGGTGTACTGGATGTCGACCAGGCGGCGCAGCAGCTTGTCGCGGTCGATCTCGTCGCCGACCTTGAGCCGGGCGGCACGTTCGACGTATTCCTGCGGGGTGCCCAGACCGTAGATCGCCGAGACGGTGGCGACCACGATCGTGTCGCGCCGGGTGAGCAGCGACATGGTGGCCGAGTGGCGCAGCCGCTCGACCTCCTCGTTGACCGACGAGTCCTTCTCGATGTAGGTGTCGGTCTGGGCGATGTACGCCTCAGGCTGGTAGTAGTCGTAGTAGCTGACGAAGTATTCGACGGCGTTGTTGGGCAGCAGCTCGCGGAACTCCTTGGCGAGCTGGGCGCAGAGCGTCTTGTTGGGCGCCAGGACGAGAGCCGGCCGCTGCAGACGCTCGATCAGCCAGGCCGTGGTGGCGCTCTTGCCGGTGCCGGTGGCGCCGAGCAGCACCGTGTGCCGGTCGCCGCGACGCACCCGCCGCTCGAGGTCGTCGATGGCTGCGGGCTGGTCACCGGCGGGCTGATAGTCGCTGACGACCTCGAACCGGCCGTCGAGTCGTGGGATGTCGAGCGCCATGCCACCACCGTACGTCGGGGGTACGACATCTTGGGTCAGGCGGGCTGCCATCCGGTGGACAACGCCCAGTCGTCGGCCGCCCGGGCCTCCTCGTCGAACCACGGCTCCTTCGCGGCGCGGTATCCGGCCCGGTCCGGGAAGCGCACCGCGAGGTCCGCCTTGGCCGTGGCGTAGGCGTCCCGCGCCTCCGGCACCGCGCGCAGGTGGTCGCGCATCAGCAGCGCGAACCGCCAGCCCGGTGAGCCGGCGACCCGTATGTGCAGGTTCACCCGATACCCCGGGTCGGCGCACCCGTGCAGTCGTTTCGGCCAACGGTGCCCCGGCAGGCCGCGGGCGTTGTCGGTCCACTCCCCCGGCCACCGCGGGAAGCCCAGCTCACCGAGGCGATCGGCGAACGCGTCCGCCTCGGCGAGGGTCCGCACGCTCAGCATGAGATCGATGATGTCCTTGGCGGGCAGGCCGGGCACCGAGGTCGAGCCGATGTGGTGAGCGGTCACGCCGGGACCGAGGCCGTGCTCGATCCGGGCGATCAGCCGGGCGGCGGCACACGGCCAGTCCGGGTCGGCCGCCGTCATCCGGGTCTCCGGGCCTTTCGCGACAGCACGGCCGAGTCGCACATTACGTTCGAAGGGGACGAGCCGGTCGCGCCACAGCTCGTCGATCCGGGCGTGCAACTGGTCGAGATCACCGTCGTTGGCCAGGACCACGTCACCGGCGGCACGGCGGCTCTCGTCGTCGATCTGCGCGCCGATCCGGGCCGCGGCGTCCGCCGCCGACATGCCGCGCATCTGCGTCAGCCGCCGGGCGCGCACCTCACGGTCCGCATCGACCACGATCACCAGATGGTACGTGGCGGAGAGCCCCGTCTCGACCAGGAGCGGAACGTCGTTGACCACGATCGCGTCGGAGGGTGCCTGGTGGGTCAACGCGGCAGTCCGTGCGCGTACCCGGGGATGAATGATCTGTTCCAGGCGCCGCCGGGCCGCCTCGTCGCCGAACACCTTCGCCCCGAGCGCCGGCCGGTCGAGATCACCCTCGGGGGTGAGCACGCCCGACCCGAACGCCGCCACGATCTCGGCGAGACCGTCGGTGCCCGGCCGCACCACCTCCCGGGCCAGCACGTCGGCATCGACGATCACCGCGCCGCGCTCGGCGAGCCGGGACGCCACCGCACTCTTGCCCGCACCGATTCCACCCGTGAGCCCGACCATCAGCATGCGCCCAGTATCCCGGTGCCGGCCATCGGCCGCGTCCGGCGGATCGTCCGTCTTCAGGAAAGGCGAAAGGCCGCCCCGGCGTGATGCCGGGACGACCTTTCCGGGTATTACCTGCCGACTGTCGCCGGCGCGGCCGAGTCAGGACTCAGCCGTCGTGATGTCAGCCCTTGCCGCCGGCAAGCTTCTCGCGCAGAGCGGCGAGAGCCTCGTCGGTGGCCAGGGTGCCCGCGGGCTCCTCGGTGGAGCGCGACGGGGTCGACGAGCTCGAGGAGGAGGAAGACGACGACGACGAGGACGTCACGCCGCCGACCGGGACCGGGTTGAGGGCAGCCTCGGCGTCGGCCTCGCGGGACGCCTGCACCTGCTTGGTGTGGGCCTCCCAGCGCTCGCGGGCGTCGGCGTACTGCTTCTCCCACGTCTCGCGCTGCTTGTCGAAGCCCTCGAGCCACTCGCCCGTCTCCGGGTCGAAGCCCTCCGGGTAGATGTAGTTGCCCTCGTTGTCGTACGTGGCGGCCATGCCGTAGAGGGTGGGGTCGAAGTGCTCCTCGCCCTCCACGAAGTTCTCGTTGGCCTGCTTGAGGGACAGCGAGATCCGGCGACGCTCGAGGTCGATGTCGATGACCTTGACGAGGACGTCGGAGCCGACCTGGACGACCTGCTCCGGCAGCTCGACGTGACGCTCGGCCAGCTCGGAGATGTGCACCAGGCCCTCGATGCCGTCGTCGACGCGGACGAACGCACCGAACGGAACGAGCTTGGTGACCTTACCCGGGACGATCTGGTTGATCGCGTGGGTCCGGGCGAACTGGCGCCACGGGTCTTCCTGGGTCGCCTTCAGCGACAGGGAGACGCGCTCGCGGTCCAGGTCGACGTCGAGAACCTCGACCTCGACCTCCTGGCCCACCTCGACGACCTCGGACGGGTGGTCGATGTGCTTCCAGGAGAGCTCGGAGACGTGCACCAGGCCGTCCACGCCGCCCAGGTCCACGAAGGCGCCGAAGTTGACGATGGAGGACACGACGCCCTTGCGGACCTGGCCCTTCTGCAGCTTGTTGAGGAACTCGGTGCGAACCTCGGACTGCGTCTGCTCGAGCCAGGCGCGGCGGGACAGAACCACGTTGTTGCGGTTCTTGTCCAGCTCGATGATCTTCGCCTCGAGCTCGCGGCCGACATACGGCTGCAGGTCACGGACGCGCCGCATCTCGACCAGCGAGGCCGGGAGGAAGCCGCGGAGGCCGATGTCGAGGATGAGGCCACCCTTGACGACCTCGATGACCGAACCGCGGACGACGCCGTCGTCTTCCTTGATCTTCTCGATGGTGCCCCAAGCCCGCTCGTACTGAGCGCGCTTCTTCGAGAGGATCAGACGGCCTTCCTTGTCCTCCTTGGTGAGGACGAGGGCTTCGATGTGGTCACCGACCGACACCACTTCCGCGGGGTCCACGTCATGCTTGATCGACAACTCGCGCGAGGGGATGACGCCCTCGGTCTTGTAGCCGATGTCGAGCAGGACCTCGTCCCGGTCGACCTTGACGACGGTGCCTTCGACGATGTCGCCGTCATTGAAGTACTTGATGGTCTCGTCGATGGCCGCGAGGAATGCTTCCTCCGAGCCGAGATCGTCGACGGTGACCCTGTTGGCGCTCGAGGTGGCCTCGATGCTGCTCGTCATGTGGACTGTTGCTCCGAACGGATGGTGTCGTGGTGTCTCTCGCGCTCTGCGGAACTGCCACCGGAAGCGACACGAGACGAACGAGAACGACCACCCTTGAGCAGTCTGATCAATGCCATCGATCATGCCGAGACCGGCGACCGCGGAGCCTGCTCCCTGCCGAGGCACACGATCCGCGAGCGCATCGACTAGCTTACCGTGCGCATTACCACAGGTTGCAAGCCCTCCTGAGGAGCGCGGCACATTGTTAGCTCCGAACCCGCCATCATGCCCGATTTAGCCCGAATAAGGACAGGCGACGCGCCTGTCGTACCGTTGCCGGGTGACTGAGATCCCCACCGCGGCAGCCCCGCCGGGTCGTAACGTGACTGAGACCGAGGCGCGCCGGGCCAACCGCTCGTGGTGGGACCTCGACGCCGACGACTATCAGGACGAGCACGGCAAGTTCCTCGGTGACGTCGACTTCGTGTGGTGCCCGGAGCGTCTGCGGGAGGCTGACGCGCGGCTGCTCGGTCCCGTACACGACAAGAAGATCTTGGAACTCGGTGCCGGAGCCGCGGCAGCGAGCCGGTGGCTGCGCCGGGAGGGTGCCCTGCCGGTCGCCATGGATCTCTCCGCGGGCATGCTGCGGCATGCGTCCGAGGCCGCTTCCCGGTCCGGGGTACGCGTTCCGCTGATCCAAGCCGACGCCATGGCCCTGCCGTTCCGTGACGGCGCGTTCGACATCGTCTGCACGGCGTTCGGCGCGATCCCGTTCGTGACCGACTCGGCCGCCGCGATGCGGGAGGTCGCCCGGGTCCTCCGGTCGGGCGGGAGCTGGGTGTTCTCGGTGACGCACCCGATGCGGTGGGCGTTCTGGGACGAGCCCGACGAGAGCGGGCTCGTGGTGCGGAACTCGTATTTCGACCGGACGCCGTACGTCGAGCGCGACGACGACGGAACGGTCAACTATCTCGAACAGCACCGGACCCTCGGCGACCGGATCCGGGAACTGGTGGCGGCCGGATTCGTGGTGCGCGACCTGATCGAGCCGGAGTGGCCGGCGGATCACGACGGCGTGTGGGGCCAGTGGAGCCCGCTGCGCGGACGGCTCTTCCCCGGCACGGCGATCTTCGTCTGCGATCTGCCCGGTTCTCACGAGTAGTCACCGTTTCCGCTCGTCGGGCCGGGGTATCCGGTCGGACATGGGAAAAGCTGGTGAAAGCCCGAAAAAGGGTGACAAGGTGAGCTGGCGCAGTCATGGCGAGACCGTGCACGGCACCGTCGAACAGAAGATCACCAAGCGGACCGAGGCCGCCGGGCGGACCGTGGCGGCCTCACCGGACGAACCGCAGTACCGGGTGCGCAGCGACAGGACCGGCCGCGACGCGGTGCACAAACCCGCATCGCTGCGCCGTCGCTGACCGGACGATCGGCCCCGAGGTGCGGACCGGGTTCCGCAAAGCGGTGACCGTCAGCCCCGCGAGCCGGGGACACGACCCACTCACACAGCGGGCGGATCCAGCAGCCCGGCCAGCGCGGTGAGGGCACCCGGAACGAGCCGGTAGTAGACCCAGGTGCCCCGGCGGGAAGCGTCCACCAGGCCGGCCTCCCGCAGAATCCGCAGATGGTGGGAGATCGTCGGGCCGGTCAGCGAGAACACCGCGCCCAGATCGCAGACGCACGCCTCCCCGCCCTCCGCGGAGGCGATCATCGACAGCAGCCGCAGACGGACCGGGTCGCCGAGTGCCTTGAAGACGCCGGCCAGTTCACCCGCCCGGGTGGCATCCAACGAACCGTGCAGCAGCGACGCGACCGGCTTCCCCGGCGTCGCTGCCGGGAGCGGCGAGGCGGTCTCCACCGCCAGGGACCGGCTGGGCATCGAACCAGGGTGGCAGATCATCGCGCTCCCCGCGGCCCCTGAACCACCCGAACGGGCACGATCCATCCCGTCCAGGGCACCCCAGAGCGCCGTTGCGCAGCCCCGAAGGTCCCGGGCACCCCTCCGCCGGCCCGAACCGGCTACAGCCCGATCGGCCGACCACCGATCAGGACCCGATGGCCGCGACCACCGATCAGGGCCGGAAGGCCGCGACCACCGATCAGGACCGGAAGACCGCGACCGGCGGTCGGAGGCGAGCGGTGGTCAGTGGTCGGCGCCGTTCCAGTCGCGGCCTCTGCCGACGGAGACCTCCAACGGGACCGACAGCGGGTAGGCGGCACCCATCTCCCGGCGCACCAGTTCCTCGAGGGCCGCGAGCTCGCCCGGGGCGACCTCGAAGACCAGCTCGTCGTGCACCTGCAGGAGCATCCGCGAGCCGAGGCCGGAGTCCTTGAGCGCCTCGTCGACGTGCAGCATCGCCAGCTTGATGATGTCGGCGGCGGAGCCCTGGATCGGGGCGTTCAGGGCCATCCGTTCGGCCATCTCGCGGCGCTGACGGTTGTCGCTGCTCAGGTCGGGCAGGTAGCGGCGCCGGCCGAGGATGGTGGCGGTGTAGCCGTCCTTGGTGGCCTGGGCGACGACGGCCTGCAGGTAGTCGCGGACGCCACCGAACCGGTCGAAGTACTCCGTCATGAGGCCCTTGGCCTCGTCGGTGGAGATGGTCAGCTGGTTGGAGAGGCCGAAGGCGCTCAGACCGTACGCAAGACCGTAGTTCATCGCCTTGATCTTGCGACGCTGGTCGGGGGTGACCTCGTCGAGAGCCACGTGGAAGACCGAGGACGCGGTGGCGGCGTGGAAGTCGGCGCCCGAGTTGAAGGCGGCGATCAGCGCGTCGTCGCCGGACAGGTGCGCCATGATGCGCATCTCGATCTGGCTGTAGTCGGCGGTCATCAGCTCGTCGAAGCCGGCCCCGACGACGAAGGCCCGACGGATGCGCCGGCCCTCCGCGGTGCGGATCGGGATGTTCTGCAGGTTCGGGTCGGTGGAGGAGAGCCGGCCGGTCGCGGCGACGGTCTGGTTGAAGGTGGTGTGGATGCGGCCGTCGTCGGAGACCGACTTGAGCAGCCCGTCCACCGTGGATTTCAGCTTGGCGACGTCGCGGTGCCGCAGCAGGTGTGCCAGGACCGGGTCGGCGGTCTGGGCGAACAGGCTCTGCAGGGCGTCGGCGTCGGTCGTGTAGCCGGACTTGATCTTCTTGGTCTTGGGCAGGTTGCGCTCGACGAAGAGGATCTCCTGGAGCTGCTTGGGGGAGCCCAGGTTGAACTCGCGGCCGACCACCTCGTGGGCGGCCAGCTGGGCGGACTTGACCTCGGCGGCGAAGTGCGACTCCAGCTCGGAGAGGTAGTCGGTGTCGGCGGCGATGCCGCGCTGCTCCATCTCGGCGAGCACGACCGACAGCGGCTGCTCCACGTCGGCGAGGATGCCGGCCGACTCGCCGCCGTCGGCGGACAGCTCGGCGATGAGCACCGCGGCCAGGTCGAGGGTGGCCCGGGCGCGCAGCATCACGCCCTGCTCGGCGGAGTGGTCGTCGGCGTCGACCGCGGCGAAGTCGAGGGTGAGCTGGCCGTTCTCCGGCTCCTCGACGCGCAGTTCGCGCTTGAGGTAGCGCAGGGCCAGGTCGTCGAGGGCGTATGCCCGCTGGTCGGGTTTGGCGAGGTAGGCCGCGAGGGCGGTGTCGGTGCCGACGCCGGCGAGCTGCCAGCCGTGCGCGCGGAAGGCCAGCAGCGCGGGCTTGGCGTCGTGGATCACCTTGGGGCGCGACGGCTCGGCGAGCCAGGCCGCGACGGCGCGTTCGTCGTCCTCGTCGAGACCGGCTGGGTCGAACCAGGCGGCCGGGCCGTCGGCGGTGGCGACGGCGATGCCGGTGAGCTGACCGGTGCCCCGGCCGAACGTGCCGGTGACGGCGATGCCGACCGGTGCGGTGCCGGCGTGGTCGCGCAGCCAGCCGGCCACCTGACCCGCGCCGAGGACGTGACCGTCGATGTCGAAGCCGGCCTCGGCCTCGGGCTCGACGGCGTCGAGGTAGGAGTAGAGGCGTTCGCGCAGCACCCGGAACTCGAGGGCGTCGAAGACCTGGTGCACGGCCTCGCGGTCCCAGCCCTGCCAGCGGGCGTCCTCCGGGCGCAGCGGCAGGTCGAGGTCGCAGACCAGGCCGTTGAGGTCGTAGTTGCGCAGCACGTCGGCCAGGTGGGCGCGCACGTTCTCGCCGGCCTTGCCCTTGATCTTGTCGACGTTCGCCACGATGCCGTCGAGGCTGCCGTACTCCTTGATCCACTTGGCGGCGGTCTTGTCGCCGACGCCGGGCACCCCGATCAGGTTGTCGCTGGCCTCGCCGACCAGGGCGGCCTTGTCGCGGTAGAGCGACGGGGGTACGAAGTATTTCGCCTCGATGGCCTCGGGGGTCATCCGCCAGACCTCGGAGACGCCGCGCACCGGGTAGAGGATGGTGACGTGCTCGGAGGAGAGCTGGAACGCGTCGCGGTCGCCACTGGAGATCACCACCTCCATGCCGGCGTCCCGCCCCTGGGTGGCGAGGGTGGCGATGACGTCGTCGGCCTCGTAGTTCTCCTTCTCCACCACCGGGATCCGGAGCGCCTCGAGCACCTCCTTGATCAGGCTGACCTGACCCTGGAACGGCGCCGGGGTCTCGGACCGGCCGGCCTTGTATTCCGCGTATTTCTCGGTGCGGAACGACTTGCGGGAGAGATCGAAGCTCACGACGATGTGTGTCGGCTTCTCGTCGCGCAGCATGTTGATGAGCATCGACGTGAAGCCGAACACCGCGTTCGTCGCCTGGCCGGTGGCGGTGCTGAAATTTTCCACCGGCAGGGCGAAGTAGGCCCGGTAGGCCAGCGAATGACCGTCCAGCAGGAGAAGGCGCGACTTGTCGTTGCTCACGGGTAGGGACTCTATCCGCAGGGCCCGACAAGTTACGGGACGGCCACCCGTGAAGGGTGACCGTCCCGTAGCCGGCTCGGGTCAGGCGACGCCGAGGTACGCCTCCTTGACCGCCGGGTCGTGGAGCAGGTCCTGCCCGGACCCCTCCTTGACGATCCGGCCGGTCTCCAGCACGTAACCACGGTGTGCCCGGGAGAGCGCCTGCTGCGCGTTCTGCTCCACCAGCAGGATCGTGGTGCCCTGCTGGTTGATCTCCGTGATGATGTCGAAGATCTGCTGGATGATCATGGGTGCGAGGCCCATCGACGGCTCGTCCAGCAGCAGCAGCTTCGGACGGCTCATCAGCGCCCGGCCGACGGCCAGCATCTGCTGCTCGCCGCCGGAGAGCGTGCCGCCCGCCTGCTTACGGCGCTCCCGCAGGCGCGGGAACATCTCCAGCACCTTCTCCAGGTCGGCGGCGATCCCGGCGGAGTCCCGGCGGGTGTAGGCACCCATGTCCAGGTTCTCCAGGACCGTCATGCCGGGGAAGATCTGCCGGCCCTCGGGCGACTGGCACAGGCCCCGGACCACCCGCAGGTCGGCCCGGAGCTTGCTGATGTCCTCGCCGTTGAAGGTGATCTTGCCACTGGAGAGCCCGCGCGTTCCGGAGATGGCCCGCATGGTGGTGGTCTTGCCGGCGCCGTTCGCACCGATCAGGGCCACCACCTCGCCCTCCTCGACGGTGAGGCTGATGCCGTGCAGGGCCTCGATCCGGCCGTACGACACGGTGACGTTGTCCAGCTCAAGCAGCATCGGTGGGCTCCCCCAGGTACGCGGCGACGACCTTCGGGTTCCGGCTGACCTCGGCCGGCGCCCCGTCGGCGATCTTTCGCCCGAACTCCAGCACGACGATCCGGTCGGTGACACCCATGACCAGTCGCATGTCGTGCTCGATCAGCAGAACGGTGACGCCCATGTCACGGATCTTGCGGATCAGTTCGAGGAGCTCTTCCTTCTCCGCCGGGTTGAAGCCGGCCGCCGGCTCGTCCAGACAGATCAGCTTCGGCTCGGTGCCGAGCGCCCGGGCGATCTCCAGGCGGCGCTGATAGCCGTACGGCAGGTTGCGGGCCGCGTCGTTGGCCCGGTCCGCGATGCCGACGAAGTGCAGCAGCTCCAGCGCCTTGTCCTCGGCCGCCCGCTCCTCCAGGATGTGCCGCGACAGCCCGAAGGTCTTGGCGAAGGTACGCCGCACCTGCTGCCACGTCCGCACGATCCCGCTCTCGGCGGTGACCTGCGGCAGCTCCTCCTCCTTGGGACGGACCCGGTAGAGGCGGAACAGCGCGCCCGGCACACTGGTCTTGTGCCGGGAGTCGGTGCCGATCATCACGTTCTCCAGAGCACTCATCTCCGGGAAGAGACGGATGTTCTGGAAGGTCCGGGAGATTCCCATCTGGCTGATCTGGTGCGGCTTGCGGCCGGTCACCTGGTCGCCGCGGAACCGGACCGCGCCCGACGTGGGCTTGTAGACGCCCGTCATCACGTTGAACGTGGTCGTCTTGCCGGCACCGTTCGGGCCGATCAGACCGAGGATCTCGCCCTCGTGGATGTCGAAGCTGATCCCGTCGAGCGCGACCACGCCGCCGAAGCGCAGCGTGACGTTGTCGACCTCGAGAAGCTTCTTGCGGGGGCCGGGCTGTTCCGCCGTCTCCGGCGCCGCCACGGTGGTGGTCTCGTCAGACATGAGCGGGCGCCTCCTTGACCTCCGCCGCGCGGTCCCTCAGCTCGCGGGTCCGGCGCCGGCTCGGGACCAGGCCCTGCGGGCGCAGGATCATCACCAGCACCATCGCCAGACCGAACGCCAGCCAGCGGTAGTCGGCGATCTCCCGGAAACGCTCCGGGAGGTACGCCAGCAGCACCGCGCCGAGTGACACGCCGACCATGTTGCCCGAGCCACCGACGACGACCATCGCGACGAAGAGGATCGAGAGGTTGACGTTGAACTGGGTCGGGTCGATGAACGCGTACCGGCTGGCGAAGAGCAGACCCGACAGTCCGCCCAGAGCGGCGCCGATGGCGAACGCCCAGAGCTTGAACTTGAACGGGTACACACCCATCACCGCGGCGGCGTCCTCGTCCTCACGGACCGCCAGCCAGGCACGGCCGACCCGGCTGTGCTCCAGCCGGCGCACGGCGAAGACCATGACCAGGACGAACGTGATCGCCAGCCAGTACCACGGCTTGACGTCGATCAGACCGAAGACCTCGTTGTCGGCCGACGGCGGGCCCTCCGGACCGGGGATCGCCGACAGACCCTGCGGGCCGTTGGTGACGCCCACGGCGTTCCGGGCGATGATCCGGATGATCTCGCCGAAGCCCATGGTGACGATGGCCAGGTAGTCGCCGCGCAGGCGCAGCGTCGGCCATCCCAGCAGAACACCCGAGATCATCGTCAGGACCAGCGCCAGGATCGCGCAGACCGCCCAGGTGACCGCCCAGGTCGGCGGCAGGTCGAACTGCTGCTGGAACCACTTGACCACCGGCGAGTTCAACGAACCGAACAGACCGACGCTGTACGCACCGATCGCGAAGAACCCGATGTAGCCGAGGTCGAGCAGGCCGGCCAGACCGATCACCACGTTCAGGCCGATGGCGACCAGCACGTAGACGGCGCAGGTGAACAGCACACCGGCCCAGTTGCTGCCGCCCTCGATCGAGTCGGTCCGCAGCCAGGTCAGTCCGGGGATGCCCAGCAGGGGCAGGTAGTACAGGAAAGCGATCAGGGCGGCGACGCCCAGCATCCGCTGCCACTTCGGCAGGGCGCGCATCCGGTCACCGAACCCCGCCATGGCGGTGGCCCGGCGGGCGTTCGCGTCACGCAGCTTGTCGATCATGCGCGGGCCCTCCCCAGCGACTCGCCCAGCAGACCCGTCGGACGGAACATCAGGATCACGATCAGGATGACGAAGGCGATGACGTCCTCCCACTGGGAGCTGAACAGCGTCGCACCGTAGACCTCGACGACGCCGAGGACCAGGCCACCCAGCAGCGCGCCCCGCAGGTTACCGATGCCACCCAGCACCGCCGCGGTGAAGGCCTTGAGGCCGAGCACGAAGCCGATGCTGTTCTGGGTGATGCCGAACCGCATGCTCCACAGCAGCGCGGCGGCGCCGGCCATGATGCCGCCGAGCACGAAGATCAGCATGATCACGCGCTCCTGGTTCACGCCCATCAGCGCGGCGGTCTCCGGGTTCTGTGCGACCGCGCGCACACCCCGGCCGTACCGCGTCTTGTTGATGAACCAGTCCAGGAGGGCCATCATGACGAGCGCCGAGACGACCACGATCACCTGAACGTTGGTGATCTGGGTGTTCCCGATCGTGAACAGCGTCTCCTGCTGGATGATCGTCGGCATGCCGACGATCTGCCGCGCCCGCCCGAACATCGACGGGATCGCCTTGCCCAGCAGGTCCGGCAGGAGCAGGCCGAAGACCTCGACCAGGATCAGCGAGACGCCGATGGCGGTGATGAGGAAGATCAGCGGCGGCGCGTTCTTGCGCCGCAGCGGGCGGTAGGCGATCCGTTCGATCGCCAGTGCCGTGCCGCCGGAGGCTATCGCCGCGACGACGAACCCGATCAGCAGGAAGAGGATGGCCTGGCCGATGGGCGGGTTATTTTCCACGCCGAGGGCGGTCCAGACGCCCAGCACCGCGAAGGTGCCGACCATGAACACTTCGGAGTGGGCAAAGTTGATCAGTCGTAGGACGCCGTAGACCAGCGTGTACCCCAGCGCGATGAGTGCATAGATCGCGCCTTTGGACAGCCCGTCGACGGTGTGCTGGCCGATGTGGCCGATGAGGTCGTCGAAATTCACCGAGTTCTCCTTGCATCGAACGCGGCCGGGGGCGTTGCCCCCGGCCGCATTCCAGCGCTCGTCGTCAGCTGAGCTTGAGCTCCTGCAGCGGCTCGAACCCGGTGCCCTTCACCTGGTACGACCAGATGACGACCTTGCTCGGGTCGACGTCACCGTTCTCGGCGAACTTGATGTACTTCGAAACGCCCTGCTTGTCGTACGCCTTGACGAACGCGAGGATGTCGGCGCGGGTCTTCTTGCCGGCCTTGAACGCGTCGATCAGGATCTGCGCGGAGTCGAAGCCCTCCGCGCCGTAGGAACCGACGGCCTGGCCGTACTCCGCCTTGTAGTCGGCGTCGAAGGTGCCGCCGGCCTTGTCCGGCGGGAGGCACGGGCAGGTGATGATGGCGCCCTCGGCGCCACCGGACGCACCGGCCGGGAAGGCCGGGTCGTAGACGGCATCCGGGCCGACGAACTTGGCCTGCACGCCGGCGGCGCGCATCTGGCGGACCAGCGGAGCGGCCTCACGGGTGTAGCCACCGAAGAACACGAAGTCGGCGCCGGCCGTCTTGATCTTGGAGATGGTGGCGTCGAACTGCGACTGCTTCTCCTGGATCTTGTCGGTACCCACGATCGTCGAACCGAGGTTCGTCCCCAGGTCCGCGGTGATACCCGCGCCGTACGCGCTGCCGTCGTCGATCACGAACACCTTGGCGGCGTTCTGCGACTTCAGGTAGGTGGCGACCGCGCCGGCCTGGGTGCCGTCGTTGCCGACCACCCGGAAGAAGGACTTGTTGCCCTTCGAGGTCAGGTCGGTGCGGGTCGCCGACGGGCTGACCATGACGAGACCCGCGGCCTCGTAGACCGGCATCGTCGCGTCCGACTCACCGGAGAAGTGGCCACCGATGACACCGAGGAACGAGGCGTCACCCGCGATCTGGTTCGCGATCGGAGTCGCCTGGGCGGGGTCGCCCTGCGTGTCGAACTCCTGCATGGTGATCTGGCAGTCGGCGTTCGCCGCGTTGTGCTGCTTGAGGGCCAGCTTCGCACCGTTCAGCGACGGCAGCACCAGACCGGCGTTGTCACCGCTGAACGCGCCGAAGATCGCGATCTTGCCGCCACAGCCCTCGCTGGCGGCGGTGTCGTCACCGCTACCAGCGTCCTGACAACCGGCCGCCGCGAACAACGCGGCGGCGAGCCCGACCGCACCAAGGGCCCGTACATAATTACGCCTCAAGGCTTCTGACCTTTCATCCCGGTGCAGGAAGCGGTACATCGAAACCGACCAGGGATCACAAGATCTTCATCCCCCCGACAGCCCGTGCCGCGATACCTGCGCACTGCTCGTGTTGGCGCAGCGTACTGGGCTCGGCATCGACGGGTAAGAACTTGGGCCCGTCCACACCAAACCGTTACCGAGTACTGCACGAACAGGCAGTCGCCCCGAAAAAACATTTCACGAGGTTGTAACGGAGATGAAAATACGCCCGGTTTCGCCATCGTCGGCAATCAACACGATCATGCCGGGCCCGGCCGTCACGGAGAGTTCACTACCGGCCTTTCCCGGAACCGGACGCGGCAACGAACCCGGGCGCCAGAGCGCTCCGCCGTCGTCCGAGACCCACAGGCCGAACTGCGTACCGTCACCGGTGGCGGCCAGCATCCGGGAACCCGCCACCGTCACCGCCCGTACACCCGACCAGGCCGACGGGCTCACCGCGCCGAACGACGCCAGCGGCCGCCACTGCCCCGACTCCAGCCGCCACACGCCGAAAGCCGGCCCGCTCATCCCCAGGGCCGTCGGCACGCCGCCGAGCACGGTCACCCGCTGCAACTCCTCGTACGCCGGGGTCGCCCCGGCCGTGCCGGCCCGCTGCCAGACGCCGCCGTCCCGCGACGACCAGCCCGCCGCGTCCCGGTCCACGCGGCCGGCCGGCAGCAGGCCGCCGACGACGAGCCAGCCGTCCTCCACCGCCACCGCATCCGCCGCCCACGTCAGGCCCGCCGCGTCCGACGCCAGACCGGGCACACCCTCGGCGATCGCGAACTCCGCCGCGTCCGCCGACGACCACACCGCCGCGCCGCTCGCCCGGTTCCCCGCGAGCAGGAACCCCCCGGGCCCGGACGTCACCCGCGACACGTTCACCGCGTTCGGGCCGCCGTACAGCTCGAACGGCGCCGACACCTCCCGCAGCACCCCGTCGCCGGACAGCGTCCACGAACTGACCCGGGGATTGCCGTGCGCCCCACCCGGCTTGGCGCCCAGCACGGCCACCCGGCCGTCCCGGCACGCCGCCGTGAACAGCACGTTCTGCCGACCGTAGTAACTCTGCGCGTCCACTCGTACCGGCACCCACACCGACGCGTCACCACGGGACCGCCACGCCGCCGGACGGGTGCCCCGGTCGCTGTCACGGACCGCACCCACCACGAGCCACTCACCGCCGCACTCCACCGCGTCCCGTACCACCGGGACGCCGGCCACCCCGTCCGGAAGCGACAGAGCCGCCTCCCGCCAGTCGAAAGACACGGGAGACGGCTCCGGAACGGAACTCGGCGAGCAGGCGGACATCACCAGCAGCAGCGCTGCCGCAGTCGCCACGCCCGCCCGCGTCATCGGGGGAGCCTAGGCGGTCTCGGTGGTGCCGGCCTCGGTCTCCTGCTCGGCGAGGATCCGATCGGCGACCTCGCGCATCGTCATCCGATGGTCCATCGCCGTCCGCTGGATCCACTTGAACGCCTGCGGTTCGGTCATCGCGTACTTCGTCATCAGCGCGCCCTTGGCCCGCTCCACCGACTTGCGCGTCTCCAGGCGGTCGGTCAGACCCGCCACCTCGGACTCCAGCGCGGCGATCTCCGAGTAACGCGACAGGGCGATCTCGATCGCCGGGACCAGATCCGATTTCTGGAACGGCTTGACCAGGTAGGCCATCGCACCCGCCGCGCGCGCCCGCTCGACCAGGTCGCGCTGGCTGAAAGCGGTCAGGATCACCACGGGGGCGATCCGGCCGCCGGCGATCCGTTCGGCCGCCGCCAGACCGTCCATGATCGGCATCTTGATGTCCAGGATCACCAGGTCCGGCTTGAGGTCCTCGGCCAGGCGCACGGCGGTCTCGCCGTCACCGGCCTCACCGACCACGTCGTAGCCCTCCTCGACGAGCATCTCGGCGAGGTCCAGCCGGATCAGGGCCTCGTCCTCGGCGATGAGCACGCGTTTGCGCTCGGCACCAGCCTGCGTCTCGGCCACGAAAACCCCTACCCCCACAACGTCGATGTCGCGACACCCCGGTATGTGGGTGTCGCCGCCCTAAGCCTAGTAGGTAGGCTGTCCCCTGCTCGGGTTGGCGTGACCGAAGTGCGCCGGCGCCCGTGATGTCGTCCCCGTAGACCAACCGGCAGAGTCGATGGACTCAAAATCCATTCAGTGTGGGTTCGAATCCCACCGGGGACACACAGCAATCCTCAGGGTGCGAGGCACCCCGATCGACGGCAGCGGTGCGCCGACCGATTCCGCTGTTCATCGTTATCTCGGGCCGATCCACGACACCAGGTTCGTCATGGCGGCGAACCGGGGCCACCGCATTCCGCGTACGCGCGCATTGGCCGCATTTGATTCTGCGGGATGACGTGGGAACGGAACGGTACCGGCCGACATCCCGATGCCGTTCCGCCCGGAAATGCACATGGAAATCACAGCACCGCCGACGACGTCGAATGCGCGCGTGCACGTTACGGCCGGGTAAAAGAATCGGCCGGCATCCTCCCCCGCACCACCACCTTCCCAGGGATCCGGCGCCGGACCGTCGCCCGTTCGGACCGGATCGCGGGACCGAAGTGGTGATCTTGCAGACACCTGGCCTCGCAAGATGGTGTCATTGCCTCATGATGTCCGCTTCGTCGCCCCGGGCCCTCGCGCGCGGAAGCATGTGGGGATTCCTCATGTTCGCCTCGGCTGCGTGGCTGGCCGTCGCCTGGGCGATGCTCCGGCTGGAACCGATGGGAATCGGTCTCGTCGCCGGACCGGTCGTGCTGTTCGGCGCGGTCTGCGAGATGATGCGGGCGCTCGCCGGGACGCGCACCTGGTGGCTGAACGCGGGCCTGGGCATCCTGTTCGCGGTGACCGGGTTGCTGCTGCTGGCCAGCCCGGACTCGTCGCTCACCACGCCGGCGTCACTCGTCGGGTGGTACCTGCTGGTCCGCGGCTCGGCCGACGTCGCGGTGGGCGTGGTGACCCGGGACGCGCTGCTGCTGACCCTGGGCGTGCTGCAGACCGGGCTGGGATTCTTCTCCTCGAGCGCGTTCGGCCGAACACCGGAGATGCTGGTCATGGTGCTGGGCGCGATGGGCGTGCTGCGCGCGGTGGCGGATCTGGTGGCCGCGCTGCGGCTGCGGGAGAACACGCCGGAGCCCGAGGAGCGCACGGAGGGCCTCGCCGGGTACGCCGCGGGCCTGGCCGATTTCGAGGCGACCGGCCGTCACCGCGCCAAGCCGGGCAGCCCGTCCGGAGTGCCCGTCATGGAACCGGCGGTACGCGGCGCCGAGGTGCCGTTCCACTCGCAGGTGCTGCTGTCGTCCGACCAGGATGCGACGCTCACGCCGGCACCGTGGGTCTGACGACCGCCCGGGGCCTCAGCCACCGACGCGCCGCAGCAGCCCCTCCTGCACCGCGCTGGCGATGTGCCGGCCGTCGCGGGTGAACATCCGCCCGTTCGCCAGGCCGCGGGCCCCGCTCGCCGACGGGCTCTCGCTGTCGTAGAGGAACCACTCGTCGGCCCGGAACGGCCGGTGCATCCAGACCGCGTGGTCGAGGCTGGCCCCGATCACACCCCCGGGCCCCCAGACCTCGCCGTGGGTGGACAGCACCGCATCGAGCAGCGACATGTCCGAGGCGTAGACGAGCGCACACGCGTGGATCAGCGGGTCGTCCGGGAGCTTGCCGTTGATCCGCATCCAGACGCGCTGCTGTGCCTGCGCGTCGCGGTCGCCGGGCGGCACCCAGCCGGGCACGCCCACGTAGCGGACGTCGACGGCCTGCGGGGACGCCTTGAACAGGCTGCGCCGATCGGGATATCGGGAGACCCAGTCGAGCATCGTCGGGACGTCTTCGGGGGCGGGCACGTCGGTCGGTGCCGGGCTGAAGTGGTCGAGACCGGTCTCCGGCGTCTGGAACGACGCCGACATGAAGAAGATGGTCTTGCCGTGCTGCTGCGCGGTGCTGCGCCGGACCGAGAACGATCGTCCGTCGCGGATGGTCTCCACGGTGAACGTGATCGGTTCGGTCGGGTCGCCGGGGCGGACGAAGTAGCCGTGCAGCGAGTGCACCTGCCGCTCCGGCTCGACGGTGCGGCCCGCGGCGACCAGCGCCTGTCCGGCGACCTGACCGCCGAACACACGCTGGGCTCCGGTCTGCGGGCTCTCACCCCGGAAGGAGGCCGCGTCGACCTGCTCCAGATCCAGGAGATCCAGGAGCTGGTCGACGGCGGCCTGCCCTTGCAGTGGCAAGGTCACACCGTGGCCGGGTCGACGAGCGAACCGAGCTGGTGGACGCGCAGGGTGTTGGTGGAACCGGGGGCGTTCGGCGGGGAACCGGCCACGACGACGACGTAGTCGCCGGGCTTGGCCAGGCCGAGGCCGAGCATCTTGGCGTCCACCTGACGGAACATGTCGTCGGTGTGCTCGACGAAGTCGGTCAGGAACGTGTCGACGCCCCAGCTCAGGGCGAGGGTGTTGCGCACCTCGGCGACCGGGGTGAACGCGTAGAGCGGCAGGTCGCAGTGCAGCCGGGCGAGACGGCGCACGGTGTCGCCGGTCTGCGAGAAGGCGACCAGGGCCTTGGCGCCGATGTTGCGGGCGATCTGCGCGGCGGCGACGGTGAGCGCGCCACCGTGGGTGCGCGGGTCGTGCTGCAGGCGCGGGATGATCAGGCCACCGGACTCGGTGGTCGTGACGATCTTGGCCATCGTGCTGACCGTGAGAACCGGGTACTTGCCGACCGAGGTCTCGCCGGAGAGCATGACCGCGTCGGTGCCGTCGAGGACGGCGTTGGCGACGTCGGACGCCTCGGCGCGGGTGGGCCGCGAGTTCTCGATCATGGAGTCGAGCATCTGGGTCGCGACGATGACCGGCTTCGCGTTCTCCCGGCAGAGCTGCACGGCGCGCTTCTGCACCAGCGGAACCTGGTCGAGGGGCATCTCGACGCCGAGGTCACCGCGGGCGACCATGACACCGTCGAAGGCGAGGACGATGGCCTCGAGGTGCTCGACGGCCTCCGGCTTCTCCACCTTGGCGATGACCGGGACGCGACGTCCCTCCTCGTCCATGATCTTGTGGACGAGGTTGATGTCCTCCGGCGCGCGGACGAAGGAGAGCGCGACCAGGTCGACACCGAGGCCGAGGGCGAAGCGCAGGTCCTCCTCGTCCTTGTCGCTCAGGGCCGGGACGCTGACCGCGACGTTGGGCAGCGAGACGCCCTTGTTGTTGCTGACCGGGCCACCCTCGATGACGAGGCAGTGGATGTCCTCGCCCTCGACGTCGGCGACCTCGATCGCGACCTTGCCGTCGTCGATCAGGAGGCGGTCACCGACCTTGACCTCGTGCGGCAGCTTCTTGTAGGTGCAGGAGACGCGCTCCCGGGTGCCGAGGATCTCGTCGCTGGTGATGGTGACCCGGTCACCGGTCTCCCAGCGGTGGGGGCCGTCGGCGAACTTGCCCAGACGGATCTTCGGGCCCTGAAGGTCGGCGAGAACGGCGACGGCACGGCCGGCCTGGTCGGCGGCGGTGCGCACCATCTCGTAGATCTTCTTGTGGTTTTCCCGGCTGTCGTGGCTGAAGTTCATCCGGGCCACGTCCATGCCCGCCTCGACCAGGCCGAGCATGCGCTCCGGCTGGGCGGTCGCGGGTCCCATCGTGCAGACGATCTTTACGCGGCGTGTCACGGCCATCAGGCTAGTCCTTGTCCTGGGGCGGCTCGGCGGCCGACCCCCGTCTTCGGCATGAAATGCGGGTGTCGACGGCGAGGAACCCGCATGAAGGAGGGGTTGCGCTGCGTCGTCCAGCGGGCTTCAGCGACCGCCGCCCCAGCTTATCGGTCCGCTTCCGGCCGTCGGCGGCACATGCCGCAACCCCATTCACGGTACGAGCTGCCCCTGCACCACCAGGCAAGAGGTGCGAGCGGGGCGCGGCGGCCGTCGATCTTCGCCGGGTCCGAGAAGGCCTCCGGCGCTCGTCGTACCCTGCGTAACGTCCGTCACGCGGTATGCCGGGACTTTCGGCACTGTCCGTAACCAACGATGCCCGCCACCCTCGACGGGTGACGGGCATCGGCGCGATCGTGGTATCAGACCGACAACGGCTGCTGGTCGGCGCGGACCGGAGCCGGCAGGTCGCCCGCCGCCCCCAGGTAGTCGTGGATCGCGGCCGCGGCGGCCCGGCCCTCGGCGATCGCCCAGACGATCAGCGAGGCCCCACGGTGCATGTCGCCCGCGACGAACACGCCCGGCGCGGTCTGCCAGTCGGCGCCGGCATCCAGGGCGCCCCGCCGGTTGCGGGCGATCCCGAACTGGTCGAGCAGCGGCTGCTCCTCGGTGCCGGCGAAGCCGATGGCCAGCAGGACCAGGTCGGCGCGCAGTTCCCGCTCGGAGCCGGGGACGACGGTGACGGTCCGTACCCCGTCGACGCGCTGGACCGCGACGTCGGCGAGCCGGATCGCGGTGAGCTTGCCGTTCTCGCCGATGAACTCCTGCACGGCGACCCCGAAGATCCGGTCGCCGCCCTCCTCGTGGGCCGCGTAGTTGCGCAGGATCATCGGCCAGGTCGGCCACGGGTCGTTGATCCCGGCGCGTTCCTCCGGCGGAACCGGGTACTGGTCGAGCTGGGTGATCGAGGCAGCGCCCTGGCGGTGGGCCACACCGAGGCAGTCGGCGCCGGTGTCACCACCACCGATGATGATCACGTGCTTGCCGGCGGCGTCGATCGGCGTGCCGTCCTGCAGACCGGCGACGACCCGGTTGGCCGGCACCAGGTGCTCCATCGCCAGGTGGACGCCGTCGAGCTCCCGGCCCGGGGTCTCCGGGGTGTCCCGGCCCTGCAGCGCACCGGCGGCCAGCAGCACCGCGTCGAACCGTTCCCGCAGGTCGTCGGCGGTGATGTCGACGCCGACCTCGACGCCCGGCTGGAAGACGACACCCTCGGCGGCCATCTGCTCGAGGCGGGCGTCGATGACGTCCTTCTCGATCTTGAAGTCGGGGATCCCGTACCGGAGAAGGCCTCCGATGCGGTCGTCGCGCTCGTAGACGGTGACCGCATGGCCGGCCCGCGCCAGCTGCTGGGCCGCCGCCAGACCGGCCGGGCCGGAACCGACCACGGCGACCGACTTGCCGGACGCGATCGGCGCCGGCTGCGGCACCAGGCCCGCCCGGAAGGCGTGCCCGGCGATCTCCACCTCGACCTGCTTGATCGTCACCGGGTCGTCGCCGATGCCGAGCACACAGGCCGCCTCACACGGCGCCGGGCAGAGCCGCCCGGTGAACTCCGGGAAGTTGTTGGTCGCGTGCAGCGACTCGGAGGCCGCCGCCCACGCCCCGGTCCGCACCAGGTCGTTCCAGTCCGGGATGCGGTTGCCCAGCGGACAGCCCTCGTGACAGAACGGGATGCCGCAGTCCATGCAGCGGGTGGCCTGGTCGCGGATCAGTTCCTCGCCCGCGGGCGGGTAGACCTCACGCCAGTCCATGATCCGCACCGGGACGGGCCGCCGCTTCGGCAGCTGTCGCTGGTAACGAAGGAAACCGTTCGGATCAGGCACTGGTGACCCCCATGACCGCCTCGTCCACATTGCGACCGGCGGCTTCGGCGGTCCTGATCAGTTCCATCACGCGCTTGTAGTCGCGCGGCACCACGGCGGTGAAGCGTTCCGCCGAGGTGGCCCAGTCCTTGAGGAGACGGCCGGCGACCGCCGAATCGGTCTCCGCGTGGTGCTTCTCCACCTGGGTACGCACCAGGTCGCTCTCGTCCTCGGTGAGCGGCGTCAGGTCGACCAGTTCCGGGTTGACCAGGCGCTGGTCCAGGTCGAGCAGGAACGCCTTGCCGCCACTCATGCCGGCCGCGAAGTTGCGGCCGGTCGGGCCGAGCACCACCACGACACCACCGGTCATGTACTCGCAGCCGTGGTCGCCCACGCCCTCGACGACCGCCACACCACCGGAGTTACGGACCGCGAACCGCTCACCGACGCGTCCCCGGAGGAACACCTCGCCGCCGGTCGCGCCGTAGAGGATCGTGTTGCCCGCGATGATGTTGTCCTCGGCGACGAACGGCGCGTCCTCGGCCGGGCGGACGATCACCCGGCCGCCGGAGAGACCCTTGGCCACGTAATCGTTGGTGTCACCGATCAGGCGCAGCGTCACACCGCGCGGCAGGAACGCGCCGAACGACTGGCCGCCGGTGCCCCGCAGGGTGAACGCGATGGTGTCGTCGGGCAGGCCGTTGCCACCGAACCGGCGGCTGACCTCGCCACCCAGCATCGCGCCGACACTGCGCTGGTCGTTGCGGGTGGGCAGCTCGGCACGGACCGGCTCACCGTCGGTGAGGGCCGGCTGGGCCAGCGCGATCAGCTCGTTGTCCAGGGACGCCTCGAGGCCGTGGTCCTGGGCGACGACGCCGCGGCGGGACGCGCCCTCGGGCAGCTCCGGCACGTAGAGCACCGGCGCCAGGTCGAGACCCTTGGCCTTCCAGTGGTCGACCGCGGCCGCCACGTCGAGGACCTCGGCGTGGCCGATCGCCTCGTCGATGGTGCGGAAGCCCAGCTCGGCGAGCAGCTCACGGACCTCCTCGGCGAGGAAGAGGAAGAAGTTCTCCACGAACTCCGGCTTGCCGGTGAAACGCTCCCGCAGCACCGGGTTCTGGGTGGCGATGCCGACCGGACAGGTGTCCAGGTGACAGACGCGCATCATGATGCAGCCGGAGACGATCAGCGGAGCGGTGGCGAACCCGAACTCCTCGGCGCCGAGCAGCGCCGCGATCACCACGTCCCGGCCGGTCTTGAGCTGCCCGTCGACCTGCACGGTGACCCGGTCTCGCAGCTTGTTGAGCAGCAGGGTCTGCTGCGCCTCGGCCAGGCCCAGCTCCCACGGGGTGCCGGCGTGCTTGAGCGAGTTCAGCGGGGAGGCGCCGGTGCCGCCGTCGTGGCCGGAGATCAGGATGACGTCGGCCTTGAGTTTGGCCACGCCCGCCGCGACCGTGCCGACACCGATCTCGGAGACCAGCTTGACGTGCACCCGCGACATCGGGTTGACCGACTTGAGGTCGTGGACCAGCTGGGCCAGGTCCTCGATCGAGTAGATGTCGTGGTGCGGCGGCGGCGAGATGAGGCCGACGCCCGGGGTGGCGTGCCGGGTCTTCGCGACCCACGGCCACACCTTGTTGCCGGGCAGCTGGCCGCCCTCACCGGGCTTCGCGCCCTGCGCCATCTTGATCTGCAGGTCGTCCGCGTTGACCAGGTATTCGCTGGTCACGCCGAAACGGCCGGACGCGATCTGCTTGATCGAGGAGCGGCGCTCCGGGTCGTACAGCCGCTCGACGTCCTCGCCGCCCTCACCGGTGTTGGACTTGGCGCCCAGCCGGTTCATCGCGATCGCGAGGGTCTCGTGCGACTCGGCGGAGATCGAGCCGTAGCTCATCGCGCCGGTGGAGAACCGCTTGACGATGTCGGCGGCCGACTCGACCTCGCTGATGTCGATCGACGGCCGGTCCGGGGTGAACCGGAACAGTCCGCGCAGGTGGCCGGCGTCCGCGGACAGCTGGTCGACCTTCTCGGTGTAGCGCTTGAAGACGTCGTACTGCTTCGACCGGGTGGCGTGCTGCAGCAGGAACACGGTCTCCGGGTTGAACAGGTGGATCTCACCCTCGCGACGCCACTGGTACTCCCCGCCGACCTCGAGACGGCGGTGCGTGCGCTCGGCCCGGTTCGCCGGGTACGCCTTGTCGTGACGTGCCTTGACCTCGGCGTGGATGCCGGCCAGGCCGACGCCGCCGATCCGGCCGGAGGTGCCCGCGAAGTAGCGCTGCAGCAGCTTGTTGTCCAGGCCGACGGCCTCGAACACCTGGGCACCGCAGTACGAGGACACCGTGGAGATGCCCATCTTCGACATGATCTTCAGGACGCCCTTGCCGAGCGCCTTGACGTAGTTGCGGACCGCCTTGTGCCGCTCGATGCCGACCAGGGTGCCGGTGGCGATCAGGTCGTCGACGCTCTCGAAGGCGAGGTACGGGTTGACCGCCGCCGCCCCGAAACCGATCAGCGTGGCGGCGTGGTGCACCTCGCGGCAGTCGCCGGACTCGACGACCAGCGCGACCTGGGTGCGTGTCTGCTCCCGGACCAGGTGCTGGTGCACCGCGGCGGTGAGCAGCAGCGACGGGATCGGCGCCAGGTCCGCGTTGGAGTCGCGGTCGGAGAGGACCAGGATGCGGACCCCGTCCTCGATCGCCTCGGACACGTGCCGGCAGATCTGGGTGAGGCGGGCCTTGATGCCGGCCGCGCCGTCCCGCAACGGGTACAGCCCGGAGACCCGGACCGCCTTGAACCCGGGCAGGTCGCCGTCCTCGTCGATGGAGAGCAGCTTGGCCAGCTCGTCGTTGTCGATCACCGGGTACGGCAGGACGATCTGCCGGCAGCTCGCCGGTCCCGGGTCGAGCAGGTTGCCCTCCGGGCCGATCGTCGCCGAGAGGCTGGTGACCAGCTCCTCCCGGATCGCGTCCAGCGGCGGGTTGGTGACCTGGGCGAACAGCTGGTGGAAGTAGTCGAACAGCAGCCGCGGGCGGGTCGACAGCGGCGAGATCGGCGTGTCGGTGCCCATCGAGCCGAGCGGCTCCGCGCCGGTCCGGGCCATCGGGGCCACCAGAATCTTCAGCTCCTCCTCGGAGTAGCCGAATACCTGCTGACGACGGGTCACCGAGTCGTGGGTGTAGACCTGGTGCTCGCGCGGGGGCAGGTCGTCCATCTCGATCAGGCCGGCGTGCAGCCAGTCCGCATACGGCTCGGCGGCGGCCAGCTCGGCCTTGATCTCGTCGTCGTGCACGATGCGCCCGGCGTCGGTGTCGACCAGGAACATCTTGCCCGGCTGCAGGCGGCCCTTGGCCACCACGTCGGCCGGCTCGACGTCGACCACGCCGGCCTCGGAACCGAGCACGACCAGGCCGTCGGTGGTGTGCCACCAGCGTCCGGGGCGCAGGCCGTTGCGGTCCAGCACCGCGCCGATGATGGTGCCGTCGGTGAACGCCACCGAGGCGGGGCCGTCCCACGGCTCCATCATGCTGGCGTGGAACCGGTAGAAGGCGCGGCGCTGCGACTCCATGCCGGGGTCGTTCTCCCAGGCCTCCGGGATCATCATCAGCACCGCGTGCGGCAGGCTGCGGCCGGCCAGGTGCAGCAGCTCGAGGACCTCGTCGAAGCTCGCCGAGTCGGACGCCTCCGCCGAGTTGATCGGGAAGAGCCGCTTGATGTTGCCGGGGATGTTCGGCGAGGAGAGCATCGCCTCGCGGGCGGCCATCCAGTTCTTGTTGCCCCGGATCGTGTTGATCTCGCCGTTGTGCGCGATCAGCCGGAACGGGTGCGACAGCGGCCACGACGGGAACGTGTTCGTGGAGAACCGGGAGTGCACCAGGGCGATCGCGCTGGCGACCCGCTCGTCGGTCAGGTCCGGGAAGAACGCCGGGAGCTGCTCCGGCGTGAGCATGCCCTTGTAGGTGATGGTGCGCGAGGACAGCGACGGGAAGTACGCCGCGATGCCCCGCTGCGAGGTCTCCCGCTCCGCCTGCTTGCGGATGCAGAAGGCGACCCGGTCCAGATCGATGCCGGACAGCGGCTCACCGGACGGGCCGGATTTCGAGCCGACCAGACGGTCCGCGGCCAGGAACACCTGACGGATCGCGGGACGGGCGTCCTCGGCGGTCGCGCCCAGGTCCTGCGGGGCGACCGGGACATCCCGCCAGCCGAGCACCTCGGCGCCCTCGACCAGCACGTACTTCTCGAAGATCTTGACCGCGCGGGCCGCGTCGTCGGGGTCCGTGGGCAGGAAGACCAGCCCGGCGACGTAGCTGCCGGCGGCCGGGAGCTCGAAGTCCACGACCGCGCGGTAGAACTCGTCCGGGATCTGGATCATGATGCCGGCGCCGTCACCGGTGTTCTGCTCGGCGCCCCGCGCGCCCCGGTGGTCCAGCCGGATCAGCGCCGACAGACCCTTGGCGACCACGTCGTGGGAACGACGACCGTGGATGTCGGCCACGAAGGCGACGCCACACGCATCGCGTTCGAAAGCCGGGTCGTAAAGCCCCTGGGGGTGCGGATATGCCACCGGGCCTCCTGTCGTCACTGGTGTTTCGTTCTGAGGTCGGGACGACGTCGGCCCTGCAAAGTCTCTCGAGTCTACGGTAAGAGACTCTGATCTCCGCCAGATGCGGATTGGTCACACGCGCACCGCGAGGTGCGGACGAACTGAATAGCACAGCGGGTGCGGAGACCGGTAGTCTCGCGCGATGGCGCGAGTGGATTCGGACCTCTTCGACCGGCTCGAGCAGTTCTACGACGCTTTGCCCCGACCCTGGGCACGCGTCGAGGAGATCGGCTCACTGATTCTCTTCATCCGCGAGGGAGAGGGCTGGCCCTACTATGCCCGCCCCGCACGCGGTTCGCACACCCCTTCGGCAGCGGACATCCTGGAGACCCGTCGCCGGCAGCGTGAACTCGGCCTGCCCGAGTCCTTCGAGTGGGTCCACGAGACCACCCCCGACCTGTTGGCGGTCGCCCGGTCCGCCGGGCTGGAGGTGCTCCTCGCGCCGCTGCTGAGCCTGGACGCCGCCGCGCTCGTCCCCGACCTGCCCGTCCCCGGCGCCACACTGCGCTACCTGGACCCCACGGCGGACGACTTCGCCGAGGACCTGCGCGCCGCCCGGGCCGTCGCCCGGCTGGCCTTCGCCACCCCACCGCACCGTTCGCCCCTGACCCCGCTGACGATGCTCACCACGCTGACCACTCCGGGGGAGAAACCCCTGGCCATCGACCCGTCCGGCCCCGCGGAACGCGACGCTGTGGAACCGTTGAGCACCGAGTCCGTCGACCACGCCCGCGCGATGTTCGCCACCGGTGACTACACGACCCTGGTCGCCGAGTCCCCCACCGACGGCATCCTCGCCGTCGCCACCGGCCAGCGGCACGGCGACACCGCCGAGGTCGCCGGGGTGGCGACACTGCCGTCCGCCCGCAATCAGGGGTACGCCTCGCAGCTGACCGCCACGCTGGCCGGCCACCTCCTCCGGTCCGGCGCCGGCCTGATCTTCCTGGCCGCGGGCGACGACGACACGGCCCGGCTCTACACGAAGGTCGGCTTCCGCCGGGTGGGCACCGCCTGCATCGGCGAGCCGGCCGCCGTTCCGCTCTGACCGAATCCCTCACACTTCCCAGATCTTGGGACCCGGTAAGGATCGGATCGGGTTGCCGGTCCTTACCCAGCTGACCGGTCGCATGGCGCGGGCCACAGCGAACACGGATCCCCGGTCATCTCCGTCGATGTGAGATCTCCCGCATGAAGTGTGGATCACGTTCCCAAATCCCGGCCGCCGACCGCCCTGAACGGGCCGGACGGCGAGCCTGGGCGCAGCAACCGGGGGCGAACGAACGACCTGGGGCCACCACGGGACGGGTAGTGGCGGTGGGGGGAGGTGTGGGCGTACCCCCGAAGGAAGCGTGAGAGAGACGCCCAGGCCCTGGTCCGCCTCGAGCCGTCTCCGTCCGGCTCAGTCCGGCGGGGACCAGTCCAGCACCGGGTCCAGTGGACGGCCCAGGAAACGCGGGCGCATGTGACTCAGGGCGGCGTCGCGGGCACGCAGCGCGAGACGACCCCGGGCCTGGACCACCGCGGACATCCGGCGGGTCTGACGGACGACCGTCGTGGTCCGCGGGCGGCGCAGGCGGCTGTAGGCGTCCACCGCGGCGACCAGATCGGGACCGGGCGCCGCGTCGGCCATCAGGGCCCGCAGCGTGGCGGCGTCCTCGAAGGCCAGGCAGGCGCCCTGGCCCAGGTGGTGGGGCATGGCGTGGGCGGCGTCGCCGAGCAGGACCACGCCACCGGGACCGCAGCCGAAACCGTAGGCGCGGGGCAGCGGGCGCAACTCGCGGACCCCCTGCGGGACCAGGTCCTCCGGGCGGGTCGCGTCGAGAAGCTCGCCGATCGGGTCGTGCCAGCCGGCGAACCAGCGTTTCAGCAGCGCAAGCTGGGTGGCGGCGGGTTCCGGGCGAGGGGCGCCGGCCGCGGTGGCCACCCAGTAGATGCCGCCCCGGCCCGCCGCGCGCTCGCCGAGAGGGACCGCGACGAAACGGTAACCGGCGCCGAGGGTCTCGCCGCCCAGATCACCGTGCAGGGTCGGCACCCGGAAACCGGGGATGACCGCCTGCCAGGCGGCGAACCCGGAACCGAGCGCCACCGACTCGGGCGCCACCGTGGTGCGGACCCGGCTGTCGATGCCGTCCGCGCCGACCAGCAGGTCCGCCTCGATCGTGGAACGGCCGTCGCTGACGGCGGGACGACTGCCGGCGTCGCAGCGGATCGTGGTGATCTCGAAGCCGGTGCGGATCTCGGTGTGCTCGCCGAGACCCGCGACCAGGGCGTCGTAAAGGTCCTCACAGTGCACCGCGGCGGGACCCGGGCCGGCGCCGGCCCGGGAACGCGGGGCGATCAGCCACTGGCCGTCGGGGCGCCGCACCCCGCCGTCGGGCAGTGCGGACGCTATCCCCGACCAGCCGCCGTCCGGGTCGAGGGCGTCCAGCGCGCGACGGCCGTTGGGCCAGAGGACGAGAGCGGTGGGTGGCGCGGCCACCCGTTCCGCCCGTTCCAGGACGGTGACCCGCCAGCCGGAACGGGACAGCGCACCCGCGGCGGCCAGGCCGGCCATCCCGGCGCCCACCACCACGGCCGTGCGCACGGGACGTCAGTTCTCGTCGGCGGGGCGGGACTCGGCCTTGGCCGGCTCCGGCTCCGGCTCGGACACACTCACCGGTGCGGGCTCGGCCTTCGTCGCGGGCTCCTCACCTGCGCCTGCGCCCGCGCCGGCATCCGCGTCTGCGCCCACGCCTGCGTCGGCCGACAGGATGCCGGTCTTCTGGTACGCCAGGAACTGTTCCTCGCTGACCACCTGGTACGCCGTCGGCGGCTTCGGGGTGCCACCGGACTCGGCGGAGACGTCCACCGCGGAGACGTCGTCCTTCTCCGCCACCGTCGTCGGGGCGTCGACCGGGACGACGAACTCCCGCGGGCCGCGGACAATGAAGAAGTAGATCGCGGCACCCAGGAAGATGATGATCGAGGTGAACACGTTGAGGCGGATCCCGAAGAACGTGTTGGCCTCGTCGACGCGCAGCATCTCGATCCACAGGCGGCCGGCGGTGTACGCCATCACGTACAGCGCGAACGCCCGGCCCTTGCCGAACTTGAACTTGCGGTCCAGGGCGTAGACCAGGCCGGCCACCCCGAGGTTCCAGACCAGCTCGTAGAGGAAGGTCGGGTGGTAGAGGTCCGGCTTGGTCACCGGTTCACCGTCGATGACGGTGGCGTGGCCGGGGTTCGCCGAGTCCATCTCGTGCACTTCGAGTCCCCACGGCAGGGTGGTGACCTTGCCGTACAGCTCGTTGTTGAACCAGTTGCCCAGCCGGCCGACCGCCTGCGCCACCGGCAGGCCGGGGGCGAGCGCGTCGGCGAAGACGCTCAGCTTGAGGCCGATCTGGCGGCAGCCGATCCAGGCGCCGACCGCACCACCGGCCACCGCGCCCCAGATGCCGAGGCCGCCCTCCCAGATGTAGAAGGCGCGGATCGGCTCACCGCCGGCTCCGAAGTAGTCCTGCGGGGAGGTGATCAGGTGGTAGATCCGGGCGCCGACGATGCCGAACGGGACCGCCCACACCACCACGTCCAGCGACGACCACGGCGCCACGCCCCGGGCGCGGAGGCGGCGCTCGGTGATCAGCACCGCGAGCACCATGCCGGCGATGATGCAGAGCGCGTACGCCCTCAGCGGGAACGGGCCTATGTGCCACACCGAAGTGGTGGGACTGGGGATGGCGGCGATGTACACGGGTGCACACGCTACCGCTGTGCGAGCGTCCTGTGACCCTCAGGGCCAGAGGAGTTCCTTGATCCAGACCGCATCGTTACGCCGGTATCGCAGCCGGACGTGCCGTCGCTCGGCGTCACCCTGCCAGAACTCGATGCTGACCGGACTGATCGCGTAGACCGTGTGGTCCTCGGCGACGGTCTGCGGGGCATCGTGGACGAGACGTTCGGCCCGGGTCAGCGCGTCGGCCAGTTCGCCGGGGCTGCCGAGCACCGCGCTCTGTGGCCCGGCCAGGCTCGCCACCCGGGACGGGATCGGGCGGGCCAGGAAGTCGGCGGCGCAGGCCTCCCGGTCGAGCGGGCGCAGCGGTCCGCGGACCCGGATCTGCCGGGCCTGTTCGCGCCAGTGCAGGCCGAGGGCGGCGGACGGGTTCGCGGCGACCTGCCGGCCCTTGGCGCTGTGCCGGTTGGTGGCGAACTGCCAGCCGAGGTCGTCGACCTCTTTCAGCATGAGCACCCGCAGGTCGGGCAGGCCGTCGGCGTCGACGGTGGCCAGGGTGACCGCGTGCGGTTCGCTGACACCGGCGGCCACCGCCTCGGACAGCCAGCGCACGAACAGCGTGTGCGGGTCGTCCGGGGTGGTGGCGGCGTCGAAGCCGGGGAGGTCGCCGGCCAGGACCGGCAACCCCCGCAACTGCTCGCGGATGCTCATGCGCGGCCGCGGACGCCCTCGGCCAGCTCGGCGCTCAGCGCGCGCAGCCGGTCCAGACCGGTGGACCGGTCGGGGGCGTCGAGGACGCAGCGGATCAGCGCGCTGCCGACGATGACACCGTCGGCGAACGCGGCCACCTCGGCGGCCTGCGCGCCGTTGCCGACACCGAGACCCACGCCGATCGGCAGGTCCGGGTCGACCGCACGGATCCGGGACACCAGTTCGGGTGCCTGTGAGGACACCGCGGTCCGGGCGCCGGTGACGCCCATCAGGGCGGTGGCGTAGACGAAGCCCCGGCAGTTCTCCAGGGTCATCGCGATCCGGGCGTCGGTGGAGCTCGGCGCGACCAGGAAGGTCCGGTCGATGTCGTGCTTGTCCGACGCGGCCAGCCACTCCTGCGCCTCGTCCGGGATCAGGTCGGGCGTGATCAGCCCGGTGGCCCCGGCCGCGGCGAGGTCACGGGCGAACGCGTCCACGCCGTACTTCTCGATCGGGTTCCAGTAGGTCATCAGCACGACCGTGGCACCCGCCGACGAGACCGCTTCGATGATCTTCAGGGTGTCGCGGGTGCGGACCCCGTTGGCCAGCGCGATGTCGCTCGCCTTCTGGATCACCGGGCCGTCCATCACCGGATCGGAGTACGGCAGCTCGACCTCGATGACGTCGCACCCGGACCGGTGCATCTCGATCATCTGCTCGATGCTGTCGTCCACCGTCGGGAAGCCGGCCGGCATGCAGCCGACCAGCACCGCACGGTCGTCCGCCTTGGCCGCGGCGAAGGTGCTCGCGATGGTCACGAGACCACGTCCTTGTCCAGGATGCCGAAGTAGGCGCCGGCGGTGTGCACGTCCTTGTCACCGCGACCGGACAGGTTGACCACGATGGTCGGGGTCCGCCCCAGCTCCTCGCGCAGACGCGGGGCGATCTTCGCGGCACCGGCGAGCGCGTGCGCGCTCTCGATCGCCGGGATGATCCCCTCGGTCCGGCAGAGCAGCTGGAACGCCGCCATCGCCTCGGCGTCGGTGACCGGCTCGTACGACGCGCGACCGGCGTCGTGCAGCCAGGCGTGTTCCGGGCCGACACCCGGGTAGTCCAGGCCCGCCGAGATCGAGTGCGACTCGACCGTCTGGCCGTCCTCGTCCTGCAGCAGGTAGGTCCGGTTGCCGTGCAGCACACCGACGGTGCCACCGGTGATCGACGCCGCGTGCCGACCGGTCTCCACGCCGTCGCCGCCGGCCTCGAAGCCGTACAGCCGCACGCCCTCGTCACCGACGAACGCGTGGAAGATGCCGATCGCGTTGGAGCCGCCGCCGACACAGGCCGCGACCGCGTCCGGCAGCTTGCCGGTCATCTCCAGCACCTGGGCGCGGGCCTCGACGCCGATGCCGCCCACGAAGTCCCGGACGATCTCCGGGAACGGGTGCGGGCCGGCCGCCGTGCCGAGCAGGTAGTGCGTGGTGTCGACGGTGGTCACCCAGTCGCGCAGGGCCTCGTTGAGGGCGTCCTTGAGCGTGCGGGAGCCGTTGGTCACCGGGATGACCCGGGCACCGAGCATCCGCATCCGGGCCACGTTGAGCGCCTGCCGCTCGGTGTCCGTCTCACCCATGTAGACGACACACTCGAGGTCGAGCAGGGCGGCCGCGGTGGCGCTGGCCACGCCGTGCTGGCCGGCGCCGGTCTCGGCGATCACCCGCGGCTTGCCCATCCGCTTGGCGAGCAGGGCCTGCCCCAGCACGTTGCGCACCTTGTGGGCGCCGGTGTGGTTCAGGTCCTCCCGCTTGAGCAGGATCTCCGCGCCGAGCGCCTCGGACAGCCGGGTCGCCCGGTAGAGCAGCGACGGGGTGCCCGCGTAGTTCAGCAGCAGATCCTGGAAGCGCGCCTGGAACTCCGGGTCGGCCTTCGCCGACCGGTAGGCGGCGTCCAGCTCGTCCAGGGCCTTGACCAGCGCCTCCGGGACGAACCGGCCGCCGTACTTCCCGAAGTGCCCGGCCAGATCCGGCAGCGACGGCGCGGTCATCGAACCGGCCTGGGCGTGGCGGGGTGGTTGCCGGCGTTGACCAGCTCGGCCACCGCGTCGCGCGGCGACTTCTGCGTCACCAGGCCCTCGCCGACCAGCACCGCGTCGGCACCGGCCGAGGCGTAGCGGATCAGGTCGTGCGGCCCGCGCACACCGGACTCGGCGATCTTGACCACGTTGTTCGGCAGGCCGGGCGCGATCCGCTCGAAGACGGACCGGTCCACCTCGAGGGTGCGCAGGTCACGGGCGTTCACCCCGATCACCTTCGCGTTCGCCTCCAGTGCCCGGTCGGCCTCCTCCTCGTTGTGCACCTCGACGAGGGCGGTCATGCCCAGGGACTCGATGCGCTCGAGGAGGCCGACGAGGACGTTCTGCTCGAGGGCCGCGACGATCAGCAGCACCAGGTCGGCGCCGTGGGCCCGGGCCTCGTGGATCTGGTAGCTGGAGACCACGAAGTCCTTGCGCAGCACCGGGATCTTCACCGACTTGCGGACCGCGGCGAGGTCGTCGAGCGACCCGCCGAACCAGCGGCCCTCGGTGAGCACGCTGATGCAGCGCGCACCGCCCGCCGCATACTCCGCGGCCAGGTCAGCCGGGTCCGGGATGTCCGCGATGGCGCCCTTGGAGGGCGAGGCCCGCTTGACCTCGGCGATCACCGCCACGCCCGGCTTGCGCAACGCGGCGTACGCGTCGATCGCCGGCGGGGCTGCCGCCGCTAGTTCACGGACCTGTTCGAGGGGCAGCTTCGCCTGGCGAGCCGCCACGTCCTCGCGCACTCCGGCGAGGATCTCCTCGAGAACGTTCTGCTGCGGCGCCGCTCCGCGCCGCGCGGGTCCGCCACTGCCCGCTTCCGCCTGATCGGATGTCACGTCATGACTCCCCTCTCCGGGTGTCTTCGGCCCGATGCTAGGAGGTGACGGCGGGTGACGGCCTCCCGGGGGTATGGCGCGCCTCACGGATTGGACTCCGGCATAATGCCAGGCTGCCCCACGCGGGCTGTTCGCTCGGTCACAGTCCGGAAAACCTGGCACACGCCCTGTGCAGGGCATCCTCCGCCGTTCAGCCGATCCCGTCCCCCGTTGACCCACGTGTCACCGTGCGGAAACAGGTCTCCGCCACGATGGGCTTCGGGCAGACTTGTCCCGGCGTCGGTGCACGCCGAGAAGTCGGACGATGATGTGGAGACGAGCAATGGCTACTGCCTCCTCTACCCCTCCGATGGGGTTCGCAAGCCTCTCCCGGACGATCGTGTCGATCGCGGCCGACGTGGCCACCGGGGTGCAGAGGGCCGTGGTCGGCCCGGCGAACGTGCGGACGGCACGCGACAACGCCTGGGACGCGATCCAGGCCGACATGGCCCGGGCCGAGGCGCGTGCCGACGTCGGCCGCGCACTGGCCGCGATGGCGGCGACCCGACGGGTGAAGACCTTCGCCCGGGCTTCCTGATTCACCCGAACGGGACCGTTCAGCCCCGGACACGCCGGAAAACGGACTAGGCGCATCCCGTGGGGAAACCGACCGCGAGAAAGTGACTTTCAGGCGGTCGGGTCGTCACCCCGGTCGAGGGCGTCCCACGCGGCGCGGGTGTCGGAGGCGGGACTGTTCACCACCGGAACGGACGTGGACGTGCTCCGTTCGTACCGTGCGGACATGCCGGACCACTGATCGCCGTGCCGCGCCGCCAGCACCCCGCCCAGCACGACGACCGCGCTGCCCAGCAGCGCTCCCCCCGGCCAGACGCCGGAGGCTGCTCCGGCCCAGGCCACCACCGCTCCCGCGGCCATCGCCGTGCCCACCACCGAGATCAGACCGCCGAGCCCGCGGCGGACCGGCCCGCGGGCGACCAGCAGCACTCCCGCGCCGGCGAGGGCGACCAGCGCCAGGCCGACCAGCCACGGGTGCAGGTCGGCGCCGGTCTGCTCGGTCCGCAGCTCGGGCAGCCCGGTACGCTGCTCGACCTCGACCGTCCAGACCCGGGTGACCGACCAGAGGATCAGCCCGCCGCCGGCCAGGCAGGCGACGAGCGAGGCGAGCATGCCGCGCGGGTTCACCGGGCGGCGCGCAACGTCTCGGCGGAGGCGATGGCGGCGAGCACCGCGGCGGCCTTATTGCGGGTCTCCTGCTCCTCGGCCGCCGGGTCGGAGTCGGCGACGATGCCCGCGCCCGCTCCGACGTAGGCGACACCGTCCTTGAGCAGCGCGGTGCGGATCGCGATCGCCATGTCCATGTCGCCGGCCAGGCCGAAGTAGCCGACCGTGCCGCCGTAGAGGCCCCGCCGGACCGGCTCCAGCTCCTCGATGATCTCCATGGCCCGGACCTTGGGCGCACCGGAGAGCGTGCCGGCCGGGAAGGTCGCGGCCAGCGCGTCGAAAGCGGTGCGGTCGGAGCGCAGCCGGCCGACGACCGTGGACACGATGTGCATGACGTGGCTGTACCGCTCGATCCGGGCGAACTCCGGCACCTCGACGCTGCCCGGCTCGCACACCCGGCCCAGGTCGTTGCGCCCCAGGTCGACCAGCATCACGTGCTCGGCGCGTTCCTTCGGGTCGGCGAGCAGCTCGGCGGCGAGCGCGGCGTCCTGCTCCGGGGTGGCGCCCCGCCAGCGGGTGCCGGCGATCGGGTGCAGCAGGGCGGTACGGTTCGCGCTGACCTTGAGGTGTGCCTCCGGCGACGAGCCGACGATGTCGAAGTCGTCGAAGCGCAACAGGTACATGTACGGGCTCGGGTTGGTGGCCCGCAGCACCCGGTAGATGTCCAGCGCGGTCGCGTCGGTCGGGCGCTCGAATCGCTGCGCCACCACGATCTGGAAGCACTCGCCGGCCCGGATCGCCTCCTTCGCGACCTCGACGGCCTTCTGGTACTCACCCGGGGCGGTGCGGCTGACCGGCTCACCGGCCGGAACGCGCTCCACCGTGGAGACCATCGGCGGGGTGGGCCGCGACAGCGCGGTGGTCATCGCGTCCAGCCGGCCGATCGCCTGGTGGTAGGCGGCACGACGGGCGGTCTCGTCGGCGCCGGCGTCCAGGATCGCGTTCGCCACCAGCAGCGCCGAACCCTCGTGGTGGTCCAGCACGACCAGGTCGGTGGCGAGCATCATGCCCAGCTCGGGCAGCGGCACGTCCTCGGTCGCCGTGGACGGCAGCCGTTCAAAGCGGCGGACCAGGTCGTAGCCGATGTAGCCGACCAGGCCGCCGGTGAGCGGCGGAAGACCGTCGTCGGGCGCGCTCGCGCCGGTCAGCGCGGCCACCGTCTCGCGCAGGGCCGCCACCGGATCACCCCCGAGGGGTACGCCGGCCGGCGGTGTCCCGAGCCAGGCCGCCTCCCCGTCACGTTCGACGAGCGTCGCCGTGCTCCGGACGCCGATGAAGGAGTACCGCGACCAGGCCAGGCCCTGCTCCGCCGACTCGAGCAGGAAGGTGCCCGGTCCGCCGGCCAGCTTGGTGTAGACGCCGACCGGGGTCTCGCCGTCGGCGAGCAGTTTGCGGGTGACCGGCACGACCCGGCGGTCGATCGCGAGGAACCCGGCCTCGTCGGGGACAGTGGCGCCGCTTGTCACTTCGCATCCTCCACGGGGAGATCGTCGGTGAAGCAGGTGTGCGTGCCGGTGTGGCAGGCGGCGCCGGTCTGCTCGACGGTCAGCAGCAGCGCGTCCCCGTCGCAGTCCAGCGAGACCCGGCGGACGTGCTGGTGGTGGCCGGAGGTGGCGCCCTTCACCCAGTACTCCCCGCGGCTGCGGGACCAGTAGGTGGCCCGGCCGGTGGCCAGCGTGCGGCGCAGCGCCTCGTCGTCCATCCAGGCCAGCATCAGGACGTCGCCGGTGCCGTGCTCCTGCACGATCGCGGCGACCAGGCCGTCAGGGGTGCGCTTGAGCCGGGCGGCGATCGCCGGGTCGAGGGAGGTCTCTGCTGCATCGGATACGGGCACGCTCGGATTCTCCCCCAGGCACCGGGCCGCCCGGTAACCGCCTGTGGAAGGCCCACGATCCGGGCACAGGGGATGTGCCGGGCGATCGGGAGCGGTACGGTCGCCGGAACGCGGTACGTGCCCGACTGCCTGCCGTCCGTGTCCGTGCGGTTCTCCGGATCCGGTGGCGGCGCCCCACTACGGGAGTGGTGAAACGGATGGAGCCGACGTCCAACAGTGACAGCACCGTGCCCTCGAGCGGCATGCCGCGGATGTGGCAGGGCCGTCCGGACAGCCTCGCGGACGGCGTGGAGGCGGACGTGGTCGCGCTCGGCACCCGGGGGCCGACGGCCTCCCCACCCGATCCGTTCGGGCTGAACAAGGCGGCCGGGCGGGTCGGTCCGGGCACGCCCCGGCCCCCGGTGGCCGGCCGTCCGGCCACCGGCGCACCCGGCCGGAAGGGGCACGGCGATACTGATCACTCGGTACCTCCGGACGACGAGACGGACCCCGGTCAGGACGTAAAGTCCGTGGAGCCGGAGAGCCGGGTCGGCGGATTCCGGCTCGGCAACGCCGGCCGGTTCCTCTTCGGCGGGCGCACCGCCCCCGAACAGGACGACAAGGCGGAGAAGGCCGAGGACGCCGAGGCGGACACGCCCGGCTCGGGGACCGCGGAAGAACCCGGGGACACCGAACCGGACGCGGCCCCGGCCGATGATCAGGACACCGCCGAACCGGCGGCGACCAGCGATGAGAACGGACGTGAGGACATGAACGGACGGGCAGGCGCGCCCGGCTACGCACAGGCCGGCGAGCAGCTGGGCCCGGACGGCGTGCCGGCATCGCCGGCGGCCGGCACCGGCGACGAGCTCGACCCGGGGACACCCGTGGAGCACGCGCGCCCGGTCGCCGGCTGGGCCTCGGTGCCCAGCGCGGCCCAGCCGGCCGTGCCGACCTCCGGTGTCCCGATGGCCGGGCCGGTCTCCGGAGCTCCGGTCTCCCCCGAGTTCCCGGTGTCCCCGGACTTCCCGGCCGGCCCCTTCGGCGTGCCGGACTTCACCCCGGACCACCCCGCCGGGACGCTCGCGCCGACCTCCGGGGTTCCCGTCCCGGCGCCGGCGCCGGCTCCCGAGCCGCGCCCGGTCGCCGAGGCCGCACCGGCCGCACCGGTCAGCCCGGCGGTGGAGGCCCCCGCGGTCGCCTCGCCGACGATGACGGTGCCGCTGCTGCAGATCCCGGCGACCCGGACCCCGCCGGACGCCGAGCCGGCCGAGAGCTCCACCGGGTACGCGGGACTCCCGCCGGCCGGTGACGGCTCGTTCGGTTTCAGCCCGACCGGATACAGCCTCGGCCGGTCCGGCGAGGTGTACGGGTCGGCCGCGGTCGCCCCGGCGTCCGCACCGGTCGCGCCGCAGCCGGTGTCGGCCGCGCCGCAGGCCCCCTCGGTCGCCGCGCCGCAGGTCGAGTTCCCGGTCTTCCCGGGCAGCGGCGCCGGGGTGACCGGTCTCGCGGGCGGTGGCGTCCGCCGGTCGGCCAGCCTGGAGGACGTCGAGCCGGCCCGCCGGGCACGCCGCCCGGAGGACGCTCTGGACGGGCCGGGCGACGACGCCGGCACCCCGCGCACGATCTGGGACGAGGACGCGGCCCGGCACTTCCGGGCGGCCTGGCACGAGGTGAAGGCGGAGTTCGTCGACGACCCGGTGACGGCGCTCACCCGGGCGCACGACCTGCTCACCGACGCGGTCAACGAGCTGACCGAGGTGCTGCTGGCCGAGCGGGACGATCTGGACCCGCTGCGCGGCACCGACACCCCGGACACCGAGAGCATGCGGATGGCGATGCGCGGGTACCGCGAGTTCCTGGACCGGATCCTGTCGCTCTGACGTCCGGCATGTGATCAACACGACGGAGGGCCGCACCTCGAGGTGCGGCCCTCCGTCGTGTGTGGTGTGGTTGTGCTCTGCCGACCGCGGCACCGGCCGGCAGAGCACATGACGGGATCCCGCGGCCAGACGGCGGCAGAAGGTTGGCCGTCGGGATCCCGCCCGTCAGGGGAGCTCCGGGTCGGAGCTCAGGCCGCGGTGCAGCGGCGGCAGAGGATCGGGTGCAGCAGATGCGCCAGGTCGTGGCGGTCCGTCACCGGCCGCGGGAACGCGAGTCGCGCGCTGCGCCCGCCGAGGCGCACCAGGAATCCGTAGCGGTCCATCCGGACCACCTTGGGGTCGTCGCCGGGGCGGGCGGCTTTGCCCAGCTGGCGGCGTACGTAGTCGCTCATCTCCTCGTCGTGGTGGTCGGCGAGGTCGGCGATCAGGTCGAACTCGACGGCACGCAGCGGGTCGGGGCTCGCCTCGGCGTAGTCGTCCGGGTCGATCTCGACGAGTTTCTCGTTGCGTTCCCAGCGGACCTCGGCGACGTCCATCCGGTAGATCGCCTGGCTCCCGCCGATGTCGAGCAGGTCGCCGGTGGCGTCGGTGTCGGCGTAGTCGAGGGCCGCGGCCCGGGCGTCCTCACCGTCGAGCCGTGCGGCCCAGCCGGAGACCCAGACCCGGCCGAGCGACGGGGATGCCGCCATCGGTGGCACGTCGCGGATGTCGAGAACGAGCGCGGTGTCGTCGTTGCCGTCCTGTGGGCGAAGTGCGGCGGCGAGAGTACCCTCGGCGGGCACGAGGAGCAGGATCCGCCCCTGGGTGTCGGTCACGTGCCGGACCGGCACCGGTCCCGGACGGCAGGCGATGTGGGCGACGGCGGGCAGGTGACCGGCGGCGAGGGTACGCGCGATCTCGCTAGGACTGGGTTGCATGACGAGCACCTCCGGGCACCGGTTAGGCTTACCTAAGTTAGGCAAGGCTAACCGTAACAGGAGATCACGAGTGAACAACTCTCGACCCAAGGCGAAGCTCTCCCGAGCTCTCGGTATCCCGCTGACGCGCAAGTGCGTCAAGTACTTCGAGCGGCGGCCGTTCCCGCCGGGTGTGCACGGCCGGGGACGTCGCAAGAGCTCGGACTACCAGGTTCGTCTGCTGGAGAAGCAGCGCCTGCGCCACCAGTACAACATCAGCGAGGTCCAGATGCGGGCCGCGTACGACGCCGCCCACAAGGCCGAGGGCAAGACCGGCGAGACGATGGTCACCCTGCTCGAGCGCCGCCTCGACGCCACGGTGTTCCGCGCCGGTTTCACCCGGACCATCTACCAGGCCCGCCAGCTCGTCGTGCACGGTCACTTCACCGTGGACGGCAAGAAGGTCGACCGCCCCGGCTACAAGCTCAAGCCGGGTCAGGTCATCGAGGTCAAGGAGACGAGCCGGCAGAAGCCGCCGTTCCAGATCGCCGCGACCGGCACGCACATCGACGGCCCGACCGCGCCGTACCTCTCCACCGTCCTCGAGGACCTGCGCAGCACGGTGATCCGCGCCCCGCAGCGTTCCGAGGTGCCCGTCATGTGCGACGAGCAGCTCGTGGTGGAGTACTACGCCCGCTGAGCCGGACAGGCTCTTGAATCGCTGAAATGGCGGGCCTCTCGCAGCGGTTGCGTACCCCGCAGCCGCTGCGAGCGACGCGCTCATCTCACCGGGATCGTTCCGGTCAGCGCGTTTGTTCCAACCAGCTGGCGTAGAGCTTGGCGTAGATCGACCCCTCCTCGGCGACGAGGCGGGCATGCGGGCCGCGTTGTACGACGCGGCCCGCATCCACCACGACGACCTCGTCGGCGGCCTCGGCCGTGGACAACCGGTGCGCGATGGCCACCGTGGTCCGGCCGCGGGTCACCAGGTCCAGGGCGTGCTGCAGGCGCACCTCGGTGGCCGGGTCCACCGCGCTGGTCGCCTCGTCCAGCACCAGCAGGTCCGGGTCCGCGACGTACGCCCGGACCAGCGCCACCAGCTGACGCTCCCCCACGCTGAGCGCCTCACCGCGTTCGCCCACCGGGGTGTCCAGCCCCTCCGTGAGCCCGGCCAGCCAGTCGCCGAGACCCAGTTCGGTGAACGCCCGCTGGAGATCCGCGTCGGTGAGATCCGGGTCGGCGAAACGGATGTTCTCCGCCACCGTGGCGTCGAAGAGGAAACCGTCCTGCGGGACCATCACCACCCGCGAGCGCAGCGACGAGAACCGCACGTCGCGCAGTGGCACCCCGGAGAGCAGCACCTCGCCCCCGGCCGGGTCCATCAGCCGGGTGAGCAGCTTGGCGAACGTGGTCTTGCCGCTGCCGGTCTCGCCGACCACGGCCACCTTGGTCCGGGCCGGGATCTCCTGGTCGACGTCCTGCAGCACCAGCGGGCCGCCCGGATAGCGGAACGACACGTCGCGGAACCGCACCGACAGCGGGCCCTCGGGCAGGTCGACGCCCTTGTCGTCGGGGTCGGCCACGTCCGGTTCGACGTCGAGCACGTCCAGGATGCGCCGCCAGCCGGCCACCGCGTTCTGCGCCTCGTTGAGCATGTCGGTGGCGATCTGCACCGGCTGGATGAAGAGCGTCACCAGGAACAGGAACGCGGTCAGCCGGCCCACGGTCAGCTCACCGTCCACCCCGAGCAGCACCCCGACGACCACCACGCCGGACAGGGCGAGACCGGCGCCGATCTCGCCGCTGGAGAAGCTCGTCACACTCGTACGCAGGGCCCGCTGCTGGGCCACCCGCAGATCCTCGATCGCGGTGTCCAGGCGCTGCTCGGTGCGGGCGGCCACGCCGTACGACCGGATCACCGACGCCCCCACCACGCTCTCGGCGACCGCGCCCATCATCGTGCCGGTGCGTTCCCGGACCGACCGGTAGACCGCGGCCAGCCGCTTCTGGAACAGCCGGATCACACCGACGGCCGGGCCGAAGGCGAGCAGCACCACGATGGTGAGCTGCCAGGAATAGACGGCCATCACGATCGTCGACACGATCAGCTGCCCACTGGCCAGCAGCAACTGCACGCCGCCGGTCTGCAGGAAGGTGGAGATCTGGTCGACGTCGCTGGTCACCCGGGACACCGAGGAACCCCGGCGCTCGGACTGCTGGTGCAGCATGGACAGGTCGTGGATGTGCCGGAAGGTCCGGGAGCGCAGCGCGCCGAGCGCGGTCTCGCTGACCGCGAACAGCCGCCGGGTCATCAGATAGCCGCAGAGCGTGGAGACCGCCAGGGCGGCCAGGGTCAGCGCCACCACGACCAGCACGATCTGCGGGTCGGGCCCGCCGTCGCCCCGGATGCCGTGGTCGATGCCCTGCTGCACGGCGATCGGCACGGCCACCCGGCCGGCCATCTGCAGGAGCGCCAGTGCGACCGTGCCGCCCAGTCCGGTCCGCAGTTCGGGCGAGAGGGCCAGACCCCGCTTGATGGTGGCGAAGGTGCCGTCGCTGCTCACTGCTGCTCCGCTTTCTCGTACGCCGTGACCAGGTCCCGGTAGCCCGGCTGGGACGCCATCAACGCGGTGTGCGTCCCGGTCGCCACCACTCGGCCCCGGTGCAGGTAGACCACCTCGTCGGCGAGGGCGATGGTGGCCCGCCGGTAGGCCACCACCAGGATCGACGCGCCCGCGTCCGGTCCGCGCAGGGCGCCCAGCACGGCCGCCTCCACCCGCGGGTCGACCGCGCTGGTGGCGTCGTCGAGCACCAGCAGCCGGGGCTTGCCGGCCAGCGCCCGGGCCAGGGTGAGCCGCTGGCGCTGGCCGCCGGAGAGCGACGTGCCGCGCTCGCCGACCGCGGTGTCCAGTTTCGCCGGCAGTCCGGCGGCGAACGTCTGGGCCTGGGCCAACCGCAGCGCCGTCCAGACCCGCTCGTCGTCGATGTCCGGCCGGTCCAGCGCCACGTTGCCGCGGATCGTGTCGTCGAAGACGAACGGCACCTGCGGGACCAGCGCGGTCGCGGCGGCCAGGTCGGCGGCGGCCAGGTCGGGCAGTTTCACCCCGTCGACGGCGACCGTGCCGGTGTCCGGGTCGACCAGGCGGACCGCGAGGGCGGCGATGGTGGACTTGCCGGATCCGGTGGCGCCGACCAGGGCCACCGTCTTACCGGCCGGAACGGTGAAGCTGACGTCGTGCAGGACCTCCGGTCCGCCCTCGTAGTGGTAGGACACCTGCTCGAAGGCCAGCTCGGCCGGGCCCGCGCCGGGGAGCCCGGCTTGCCCGTACGCCAGATCGCCCTCCGCGGCGAGGACGGCCTGGACCCTCTCCCATCCGGCCACGCTGCGCGGCAGTTCGCCGACCACCCAGCCGATCGCGCGCACCGGGAAGGCCAGCACGGTGAACAGGAACGCGACGCTGACCAGCTCGGACACGCTGATCGCGCCCTGCTGCAGCCGCCAGGTGCCGATCAGCAGCACGGCCAGCGTGCCGATGCTGGGCAGGGTGTCCATCAGCGGGTCGAACAGGCCGCGCAGCCGGCCCACCGCGATCAGCGCGTCCCGCAGTTCGGCGACGAAGACGCCGAACCGGCGGGATTCGTCCGCCTCCCGGCCCATGGTCTTGACCACGAGCGCGCCGTCGAAACTCTCGTGCGCCACCGAGCTGACCTTGGCGCGCATCCGCTGCGCGTGGATCTGCCGCGGCGACATCCGCCGGGAGTAGGCCAGGTTCAGCGCGAACAGCGACGGGAACAGCGCCACGCCGATCAGCGCGAGCACCCAGTCGGTGACGAACAGCGAGATCACCGCGCCGAAGATCATCACGATGGTGCCGACCGCGAACGGCAGCGGCGCGATCGGCACGAACGCCGCCTCCACGTCCGAGGTGGCGTTGGAGAGCAGGCTGCCGGTGGAGTGCCGCTGATGCCAGGCCGGCGGCAGCGACAGGTAGCGGCGGGTCACCGCACGGCGGTACCGCGCCTGCAGCCGGAACTGCATGTAGCCGGCACCCAGGCGCCTGCCGAAGATGGTCGCCACCCGCAGGCCGGCGATGCCGAGAAGGATCGCGACGATCGTCGCGAGTTCCCCGGCGCCGACCCGGCCCGCCGCGAAGGCCGGCACCACGACGTGCCCGATCACGAAACCCACGACGTACGAGTTGGCGATGATCAGCAATCCGAAGATGCTGCTGCCCACCGCTCCGATGGTGAAGAGGCGTGGTTCGGTGCGGATCGCCTGCCCGAGCACCCGCAAGCCCCGTCCCAGCACGTCATTGCTGGCCCTGCCGCTCAATGTCCTACCCGACTGGTAAGTGTTCGCCGCGCTTTCCGGCCTTACCCACCCATCCTGCCCAACCCGGGCCGCGTTTACATTGTGGCCACGATTACATCGCCTACGATCGACGGATGGTCAACCACGCGCGCACCGAGCGGGCACTCCTCGCCGACCTGCTGCTCCGCACCGGCCCGGACGCACCCACCCTGTGCGAGGGCTGGACCACCCGTGACCTGGCCGCCCACCTGGTCGTCCGGGAACGGCGGCCGGACTCGGCGATCGGGATGCTCGTCCCGCCGCTGGCCGGCCACGGGGAGAGGGTCCGGCTGGCCCGTGCCGCCCTGCCCTACGAGCAGCTGATCGACCAGATCCGCAACCCGCCGGCCTGGGGCCCGCTGACCAACCCGGTGACCGACCCTCTGGTCAACACGGTCGAGTTCTTCATCCACCACGAGGACGTCCGCCGGACGGGTGACGACTGGGCGCCCCGCGAGCTCGATCCGGAACTGACCGCGATCATCTGGCGCAACGTGAAACTGATCGGCCGGGCCACACTGCGCCGCAAGGGTGTCGGCGCCGAGGTGTCGGCCCCCGGTCTCCCGGCGTTCCGGGCCGGTTCCGGCGAACCCCGGGGCCGGATCAGCGGCGACCCCGGCGAGCTGGCGCTGTACTTCTTCGGACGGGAGCAGGTCGCCCGGGTCACCGCGGAGTGGCCCGCCTGAACGGCCCACGACCGGTCCCACCGCGCCGTTCTGCGAGCGGACCGGGCCGAACGGCCTGGCTAGGATCGACGGTAAAGGGCGTGACACCCTAGCCGTGTTTCCACATGACCATTACTCTGCGGTAACGCTGACGTTACGCACCCCCCGTACAGGTTGAAGGCGGCTTCCGATGGCTCTCGAGGTTCCCTACCGGTCGATTCCGGACATGCTCTTCCAGCGCGTGGCGAAAACCCCGGACAGCCGGGCGTTCGCCGCCCCGAACGCCGACGACAGCGGGCCGGCCTGGCTCACCTGGCGCCAGGTGGGTGAGCGCGCCAAGGCGATAGCCGCCGGACTGCACGGGCTGGGCGTCGGCATCGAGGACCGGGTCGCCATCCTGTCCAACACCCGGCTCGAGTGGGTCCTGGTCGACCTCGGCATCAACGTCGCCGGTGCCGCCGCCACCACGGTCTACCCGACCACCGAGCCCGAGGACACCGCGTTCATCGTGGCCGACTCCGGGTCCCGGGTGCTGATCGCCGAGAACCCCCGGCAGGCGCTGAAGATCTCCGGCACCGAGACCTCGGTGACCACCGTCGTGCTGATCGACGGACCGGCCGACGCCGGTGCCACGCCGCCTCAGATCACCCTCGCCGAGCTTGAGGAACGCGGCGCCACCGCGCTGCGCGACGACCCCAGCCTGATCGACGACGTGATCGCCCGGCTCACTCCGGACCACGTCGCCACCCTGATCTACACCTCCGGCACGACCGGCCGGCCCAAGGGCGTGGAACTGCTCCACAAGGGCTGGACCTGGGAGGGTGTCGCGCAGGACCACCTGGGCCTGTTCTCCCCCGAGGACCTGCACTACCTGTGGCTGCCGATGTCGCACGCATTCGGCAAGACCCTGCTCTGCGGCATCGTGCACGTGGGGGTGCCGACCTACGTCGACGGCCGGGTCGACAAGCTGATCGACCTGCTCTCGGTGATCAAGCCGACCCTGATGTGCGCCCCGCCGCGGATCTTCGAGAAGGTCTACAACAAGACCGTCACCAGCGGCCTGAGCGGCACCGGCCTCAAGCCGAAGATCTTCAGCTGGGCGGTCGCCACCGGTAAGAGGAAGGTCGCCCTCGAACAGTCCGGCCGGGCGCTCCCGCTGCCGCTCAAGGTGCAGTACGCGATCGCCGAGAAGCTGGTCTTCTCGAAGCTGCAGCAGAAACTCGGCGGCAACCTGCGCGTTCTGGTCAGCGGTTCCGCGGCCCTCAGCAGCGAGATCTCCGAGTTCTTCGCCGCCGCCAACCTGCCGATCCTCGAGGGCTACGGCATGACCGAGGCCTGCGCCGGCAACTTCGTCAACCGCTACGGCCGCCTCAAGATCGGCACGGTCGGTGAGGCGATCGGCGACATCGAGGTCCGCATCGACACCGACGGCGAGGTGCTGCTGCGCGGCGCTCCCGTCATGCGCGGCTACCACAACCTGCCCGAGGAGACCGCCGGCGCCTTCACCGAGGACGGCTTCCTGCGCACCGGTGACATCGGCGAACTCGACGCCGACGGCTACCTGAAGATCACAGACCGCAAGAAGGACCTGGTCAAGACCTCCGGCGGCAAGTTCATCGCCCCGTCCGCGATCGAGGGTTCCTTCAAGGCCGTCTGCCCGTACACCTCGCAGGCGGTCGTGGTCGGCCAGTCCCGCAACTTCGTCACCATGCTGATCTCGCTCGACGAGGACGCCATCAAGACGTGGGCCGCGTCCGGTCCACTGGCCGGCAAGTCCTACGAGGAGATCATCGCGGCCCGCGAGACCCACGACCTGGTCGAGGGCTTCATCACCGAGCTCAACGGCAAGCTGAACCGGTGGGAGACGGTCAAGAAGTTCACCATCCTCCCCCGTGACCTGAGCATCGAGGCCGGCGAGATCACCCCGTCCATGAAGATCAAGCGCCGCAGCGTGGAAGCCAACTTCGCCGACGAGATCAACAAGATGTATGCGGGCTCGCTCGCCCAGATCTGATCCTCGTCCGTCCCCCTTCCTCCCGAGGCCGGCGCTGCTCAGCGCCGGCTTCCTGGCTTTCCGGGTACGCCCGGAGCCCCGTCCACCGTTCGCGGGCGGTCCGGCGTACCCCGGAAAGGTTCTGACCTCGGAGAGCCCTCCCGGCGCCTACCGTGAGGAGGACGACGGCCGTGGGCACCGCAGGGGGTGGGGCATGACGATCCGGACGATCACCGTCCCGGTCAAGGATCTGGACGCCGCGAAGGCGCTCTACCGGACGCTGCTCGGTGTCGAGCCCTACGTCGATCAACCATTCTACGTCGGGTTCCGGCCCGACGGCGCACCGGAGCTGGGCCTCGATCCGCACGGTGACGTCGGCGCCGGGCCGGTCACCTACTGGCACGTGGACGACATGACAGCGAGTATCGCGGCGCTGGAAGCGGCCGGCGCGGGCATCGAACGATCACCGCACGACGTGGGCGACGGCAGCCTGATCGCGACGCTGCGGGACGTCGACGGGCACCTGATCGGGCTGTTCCAGAAGACCGCGTGACGGACCGCGGACTCAGGCGATCACCGCGGGGGCCCGGCAGGCCGGCGCGGTCACGTGGTCCAGGTCGTGGCGGACCGAGGCGATCCGGCGGACCGCCTCGGTCAGGTCCTCCGGCGGCAGGCTGAACGGCAGGCGCAGGAACCGTTCCAGCGTGCCGTCCAGGCCGAAACGCGGGCCGGGCGCCAGACGCACCCCCACGTCCTCGGCGGCCCGGGAGAGGGCGCTGGAGATCGGCCCGTCCAGCTCCACCCACAGCGACGCGCCGCCGGACGGGACGGTGAAACGCCACTCGGGCAACATCTCGCGCAGTGCCGCCACCAGTACGTCGCGGCGGGTGCGGAGCTGTTCGCGGCGGGCGGCCAGGATCTGGCCGGCCTGGTTCAGCAGGTGCACGGCGACGATCTGCTCGAGCACCGGGCTGGCCATGTCGACGCCGACCCGGATCGCAGCGAGACGCTGCACCAGCGGGGCGGAGGCGCGCACCCAGCCGATGCGCAGCCCACCCCAGTACGGCTTGCTCATCCCGCCGATCGAGGTGACCCTCGAATGCCGGTCGAAGACGGCCACCGGGGGCGGCATGGCCGGGTCCCCGAGAGGCAGGTCGAGGGGCAGGTCGACGAACGACTCGTCGACGACGAGCTCGGTGCCGCTGGCGTGTGCCGCGGCGACCAGGCGTTCGCGCAGGTCGGCGGTCATCAGGTGGCCGGTCGGGTTGTGGAACTCGGGGATCATGTAGGCCAGGCGCGGCCGGGTCTGCCGGAGCGCGCCGAACAGCATCTCGGCGTCCCAGCCGGTGGCCGTGTCCAGGCCGTGGGTGCTGATCCGGGCACGGCGGGCGGCCAGCGCGGCCAGCGCGTTCGGATAGGTGGGCGTCTCGACAAGCACCGGGGCGCCCGCCGGCACGGACAGCCGGAGCACCAGGTCGAGGGCCTGCTGGGTGCCGCCGGTGATCAGGATCTGCTCGGCGGAGGTGGGCACGCCGCGGGCGGTGTAGCCGTCGGCGACCGCGGACCGCAGCTCGGGCAGGCCGGTCGGGTGGTAACCCGCGGTGCCCAGGTATCGCGGCAGGTCGTCGGCGGCGGCCCGGGCCGCGGCGACCAGTTCGTCGGGCGCGGCCGACGCGGCCACCCCCAGGTCGATCATGTCGACGTCGTCGCCGGGGGTCCACAGGCCGGAGGTGGCCACCCGGTGCCCGTTCGGCAGGGTGGTCCAACTGCCCGCGCCGCGCCGGCTGGTCAGGTGGCCGCTCTCGCGCAGGGCCCGGTAGGACGCCGACACCGTGGTGCGGCTCACCTCCAGGGACTCGGCCAGCTCGCGTTCGGCGGGCAGCCGGACGCCGAGGGCCAGCCGGCCGTCGGCGAGCAGACCCCGCACGGCGGCGGCGAGCGCCGCGTAGTCCGGGTTGCGCCGCCGCCCCGGCAGCGCGTGCCACCGGCCCAGCAGCCGCGCCAATTGGCCCCCGCGGATCGACGTCGTCATGGCCACCTCCCCAGGATTGGCACTTTATCATCGGCGGATTGGCATCGAGAGTGGCTTTATGATCATGTCCCGTCGACTCGTTCAACTCTTCGTGGGCCTCGGCCTCTACGGCGCCAGCATGGCCCTGATGGTGCGGTCCGGACTCGGCCTCAACCCGTGGGACGTCTTCCACCAGGGCCTGTCCCGGGTGACCGGCATCAGCTTCGGATGGGTGGTGCTGCTCGTCGGCGTACCGGTCCTGCTGCTCTGGATCCCGCTGCGGCAACGCCCCGGCGTCGGCACGGTCGCCAACCTGCTCGTGGTCGGCTTCTCCGCGGACGCGGCACTCGCCGTCCTGCCCGAAGCCGAGACGCTGCCGACCCGGGTCGGACTGCTCGTCGGCGGGATCCTGCTCAACGGTTTCGCCTCCGGCCTCTACATCGGCAGCCGCATGGGCCCCGGTCCGAGGGACGGTCTGATGACAGGACTGAACACACGTTTTCCGCGACTCTCGATCCGGGTCATCCGCACCGGCATCGAGCTGACCGTGCTCGGCGCGGGCGTCCTCCTGGGCGGCACGTTCGGGCTCGGCACCATCGCGTACGCCCTGGCCATCGGCCCTCTGGTACACCTTTTCCTGCCGCTGCTGACGGTGCCGGAGAGGGCGCCCGTACCCGCTGAAACGATCTTGAACTGATCGATGCCGGTTTGACGCTGATCACAACCCGGTGATCATCCGGACACATTCGCTTCCCGGTGAGCCGACGGCACGGCATCATTGCGCCATGGGGGCCGGCGGCTGGAACTGGAACGACGCTTGGATCTTCGTCTCCGCGGTCATCGCGGAGCGACTGGAGCGCGATCGGGCGCTGCACGCCGCCCTGCCGGTCGGCGGCGCGACCCTGGCGGACCTGCTGGCCGCGGCCGACTTCCTGCACCAGAGCGTGCCGAGCCGCGACGACCTCGAAGAGTCGATCCGCCGCCTCACCGGCGCCGGCCTGCTCACCGTCGACGACGACGTGATCGAGGTCGCGCCGGCCGGCGAACAGCTGTGGCGGACCCGGCCGTTCAGCGGCCTCTCCTCCGCCGTGATGACCCTGCAGGCCCAGCTGAACCGGGCCGCCGAGCCGGGGCGGGCCGACTGGTCCCTGGACGAGCGGGCCTACGCCGCGGCCGTCCGCGAATACAGCCTGCGCCTCGCCGACGGCCGCTGACCCGCGCGCCGGACCTCCCTCCGCAACCACCGATACGGTTGAATGACCACGGAAGGTGACGGCTGAAGGGGGCATCGATGACCCAGACCCCTTTCGTGCTGACCGTCCGCGAAACACTGAGCCTCCTCCAGGCGGGCCGATTTCGGACCCCCTCGTTCCAACGCCCCTACCGATGGACGACAGACCAGGCGATCTCGTTCGTCGAGAGCATCGTGGCCGGCCTCCCCGTCGGCCTCGTCCTCGTCACCGAGGCCCCCGCCCCCGGTGGAGCCGTCCGGATCGGGCCGGTCCACCTCACCGTCCCTCCGGATCCGCACGCCTGGTGGATCCTGGACGGGTCCCACCGGCTCGGCGCTCTCGCCGGCGCTCTCCTGCCGATCGGTCCCCACCCGTTGCATCTGGTCATCGACCTCGATACGGAGGCTGTCAGCGCCGAATCCACGTCCTCGGCGCCCTGGTTCCTTCCGCTCGATCATCTGGTCGACGACCACACCTTCACCACATGGCTCGACCATGAGGCCCTCACCGACGCTCAGTCGGCCCGGGCGATCGACATGCGCGCCCGGATATTGGACTATCCACTCGTCCTCTCCCGGATCGACGGCCTGTCCCCCGACAACGCCACCGCTGTGTTCCGCCTCCTCAACACCAGCGGTATCCGTCTGAGCGGGATCGATCTCGCACGCACCGAACGGCCCGAGCCGTCCGCGAACCGGACACCCGCCTCCATCGCCGCACGGATCGCGCAAGCCGGGTTCGGTAGCCTTCCCCCGAGTGTGATCAGCCAGTTCATGGACATGGCGGACCCGGAGGCGACTCTTCTCCAGGTCCTCACCTGGCTCCGCACGGAAGCGTCCGTACCCCATCTGGCGGTGTGGCAGCAGCACCTCGAACTGCTCCCGGCCCTCAGCCGGTTCTTCGACCGTTATCCCCGGCCCTCACCCCGGGCACGGATCCTGTTGCGCCGCTGGTTGTGGCGCTCGATGGCATCCCCGGACCCGGCTCGGACGTTCCGGGCGATCAGCGGCCGGGACTCCCTCGACGCCGCAGAGCTTCTGACCGGAACGGCCGGGCGGCCGCCCGGGTCCGGCATCCTGGGGAACATCGGCGAGCAATTGGCCTTGACCGTGCTTGCTCCCCGATCCCCCCTGACCGGCGAGCCATACGCGGTGGCCACACTGTTGGAGGCCTACGGCACCGAAGTGTTCCAGCAGTTCTTCGATGTTCCGTTCTTCCTGCCGCCAGATGACGGCAGCGTGATCCACCGGCTTCTCCGCGGGGTCGGCAAGGCGGACGTCCTCGCTTCCCACGCTGTCGACGACGCCGCCCTGACATCGATCGAGAATCATGACGTCCCCGGTTTCCGGCGGCATCGGAAAAGACTGCTGGAGCTCAGCCTGACCAAGGTCTCCGAGGGCCTGGCCGAGTGGGGAAGCTCCGACCGGCCTGCCATCAGTGACCTGCTCCTCGACGACGACAGTGAGAGGGGTGACAACCATGCCCGCCGGGAGTGAGGCGCAGCGCCGGCTTGTCGTCCGGCTACACGACACCGTGGTAGGCGAGATCGCACTGGTCGGCAACACCAACCGATTCACACCCGATCCCGAATATCTGAGCATGCCGGGACGCCCTGTCCTGGGTCAGATATTCGAACTGGTCCCTGCGGTACCACCCGTCCGGGCGAACCGCGCTCAGCCCGGCGTACGACTTCGTGTCCACCATCGTCTACCAGCCGTTCCACGCCGACGGACTGGCCCTCAACCTGGACCGGTCGAAGGATTTCGGCACCGTCACGCCCGCGACCTTCCGCCGGTTCGGCGAGCGGATCGGCTATCCCGTACCCGAAGAACTGGAAACGCTCGCCGGGGCCTTCACCGACCGCATGCGGGAGACATGGCGCTCGGTCATCGCCGGCGGCATGCCGCTCACGCCGGAGATGACCGAGCTGATCCGGGCCCGCCTCAGCGACCTTCCGCTGGCCCGGCTGTCCTGACCGCGGCGCCCACCCAGCTCTTGAGGGTCACCGCGGCCGCGCCCGAGTCGATCGCCTCCGCGCAGCGCCGCATGCCGTCCGCCAGGTCGCACCGGCCGGTCGCCAGCAGTGCGGCGCCCGCGTTCAGCAGCACCGCGTCCCGCACCGGGCCCGGCTCGCCCGCAACCAAAGCGTGCATCACCCGGGCGTTGGCCGCCGCGTCGCCGCCTCGCAACGCGCCTGGCGCCGGCCGGGCCAGCCCCAGTTCGCGCGGGTCGAGCACCTCGTGGCGGGCTGATCCGTCGCGGACCGTCCACAGCTGGGACGTCGTGGCCGTGCTCAGTTTGTCCAGGCCGTCGTCGCCGCGAACCACCAGCGCGGACTCGCCGCGGTCCCGCAGCACCTCCACGATCACCGGCAGCATCCGCGGGTTCGCCACCCCGACCACCCGGTGAGTCGGTGACACCGGGTTGATCAGCGGGCCGAGCACGTTGAAGACGGTCGGCACCCCGAGAGTCCGGCGGATCGGGCCGGCGTGCCGCATCCCGGGATGGACGGTCGGGGCGAACAGGAACGTGACACCCGCCTCGGCGGCCACCGCGGCGCTGCGAGCCGGGGACAGGTCGAGCGGTACGCCCAGCGCCTCCACCAGGTCGGCCGAGCCGGCGCTGGTCGCCGACGCCGCCCGTCCACCGTGTTTGACCACGGTCACCCCGGTCGCGGCGACCACCACGGACGCCATCGTCGAGATGTTCACCGCGTTCGTACCGTCGCCGCCGGTGCCCGCGATGTCCAGGGTGGGGCCGGGAACGCGTACCACGGTGGCGGCTGCCAGCAGCGCGGTGACGAACCCGCCCACCTCGGCCGCCGTCTCGCCCTTGGCCCGTAGGGCCACCAGGAGGGCGGCGACGTGCACCGGGTCGGCCTCGCCGCCGACGATCCGTTCCATCGCCCAGCGGGCCTCGTCCGGCGTCAGGTCGGTGCCGGCGAGCAGCCGGGCGAGCAGGCCGGGAAAGGTCGTCACGATGGTCCTCCGAGGGTGTCATGCCTCGGAAGGGGGCCACCTCACCGAGGCGGCCGTTGTTTGAACACACGGGGACCGCCGGTCAGGCGGGCCACCACATGTTCGTCATGGCGACGACCCTATCAGCGCACCGAGACGCCGGAGGAGCCCGACGACCCAATCAGCGCACCGGGGCGCCGGAGGAGCGCAGGACGTCCTTGACCTCGCCGATCGTCAGGTCCCCGAAGTGGAAGACGCTGGCGGCGAGCACCGCGTCCGCCCCGGCCTCCACCGCCGGCGGGAAGTGTTCGACCATGCCGGCGCCGCCGCTGGCGATCACCGGGATGTCCACCACGGCCCGGACCGCGCGGATCAGCGCCAGGTCGAAGCCGGCTTTGGTGCCGTCGGCGTCCATCGAGTTGAGCAGGATCTCGCCCGCGCCCAGGTCGGCGACCCGGGCCGCCCACTCGATCGCGTCCAGGCCGGCGCTGCGGCGCCCGCCGTGCGTGGTGACCTCCCAGCCGCTGGGTTGCCCGTCGGAGCGGCGCACGTCGAGTGAGAGCACCAGCACCTGGTTGCCGAAGCGTTCGGCGATCTCCCGGATCAGGTCGGGGCGGGCGATGGCGGCGGTGTTCACGCCGACCTTGTCCGCGCCGGCGCGCAGCAGGACGTCCACGTTCGCCACCGAGCGGACGCCGCCGCCGACGGTGAGTGGGATGAACACCGACTCGGCGGTGCGCCGGACGACGTCGAGCATGGTGCCGCGGTCGTCCGAGGAGGCCGTCACGTCGAGGAAGGTCAGCTCGTCCGCCCCGGCGGCGTCGTACGCCGCGGCCAGCTCGACCGGGTCGCCCGCGTCGCGCAGGTCGGCGAAGTTGACGCCCTTCACCACCCGTCCGGCGTCCACGTCCAGGCAGGGGATAACACGCACCGCGACCGTCATGGCGCAACATTAGCGAGAACGACGGGACGGGTTCGGACCAGTCCCAGGAGCACACCGCCGACGACCAGTGTCCCGCCGATCACGTCGACGGTGTGGACCCGTTCGCCGAGGAACACCGCGGCGGAGGCCATGCCGAAGAACGGGACGAGCATGGAGAACGGCGCGACGGTGGCGGCCCCGTACCGGCGCAGCAGGAAACCCCATCCGGCGAACCCGGCCAGGGTCGAGATCAGCGCGATGTAGAGCAGCGCCAGCACCGCCTCGACGTTGATCGCCCGCAGCGCGGCGAGGTCGGCGGCCGGGCCGTCGACGATCAGGGAGAGGACCAGCAGCGGGCCGGTGGAGAGGGCGCTGACCCAGACCATGAAGCGCAGCGAGTCCGGCGGCGCGGCCTGCCGGGTGGCCACGTTGGCCAGCCCCCAGGCCACCGCCGCGCCGATCACCAGTAGGAACGCCGGCAGGGCGGCGCCCATGCGGGTGGCCACGAGCAGCACTCCGGCGGCGGCCAGTGCCAGGCCGGCGATCTGCACCGCCCGGGGGCGTTCGCGCAGGAAGAGCACCGCGAAGAGCATGGTGAAGACGGCCTGGCTCTGCAGGACCAGCGAGCTGAGGCCGGCCGGCATGCCGCCGGCCATGCCGGCGAAGAGCAGCGAGAACTTGGTGACGCCGAGGGTCAGGGCGACGGCGGCGACCCAGCGCCAGGGCACTTGCGGGCGGCCCACCAGCAGTACGGCGGGGAAGGCGGCGAGCCCGAAGCGCAGCGCGGAGAAGAGCAGTGGCGGGAAGTGGTCCAGTCCGATGTCGATGACGACGAAGTTGATGCCCCAGATGGCCGCCACGGCGACGGCGAGGGCCAGGTCACGCGCTCTCATCCGGTCAGCCTCGCGCCATCAGACCGTTAAGCACCAGCAAAATAACCTACACCCAGGATGTAGCATCGCTACATGATTGATCTGGGCAGACTACGGGCGCTGCACGCGGTGGCCAGCTACGGCACGGTCCTCGCCGCAGGCCAGGCGCTGCACTGCACGCCGTCCGCGGTCTCCCAGCAGATCGCCAAGCTGGAACGCGAGACCGGCGCCACCCTGGTGGAGAAGGACGGCCGGCGGCTACGGCTCACCGAGGCCGGCCGGGTCCTCGCCGGGCACGCCGAGCGGGTGCTGACCAGCGTCGACGAGGCGGAGGCCGCACTCGCCGCGCACCGCGACACGGTCACCGGGCGCCTCACCATGTCGACCTTCGCGACGGCCTGCCGGGCACTGCTGCCGCACGTGCTGCGCCGCCTGGCCACCGATCATCCGCAGCTGACCACCGGTGTGATCGAGGTCAACCCGCACGAGGGCCTGGAGCTGCTGCGCCGCGGTCACGTCGACCTGGCGGTGCTCGACGACTGGCCGGAGGTGGGCCTGCACTATCCGAGCGGGGTGACGAAACTGACGCTCGGCGACGACCACGCCGACCTCATCGTGCCGGCCGGCCATCACCTGACCGGCACGGTCACCCTGGAGCAGGCCCGCCACGAGCGGTGGATCTCGGTGCGGGCCGGCGACGTCTGCTACGAATACCTGATCCGCAAACTGCCCGGTCTGGTGCCGGACTTCCAGCTGGGCGAGTTCGAGACCCAGCTGACGCTGATCGCCGCCGGGGTGGGCATCGCGCTGATGCCCCGGCTGGCCCGGCCGATGCTGCCACCGGGGGTGCGGGTGGTCACGGTCACCCCGTTGCCCACCCGCGGCGTCGTGCTGGCCTGGCGGGATTCGGCGGCGGCCCGTCCCGCGATCCGGGCCGCCGTGCAGGCTCTCCAGGAAGCGTGGGCGGCCCGGATCAGCCCGCCAGAACCGCCAGCGCCTCGCGCACCGTGAACGCTCCGGCATAGAGCGCCTTGCCCGCGATGACACCCTCGACCCCGACCGGCTCCAGCGTCGCCAGGGCCCGCAGGTCGTCGAGCGTGGAGACGCCGCCGCTGGCGATCACCGGCTTGTCGGTGGCCGCGCAGACCTCGCGGAGCAGTTCCAGGTTCGGACCACGCATGGTGCCGTCCTTGGTGATGTCAGTCACGACATAACGGGATGCGCCCGCCTTGTCCAGTCGGGCCAGCACCTCGTACAGGTCCCCGCCGTCCCGGGTCCAGCCCCGCGCCGACAGCGTCCGGCCCCGCACGTCCAGGCCGATCGCGACCCGGTCGCCGTACTCGCCGCAGATCCGGTCGCACCACTCCGGGTCCTCCAGCGCCGCGGTCCCGATGTTGACCCGCTGCGCGCCGGTGCTCAGCGCCCGGGTCAGCGACTCGTCGTCGCGGATCCCGCCGGACAACTCCACCTTCACGTCGAGACGCCGCACCACGTCGGCCAGCAGCTCCGCGTTCGACCCGCGACCGAACGCCGCGTCCAGGTCGACCAGGTGGATCCACTCGGAGCCGTCGTTCTGCCAGGCCAGCGCCGCCTCCAGCGGATCGCCGTAGGCGGTCTCCGACCCGGCGGCGCCCTGCACCAGCCGGACGGCCTGACCGTCCGCGACATCGACGGCGGGCAACAGTTGAAGAGTCACGTTTTTCTCCAGAGGACGACGAACACCGGCACGGCGAGGACCAGCATGGCGGTGAGGATGATGCGCAGGGGCAGATCCGGGATCAGCGTCCAGACCACGGCGACAGCCAGCAGCGTGACGACCGCGATGCCGAGCCGCTGACGCCGGCTGTGACGGTGCAGCCGGCCGTCACGCCCGAAACGGGGCGTGATCGCCCGCTTCTTCTCCCGGAACCAGGACCGCCGGGCCACCCTGCGGGCCCGGACGGCCTTCTGCCGCTCCAGGACGACGAGCCGTTCCGCCCGCCGCCGCTGACGTTCCTTACTCAAGCCCGGCGACCCAGTTGCGCAGCAACAGGTAACCGGCGTCCGCGGATTTCTCCGGGTGGAACTGGGCCGCGCTGAGCGCGCCGAACTCCACCACGGCGGCGAACGGCAGATCATGGCTCGCGGTGGTCACCTCGGCACCGGCCTCTGCCAGAACTTCAAGATCTTGTGCCGCGTACGAGTGAACGAAGTAGAACCGCTCCCCCGCCTCGAGACCGGTCAGCAGACGGGACCCGGTCGGCGCCTGCACGGTGTTCCAGCCCATGTGCGGAATCCGCGCGGCCGACAGCTTGGTGACCGACCCGGGCAGCAGGCCCAGCCCCTTGGTCTCCACGCCGTGCTCCACCCCGGACTCGAACAGCACCTGCATGCCGACGCAGATGCCCAGCACCGGACGGCCCGCCGCGACCCGCCCGGCGATGACCGGTCCCGCACCGAGCTCCTCGATACCGGCCATGCACGCCGCGTACGCCCCGACACCCGGCACCACCAGGCCGTCCGCGGCGGCTGCCACGTCCAGGTCGCTGGTGACCGTCACGTCGGCGCCGGTGCGGGCGACCGCCCGCTCGGCCGACCGCAGGTTTCCCGACCCGTAGTCGAGGATCACCACACCGGGCATGTCAGGCTTCCCCCGTCGGCCACCAGGCGAACCCGCCCGCGGTCGCCAGCAGCGCCAGCACACCGGTGATCCCGATGCTGAACCTGGTCGCGTCCGACTTGACCAGCTGGATCACGCCGCCGACCAGGATGCCGGCCAGCGCGAACAGCGCCATCGAGATCACAGCACCCCCTTGGTGGAGGGCAGCGCACCCGCGTTGCGCGGATCGATCTCGACGGCCTCACGCAGCGCCCGCGAGAACGCCTTGAACTGGGCCTCCACCACGTGGTGCGCGTCCGGGTGACCGCCCGGGCGGCAGGCGCGCAGCACGTCCACGTGCAGGGTCACCTTGGCCGCGTGGCCGAACGCCTCGAAGATGTGCCGGGTCATGCTGGTCGCGTAGACCGGGCCGATGTACGGCGTGAGCAGCGGCTCGTCGTGCACCACGTACGGCCGGCCGGACAGGTCCACGGCGGCCCGCACCAGTACCTCGTCCATCGGGATGGTGGCCGAGCCGTACCGCCGGATGCCGCGCTTGTCCCCGAGCGCCTGCGCGAACGCCTCGCCCAGCGCGATCGCGGTGTCCTCGATGGTGTGGTGCGAGTCGATCTCGAGGTCGCCCTCGGTCCGCACCGTCAGGTCGAACCCGCCGTGCTTGGCGAGCTGGTTGAGCATGTGGTCGTAGAAACCGACCCCGGTGCTCAGATCGCCCTTGCCGGTGCCGTCGAGGTCGATCTCGACGAGCACCTTGGTCTCGTTGGTGACGCGGTCGATCCGCCCGGTGCGACTCACTACAAGATCTCCTCAGCGGCGTTCAGGAATGCGGTGGTCTCGGCCTCGGTGCCGGCGGTGACGCGCAGCCAGCCGGGCAGTCCGACGTCGCGGATCAGCACGCCCCGGTCGAGGAAGGCCTGCCAGTCCGCTTTCTGATCTTTCGAGACGGCGAACAACACGAAATTGGCGTCCGACGCGGCGACCTTGACGCCTCGGGAGGTGAGCACCGACACGATCCGGTCCCTCTGCTCCTTGATCGCGTCGACCGTGGCCAGCAGCGACTCCCGGTGCACCACGGCCGCCCGCGCCGCCGCCTGGGTGATCGCCGACAGGTGGTACGGCAACCGGACCAGCTGCACCGCGTCCACCACGGCCGGGTCGGCGGCCAGGTAGCCCAGCCGGCCACCGGCGAACCCGAACGCCTTGCTCATCGTCCGCGACACCACCAGCCGCGGGTGCCCGGCCAGCAGGGTCAGCGCGCTCGGCGTGCCCGGCCGGGCGAATTCGGTGTACGCCTCGTCGACGACCACCATGCCCCGGGCCGCGCCCAGGATCGCGTCGATCACCGCCGGGTCCAGCGCGGTGCCGGTCGGGTTGTTCGGCGAACAGACGAACACCAGGTCCGGGTCGTGTCTCTCGATCTCGGCGACCGCGTCCTCCGGGCTCAGCCCGAAATCGGGGTCGCGCAGCGCGCCGATCCAGGTGGTGCCGGTGCCGGCCGCGAGCAGCGGATGCATCGAATACGACGGTCCGAAGCCGAGCGCCGTGCGGCCGGGACCGCCGAAGCACTGCAGGAGCTGCTGCTGCACCTCGTTGGAACCGTTGGCCGCCCACACGTTCGCCGTGGTCAGGCCATGCCCGAGGTACGCCGCCAGCTCGGTGCGCAGGGCGATCGCGTCGCGGTCCGGGTAGCGGTTGAGGTCCCGCAGCTCGGCCTGCACGGCCTTGCCGATCGCCTCGACCACGTCCTCCGGCACCGGGTAGGAGTTCTCGTTCGTGTTCAGCCGCACGGCGACGTCGAGCTGCGGAGCGCCGTAGGGCGTCTTGCCGCGCAGGTCGTCACGGATCGGCAGATCGTCGATCGTCGTCATCGGGCGAACCTGACCTTCACCGCGTCACCGTGCGCGGGCAGGTCCTCGGCGTTGGCCAGCGCCACCACGTGACCGGCGACGTCCTTCAAAGCCGCCTCGCTGTATTCCACGACGTGGATGCCCCGCAGGAAGGACTGCACCGACAGGCCGGACGAGTGCCGGGCACAGCCGCCGGTCGGCAGCACGTGGTTGGAGCCGGCCGCGTAGTCGCCCAGCGACACCGGCGCCCACGCCCCCACGAAGATCGCCCCGGCGTTGCGGACCCGCATGGCCCACTGCCGGGCGTCCCGCGTCTGGATCTCCAGGTGCTCAGCCGCGTACGCGTCGACGACCGCCAGCCCCTGCTCCAGGTCGTCGACGAGCACCACGCCCGACTGCTCGCCGGTCAGCGCGGTGCGGACCCGCTCCTCGTGCTTGGTCGCCGCGACCTGGACCGTGAGCTCGGCCTCGACCGCGTCGACGAGCGCCGGCGAGTCGGTCACCAGGACACTCGCGGCCAGCGGGTCGTGCTCGGCCTGACTGATCAGGTCGGCGGCGACGTGCCGCGGGTCGGCGGTGTCGTCGGCGAGGATGGCGATCTCGGTCGGACCGGCCTCGGCGTCGATGCCGACCGTGCCGCGCAGCAGCCGTTTCGCCGCGGTCACCCAGATGTTGCCCGGTCCGGTGATCACGTCGACCGGCTCGCAACGGTCACCGGCGTCCACGCCGTCAGCCCCGTAGCCGAGCATCGCGACGGCCTGGGCGCCACCGACCGCGTAGACCTCCGTCACACCGAGCAGGGCACACGCGGCCAGCACCCGGGAATCCGGCAGGCCGCCGTTGGACGGCTGCGGCGGCGATGCCACCACCAGCGCGTCGACACCCGCCTCCTGGGCCGGCACCACGTTCATGACCACGGTGGACGGGTAGACCGCCAGGCCACCCGGGACGTAGAGGCCGACCCGGCGCACCGGCACCCAGCGCTCGGTCACCGTGCCGCCGTCGACCACCTGGGTGGTCGTGTCGGTCCGCCGCTGGTCGGCGTGCACCTTGCGGGCCCGGGCGATCACCTCGAGCAGCGCGGCGCGAACCTCGGGCTCGAGCGTCTCGGCCGCGGCGGCGATCGCCGCGGCGGGCACTCGCAGACGCTCCAGGGTGACACCGTCGAACCTCTCGGTCGCCTCCCGGATCGCGCTGAACCCATGCTGATGCACCGCCTCGACGACCGGGCGGATCCGCTCGACAGCCACAGAGACGTCGAGCTGGGCACGGGGCAGCAGTCCGCGCGGGTCCGGCCGGGAGCCGCGCAGGTCGATCCGATTCAGCACTCGACCAGTTTAGGCCGCGACGGAAACGAGTTATCGACCGCGACTCCCCGGCCCAGGCGTTGGGACACGGCGGGTTGACCAAGGTCGGACGGGGACTAGGCTGAACGCGTGAGCGATCGGCTACCGGTCTTCCCGTTGAGCACGGTGCTCTTCCCCGGTCTGGTCCTACCTCTCCACATCTTCGAGGAGCGCTACCGCGCTCTCGTGCGGGAGCTGGTGGCGCAGACCTCGGACGACACCGGCGAGTTCGGCGTGGTCACTCTCCGGCGTGGCAGCGAGGTCGCCCCCGACCCGGAGGACGGCCAGGCCGCCCCCGCCGTGCCGGTCAACGCCGACGACCTCTACGACGTGGGCTGCACCGCCGAGCTGCGGCACGTCACCGAGCTGCCGGACGGTCGCTTCGACATCATGACGGTGGGCCGGCGGCGGTTCACCGTGCTCAGCGTCGAACAGGGCAGCGAGCCCTACCTGACCGCCCATGTGGAGTGGCTCCCCGAGGAGAAGGACGCCGGCGAGATCGCCCAGATCCTGGCGCCGCGCGTGCTGCAGGCCTTCCGGGCATATCTCGAGCTGCTGCGCCCCAGCAGCGAGGTCCTCGACCAGGTGCCGGACGATCCGACGGTCCTGTCACACCTGATCGCCGCCACCGCGCAGCTCGCCGTCGAGGAGCGCCAGATGCTGCTGGCCATGCCGGACACGGCGAGCCGGCTCCGCGCCGAGCTGCGGCTGCTCACCCGTGAGGCGGGGCTCCTGGCCCAGGTCCGGGCCGTCCCGGTCCCGCTGTCCGACCTGGCCCGTCCCGCCAGTCCCAACTGACCAACCGGCACGGCGGTCCCCGCCCTCCCGCAGCACGAGCCACGGCCCGCTGACAGTACGGGTCAGGACGGGCGGCCGGGCTCCCGCGACGCCGGGGTCTGCGGCTCGCCGGCATCCGCGGCGGACACGCCGAGCGGGCCGTACGCCGGGTACTCGTCCGGGTGATTCGGCCCGTATCCCGGGTGCGCGCCCGGCTGGTCCAGGTCCGGGTCGTTGGCCCAGCCCGCCAGCAGGGTCAGCACGATCGCCGCGGCGAAGGCCGGCACGAGCGTCGGCCCGACCGAGTGCACCTCCGGCGGGGCCAGGTAGCTCGCCCCCTGCGCCGCGGTCGCCCGCCAGTCCGCGTAGGCGTCGCGCCCGATCAGCTCGCCCACCGCCGGCGCCACCCAGTGACCGGCCACGAAGGTCCCGCCGATCACGCCGAGCAACAGGAACGGCCCGCGGTCGCGGCGCAGGACGATCCAGGCGGCGATCGCGACCAGGATGCCGAACCCGAGGCCGAGCAGGGTGAACCAGCCGTCGGCCGCGATGTACTGCTCGGGCGACGGGTCGTTGACCACGATGCCGCCCCCGCCGGCGTCGATCACCGGCACGTTCGGGGCGAGCCACGCCCAGAGCAGGCCGAGACCGGCGCCGAGCACCACGATCACCACGGCGAGCGCTACGGTGACGGTCAGGGTGCGCCGCCAGGGACGCCGGGTGCCGTGCTGGAACCGCCACCACGGCTCCCCCGCATCCTCCGCCCCGGGATACAGCGGGTCAGCAAGCGGATCCGCATCACGGAGGTCCGCGGCATGGAGGTCCGCGGCATGGAGGTCACCGGCGGGAGAGTCCCCGGTCGACGGATCCCCGGCGCGGGGGTCTGCGGCCCGGGAATCCGGGGTGAGCCCGGCGGACGGCGCTGCCGGCGGCACGGGCGACGGACCGGCCGGCTCATCGGTGGGTTGCACCCTACGATCCTTCCAGATCCCGGACCGACGTCACCCGACGGCCGACGGGCCGAGGATCATCTTCAGGTCTGCCCGCAGCGCCGGGGTCGGCGCCACCCGCATGCCGTTGAGCCGCATGATCGTGGTCCGTTTGCCGTTCTGCAGGTGCACGTGCACCTCGGACTCGCCGGGATGACTGATCAGGATCTCCTTGAGCTGGTCCACCATCGGCGGGGTGCAGCGGGTGATCGGCATGGTCAGCGTGATCGGTTTGGTGTCCGGGTTGTGCGTGACGTCGGGCATGGACATGTCCATCGCCATGATGCGGGCCTGGTCGTCGCGCCGGTCGATCCGGCCCTTGACCACCACGATGGCGTCCTCGGCGATGTACTGCCCGACCAGTTCGTAGGTGTTCGGGAAGAACAGCGCCTCCACGCCACCGGCGAGGTCCTCGAGGGTGGCCGACGCCCAGGCCCGGCCCTGCTTGGTGATCCGTCGCTGGACGCCGGTGAGGATGCCGGCCAGGGTGACGACCTGGCCGTCCGGGACGGATCCCTCCTCGCCCAGCGCGGCGATGCTGGTGTCCGCCGCGTTCTGCAGCATCACCTCGAGGCCCGCGAGCGGATGGTCGGAGACGTACAGGCCGAGCATCTCCCGCTCGAAGGCCAGCTTGTCGCGCTTGTCCCACTCGCCGTCGCCGATCGTCGGCATGGCCACCGTGGCCGCCGAGCCGCCTTCGGTGTCGCCGAACGCGCCGAACAGGTCGAACTGGCCGGCCGCCTCGTTGCGCTTGACTCCGGCGTACGCGTCGATCGCCTCGGCGTGCACCGCGAGCAGTGCCTTGCGGCTGTGGCCCATCGAGTCGAACGCGCCCGCCTTGATCAGCGATTCGATGGTCCTCTTGTTGCAGACCACGGCGTCGACCTTCGACAGGAAGTCGTAGAAGTCGGTGTAGTCGGATTTCTCCTTGCGGCACCGGACGATCGCCTCGACCACGTTGCCGCCGACGTTGCGGACCGCGCCCAGACCGAAGCGGATGTCCTTGCCGACCGGGGTGAACGGCCCGGACGACTGGTTCACGTCCGGCGGCAGGACCTGGATGCCCATCCGGCGGCACTCCGCCAGGTACATCGCCATCTTGTCCTTGTCGTCGCCGACGCTGGTCAGCAGTCCGGCCATGTACTCGGCCGGGTAGTGCGCCTTCAGGTAGGCCGTCCAGAAGGAGACCAGCCCGTACGCCGCGGAGTGCGCCTTGTTGAACGCGTAGCCGGCGAACGGCACCAGGACGTCCCACACCGCCTGGATGGCCTCGTCGGAGTAACCGTGTTCCCGGCAGCCGTCCCGGAACGGGACGAACTCCTTGTCGAGGATCTCCTTCTTCTTCTTACCCATCGCGCGGCGCAGCAGGTCGGCCTGGCCGAGGGTGTAGCCGGCCAGGATCTGCGCGGCGCGCTGCACCTGCTCCTGATAGACGATCAGGCCGTAGGTGGGTTCGAGGATCTCCTTGAGCGGCTCCTCCAGCTCCGGGTGGATCGGGGTGATCTCCTGGAGGCCGTTCTTGCGCAGCGCGTAGTTGGTGTGCGAGTCGACACCCATCGGACCGGGACGGTACAGCGCCAGGACGGCGGAGATGTCCTCGAAGTTGTCCGGTTTCATCAGGCGCAGCAGTGAGCGCATCGGCCCACCGTCGAGCTGGAACACGCCCAGGGTGTCGCCGCGGGCCAGCAGTTCGTAGGCCTTGGGGTCGTCCAGCGGCAGCTTCAGCAGGTCGAGTTTCGCCCCGTGGTTGAGCTCGACGTTCTTGTTGGCGTCGTCGAGGATGGTCAGGTTGCGCAGGCCGAGGAAGTCCATCTTCAGCAGGCCGAGCGTCTCGCAGGTCGGGTAGTCGAACTGCGTGATGATGACGCCGTCGCTGGCCCGGCGCATCAGCGGGATGTGGTCGATGATCGGCTCGGCGGACATGATGACGCCGGCGGCGTGCACACCGGTCTGCCGGATCAGGCCCTCGATGCCGCGGGCGGTGTCGATGACCTTCTTGACGTCCGGGTCGGTCTCGTAGAGGCCGCGGACCTCGCCGGCCTCGTTGTACCGCTTGTCGTCCTTGTTGAAGATGCCGCCGAGGGTGATGCCCTTGCCCATGACGTCCGGCGGCATCGCCTTGGTGATCCGGTCGCCGACCGCGAACGGGTAGCCGAGCACCCGGGCCGAGTCCTTGATCGCAGCCTTGGCCTTGATCGTGCCGAACGTGGCGATCTGGGCGACCTTGTCGTCACCCCACTTCTCGGTCACATAGCGGATCACCTCGGCGCGGCGCCGGTCGTCGAAGTCGATGTCGACGTCGGGCATCGAGATGCGTTCCGGGTTGAGGAACCGCTCGAAGATCAGGCCGTGCGGGAGCGGGTCGAGGTCGGTGATGCCCATCGCGTACGCGATCAGGGAACCCGCCGCCGAGCCACGCCCCGGGCCCACCGCGATGCCGTTGTTCTTCGCCCACTGGATGAAGTCGGCGACCACGAGGAAGTACGCCGGGAAGCCCATCGAGATGATGACGCCCAGCTCGTAGTCGGCCTGCTTGACGTGGGTCTCCGGGATGCCGTCCGGGAACCGGTACCGCAGCCCCTCGTAGGCCACGTGCCGGAAGTACTCCTCCTCGGTGAAGCCGTCCGGGATCGGGAACCGGGGCATCAGGTTCTTGAAGGTGAACATCCCCTCGGTGTCCACCTTCGAGGCCACCAGCAGGGTGTTCCGGCAGCCCTCCTGCCAGGCCTCGGACGAGTCGACGGCGCGCATCTGGTCGGCCGACTTGACGAAGTAGCCGGAGCCGTCGAACCGGAACCGGTTGGGGTCGGCGACGTTGCTGCCGGTCTGCACGCACAGCAGCACGTCATGGGCCGCGGACTGTTCCTCGTGCACGTAGTGCGAGTCGTTGGTGACCAGCGGCGGGATGCCCAGCTTCTTGCCGATCTCCAGCAGGCCGTCGCGGACCCGGCGCTCGATCGACAGACCGTGGTCCATGATCTCGAGGAAGTAGTTGTCCTTGCCGAGCGCCTCCTGGTAGCGCGCGGCCGACTTGAGCGCCTCGTCGAAGTGGCCCAGCCGCAGCCGGGTCTGCACGATGCCGGACGGGCAGCCGGTGGTGCCCATGATGCCCTCGGCGTGCTCCGCGATGATGTCGAAGTCCATCCGCGGGTACTTACCGAGCTGGCCCTCGATCGAGCCCCGGGAGTTGAGCCGGAAGAGGTTCTTCAGGCCGACCGCGTTGCGCGCCCACATGGTCATGTGCGTGTACGCACCGTTACCGGAGACGTCGTCGCCCTTCTGCTCCGGGCGGCCCCACTTGATGCGCTTCTTCTCCAGGCGCGACTCCGGGGCGACATAGGCCTCGACGCCGATGACCGGGGTCACGCCGGCGGCTTTGGCCTGCGTGTAGAAGTCGTAGGCGCCGTGCATGTTGCCGTGATCGGTGATCGCCGCGGCCGGCATGCCGAGGCGTTTCGCCTCGGCGAGCAGTTCCTTGATCCGGGCCGCCCCGTCGAGCATCGAATACTCAGTGTGCACATGGAGATGCACGAACGAGTCGGACACCCGGAGCCCCCTAACGTCGACAGCGCCAGGAAGCCTAGCCCGGACCGGATCCTGAAAACCACGGGCAACGCCGTGATCATTTACTCCGCGAAGGGTTCCAGCATCGTCGACGCAGCTCGCAGCCACGCCTGCCGGGTCTCCTGCTGCAGATCGCCGTACTCGATCGAGGATCCGACCTCCAGGGCCGGGTCGTAGGGCACCACCGCGACCGCGCGGGTCCGCGTCGCGAAGTGCTTCTTGAAGTCCTCCAGCAACGGCAGGTGACCGGGCGACGGGCAGGAGATCAGCGTCACCGCGTTCGCCACCATCTCGCCCGCCCCGCTCTCCTCGAGCACGTCGAGCATCCAGTCGGCGGTGAACGCGGCATCCTCCCGCGGCACCGTGGTGATCACCAGCTGGTCGGCCATCCGCATGACCGTCTGCCAGTTGACGCTCTCCACGTTGTTGCCGGTGTCCACGCAGACCACATCATGGGTACGCCGCAGCAGGTCCATCACCCGCTGCACGGTGCTCTGGTCGAGCCGCTGGGCGAACCGCGGGTTCTCCTCGCCGGCCAGCACGTCGTACGACCCGTCGGAGGCGTGCCGCAGATAGGCGTCCAGCTCCTGGAGCAGCTCGTCGCCGTGCAGGCCCTCGATCCGCGTCAGGTCGGCCAGCAGGTGCTTTATCGTCCGGGCGTGCCGGGCGCTGCCGGCCCGCAGTCCGAGCGTGCCGCGCAGCTCGTTGTCGTCCCAGGCCAGCACGCCGCGGCCGCGCACGCTGCCGATGGTGGCCGCGGCCAGCACCGTGGCGGTGGTCTTGTGCACGCCGCCCTTCGGGTTGGCGAAGGCGAGCACCCGGGGCTGGCCGAGTTTGCGGCGCATCACCGAGACGACCCGGTCCATGCCGTCCTCGACCCGGGTCTGCCGCCACTCGATCCGGGCGCCGCTGGTGGCCGGGGAGATCGGCGCCGGCTGGACCGCGGGCACCACCCGGGGCGCCGGGGGCATCGGGGGCGCGGCCGGCTGCGGCGGCGCGGGCGGCGCCTGCGGGTAGGCGGCGGCCGGCGAGGCCGGGTAGGCCGTGCCGGGCTGTGCCGGATAGCCGTTGCCGACCGGGGCTGGCGGGTAGCCGTTGGTCGGTGGAGGGTACGCGCTGGGCGGATATGCCGACGGCGCGGGCGCCGGAGCCGGCGGTGTCGCATAACCGGTGGTGCCGTACTGCGCCGTGGGCGGAACCGGCGGGGCGGGTGGCGCGGGCGGTGCCGAGTGCTGCTGGACACCGCGCGGCGCCGGATCGAAGTAGGTGGCCGGCTGCTGCGGCTCGGCCTGCCGGCCCTGCCAGCGCGGGTCGAGCGGGTTGATCGGCCGCTGCGGCACCTGCCGTCCCGGATCGGCGGCCGGGTCCGCGGGCCGGCGGTCGAAACCACCGGGCTGCTGCTGTTGCTGGGCGGCGCGCGGGTCGAGCGGGTTGAAGGGGCGGCGTTCCACCGGCGCCGGCCCACGGCCGCCCGGCTGCTGCTGACCCCACTGCTGCTGCTGTTGCTGCTGCGCCTGCTGCTCAGCCTGCTGCCGCTGTTCGTCGGCCTGCTGCTCGTCGCTGCGGTTCCCATGCCGGGCACGGTCGAGCAGCGCCCGCCAGCGCGGGGCTGGTTCCGCAGGCCGGCCCCAGCCGGTCTCGGTCCCGTCCACGGCTCGTCCTCTCTGCGCCGACCCGTTCAGTGGTCCACGGCGATGGTCCGCCCATGACAGGCTGTCGTCCTCGGCGATTGGTGTCGCCCCTGACAGGCTACGGAGGAAAACCCTAATCGGGCCACCGGCCGAGCGCCCATCCTCCGGTCGTTCTTGATCACATAACGGCACGCTGGTCATGCACGTGCATCCACCCGAACGTCCGCACGCGTGACGTTGCTAACCGCCGGATGTCGCGGCAGGCGTCCCCGACGGCACGCCGGAGCCTTCGTGAGCTGGACTCGTGTCCGAAGCAGAGGGTACGGCAACCGGCGACCCCGACGGCAGTACGGGCGACACCGACACCGGCGCCGCCGCATCCGGTGAGGCGGATGTCACACGTGCCCCGATCGATGACGGTATAGGTGCCGCAGTGGTGGAGGCAACGGCCGGATCGCCGGACGCTCCCGCCGCACGGTCGGAGAGCGACGGCTCCGGAGAGACCGTGCCCACCTCCTCGGGCAGCGGCGGGCGGAATTCGGTGCTGTCCAGACCGCGCACCTCGGGCGCCGGATCGACGGCCCGGACCTGCGGGCTGCCGGCGAGACCACTCAGCGCCGCGGGCAGCGCCCGCACCACCGCGGCGAAGACGCACGCACACCCGGCCCGGTACGCCGCCGCCTCCCGTGCCGCGATGTGGGCGGCCGCCTCGTACGTCTGCCGGAGTTGTTCCTCGCCCCGGCCGGCTCCGGTCAGCGCCCGGCTCAGCCGCTGGTAGTCGGCCTGCTCCCGGTCCCGGACGACGGCCGCGGCGAGCATCCCGGCGGTCACGTCCTCCGGCATCCGGTACACCGGGATCCTGGTCACCGGGGTCCGGATCTCCGGCAGTGGAACCCGCGCGTACACCTGGGCCACCACGGCGTCGCCGAACAGCAGCGGAAGGGCGTCCGGCGACACGTACCCGATCAGGCTCACCAGCGCCCAGGTCTCCCCGGACGCCGGGGCCGACGGGTCGGTGAGCCGGTCCATCTCCACCCGGGCGGAATCGAGGTAACCCGCGACCGTCTGCCCCTCGACCAGGCCCACCCGCACCGTGTCACCCGGGTCCGGATCACCGGCCGGCAGGTCGTGGTCGGCCCAGAGGACCCCGAGCACCAGCGCGGCGGTGGCCACCAGCGCCACCGCGGTCATCACCTGCGACCGCAGTGACGTTCCCCCGAACCGGACGAGGGCCGTCCGCAGTCGGTGCGAGGGGCCCACCGTGTCACTCCCCGACGGTCAGCCGGCGTCCCCCAGGACGTCCAGCGCGTATTTCAGGTCGTCAGGGTAGTCGCTCACGAAGCGGACCTCATCGTGCGTCCGGGGGTGGACGAAAGCCAGTTCGCGGGCGTGCAGCCACTGACGGCCGAGTTGCAGCCGGGCCGCGAGTGTGGGATCGGCGCCGTACGCGGTGTCGCCGACGCACGGGTGCCGCAGCGCCGAGAAGTGCACCCGGATCTGGTGGGTCCGCCCGGTCTCCAGCTGCACGTCGATCAGGCTCGCCGACCGGAAGGCCTCGAGGGTGTCGTAGTGCGTGACGCTGGGTTTGCCGCCGCTCATCACCGCGAACTTCCAGTCCGCCGTCGGGTGCCGGTCGATCGGGGCGTCGACGGTGCCGCGCAGCGGGTCGAGGTGCCCCTGGACCACGGCGTGGTACCGCTTCTCCACCTCGCGCTCCTTGAACGCCCGCTTCAGCACGGTGTAGGCCACCTCGCTCTTGGCGACCACCATCAGACCGGTGGTGCCGACGTCGAGACGGTGCACCACGCCCTGCCGCTCGGCGGCGCCGCTGGTGGCCACGTTCTGCCCCATCGCGGCCAGGCCACCGATCACGGTCGGTCCGGTCCACCCCGGGCTGGGGTGCGCCGCGACGCCGACCGGCTTGTCGACCACCACGATGTCGTCGTCGCTGTAGACGATGCCCATGCCGTGCACCGGCTCGGCCACCACCACGGGCGGGGCCACCGGCGCCGGCAGGGTCACCTCGAGCCAGGAGCCGGCCGTGACCTTCTCCGACTTGATCCGGACCACGCCGTCGACCATCGCGTCGCCGGACTCCACCAGCGTCGCCGCGGCGGTCCGGGACAGCCCGAAGAGCCGGGAGACGGCCTGGTCCAGGCGCATCCCGTGCAGTCCGTCGGGCACCGGGAGGGAACGCTGTCCACTCATGCCGTCTCCTCTTTTCCGGTCGTCGCGGTCTGTTTCTCCCGCTTGCCGGGCAGGCGGCTGCCGTCGCGCTGGCGACCGGTCAGCTCGAGGAGCACCGCGAGCACCACGCCCACGGTCAAACAGCTGTCAGCGATGTTGAACACCGCGAAGTACTCCCCGTACGGCCCGAAGACGCTGATCATGTCGACCACGTGGCCGTGCAGGAACCCGGGAGCCCGGAACAACCGGTCGCCGAGGTTGCCGAGGGCGCCGCCGAGCACCAGGCCGAGGGCGACCGCCCACGGCACCGAGCGCAGTCGTACGGCCATCCAGCCGATCCAGCCGACCACGACGATCGTGATCAGCGGGAAGATCCAGGTGTAGTCGCTCCCGAGACTGAACGCCGCCCCGCTGTTGCGCAGCAGCGAAAGGTGGACCAGGCCACCCAGGATCCGGACCGGCTCACCGGGGACCAGGTTCTCGGTGGACAGGTGCTTGACCCACTGGTCGACCGCAACGGCGATCACCGCGGTGGCCGCCAGCACGGCCACCGCACGGGGAGCGAAACGCGGGGCCGGGCGGCCGTCCGCGGTCGCCGGGTCGTCGGCGTTCAGCGTCGTTCCTCCAACTGCTTGCACGAGACACAGCGGGTGGCGGACGGGAACGCGGCCAGTCTCTCGACCGGAATCTGGTTTCCGCACCGCTCGCACCAACCGTAGTTGCCCTCACCGGCCCGCTCGATGGCGCGTTCCACCTGTGTGATCCGCTCGAGCAGGTTGTTGGCCAGCGTGATCTCCTGCTCGCGTTCGAACGTCTTGGTGCCGGTGTCGGCCTGGTCGTCGCCGGCCGAGTCGGCGAGTCGCTCACGCTGCAGCTCGGTGATCTCGCTGAGCGACTGATCGTACTCGGCCTGCAGCTCGTCGCGCCGCGCGACCAGAGCCTGCATGATCTGCTCGGTCTCCTCCGCCGAACGTGTCCGTTCCGCAGCGGTTCCACCGGTTGCCTTGGCCATCGTCGCTCCCTCAGCCGCGCGCCTGCGCGGCGATCGGCGTGTGCGGACCGGGGCGCCGCCGCGCCGTCCGGTCTCCCCTGTCGTGTTCCGGGCGCTGCCCGGCCCGCCGGGTCGCCGCGGTAGATCTTCCCCCACCTGCAGAAACGGCGCGGCAGGAAAGCACCGCGCGCGCCGGAAGGTGGCAAGCATACGAAACGCGAAATGGACCGACAACCCGCCATCCCACCCGGTCCCGACAAATCGGCATGAATACCCCTGCCGTTCGTCCGGATTATCGAGGATACACCCCTCGTGACGCTTGATTCACTGACTGTCATCGCGGAGCGCGGTGAGCCGGGGCTCCCACTGCGCGGCCGGCACGGACACCGTGAACACCTTGTCCCGGCTCGTCGCGCCGAGCCGCAACGCGACCTCACCGGCCCGGACACCCAGCGCCTGCGCCAGCGCCTTACGGACCGCCTCGGTGGCCTTGCCGTCGACCGCGGGCGCCCCCACCGCGACGATCAGAGCCGGACCGTGCGGGCCCTCGTAACGGCCACCGACCCGGGTCCGCCCGGCACCCGGGCGCACCCGGACCACCACCGACTCCTGGGCCGGCACGGGACGGCGCATCGTCAGCCGTGCGCCACGGCGGCGACCAGACGGTCCACCGGGCGGCACAGACCGCAGGGGCTGAAGCCCAGTTCGACGGCCTCGTTCGCGGGCAGCGGCTCGGTCAGCCGGCCGACCAGGTGCGGGCAGTCGGCCATGTGGTAGCGGGGACGGCCGTCGACCACCAGCACCTCGGTGTCGAGGCGGGCCACCAGCACCGCGTCGGCCGGGCGCACCGACTGCGGCAGTGGCTCGTCGTCGGGATCGTCGGCGTCCGGCTCGGCGAACTCGTCGGCCTGCTCGGCCTCCGGCTCGGTATAGACCGGCTCGGCATGGACCGGCTCGGCATAGACCGGATCGACATGGGCCGGCTCGGGCTCCGTCGCCTGTGGTGCGGGCGCCGGGACCGGCTCGGGGCGCTCGGCAGACCGGGCGTATTCAGCGGCGGAGTCGGAATCCGCGGAGTCTGCGACATCACGTCCGGCAGCGCGGGTCGCCTGCGGCTCGGCGTGGCCGGCGGCCGTCCGGGTACCGGCCTGATCAGCGAGATCGCCGGCCCACGGCGGGGTGTCCACCGGTTCGGACAGGACCGGCTCCGGAGACGGCGCGGGCGGCGGCGGGAAGTCGTGGACCGCGGTCTCATCGGAGTAGGCGGCGTCGTCAGCGGCGGCGGGCGCCCGTCGCATCGGCGGCGGCTGCGGGGCGTAGTCGTCGGGTTCGACGTCACCGGCGACGCCCCGGCGCGTGCCGGCCGACTGCCGCGGACCGACCACCAGGGCGACCGCGGCCAGCAGACTGACCACGATCGAGGCTATGAGCAGACTGCTCGAGCCGTTGTTCAGACCCAGTGCCAGAAACAGCACCGCGACGGGGATGAGCAGGAGACTAGCAACGATCATGGCTCATCCTCGTCGCGGTGCGGGGCTGCGGTCAGCGACCCGATTCGATGGAGTTGGCACGGCTACCGCCGTACGAGCCGGCGAGGCCGGCGGTGGCGAGTCCCCCGGAGCCGCCCACGGCCCGGCCCGAGTCGGCACGCGACAGCTCGGCCTCCAGGCCCTGGCCGCGACCGTCGAGGTCACGCAGCTGGCTCTCGAGATACGCCTTGAGCCGGGTGCGGTATTCGCGCTCGAACTGCTTGAGCTCCTCGATGTGCTTCTGCAGCGCGGTCCGCTTGGCGTCCAGGCCGCCCATGGCCTCCTGGTGCCGCTGACGCGCGTCGCGCTCGAGGGCGTCGGCCTTGGCCCGGGCCTCACGGGTGACCTCTTCGGCCTTGGAACGGGCGTCGGCGAGAAGCTTGTCGGCCTCCCGGCGCGCGTCGGAGACGTGGTCGTCCGCGGTGCGCTGGGCCATCATCAGCACGCGCAGGGCCTGCTGCTCGCCGTCCGCGCCACCACCGCCGCCACCGGGGCCGGGGCCCTGGGCACGCACCTGCTCGAGCTCGGCCTGCATCTGACGGGCAGCCTGCTCGGCCGCCGTCTTGTCCCGCTGCACCCGGTCGAGCTGGGCTTTGATCTCATTGAGCTCGGCAGCCATGCGGGGGTCGGAATTCGGGCCGGCTGGTGCGCCACCCCGTCCTCCACGCTCCACCTGGGCACGCAGCTCGTTGTTCTCCTCGATCAGACGGGCAAGCTCGCGCTCGACCTCGTCAAGGAAAGCGTCGACCTCCTCCTCGTCATACCCCCGCTTGCCGATCGGGGGCTTCTTGAAGGCGACGTTGTGCACGTCGGCCGGGGTCAGCGGCATCGAAACTCCTCGGGTCAGTCGCGGCCGCGGTTGAGGCTGCTGTCTAGCTGTTGGTAATGATGAGCGGACGTAGCACGAAATCCATGAGCACGAACAGGATAACCAGCAGCACGATGGAAGCCAGGTCCAAACTCACGTTACCAATGCGCAGCGGTGGGATCACACGCCTCAACGCCTTAAGGGGTGGATCCGTGACGCTCCACACCGATTCGAGTGCAGCCGCGGCACCCCGGCTGGGCTGCCACCGGCGTCCGTACTGGAGTACCGCACCCAGCACGAACCTGCCCAGCAGCACCATGAAGAAGAGGTACAGCAAGATGTAGAGAATCTGGAACACGATCGACAGCACGGCAGGCGGATCCCTCGTTCGGGTCAACTCTGGGTGAAGAAGCCACCCTCAGCGATCTTGGCCTTGTCCTCAGCGGTGACCTGGACATTTGCCGGTGAGAGCAGGAAAACCCGGTTGGTCACGCGCTCGATCGTACCCCGCAGGCCGAAAGCCAGTCCGGCGGCGAAGTCCACGAGCCTGCGAGCGTCGGATTCATCCATCTCAGTGAGATTGATGATGACCGGAACGCCGTCCCGGAAGTGCTCACCGATGGTGCGCGCCTCCCGGTAGGTCGTCGGGTGCAGCGTGGTGATCTGGTACCGCTGCTCCTCCTCGACCACCCGCTGCGGCTGGGGCGCGGGCACCGGCTGCGGCTTCAGCGCCAGGTTCTCCCGGGTGGAGTAGGTCAGCGAACCGGACTGCTCCGCCTGCGCCGCCGGACGGGTGATGGAACGCACGCTCGCCCGATCGAGTCGCTCGTTCTCCTCCCGCTCCAGGTCGGCCCGGGCCGAGGACAACCGGTCACCGATCCGGCCCCGCTCGCTGCGCTCCGCGCGCGACCGCGGCACCGGACGCTCCTCCTCCGGCTCCTCCTCGTCGGCGAACTCGTCCGCGTAGCGATCGCTGGTGTACCGCTCCCGATCGCGGTCCCGCTCACGCTCGCGGTTGCGGTAGGTGCTCTCCCGGTAACCCCGGTCGTCGTAACCGCGGTCCTCGTCCTCCTCGACGAGACCGAGCCACACGCCCGCCTTACGCAGAGCGCTCATGAGCCCACCCCGTCCCGCCGGCACTCCTGCCGAGAGTCCATGCCCCCACCTCCGTCCGCTATACGGCACGCGCCCCCTTCGGCGTGCCGCGTCCCCCCTTGACGCGGTTCGAGAACGGGTCCGAATCGGACCCACGACCCGCTGCGACGCTGCGTCGTCGGACGCTACGGCCGTTTGTGGTGGCTCGTCGCGTTAAACAACACCTGTGTAGTTTGCTGCCCGCCGCAAGGCTACCGCAGCGAGTTTCGCATCCCGAGTAAAGATGTTCCGATCCGTACGTGTGTCGCCCCGTGCCGAATCGCGGCCTCGAGGTCGCCGCTCATGCCCGCGGAGACGGTCGTCGCTGCGGGGTACCGAGCGGCCAACCGTCCGGAGAGGACGGCCAGCTTCTCGAACGCCCGGTCCGGTTCCCAACCGCGCGGCGCGACAGCCATCAGGCCGCCCAGCCTCAGCCCCGGTGACGAGGCCGCGGCTTCCGATACCCCCCAGAGATCATTCTCAATCACGCCGCCGCGATCCGGGTCCCCATCGATACTCACCTGGATCAGCACCTCCAGCGGGACCGTCCGCTCGGCGGAGGCCCGGTCCAGTGCGGTGATCAGGCGTACCGAGTCCACCGACTCGATCACGTCGGCGTACCGGGCCACCGATCGGGCCTTGTTGCGCTGCAACTGCCCGACGAAGTGCCAGCGCAGACCGGTGGCGCCCGCGGCGCTCACCACGTCCGCCTTCGCGCCGGCCTCCTGGTCCTTGTTCTCCCCGACGTCCGTGACGCCGAGACCGGCGAGCAGGACCACGTCGCTCGCCGGGTACGTCTTGGTCACCGCGGTCAGCGTGACCTCGCCCGGCTCGCGGCCGGCCGCGGTGCAGGCCCGGGCGATACGTTCCCGCACCTGCACGAGATTGGCGGCGAGCTCAGCTCGCCGCCCGTCGTCGTTCTGATTCATGAAGAGAGTCAGGAACCGTTCTTCAGGAAGTCCGGCACGTCCACATCGTCGAAGAGCACCCGGCGCGGCGGCGGGGTGGTCGCGGCCGGCGGCGGCGGGGTGACCGCCGGCGTGGGTGCCGGGGTGCTGCCGCCGGTGGACGGCTGCGGCACCTTACGGACCGATTCGACCGGCTTGTACGAGGGCGTGCCCCCGTCGAAGCCCGCGGCGATCACCGTGACCCGGACCTCGTCGCCGAGCGCGTCGTCGATGACCGCGCCGAAGATGATGTTCGCGTCCGGGTGTGCCGCGTCGGTGACCAGCTGCGCCGCGTCGTTGATCTCGAACAGACCCAGGTCCGAGCCACCGGCGATGGAGAGCAGCACGCCGCGCGCGCCGTCCATGCTCTGCTCCAGCAGCGGGCTGGAGATGGCACGCTCGGCCGCCTCGACCGCGCGGTTGTCGCCGCGCGCACTGCCGATGCCCATGAGCGCGCTGCCCGCGTTGCTCATCACGCTCTTGACGTCGGCGAAGTCCAGGTTGATCAGACCCGGTGTGGTGATCAGGTCGGTGATGCCCTGCACACCGGAGAGAAGTACCTGGTCGGCCTGACGGAACGCGTCCATCATGCTGATACCCCGGTCACCGAGAGCCAGCAACCGGTCGTTCGGAATCACGATCAGCGTGTCGCACTGGTTACGCAGTTCGTCGATACCGGCCTCGGCCTGCACCTGACGGCGCTTGCCCTCGAACGAGAACGGCCGGGTGACCACGCCGATGGTCAGGGCGCCCAGCTTGCGGGCGATGTTGGCGACCACGGGCGCGCCACCGGTGCCGGTGCCACCACCCTCGCCGCACGTCACGAAGACCATGTCGGCCCCCTTGAGGACCTCCTCGATCTCGTCGCGGTGGTCCTCGGCGGCATTCTTGCCGACCTCGGGCTGAGCGCCGGCGCCCAGTCCACGGGTCAGCTCACGGCCGACGTCCAGTTTGACGTCGGCATCCGACATCAGCAGCGCTTGGGCATCGGTGTTGATCGCGATGAATTCGACTCCCTTGAGCCCAACCTCGATCATGCGGTTGACGGCGTTCACGCCGCCACCACCGATGCCGACGACCTTGATGACCGCAAGGTAGTTGTGCGGAGGTGTCATCGGGCTCAGCCATCCCTTCCAGGGTTGGCGAATGTCGACGGCCCCTGCGGTCCGAGAGGGGACCGCACTTCGACATCCGCAGCCGTACAAGGGAGGGCGAGGAAACCCTCACCCTCTACTAGAGGTTTAGAGTTATGTCAACTACTGAAACCTCTCGACGCAACCTAAGCGGACATCCCCCCTCGACCAAAGACCCGGGGCGGCGTGTCGCGTCCGCTTACGAGGTGAGTATCCGACTCACCCGTAACCTTGCACGTAATATTCCGTTCATGCCGCAACGTCCGGTATAACCGGCCACTTACCTGATTGTGACGACTGTCGGCGCGCTCACATCGATCTCGTCGCCTTTCTGACCCAACAACGCCGTCGCGACCTTGCTCTTCTCGTCGCTCTTGGTGTCGTCGCCCCAGATGACCTCGCGCCCCTTGCGCAACTCCAGACGGATCTGCACCGGCGACTCCACCGACACCGCCACCAGCTGCTCCCGGAGGTCGTCGCTGAGCGCCGCCAGCACGGTCAGCGCCGAGCCGGTGTTCTCGTCGGCCGGCCCCGGCGTCGCCAGACGGGCCAGCGGCAGACCACCCGGCTGCTCGGTCATCGAGCGGAACGGCACACCCAGCTCGTCGATCAGCACGAATGTGCCGTTCGCCGGCACCACCGCCACCGGCGTCCGCTCCACCACCTCGACCACCAGGGTCGACGGCCAGCTGCGGCGCACCGCCACCCGGCCGGCCGGCGGCAGGCCGCGAACCCGGGCGGCGACCTCGTCCAGGTCGACCCGGGCCAGCGGCAGCAGATCCGGCACCGCGGCGGCCGCACGGACCTGGTCCGGGGTGAGGGTCTCCGCGCCGACCACCTCCACCGCCCGGACACCCAGCACCGCCGTGCCGTACACCGTCCACGTCAGGCCACCGGCCGCGGCCAGCACGCCCACACCGATCAGCCACGGCAGCAGAGCACGCAGGCGCCGCTGCCGGGCCCGGGCCATGAACCGGCGCGCCGACGGCGGCACGGCGTCCGTGTCGGCGCGCACCAGACGCCAGTTGCGCGTGCCCCCGCCCGCCACCGGTGTTACCTCGCCAGGTCCGGCTTGTGGTCGGCCTCGGCCAGCGCGGCCAGCAGCTCGTCGCCCATCAGCGAGATCGGCGGCGCGCCCATGGTGACCACCACGTCGCCCGGCCGGGACCGCTTGACCACCTCGGCCGGCACGTCCTCCCAGTCCGGCACGAAGACCTTGCGGTCCGCGGGCAGATCGATCGCCGCGGTCAGCGCCCGGCCGCCCTCACCGGGGCCACGGGTCTCGCCCGGACCGAACACCTCCATGCAGATCACCTCGTCGGCGACCGCGAGGCCGTCGGCCAGCTCCGCCTCCAGGTCCCGGGTCCGGTAGACCCGGTACGGCTGGAACACCACCAGCAGGCGCCCGTCACCGGCCACGTCCCGCAGGGTGCGCAGCGCCGCCTTCACCGAGGTCGGGTGGTACGCGTACTCGTCGTACACCCGCACGCCGGCGGCGATGCCCTTGCGCTCGAACCGGCGGCGGACCCCCGGGAACGCCTCCAGGGCCTCCAGCACCTTGTCCAGCGACAGGCCCAGTTTCAGCGCGGTCAGCACGGTCGCCGCGCTGTTCAGCCCCATGTGCTTGCCGGGCAACGCCAGCTTCACCTCACCGAGCGCCTCCCCGTTCAACTCGGCCTGGTAGCGGACCCCGCTCACGGTGGTGACGATCCCGCTGACCCGCAGGTCGGCGCCTTCGCTCTCCCCGTACGTGTAAACGGTCTTGCCCGCGGCCTTGAGCCCCGCGATGAGTTCCTCGGTGCCGGGGCCGTCCGCGCAGGTCACCACGAACCCGTCGGCCAGCGAGCCGAACTCCAGGAAGCCCGCCTTGAGCGTCTCCAGGTCACCCCAGTTGTTGAGGTGGTCGCCCTCGATGTTCGTGATGATCGCGACGTGCGGCCGGTAGATCAGGAACGACCGGTCGTGCTCGTCGGCCTCGGCCACGAAGTGCGGGCCGGTGCCGTGGTGGCCGTTGGCGCCGGCCGCGGACATCTCGCCGCCGATCACGAACGACGGGTCCAGGCCGGCGTGCTGCAGGATCACCGTCATGATCGACGTGGTGGTGGTCTTGCCGTGCGTGCCGGCCACCGCGATCGTCTGCCGGCCGGTCATCGCCGCGGCCAGGGCCTCCGAGCGGTGCAGCACGCGCAGACCGCGGCGGCGGGCCTCGGCCAGCTCGATGTGGTCCCGCGGGATCGCGGTCGAGTAGACGACCGTGTCCACCCCGTCGAGGTTCGACGCCTCGTGCGCCATGTGCACCGTGCCGCCGAGCGCGCGCAGTGCCGCCAGCGCGGGCCACTCCCGCAGTTCGCTGCCGGAGACCGGGACGCCACGGGTCAGCAGCAGCCGGGCGAGGCCGCCCATGCCGACTCCGCCGATGCCGATGAGATGCACGCTGCCCAGGTCCTCGGCGGTCAACTCGCCGGCCGGCGTCAGCTCCGCCGTGTTCACAGATCCGCTCCTTCAAGAAAATGCATCAGCGCACCGCTTCGAGAACGAAACGCACCAGCGCCTCGTCACCGTCACGACGGCCATAACTCGCGGCGGCGGCGCCCATCTGGGCGAGCCGCTGCCGGTCACGTGCCAGCGGGATGATGTTGTGCTCCACCCATTCCGGAGTCATCTCGCTGTCGTCGACGATCAGGCCACCGCCCGAGTCGACGATCGGTAGCGCGTTACGCCGTTGTTCCTGGTTGCTGTACGGGTACGGCACGTAGATCGCCGGCATGCCGAGCGCTGTCGTCTCGGCCACCGTGATCGCTCCGCCGCGGCAGAGCATCAGGTCGGCGGCAGCGTATCCGAGCTGCATGTCCGACAGGTAGGGCACAACGACATAGGGCACCGGCAGGTCGTTCGGCACGTCGAACGGCTCGTTGCGGCCGCCCTGCACGTGCAGCACCTGGATGCCGGCGTGCGCCAGTTTCTTGGCCGCCGCCGCCACCGCCAGGTTGATGCTGCGCGCACCGGACGAACCGCCGGACACGAACAGCACCGGCAGGTCGGGGCGCAGCCCGAAGTGGTAAAGCGCCTGCGGGCGCAGCGCCGGCCGGTCCAGCTGGGAGATGCCGGTCCGCAGCGGCACACCGACCAGGCGCGCGTTGCGCAGCGACTCGGCCTGCTCCAGCTGGTGCGGGAAGCCCACCGCGATGCGCTTGGTGAACTTCATGCCCATCCGGTTCGCGACGCCCGGTGGCACGTTCACCTCGTGGATCACGATCGGCAGCTCACGGCGCCAGGCGGCGAGGTAGGCCGGCACCGACACGTAGCCGCCGAAACCGACGACCACCTCGGCCTGCACCTCGTCGATGATGTCGCCGCACGCGGCCGCCGACTTGTACATCCGGTCCGGCGTACGCAGCAGGTCGAGATTGAGGGACCGGGGCAGCTGGAAGGCCGGGATCGGCCGCAGGTCGTAGCCGGCGGCCGGGATCAACTGGTTCTCCATGCCCTTCGGGCTGCCCAGCGTGGTGATTTTGACCTGGGGGAAGTGGCGTCGCAAGGCGTCGGCGAAGGCGATCAGCGGATAGATGTGACCGCCGGTGCCTCCTCCGGCGAGCACGACCGACCGCAGCGGACCCATCACCGTCTCCTCTCGCCCCCCGCGCCCACGGAAGTCCCACTGCTCGTCTTCTTCCCGGCAGGAGGACGTGACTGTCCCGGCCGCCGCGGCGGGGGGAGCGGCGGCAGCGGGGCCCACACTAGTCGTACCCATCTCGGGGTCGGACGGGCGTTCAGGGCTCGTGCGGCGTCCGGTTCCGCGCGGGCGAACGAGGCGAGCATGCCGATCGCCGCGAGCGTCACCACGAGGGCACTGCCACCTGCGGAGATGAACGGCAGCGGCAGGCCGGTGATGGGCAGCAGACCGACCACGCCGCCCATGTTGATCACTGCTTGGGCCACCAGCCAGGTGGTGATCGCGGTCGCGGCGAGGCGGCGGAACGGGTCGGCGACCCGGCGGGCGATGCGGAAACCGGTGTAGGCCAGCACGGACAGCAGCGCCAGCACCACCGCGCAGCCGACCACGCCCAGTTCCTCGGCGACCACCGCGAAGATGAAGTCGTTGTCCGCCTGCGGCAGCCAGTTCCACTTCAGTGCGCCCTTGCCCAGGCCGACACCGAACCAGCCGCCCTCGAAGATCGCCGAGCGGCCCTGGATGACCTGGTAGCACTCCCGGGTCGGGTCGCAGTCCTTCAACGGCGTCAGGAAGCTGGTGAGCCGCTCCAGGCGGTAGTTGGGCGCGTCGGCCGACCCGGAGCCGGCACCCCGTGAGGCGGCGGCGATCAGCAGGCCGATGCCGGCGAGTCCCAGCACCCCCAGCGCACCGAAGACCCGCAGGCGTACCCCGGCGGCCCAGAGCAGACCGATGATCAGCGCCAGCAGCACCAGCATGGTGCCCAGGTCGTTGTAGCCGACCAGCACGAACAGCAGGCCCACCACCGGGAACAGCGGCATCGCCAGCTCCCGCCAGTGCGCCAGCGAGGCACCCTTGCGCGCCATCACGTCCGCGCCCCACAGCACCATGCCCAGCTTGGCGAGTTCGGCCGGCTGCAGGCTGACCGGGCCCACGTACAGCCAGTTCAGGTTCGCCTCGAGCGGTCCCAGCCGCGCCGAGCCCAGCAGGCCGACACCTTCGAGCGCCATCAGCACGTCGAGCACACCGAGCAGGCCGATCGCCAGGCCGAGGACGTACTTGCCCAGGGTCCGCAGGGTCAGCGCGGGCAGCCGCTGGCAGACCCAGAACGCCACCAGCCCGAGCAGCGCGAACACCACCTGGCTGGTGAGTGCCGAGAAGGCGTTCCCGTCCTCGGCGTAGGCCTTCACGCTGGTCGCCGAGAAGACCATCGTCAGGCCGATCAGCAGCAGCAGCCCGGCACTGGCGATCAGCAGGTAGTAGGACGACAGTGGTCGCGCCAGCAGCCCGTGCACCGCGGGCAGCAGCTGCCGGCTCAGTGTCGGGCGGGCCGTCTGGGTTCGGTCGTCCGCCATGGCCCCATCATCGTCCGCCGTCCACATCCCCACGCGTCACGAACCGGGCGTGTCGCACGTTTATGCCGTCCGTCACCGGGCGATCGTCAAGACCGATGTCGTAGCAGAGTGGGTGGTGCAGACCGTCGCTCCCGCCGAGGGCCCCGAAGCGCTTCACTGGCCGCTACGCGTCCAGAGCGTGAAGCCCTCCGGGGCGACCTGCGTGCGTGGTCACCCCCGAAGATCAACCCCGGTACGCGAACAGCGGGCCGCCGACCCGCCGGAGAGGCAGGGTGACGACCCGCTGTACGCGTACCCGAGAAGGGGTTATCCCATGACCGCCAGGTGGTCGCTGTAGAACAGGCCCAGGCCGATCGCCGCGCAGATGCCGGCGATGATCCAGAACCGGACCACGATGTTGACCTCGGACCAGCCCGCCAGCTCGAAGTGGTGCTGAAGCGGGGACATCCGGAAGACACGCTTGCCGGTGGTCTTGAAGGAGATGATCTGGATGACCACCGACATCGTGATGATGACGAAGAGGCCGCCGATGATCACCGAGAGCAGGGTGGTGCGGGTGGCCACCGCGAGGCCGCCGATCAGGCCACCGAGGGCCAGCGCGCCGGTGTCGCCCATGAAGATGCGGGCCGGGTTGGTGTTCCACCAGAGGAAGCCGACACAGGCCGCGGCCGCCGCCGCCGCGATCATCGCGATCTCGAGGGGATCTCGGACCTGATAGCAGTGCGTCTCGGTGAGGGCGCTCGTGGAGCGGTAGTTGTCGTCACCGCACCAGTGCCGGTACTGCCAGAAGCCGATCAGCGAGTACGCCCCGAGGACCAGGATCGACGCACCGGTGGCCAGACCGTCGAGGCCGTCGGTGAGGTTCACGCCGTTCGACATCGCCATGATCACGAAGACGAACACCATGACCGAACCGACCTTGCCGACGTTGAGCCAGTCGACGTCGCGGATGAAGGAGATGTTCTCACTGGCGACCGTCTGGCCGTTGGTGCTGGGCACGTAGAGGGCGGCGATGCCGAACGCGGTACCGATCAGCATCTGGCCGAGCAGTTTGCCCTTGGCGCTGAGGCCGTCCGAGTTGCGTTTACGGATCTTGAGGAAGTCGTCCATGAAGCCGACGGCACCGCAGAAGACGAAGAGACCGAGCAGGACCAGGGCGGTCATGGTCGGCTTCTCCTGGGCGATCTGCCGGTCCGGCAGGGTGGTCAGCGCCAGGTGCCCGGCCACGTAGGCGAAGACCGTGGCGATGATGAACGCCACGCCGCCCATCGTGGGGGTGCCGCGCTTGCCCAGGTGGGTCTGCGGTCCGATGCTCCGGATCGGCTGACCGGCCTTGAGCGCCGAGAAGACCCGGATCGCGATCGGGGTGCCGAACAGAGAGATGAGAAAGGCGACCGCGGCCGCGACGATGACTGCCCTCACGGGGCTAAACCTCCTCGGAGCGCCGCAACCAGTCGGCGACGTCCCATGTCCGATACCGGGAACCCTTGACCAGCACGACGTCGTCGGCGCGCAGGTCCTGCTGCAGAATCTCGATCGCGGCCGCCTGGTCGGCGGCGAAGTGCGCCTGCCCCGTCCATCCGGCGACTTCGGCGGCGCCGTCCAGGACCGGCGCGGCCTCCGCGGAGACCGCGATCAGCCGGTCCACCCCGAGTTCGGCGGCGAGCCGCCCCACCTCGGCGTGACCGGATACTTCGTACTCCCCCAGTTCGGCCATGTAGCCGAGCACCGCGGTGGTGCGCCGGCCCTCACTCATCGCCGCCAGCGCCCGCAGTGCGGCGATGGTGGACGACGTGTTCGCGTTGTACGAGTCGTCGACGAGCACCACGCCGTCCGGGCGGGTGACCACGTCCATCCGGCGTTCGGAGACGATGCCCACCTCCGGAAGCGCGGTGATCACGTCGTCGAAGGCCATGCCCGCGGCGAGCGCCACGGCGGCGGCGGCGAGGGTGTTCGCCACCTGATGCCGCCCGACGACAGCCAGTCGGACAAAACCAGTTTTTTCACCACTTATGAGTGTATAGCTGGCGCGACCGTAGTGATCAACAGTCACTTCCGTGGCCTTCACCGTCGCCGCGTCCGATTCGCCGGTGAGCGTCACCCGGGCGGAGGTCCGCGACGCCATCGCGGCGACCAGCGCGTCATCCGCGTTGATGACCGCGGTGCCGTCCGCCGGCAGCGACTCGACCAGCTCACCCTTGGCCTGGGCGGTGCCCTCCATCGAGCCGAACTTGCCGATGTGCGCCGCGCCGACGTTGAGCACCACGCCGATCCTCGGCGGGGCGATCCCGCACAGGTGGGCTACGTGCCCGACGGCCCGGGCACCCATCTCCAGCACCAGGAAGCGGGTCTCCTCGGTGGCCTGCAGCACGGTGTACGGGAAACCCAGCTCGTTGTTGAGCGATCCGGGCAGCGCCACGGTCGGCCCGAGGTGCGCCAGGAGCTGACCGATGTAGTCCTTGGTGGTGGTCTTGCCGGACGAGCCGGTCACCCCGACCACGGTCAGCTTGTCCAGCCGGGAGGCGACCTCCCGGGCCAGCGTGGTGACGGCGGCCAGCGGGTCCGCGACCACCACACCGGGCACGCCCGCGTCCCGGGAGCCCAGGTAGGCCGCGGCGCCACCGGCGATCGCGGCCGGGGCGAAGTCGTGCCCGTCCGCCTTCTCGCCGGCGAAGGCGACGAAGAGGCCACCCGGGCCGAGTTTGCGGGAGTCGTACTCCACCCCGCCGGTGACGGCCTCGTCGCCGGTGGCGTTGACGACCGTGCCACCGGTGATCGTGGCGATCTCGGTCAGCGTCATCCGGATCATGATCGGCCCTCCAGAGCGGTAGCCAGCTCGATGCGGTCGTCGAACGGCAGCACCTCGCCGTCGACCTCCTGCCCCTGTTCGTTGCCCTTGCCCAGCACCGCGATCACGTCGCCGGGCGCGGCGAGGCGGACCGCCTCGGCGATCGCCGCCCGGCGCCCACCCACCTCGATGATCTTCGCGGCGGTCCCGGCCTCCTCGGCGCCGACGCGCACCGCGGCCCGGATCGCGGCGGGGTCCTCGGTGCGCGGGTTGTCGTCGGTGACGATGACCAGGTCGGATCCCTGCGCCGCGGCCTCGCCCATCAGCGGGCGCTTGCCCTTGTCCCGGTCGCCGCCGGCACCGATCACACAGATCAGGCCGCCACCGCGGGCGGACGCCAGCTCCCGCAGGGCCGCCAGGGCCGCCACGATCGCGTTCGGCTTGTGGGCATAGTCGACCACCCCGAGGATCTCGCCGGGGGCGTCGACGCGCTCCAGACGGCCAGGAACGCCCCGGCAGTCCCTGATGCCCTGCCCGGCGGTCGCCGGGTCGATGCCGGCGCCGACCAGCAGGGCCAGCGCGAGCAGCGCGTTGGCGATGTTGTGCAGGCCGGGCAGCGCCACGCCGGTCTCGACGGTGATCCCGTCCGGCCCATGCGCGGTGAACAGCTGCCCGAAGGCGGAGGGCCGGACGTCGGACGCCCACCAGGTGGCGTCTTCCGCGCCGGCCGCCGAGTAGGTGACCGTTCCATCACCCTTCAAGCGCATAACTGCCGAATCATCGTAGTTAAGCACTTCGACTCGCGCCCGGCCGTCGAAGAGACGCGCCTTCGCCTCGAAGTAGTCCTCGGCCGTCGGGTGGAAGTCCAGGTGGTCCTGGCCGAAGTTGGTGTACCCGGCCGCGGCGAACCGGATCCCGTCCGCCCGCCCCATCACCAGGGCGTGGCTGGACACCTCCATGACCACCGCCGACACCCCGCGCTCCACCCCGGAGGCCAGGATCGCCTGCAGGTCGGTCGCCTCCGGCGTGGTCCGCACGCTCTTGACGACGTGGTCGCCGAGGCGGGTCTCCACCGTGCCGACCAGGCCGGTCACCAGACCGGCGGCCCGCAGACCGGCCTCCACCAGGTACGACGTGGAGGTCTTCCCGGCCGTGCCGGTCACGCCGATCATGGTGAGCCGCCGGGACGGCTCGCCGTAGATCGCCGCGGCGACCGCGCCGAGCACGGCACGCGGGTCGTCCACGACGAGGACCGGCAGACCGGCCTGTATCGCCGCCTCCCGACCGGCGGGATCGGTGAGTACCGCGACCGCCCCGGCTCGGGCGGCGGCGGAGACGAACTCCGCGCCGTGCCGGTTGGCGCCGGGAAGCGCCGCGTACAGATCTCCGGAACGCACCGCATTGCTACTGTGCGTCACGCCGGAGACCTCTGCGTCAGCACCGCACAACTCCGCGTGCACCAGCTCTGCGAGCTGGGCAAGCGGGTGCGGCGCGACGGTCTCGGGTCGGGTAATGCCGGACACGGCGTCAGACCCTACCCGGTCCCTCACAGCTTCTCGTCAACGCCATGCGGCTGGCGTTCATGGATGGATCTTGAAAGTCGGCGACTTGGTACCGGACGGTGGCACTCCGTAATGAAGGAGGGTGTAGGACATCATTTCGCTGAACGCCGGACCGGACACCTCACCGCCGCTGCCGTTGGCGACGTCCATCGAGACCGCGATGACGAACTTCGGGTCGTCGGCCGGCGCCATGCCGACGAACGAGCTCGCGTAGTGGCTGGTGTACTGCCCGTCCACGAGCATCTTGCCGGTGCCGGTCTTGCCGGCCACCCGGTACCCGGCGACCCGCGCCGACTTGCCGGTGCCGACGTCCGACTCGACCACGGCCTCCATCATCGTCCGCAGCTGGGCGGCCTTGTCCGCATCCAGGACCTTGTGCGTCTCCGGCGCCGCGGACGGCGTCACCTCGCCGTCGACACCGGAGATGGTCTCCTTGATCAGATGAGGCTGCGTGTAGACGCCGTCGTTGGCGATGGCCCCGTACGCCGCCGCCATCTGCACCAGGGTCGCCGAGACACTGTGGCCGACCGGCACCGAACCGCTCGCCGAGCCGCTCCAGTCCTCCGGCTTGAGCAGTTCACCGTCGGCCTCGCCGGGCATGCCCTCCCCGGTCGACTCCCCCAGACCGAACAGCTTCTGGTACTCGTACAGCTTCTCCTTGCCGAGCTGGTCGGCGATCAGGATGGTGCCCACGTTGGAGGAGAGCGCCAGCAGCCCCTCCATCGTCATCAGCGTGCCCTTGTCCTGCGGATGCGAGTCCTCGAAGGGGAATCCGCCCCGGCTGATCGCCGGACCGATGGCCAGGGTCGACTCCGGGGTGATGATCCCCTCCTGCAGGGCCGCGCCGAAGACGAGCGCCTTGTGCGTCGAGCCCGGGTCGGTCACCACCGCGGTCGGCACGTCGATGCGCTCCACCGGGTCGAAATCCTGCGGCTTGGCGGCGTTGTAGGGCGGGTAGCTGGCCTGCGCCACCACCTCACCGGTCTCGGCGTTCATCACGACCGCCCCGGCCACCGTCGCCTTCGCCTTCTCCGCGGCCTTCTTGAGGATGCGCTGCACGTCGAACTGCACGTACTGGTCGATGGTGAGCTTCAGGGAGTTGCCCGGCTGGGCGGCGGTGTACTGCTCGTACCCGCCCGGGATCGGCTTGTTGAGGTTCCCCTTGCCGATCTCGAAGATCCGCTTGCCGTCGGTGCCGTGCAGCAGGTCGTCGTAGCGCGCCTCCAGGCCCTCCAGGCCGTGGTGGTCGTCGCCGGTGAACCCGATCAGGTTCGCGGCGAGGTCCTTGCCCGGCACGTCGCGCCGCTCGTCGCTGTGGGTGTAGATGCCGGGCAGGGCGAGCGCCTCGATCCGGTCGGCGACACCGACGTCCACGCCCCGGGCCAGGTACCGGAACTGCAACCAGCGCCCGAGCACCTGCTTGCGCTGCATGTTCTCGGCCAGCTCGGACTGCGCCACGCCCACCAGCGGCGCGAGTTGCGCCGCGATGCCCGGGATGTCCTTCTGCAGGGCGGTGTTCTCCGGGTCCGCGGAGACGTACCGTGCCTCGACGCTGTGCGCCAGCACCTCACCGTTGGTGTCCAGGATGCTGCCGCGCGGCGCGGGCAGCTGCACCGTGCTGAGACGCTTCTCCCGCAGGTCGAGCAGCTGCGCCACCTCCTGCTCGGAGGTGCCCAGCTGCAGCACCACCAGCCGCACGCCGATGGTGACGAACAGGGAGAGCGCCAGCACCGTGCCCAGCCGCAGACGCCGGCTGCTGCTCGCCAGTTTCGGCGGCTCCGGCGGCACCGGGCGGGCACGACGGGCGTCCCGGTCACGCCCGTCGCGTTCCGAACCCCGCTTCACGGTCACGGTCCGCCGTGGTCCGGCTTCCTTGGGGGTACGCGCTGAAGATGATCGTGTCCGGTCAGAGGCAGACCGGTCGCCCCCGGTGCCGGAACGGGGTTCCGCCTTCTTCGGCTGTTCGGCACGGGGCTCGGCGGCACGCTTGCCGCGCTGCTTCGGCGGCTCCTCCGGCGGCGGCTCGGCACCGCGGCCACGCCCGCGGGTGCGGGGCGCGGTGTCGCCCTCACCCCCGTCGAGCACCTGCAGCGCCGGCCGGAACGGATCAGTCGTGCGCCCGGACCGCGGCAGGCGCCCCCGCTCGGCCACGGTGCGCCCGCGCGGCGTGTAGGCGCGCGCCTCACTGATGCTGCTGCGCCCGCGCCGCCCGTCCCGGGGCGGCTGCCCGTCGCGTGAATGTCCGTCGCGTTGCTGACCATCGCGTTGCTGACCGTCGCGGGGCTGACCGTCGCGGGGCCGCTGCTCCTCGCCCGTCTCGGCGTCCGGAAGGTCTCGGGACGAGCCGCGCCGGGGCGGAGTGCCCCGGCGCGGAGTGTCGTCGTCGTCTCGTGGAGACATCACGGCCTACTGACCGGCCGCAGCCGGGGCAGAGGCTTGTCCGGTCCCGGCCTGACCGGTCCCGGCTTGTCCAGTCGCGGCTTGTCCGGTCGCGGCTTGTCCAGTCTCGGCCTGACCAGCCGCGGTCGAGGCGGACGCGGACGGCGTCACCGTCGACAGGTTCGGCTGGGCCACCGGTCCGACCGTGCCCTTGCCCGGCTTCGGCGGCCTCACGATCTTGCCGTCCGGCAGCCGGATCATCGCCGGAGTGCCCGGCACCAGACCCTGCTGGCGCGCCATCGCCGACAGGTTGCCCGGACCGGACACCTGGATCAGCTGACGCTCCAGCTCCTGCTGCTGCGTGTCGAGCCCGGCCCGCTCCTTCTGCAGGGCGTCCAGACGGAAGGACTGCTCCATCGTCTTGGTGTTGATCAGGAGGATGCCCAGCACGCCGGCGAGCACCACCACGATCACCGAGGCGGCGAAGGTGACCCGCGGCGCCCGGATCGGCAGCGGTGGCGCCACCCACAGGCGGGGCCGCGCGTCCGGCATCCCCGGCGCCTCGCCGGGAACGTCAAGTGCCAGAGCCGCGGTGCCCTCGACGGGCGCACCGGTCACGGGTTTCCCCTTGCCGGACCGCATCCCTGAACGGCGCGTGTCGGATTGACCACGGCGCGTGTCGGCCGACGACCTCGTCGAGCCGGCGTTCGTTGCGGACTGGCGCACCCCCCGGGCGCCAGTCCCCTCGCCGGCCTCGCTCATCCGGCGTCCCCGCTCACCGTCCCCGGTGCGCGGCCGCTCGGCCCGGCCCCCCGGCCGAGGCGCGGCGGATCGCTCGCTCATGATCGTCCCTCCCCCTCCTGTTTCGCCCCCGGGCGTAACCGCCCTTGTCCCCCACCCGTTGACACCCGTGGCCGCTCGCGGCCGGCCATCGGTGCCCGGTCGTACTTCCGTCCCTGCTCCCGCTCGTCGATCCGTTCCACCGCTCGCAGCTTCACCGAGGCAGCCCTCGGGTTCTCCGCCACCTCGGCCTCGGTCGGCGGCTCCGACCCTCGGGTCAGCAACCGCATCGACGGCCCGGTGCCGGGCAGCTCGACCGGAAGGTCGACCGGCCCGGTGCTGCGCACCCTCGCGGTGAAGGCGCGCTTGACGATCCTGTCCTCCAACGATTGATAACTCATCACCACAAGTCGCCCGTTGATCGCCAGAGCGTCCAAAGCGGCGGGAACCGCGGACTCCACCGAGTCCAGCTCCCCGTTCACCTCAATGCGTAGTGCCTGGAACGTCCGCTTGGCGGGATTACCACCCGTTCGCCGCGCGGCGGCCGGGATCGAGTCCTTCACCAGATCCGCCAACCTCGCCGTGGAGGTGATCCGGTTCTTCGCCCGCTCCCGCACGATCGTCGAGACGATCCGCGTCGCGAACTTCTCCTCCCCGTACTGCCGGAGGATCCGCACCAGCTCACCCGGCTCGTAGCCGTTGACGACCTCCTCGGCGGTGGCGCCGCGCGACTGGTCCATCCGCATGTCCAGGGGGGCGTCCTGCGCGTACGCGAAACCGCGGTCCGCCTCGTCCAGCTGGAGCGAGGAGACCCCGAGGTCGAACAGTCCGCTGTCGATCGCCGGAATCCCGAGTTCGTCGAGCACTCGCGGCAGCTCGTGATAGATCGCGTGCACCAGGTGCGTGCGATCGGCGAACCGGGAGAGCCGGTGCCGGGCGTGGGCGAGAGCCTCGGTGTCGCGGTCCAGTCCGATCAGGACCACGTCCGGGAATCGTTCGAGCACCGCCTCGGCATGCCCGCCGAGACCGAGCGTGAAGTCGACGTGGACGGCGCCCGGCCGGCCCAGGGCGGGAGCGAGCAACTCGAGGCAGCGCTCGAGCAGCACCGGCACGTGTGTGCCCCGCGGCTCCCCCATGACGACCCCCATTGCCCCACCATCTTGCGTCTCACCCGGCTCCTGCCGTGCCACACCGGCCCGGCCGCCATTCCGTACCACCAGATCCCCATCCGCTCATGTCCTATGCCCAATGAACCGGGCTCGGACACGCGCCTGGCGCCGGGGAAGAGGCGCCAGGAGCGGGAGCGGCTGGAGATCTCGAGGTACGGCAGCAGTGGCGTCCGGGCCGGTCACAAAGGCCCACCGAGTGCACGCCCTACAGTCCGCCGGGCAGCACCCCCTCCTCGATGTCGGCGAACTCCTGCTCGCTCGCCGCGAGGTAGTCCTCCCAGGACTGCTTGTCCCAGATCTCGACCCGAGTGCTCGCCCCGATCACCACGAGGTCGCGCCCGAGGCTCGCATAATCGCGCAGGTGGGCTGGTATGGTCACCCGCCCCTGCTTGTCGGGCACCTCGTCGTGAGCACTGGCGAAGAACACCCGGCCGTAAGCCCGGGCGGCCTTGTTGGTCACCGGCGCCTCACGTAGCTGACCGGCAATCCGCTGGAACTCCGGCATCGGGAACACGTAAAGACAGCGCTCCTGCCCCTTCGTGATCACGACACCTCCCGCCAGCTCGTCACGGAACTTGGCCGGGAGGATCAGCCGGCCCTTCTCGTCGAGGCGCGGGGTGTGTGTGCCGAGGAACATCCGGCCCCAACCCCCTTGCCGTGGCGTTCCGCTCCTTCGCGGAGGGAGTCGGACCACCTGTCAACTCGGGCCGGCAGGTCCCGTCTCGTTCCTCGGTCCTGCCACTGCGCCCCACTCTACTCCACTTCCCTCCACCTGCAACCCGAAAGCAGCCGCTCGCGAGGCCTTTTCGCGGACGTAATCCCTGTTCACAGGCGGTGGAGCGCAGTGGAGCGCTCTTCCATGATCCACTCCGTCCGGTTTCCGACATGGAGCGCTCACAGTCCCGTATGACCCACTTTCCAACCCGACTTTCCACCCCCCACACCCGCCCGCCGCGCTCCCCGGGAGGAAAGTGGAGGGACGCCACAAACCCCCCACCCCCTCCAGTGGAGCGAAGTGGAGC
>NZ_JZKF01000080.1 GCF_000962825.1 Actinoplanes rectilineatus
CTGGCAGCCCTCGGCAAAGCCACCTCGGACGCCGAACGACTCGACATCTTCGAAGCCGCCCTGAAAATGATCCGCACCGTGGCGGACCAGGACACCGCCATCGGTCTGGCCGGGATGGCGTCCGCCCTTGTAGGTGTCCGTCTGAGCAGCGTTAAAGTGGAAGAACATTGGAGGAGAATCATGGCCTTTGATCTGAATGATTCCAGCGTCATCCGTGATGCGCGCGCCAAGACTGCCAGGGCCGCCGTCTTCAAGGTCATCAACTACAGGTTCAACAATGATCCACAGGCTGGCGAGATCGCCGACCGGCTGGTCGCCGAAGATCCGGACACCGCTGTCGATCGTGTGCTGGCGGCTGAGTCGATCGAGGTTCTGATCGCCTGAGGCGTCAGAGGTGGAGTGGGGCCGCTGTCTCCGAGGTGCGCAGCGGCCCCACCCGCCGCGGGTTGGAGCCGACCTTCTTGCGGAGGACGTGGTTGATCTGGGCGGCGGGCCAGCGCAGCCACCGCTCCTCCGACGAGTGGATGGTCCGGCCGTCGGCGTGCTTGACGGTCGCCACCATCACGTGTTCGTGGTTGACGGTGGAGACCCGCAGGGCCGTCGGGTCGTCCGACGGGAGCACCGTCTTCTCGGCGTCCCACGCGTCGGTGGCGCTCGAGAACCAGATGATCTCCACGTGGGTGACCGCGTCGCTGTCGGTGGTGGTGAACGCGAACTCGGCGGTGTGCCCGCACTTCGGGTACTGACCGGAGCAGCCCTGCCAGTCCGACGCCGACACCCGGGTCAGGGTGGATCCCGCGCTGGTCAGGGTGGCGTCCGGGAAGAGCTGTGCCACGGTGACCAGCGCCTCGGCGTCGTCGTTGTGGTTGTCGGCGTACGCGAAGACGCCGCCCAGGACCAGCGTGGTGCTCACGCAGACGAACGGGATGAACCCGGAACCGGAGAACAGCCGGTTGATGCCCAGTCCGATCGCCAGCAGCACGGCGCCCACGACGATGGTGCCGACACCCCACAGCATCCCGTCCGCGAGGAAGGCCGCGCCGTCCCCGCTCATCCGGTCCCGCGGGTCCGGCGTCATCAGCACCACGAAGGTGAGCGTCATCGTCCCCAGCGCGAGCAGCACGACCCGCCCGCGGGTGCCGCTGTGCGGGAACAGGAACCAGGTGACCAGCACGAGCACCAACGGCACGAGGGTCAGCGCCCAGCCGATGAGTGCCAGGCCGCCGTCGGCGCAGCCGGTCATCCAGCAGAGGCCCGCGGCGAGCCCGTCCCCGACGACCATCGACGCCGGGGAGGCGCCCAGCCCGATGCCGACCACGGTCGCCAGCAGTACGCAGACGATCCACACCCACAGCCAGTTGACCGTCCGGTCGGCGGCGGGCTCGGTGCGCTGAACACGCTTGCCCTTGGTGCGCTGGGCGCGCTTGCCCTCGGTGCGCTGGACGCGCTCGACAGATGACCGTATGTGCGGCTCGCGCCGTCTATTCCCCGCAGACATAGGGTGCCGATGATACGGAACGATCACCGCGGCCTCGCCTGATGAGACCGGTGACCATCAACTCAACGTATCGGCGTCGATCAGCGATCGATCGCGTGAGCTATCCGGGGATCGGGGTCCAGGAGACGAATTTGCCGGTCCGGTTGTCGCCGGACGACCGGCCCCGCAAACGCCGGTTGATCCACGGCAGCACGTGCTCGCGGTAGTACTGCAGCTCGTTCACGATGCTCCGTGTCTGCGGGTTCGGGTCGACGATGTGCGCCTCCACCGGGTACCCCAGTTTCGCCAGCACGTGGCTCGCCACCCGCCGGTGGCCGGCCTCGTTGAGGTGCAGCCGGTCCGACGACCAGTACTGCCGCTTCTGGATCTCCTTGTCGTGGAACATGTCCACGAACGTCAGGTCCTTGTCCGCGGCGAACGCGGCCACCGTGTCGGTGAGCTGGTCGCCCTTCTTGCGCATCGACGCGCCGAACGGCAGGTGGTCGGACGGGTCCGGGCCGCTGAGCAGCAGCACCCGGACGCCCGCGTCGAGGCAGCGCTGCACCGCCTGCTCGGTCATCGCGATCAGCTTCGTCATGTCGCTGCCCGGCCGCAGCATGTCGTTGCCGCCGCCGTTGAGGGACAGCAGCGTCGGCTTCGGCGACAGGGCCAGGGCCGCGTCGAGCTGGTCGGTGACGATCGGAGCCAGCAGGCGGCCACGGATCGCCAGGTTCGCGTACTCGATCGGCTCGCCCTCACCGGCGGCGATACCGGCCGCGACCAGGTCGGCCCAGCCCCGCTCGGTGCCGTCCGGGAGCGTGTCGCCCAGCCCTTCGGTGAAGCTGTCCCCGATGGCGACATACCGCATCGTCATTCCCGTCCCCCTAGACTCGGCACAGCTGATCACCGTATCGGGTGAAAGGACCGCCGGGTCAGAGACCCCAGTCGACGCTCAGGTACTGGGTCTCCTGGAACTCGCGCAGCCCCTCGCGGGCGCCCTCCCGGCCCAGGCCGCTCTGCTTGACCCCACCGAACGGCGCCGACGGGTCGGAGACCAGGCCCCGGTTGATGCCGACCATGCCCGCGTCGATCGCCTCGCCGATCCGCACCGCCTGTCGCAGATCACCGGCGAAGACGTACGCGGCAAGACCGTATTCGGTGTCGTTGACCAGTGTCAGCAACTCCTCCTCGTCGGTCCAGCGGGCGATCGGCGCGACCGGCCCGAAGATCTCCTCCTGCAGGATGGCCGCCGTCGCGGGCACGTCGGCGAGCACCGTCGGCGGGTAGAACCAGCCCGTCTGCGGCCCGTCCGCCGCCCGGTGGCTGATCCGGGCACCCTCGGCGATCGCCTCCTCGACGGCGGCCCGGACCCGTACCAGCGCCTTCTCGTTGATCAGCGGACCGATGGCCGCGCCGTCGGCGGCCGCGCCCACGGTCAGCTTCTCGACCTCCGCGCCGAACCGGGCGACGAACGTGTCGTAGACCGCGTCGTGCACGTAGAACCGGTTCGCCGCGGTGCACGCCTGGCCGCCGTTGCGGAACTTCGCGATCATCGCCCCGGCCACCGCGGCTTCCACGTCGGCGTCCGCGGTGACCACGAACGGCGCGTTGCCGCCCAGCTCCATCGACGAGTTGACCACGCGTTCGGCGGCCTGCCTCAGCAGGATCCGGCCGATCGGGGTGCTGCCGGTGAACGAGATCTTGCGGACCCGCGGGTCGTCCAGCCAGGTGCCGACGACGCTCGCCGGATCGCTGGTGGTGACCACGGTGACCACGCCGTCCGGCAGCCCGGCCTCAACGAGGAGCTCGACGATCGCGATCGCGGTCAGTGGGGTCTCGGCGGCCGGCTTGAGTACCGCGGTGCATCCCGCCGCGATCGCCGGGCCGATCTTGCGGGTGACCATCGCCGCCGGGAAGTTCCACGGCGTGATCAGCGCGGCGACACCTACCGGCCGGTGCGAGACGAGGGTACGCGCACCGCCGGCCGGCGCGGATCCGTACTCGCCTCCCGGGCGTACCGCCTCCTCGGCGAACCAGCGGAGGAACTCGGCCGCGTACGTGACCTCGCCGGTCGCGTCGGCGAGCGACTTGCCGTTCTCCCGGCTGATCAGCAGGGCCAGCTCGTCGCGGTCCCGCAGCATCAGCTCGAAGGCCTTGTGCAGCACCTCGGACCGCCGCCGGGGTGCCGTCCGCGACCAGTCCCGGAACGCCGCCGCCGCGGTGTCGACCGCCTGCCGGGCCTCGCCGGGTCCGAGGTCGGCGACGGTGGCCACGGTTTCCAGGGTCGCCGGGTCGATCACCGGAATGCTCACAGGGACTCCTCCGTTCGGGGGCGGTACACCTCTAGTGTCCGAGCTGCTGCTATGCCCGTCCATTACCGTTGAGGCAGTCCGACTATGCCCCGGAGGCATGATGGAGTTACGCGCTTTACGGTATTTCGTGACTGTCGTCGAGGCAGGCACGGTCAGCGCCGCCGCGGACCGCCTCCACCTCACCCAGCCCGGCCTGTCCCGCCAGCTGCGCCAGCTCGAACGCGAACTCGGCGTCCCCCTGTTCGACCGGGTCGGCGGCCGTCTCGAACTCTCCACCACCGGCCGCGCCCTGCTGCCGCTGGCCCGTGACGTCCTGACCCGGGCCGACGCGCTGCGCTGGGCCGCCGCCCTGCACGCCCAGGGCGGCCTGCACCGGCTGACCATCGGCGCGCCCACGGTCACGCTGACCGACGTGGTGTCCCCGTTCATCGCCACCCTGGCCCCGGACGACCCGACGATCGACGTGCTGGGCGCGGACGGCCGCACTCCGGCCGAGACGCTGCGCCTCGGCACCGACCTGGCCGTCGGCACCACCCGCGAGCCGCCGCCGCTGGCCTGCCGGCCGTTGGCGGTGCTGCCCGTCTGGGCGTACGTCACAGCCGGCCATCCGTGGTCCGCCCGCGACGCCGTCACCCTGGCGGAGCTACTGGCGGAGCCGCTGATCGTGCTGCCGGCCGCCTTCACCGCACGGCAGGCCCTGGACGCCGCCCTGACCGAGGCCGGGCTGAGCCGGGGCGTGCCGATCGAGGCCGCCAACGGCACGGTCGCCCAGGCGCTGGCCGCGGCCGGACGCGGCATCGCGGTCGCCTCCGACGACCCGCGCTACGGCCTGGTCCCGCTGAGCATCGACCTGGGCGGACGCCGCCTGACCATCCGCCTGACCGCGGTCTGGGATCCGGCCCATCCCGCGGCGGCGACCGTCGAGGCCTTCGCCGCCCGGCTGGGCACCTTCGTCCGGGCCCGCTACGACGCACCCCCCGACTGAGGCTGATCGATACGTGACAAGCTGTCGCCCATGTCTCCCAAGATCCGCCGATCGGCCGGCTCCTTCACACCCCTCGAATCGTGGCTCGCCCGGGCGGGCGTCAAGCGCCGTGATCCGGCCCGGGACCTCGAGGCCTTCGGCAACGGGCAGCCCTTCAAGATGTTCTGCATGACGTGGACCGTCGGGCAGGCCCGCAAACGGCGTGTCGGCGCGGCCGAGGTCGTCGTGCCGAGGGGCGGCTGGCTGCATCTCACCCCGGGCGCGGAGGCCGTGTGGCACAGCTCGCCGGCGCGCGAGACCGTCATCGTCCCGCCGCAGGCCACGCTCGCCCGATCGGACCGGCAGCTGTACTTCCGCAATCAGGCGGCGTTCACCCTGGGGACGCTCAGCGGGCTGCACGACTTCGCCATCCGCAAGGTCGACGAGGAACTGCTCAGGCTGGCCCTGGTCACCGGAGTTCCGGCGGCGGACGGACCGTCGTAGGTACGGCACGACGCTCACACCCACTGCGGGTGTGAGCGTCGAACCGAAGAACTACCTCCGGGTCAGGAGAGGCGGACCGCGAGGGACGACTGCCCGGGCTGGACCGTGACGACGGTCCCGGCCGGGTAGCGCAGCGTGTGGTCACGGTCGGTGGAGATCAGGACCAGCCCCAGGCGGTGACCGGCCGCGAAGACGTGATCCGTGGACTGCAGGTCCCAGCGGAAGGTGTACGACCGCCCGTCCCGCACCGGCGTGGTCCGGGCCGGGGAGAGGCGATTGCGTACGTCCAGCCAGCCCTGCGTGACGATCTCGTACGGGGTGGTGGCCGTCACGTACTCCCGCCGGTTGAAGCACCCCGGATCGCCCTCGATGCCGGGCCCGATGCAGTCCTGGGTGGTCAGCGTGCGCAGTCCGGCGTAACGCTCGGCCGGCCCGTAGTCCACGAGCAGCGCCGTGAGGTAGGGCGAGTCCCCGCTCAGGGCCGCCTTCACGGTCACCGACGGGGTCCCGGAGAGCCGGGTCGCCCTCGTGAACGGCTGCGTCAGGTAGGCCAGCCGGTTCGGGTCGACAGCCGTCTCGTCGGCGGTCAGCGAGGCCGCCGTCCGGGCCGGGTCGTCCACGAACGTCTGCGGGACGGTGGGGGACAGGGCGCTCAGTCGCAGCGACTTCTCCCGTCCGTCGGGAAGCGGCCAGGTCCGCGACGTCACCCACCGGTTCGGGGCGATCTCCACGTCGGCGACCGGCTCCCGCATGATCCCGGTGTCGATCTTGTAGAGCCACTGGTCGAACCAGCGGTGGAGAGTGGAGAGCCACTGCTCACGGCGTACGTTGAAGGGGTCGGTGTGCCCGGCCTGATGCAACCAGATCTTGCGCGGCACACCCCGCGCCGCCAGCGCGTCCCACCACTGACCCGCCTGGAGGGTGCGCACGTTGTCGTCGTGCAGCCCGTGCACCAGCAGCACGCTGGCCCGCACCTCGTCCACGTCGCGCAGATAGTCGCGTTCCGCCCAGTACCGGCTGTAGTCCCCGGTGATCCGGTCCTGATCACGCTCCAGAGCCGCCATGACGGGAGCGCACATCTCCGGATTCTTCCGAGTCAGCACCGCCTTGGCCAGTACGTCGGTGTCCTCACCCTGATACCCGCCGGGCGCGACCACTCCGCCGTTGGCCCGGTAGTAGTCGTACCAGCTGCTGATGGCCGCGATGGGGACGATGGTCTCCAGTCCCTCGACCCCGGTGGTGGCGACCGCGTTGGGCAACGTCCCGTTGTAGGAGGCGCCGATCATCCCGGTCCGACCGGTGGACCAGCCCGCGGTGACCGGAGCGCCGGAGGCGTCGAAGCCGGGCGCCCGTCCGTTGAGCCAGTCGACCACGGCCTTCATGCCGAGGGTCTCGTTGCGGCCGCCGGTGGTCGGGCAGCCCTCCGAGCCGCCGCTGCCCAGGCTGTCCGCGAAGACCACCGCATAGCCGCGCGGGACGAAGTAGTTGTCCAGGTATCCGGCGAAGGTGATCGCCTCGGCCCGGTTCGCGGACACGGCGGCGCTCAGCGCGGCGTCGTCACCGGTCCGGTCGATGTCGTCGTGGTTGGGCACGTCGTTGAGGCCGGCGTAGTACGGGCTGGCCTGGAAGACGACCGGCACCCTCCGGTCGGTGGACGGCCGGATGATCCGGACGGCCACCCGGTCGGGCCGGCCGTCGGCGTCACTGTCCACCTGACTCTGCACCCAGACCTCCTCGCGGACGGCCTGGGTGTAGTCGTAGACCGGCTGGGTGCCCGTCGGCGGCGCCGCGGACGCGGGGACGGCGGGGGCGGTGAGGGCTGCGGTGAGAACGGCGATCCATGCGAGTCGCATCGCGTCACGATATCGCCAGGCATCGATCGCCGGTGTCCCCCGCGGTCAGCGGATCTGGAACTCGAAGAGCGAGTAGCCGTACTGGTTGGACCGCTCGGTGCCGTACATCCGGACGTACCGGGCGACGGTCCTCTTGCCGGCGACACTGACCGTGCCGCCCTTGCCGGCGGTGGTCGACCACAGGGTCTTCCAGGTCTTGCCGTCCACCGAGGTGTCCACCCGGTACCGGACGCCGTGCGCGTTCTCCCACATCAGCGTCACCTCGGAGAGCTCCCAGCGCTGCCCCAGGTCGACCTTGAGCCACTGCGGGTCGGAGAAGGCGCTGGACCACCGGGTGGACGGGTCGCCGTCGGTGGCGTTGATCGCCCGCCACGGGTCGCCCTCGGTGCCGGAGGCGGTGGTGGTGGCGTTCAGTGCCAGGTTCGTCCCGGAAGGGTTCTTCTTGCCGGCCGGGGCCGCGGCCTTGGTCGCGCTGGGCGCCGCAGACGTGGGCGACTCCGAGGGCGACACCGTCACCGAGGCGGAGATCGAGGTGGTGGCCGAGGCGGAGGCGGCGGGGGACGGTGAGGAGGCGGTGCCGGCCGCCGACGGGGTCTCGAAAGCGGGGTACTCCACCGGTGCGGCCCCGGACGTGCCCGGCGTGACCGTGGTGGAGGCGGCCGGCATGGTCTCGTACACGAAGGCGGTGGTCCCCGCGGTCAGCGCGACGGCCAGGGCGACGCCGCCGCCGATCAACCATCCCGTGCGGCGCGGGCCGGTTGCCTGCGCCGCGTCCTGGGCGGGTTCTTCGTGGGGTACGCCTGGCGTGACGGTGCCGAAGCCGCCGAGTCCGGCCGGTCTCTCGTGCGGGACCGGGCCACCCGCGCGCGGGGCCGGTCGCGCGGGCATCCGGCCCAGCCTCAGGCTGTCCGCGCGGGACGACCGCTGCGGGTGCTCCGCGCCGGGATCGTCACCCGTGGGCTGACGGGTGTCATCTGACCCCTCCACAACAGTTCCTCCGGCTCTCGCGCGCAACGACGCGCAGTATCCTGACGTATGACGGTGTCCGGCGATACACCAGGACTGTCCACTTCCGGCCCGGTCACGGCCGGATCGTGCGAGGACGTCCGCAGATGTGATGCCAGTCACTCCACGATGGGCGCGGTTCGCGTTACCGCTGGTCATGCACCGGCTACGTCGCGCAGCCGTTCGATGCCGGTCACGATGGTCCGCAGTCCGGCGGTCAACTCCCGGGACCGCCGTGCGGGGAGCCCGCCCATGACCCGCGACTCGATCGCGTTGAACCGGGGATAGATCTCGCGCAGCAGTGCCGCCCCGGCCGGGGTCAGCCGCAGCTGGACCAGCCGGCGGTCGTCGTGCCGCGGCTCCCGGGCCAGCAGCCCACGGCTCTGGAGTGTGCGGACCACTCCGGTCAGCGTGGCCTTCGAGACGGCGGCCGCGTCGGCGGCGTACCGGGTCTCCAGCCCGTCGCCGATCCACACCGCCCGGAGCACCGCGAAACCGGTCCAGCTCAGGTCGTGCGGGCGGAGCACCTCGGCGGTCACGTGGGCCCGCAGTGCGGCGGCGGCCCGGTGCACGGCGGCGGCCGTCCGTGCCGCGTCGAGGTCCAGGTCCGGTCCGAGTTGTCCGATGCGGGCGCGGGCCGCCTGCTCGCCGGCGTCGAAGGGGTGCCGATCCGTCATGCGGGCCGATGGTAGGCCCCCGGAGTGGATCAGAAGTGCTGGTGGCGGGCCACCCCGGCGGCCGGTGGCGGGATCTCTGCTGGCAAGCTTCCTGCTCGTGCAAGCACTTCGGCTGATTCTCCTCTTCATTCACCTGGTCGGGTTCGCGCTGCTGCTCGGCGGCGCGGTGGCTCAGTTCCTGTCCGGAAGGATCCGGATCAACCCGGCGGTCCTCTGGGGCTCGATCATCCAGCTGGTCAGCGGCATCGCGCTGTCCGCGCCGCTGCGGGGCGGCGGCGACCACGAGCCCGACCCGATCAAGCTCGGCGTGAAGCTGCTCTTCGCCGTGCTGATCTTCATCATGGTGTTCGTCCCGCGGAAGCGGGACGAGGTCAACAAGGGCCACTTCATCGGCATCCTCACGCTGACCCTGGTGAACGCCGCGGTCGCCGTCTTCTGGCGCTGACCGCCCGGACGCGGACGGGGAGGCCCGGCGGCAGGCACTCGCCGGACTCCCGTCCGTGTCCACCGCCCGGGGGATGTCGCGTGGGGTCATCCGCCCGGGGGCGGGTCGAAGTGGTCCCGTGACCAGCGGCCCAGCTCGTCGAGCAGTGGACGGAGCTGCTCGGCCAGCGGGGTGGGGGAGTACTCCACCCGTGGCGGCGCCCCGGCGTGCTGGACCCGGGTCAGCAGGCCGTCCTCCTCGAGGCGGCGCAGCCGTCCACTCAGCATCGGCGGGCTGATACCCGGAATCCGCCGCTGGATCTCGGTGAACCGCATCCCACCGCTGTGCAGCACGACCCAGAGGATCTGCAGCACCCAGCGACCGGAGATCGCCGCGATCGCGCGGGTGGGGGGTTCGGTGACCACTCGGACGTCGTGCATCCGGTCAGACCATCATCACCGGCATGACGTCCGATCGACGTCCGATCAACGTTCGGTCGACGAACGTGTGACCGGCAACACAAGAGACGGTTTTTGCCGGGGTTAGGTCGCTTGTGCGGCTTATATGCGATCTGATCGATTGCTGTCTTCGTGCAGCGGGTGTGCACTAATGCCACCCGGATCGGCCTCGGTCATCGCCGGAGCAGACGTCGGAGCAGCTGTCTGTACAGTCCGCGAACGGGGGGTGACCCGGGTCTCTCGCCCGCGAACGGGCCGGTGAACCGGTACCCTTCGGCGGTCGGGTCCGGATGTCGGATCCGGTGATCATGCCCACGGCGCCCGGGCGGGGGCCGTTGCGTAGGATTTTCGGGCCGCACGATCGCAACAGACGGGAACCGAGAAACGCGATGCCGCTCACTCCAGCAGACATTCACAACATGGCCTTCAAGAAGCCGCCGATAGGCAAGCGTGGATACGACGAGGAGGAGGTCGACGCCTTCCTCGACGAGGTCGAGCAGGAGCTGATCCGCCTTCTGGAGGAGAACGGCGCGCTGAAGGACACCCTCCAGCGTGGTCCCGGAGCCCCGCCGAGCGCGGCCTCCACGATGGTGCTCAACAACGAGTTCGCCGACCTCGCCCAGCAGCTCGAGCGCCTGCAGGAGGCCCGGGCCCGCGCCGAGCAGAACGCGCGCAGCGTCCAGTCGCAGCTCGAGCGCGCCCGCAGCCAGCCGCCGTCCGGCGCGATGCCCACCGTCGGTGACGACGACCGCAACGCCCGGGTGCTGATGATGGCGCAGCGGACCGCCGACGAGCACATGCGTGACGCCCAGCGCGAGTCCGACTCGTTGATCTCCACGGCCCGCAACAAGTCGGAGCAGATCACCAGCGAGGCGCAGCTCAAGGCCGCCACCATCGAGAGCGACGCCCGCCGCAACCACACCGAGGCGATGGAGAGCCTGGTGGAGAAGCGGGGTTCCGCCCTCGACGAGATCGACCGCCTGGGACAGCTCGCGCAGAGCTACCAGGAGGCGCTCACCAACCACGTCACGCAGCAGCTGATGGACCTGACCAGCACGCCGGACGCCCAGTCGTCGCGTGAGCTGTCGTCCCGCGAGCTGCCCTGACGTCCACCCCGCCCGGTGCCGGACACCGGGCGGGGACCCGGTCGCACGAGCCCCGCGGTGCCGGACATCCGGCGGGACCCGGTTGACGATCCCGCGGTGCCGGGCATCCGGCGGGACGCGGTGAACGAACCCCGCGGGGCCGGACACCGGGCGGGGACGCGGTGAACGAACCCCGCGCCGCCGTGGTACATCCCGGCGACAGGTCTCCGGGACGGGGTGTGGTGAACCATGAACGACGTATGGACCGGCGAGGCCGCCGACGGCCGGGTCCGGGTGGAGTTGGACAACGCCGGGCGGCTGCACGACCTGAGGCTCGACCCGAGCGTTGCCTATCTGGCCACCGAGGAGCTGCGGCGGGCACTGATCGCCGCCTTCACCGCGGCGCAGACGGCCGTGACCGGCCCGGCCGGTCCGGGAGGCACCCCCGTCGATCCGGAGCGGCTGACGGCCCTCCTGGACGAGACCACGGACACCGCCGAGCGCCGCTTCGCGGAGATCTCCACCGCGCTGTACGACATCAACCGGCGGGCGGCCCGGCAGTGGTGAGCGCGCGGCTGCACCTGGACCCGGAGATCGTCGCCGCCTGCGGCCGGGAGCTGGCCGGCGTGGCACAGCGGCTGGCCGAGGAGAACGCGGCCCTGCAGGCGACGATCACCGGATCGGCCGGCCCGTGGGGCGCCGACGAGTCGGCAAGCGTGTTCGCGGTGGCCTACCAGGCGGTGCTCGGGCAGGCGATGGTGGCGCTCGGGTCGTACACCGAACAGCTCGGTTTCGCGGCGGCCACCCTGGTCTTCGAGGCGCGCGCGGTGGTCGAGGCCGACGAGGCGGCCGCCGCCGACCTGTACGCCGCAGGCGGCCTGCCCGGAGCCTGAGCCGCTGATGCGGCCGGAGAGCACTCCGCCCGGCGGTGGCGGCCGCCGGGCGGAGCGGTCGGTCAGCGCCGGACCAGGTGCACCCGGTAGACGCTGCGGGTGTTCCCGTCCTCACTGGTCGTCGTCACGATGTGCAGCTGGCCCTCCCGGGTCACCGCCACCGTCGCGTACGGGTCGAGGGTCTCCGCCGTCACCGTCGCCCGGTTCGGGTTCTTCACCAGGACCCGGTACGTGTGCGTGTCCGGGTCGAAGCCGCGGAACAGCACGCCGTCGACACGTAACCCGGTGACGGTCGCGTCGGTCCCGGCACCGGGGGCTTTCGCGTACACCTGAATCTCGGCGACCGTGAGATAGCCGTCCGGCACCGCCGTGAGCACCAGGCAGATCGGACCGGCGGAGCCGGCCGGGACGGGGAGATCCACCGAGAGCGGGCCGGCCGCACCCACCGGCACCGGCGACCCGGCGGGCCGGCATCCGTCGCTGGTGGCGACGCCCGCCTGGATGCTCGCCGGGAGGCCGCCGCCGGACGCGTTGTCCTTGTAGAAGTGGGTGACGACCCGGCTCGGCTCGCGTCCGGCCGGCACGGTCAGGGTGAGTGTCTCGGCCGGGTTGCGGCCCGAGGACTTCCAGTTCGACCAGGCCTTGTCGGTGGTGTCGCCGTTGGTGAGGCCGGTCGTGGTGTAGCCGCCCTCGGTGTACGACGCGGCCACGGTCACCCCGTCGGCGACGCTCTCCGACGGCTCGGTGACCTGGACCCGGACGGTCGCCTTCAGGGTGCGGCCGGGTACCACCGTCGCGGTGCCGGTCAGGGTGACCACCCCGGTGGCGCCGAACGTCCCGGACGACCAGGTGACCGGTACGTTCGCGGTGCCGCCGTGGGTGCCGGTGGCCACCACGGTCGCCGGCAGCGCGGGCTGACCGTTCACGTAGGTCTTGGCGCGGGCCGGCCGGGTGGCGGTGAAGAGATCCACGGTGACCTCGGCGGTCGCCGTGACGGCCTGACCGCGTACGTCGGTGGCGGTGCCCCGGACCTTGACGACGCCCGGCTTGATCCAGCGTTGTCCGGCCGGGACGGTCCAGGTCACCGGCAGGGTGGTGGTCCCGCCGCCGGCCAGTGTCGCGGTGACGGTGGCCGGCAGCGCCGGGGCCCGTCCCGGCACGGTGTAGGTCTGCACGGTCTCGGTGCCGGTCACCGTCTCGTCCTTGATCGTCCAGCGCTGGTTGGTCGCCGAGGAGGGCTGCCAGACGCCGACCGCGGTGCCGTCGGCGGTGCCGCCGCCGGAGACGTCGAGCAGTCGCCGGGCGGCCACGTTGATCAGCGTGTACGTGCCGTCGCCGGTGGTCGAGGCGACCCAGAGCGCGCCGTCGTCGGGGCTTGCGGTGGCGGGCTCCACGACCGGTGTGCCGCCGCGGACCGCGAGGCGCTTGCCGTCCGCGGCGTTGGTGAGCGTCCAGCGGGCCCGGTTGGTGCCGTCCCCGCCGGCCGGGGTGACGGTCCACAGCTGCTCGGCGGTGGCGGCGCCGGTCCGGATGGCCAGGGTGCCGGTGGCGGTGGGGGCCAGTGAGCGGCCGCCGGCCACGCTCTGGAGGCGGTACGTGTGACCGGCCCGCAGGTGGGCGGCCCCGGGATCCGCCGAGGACACCCCTTCGACCAGGAACGTGGTGACGGACTGGCCGGGCACGGTGAGGGTGGCCTGGCCGCCGGTGACGCGTACCGGGGTGCCGCGGACGAGTTTGCCCGTGGCGCTGGTGACGACCGGGGTGACGGTCGCGTTCGTGGCGATCGTCTGGAACTTGGCGAGGTTCAGGCGGACGGTCGCGGGGGTGGTGGCGGCGTTGGCGTGCACGACCGTGGCGCCCTTGCCGTCGGCGCGGACCGCGGCGACGCTGTGCGTGTCGTCCACCTTGACGACGTGGTCGCCGGGCTGCACGTAGTGGGTGAAGTTCCGGATCGTGTCGAACTTCGTGTTGGTCTGGATCGGACAGGTGGTCAGATCATCCGAGCTGTCACAATCGAAGGGAACGTGGATCGAGCCCCACTGCAGGTTGCCCTCGGCGACCATGTTGTCGGCGTCCTCGACCGGCTGCCACAGCACCCAGGCCGACGGCTCCAGCTCCCGCAGGTCGTCGATGATCCGCTGGGCCATGCCGAGGCCGGAGTTCATGCTGGTGAAGTCGTTGCCCCAGCTGCCCTCGATCTCGCTCATCCAGAGCGGGCGCTGTTCGGCCTTGGCGATGTCGCGGACCGCGGTGCGCTGGCCGGTGCCGTAGGTGTGCACGTTGATCCGGTCCACCGCGGCGCGGGCGGGATCGGTCAGGCCGTACCAGTCGGTGATGAGCGTGCCCGGGTTGGTCTCGTCCGGTGCCGCGATCCTCCGGTCCGGCGCGGCCCGGTGAAGCGCTTCGATGATCGCCGCCTGCAGCGCGGGGGAGGCGTGGGCACCCTCCTGACGGCCGCCGGTGGGCTGGCCGTCGGCTCCCAGTTGGGTACGCCAGTAGTTCGTGTTCGGCTCGTTGAGCGGCTCGATGGTGTCCACCGTGATCCCGTGCGCCTGTTCGAGGTACTCGGTGACGCGGACCAGGTAGGTGGCGAAGTCGTCGGCGGTGTCGGCGCGGATCTGGTCGGTGGTGGCGTCGAAGCCGCCGGAGACGTACCCGCTGACGGTCTGGAACCACGGCGGCGAGTTGCTGAAGGTCTCCCAGTGGTCGACCTCGCTCTTGATCCGGTCGACCCACCAGCGCTGGTTCGCGTCGGCGTCCCAGTCCCAGTCCGCCGGGTCGTCCGGGTCCCACCAGTCCTTGTCGGCCGGGGTGTACTGCTCGGACGCCTTCCACCAGCCGGGGACGTCGCCGCCCGGACGCAGGTAGTCCCGTACGGTCGGGGCGTTGCCGCCGCCGATGTTGTAGCGGGCGATGTTGAGGTTCAGGCCGTCGTCGGAGAAGAGCAGGTCGGCGAGGCGTTCCCGGATCTCGTCGGGGTAACCGCCGGTGGCGTGCGCGAGCCAGGCCAGGCTGGTGCCCCAGCCCTCCCAGGCCGGGCCCTGGTAGGACGGGTCGGGTGTGATGGTGACGGCGGACGCGGTGGTGTCCGCGGCGGCGGCCGGTGGCGGCGGTGTGAGGGGAACGAGCACGAGGCCGGCGCCCAGAACCGCGGCGGCCAGGCCTTCTCGGAACGTCATATGTCTCCTCAGGGGAAACCGACTGTTACGGGGGCAATGATGTTTGCGTAAACATCAGCGGCATTGTCACGACGCCCGTCGATCGATGTCAAGCATTCGTGGTAGAGCAGTGGTCATGCCCGCCGATGCGACCGCGCACCCGACACCGAGCCTCCACGCCCGCGAGATCGTCCGCGGGGCCTACGACACCCACGTGCACGTCGCGCCGGACGTGATGAGACGCCGCATCGACGACGTCGGCCTGGCCCGCCGCTTCGCCGAGGTGGGGATGGCGGGCTTCGTCCTCAAGTCCCACTACGTGCCGACCGCCGAACGGGCCGAGGTGGTCCGCGGCGTCGTCCCCGGCGTCGACGCGCTCGGCGCCCTCACCCTCAACGGCTCGGTCGGCGGCCTCAACCCGGTGGCCGTGGAGATCGCCGGCCGGCAGGGTGCCCGCATCGTCTGGCTGCCCACGGTCGACTGCGCCAACGAACGCGCCAGCCGGGCCGCCCTGGCCCCCGGCACCCCGGTGCCGATGTGGGCCGCGCTCCAGGACGAGCTCGCGGAACAGGGCATCGTCGCGCCGGCCATCGAGGTGCTCGACGACGACGGCGCGATCGTGCCCGACCTGATCGCCGTCCTCACGGTGATAGCCAAGCACGGCATGGTGCTGGCCACCGGCCACCTGAGCGGTCCGGAGATCGTCAAGGCGGTGGACGCGGCCGCCGGCGCCGGGGTTCGCGACATCATCGTCACCCACCCCGAGTTCACCTCGCAGCAGCTCGACGTCGCGACCCAGCGGCACCTGGCCGGCCGCGGCGCGCTGCTGGAACGGTGCTTCACCACCCCGTACACCGGGAAGGTCTCCTGGGATCTGGTCTTCGAGCACATCCGGGCGGTCGGCCCGGAACACTCGATCCTCTCCAGCGATCTGGGTCAGCCGTTCAACCCGCCGGTGGAGGACGGACTCGCGCTGCTCGCCGACCGGCTCCTCGGCGCCGGGTTCACCGACGACGAGGTGCACACCATGGCGGTGACCAACACCCGGCGTCTCGCCCGTCCGGGAAATCTCCCGGCAACATCTTGACTACCTGACTGTTACCGCTCACATTCAAATGACCTCCTTCGATGCGGCTGTGCTCACCCCGTACCCCCGGAGAGGCCGCACCGAATCCCCCGCCGTGCCCCACGGAAGGATCCCCATGCACCGGTCGAGGTGGTGGCCGATTCCGGTCATCCTCGCGCTGCTCGCCGGCCTGTTCGCCGCACCCACCGCGGCACAGGCCTCACCGGCCGTGTCCTACACCAACCCCATCGCCGCGCAGCGAGCCGATCCGCACATCTACAAGCACACCGACGGGTACTACTACTACACCGCGACCGTCCCCGCCTACGACAAGATCGTGCTGCGCCGGGCCACCACGCTGCAGGGCCTGGCCACCGCCGCGGAGACGACGATCTGGACCAAGCACGCCAGCGGCGTGATGGGCGCCCACATCTGGGCGCCGGAGATCCACTACATCGACGGCAAGTGGTACGTCTACTTCGCCGCCGGCTCCACCACCGACGTCTGGGCCATCCGGATGTACGTGCTGGAGGGCACCGGCAGCAACGCGCTCACCGCCACCTGGACCGAGAAGGGCCAGATCGCCACGCCGTGGAGCAGCTTCGCGCTGGACGCCACCACCTTCGTCGTGAACAACGTGCGCTACCTCGCCTGGGCACAGTCCGAATCGGGCATCGCCACCAACTCCAACCTCTACATCGCCCGGCTGTCGAACCCGTGGACGCTGGCCACCGCGCCGACCCGGATCGCCGTGCCGACGCTGAGCTGGGAGAAGATCGGGTACGCGGTGAACGAGGGCCCGAGCGTGATCGTCCGCAACGGTAGGGTGTTCATGTCGTACTCGGCCAGCGCGACCGACGCGAACTACTGCCTCGGACTGCTCACCGCGTCCGCGTCCAGCAACCTGCTCGCCGCGTCGTCGTGGACCAAATCGGCCACCCCGGTGTTCACCAGCAACGCCGGCACCGGACAGTACGGCCCCGGCCACAACTCGTTCACCGTCTCCGAGGACGGCCAGAGCGACGTCCTCGTCTACCACGACCGCAACTACAAGGACATCTCCGGCGACCCGCTCAACGACCCGAACCGCCGCACCCGCATCCAGAAGCTGTACTGGAACGCCGACGGCACCCCCAACTTCGGCATCCCGATCCCGGACGGCGCCCACCCGGTGCGGCTGGCCAGTCACAACTATCCGGACCGGTACATCCGGCACTGGGAGTTCCGCGGCCGGCTCGAAGCGAACGTGACAGCCCTGGCCGACTCCCAGTTCCGCATCGTGACCGGCCTCGCCGGATCCGGGACGGTCGCGCTGGAGTCCACCAACTACCCCGGCTACTACCTGCGGCACCGCAACTTCGAGGCGTACGTGGAGAAGAACGACGGCACGGCGACGTTCGCCGGGGACGCCAGCTTCTTCCGGCGGACCGGTCTGGCGTCGTCGAGCGGCATCTCCCTGGAGTCGCAGAACTACCCGGGACGGTACGTCCGGCACTCCAGCAACCTGCTGTACGTGCAGGCGGTGACCGACTCACTCGGCCAGGCGGACGCCACCTTCACCCTCGAATAGCGGCGCACTGCTGCGGACACCGTCCGGGTGGACCTCCTGCCGGATCCGGGCGGTGTTCACATCCGGCGAGGCGTCGATCATCCGCAGCACCATCGTCGAGAACTTGGCCATCGTGTTCCGGCCCGGGATGAAGATCGACCACTCGTCCCGGGCCGGCTCCTCCCGGACCTCCAGCCCGTCCGGAAGCTCTTGCACCGGCGGGCCGTCGACCGGCACCGTGACGATCCAGAACGGGCCCATGCCGTCCTCCGGGGTCTTCAGATCCAGCATCCGCCACGGGTGGCCGATCACCTCCGCTCCCGCGTCCGTCACGGCCGCGACCAGCCGCTCGATCGCCGCATCGATCATCGCCTCGGCCTCGGCCCACTCCTGCGCGTCCCGCCCGGGCGGCGTGCCGTGCACCAGCGCCGACACCACGGTCACCGCCGGGGCGTGGCGCAGCTCCGGCGCGGGCTGCGCGGCGAACACCGACAGCGCCGCCTCGATCGCCTCGTTCTGCGCCCGCTGCTGCTGTTCGACCTCGTCCCGGTGCCCGGTCAGCAGGGCCACCGCCCGGTCCGGCTCGTCGAGCACCTGCCGCACCTGCTTGACGCTCATCCCGGCATCCCGCAGCAGCGTCACCAGCATGGCCCGCTCCACCTGGGTGAAGTCGTACGACCGGTACCCGGTCCGCTCGTCGACCTCAGCCGGAACGAGCAGCCCCTCCGCGTGATAGAACCGCAGGGCCTGCGGCGACAGGTGACACATGTCGCTGAAATCGCTGATCGACAACATGCGTCAAGCGTGACCCCTGCGGTAACCACAAGGTCAAGACCGCGGGTCCGGGCTGCCGTTCTCCCCGATGCACGGCGAGCTGCCACTGAGCGTGAAGTCGTAGTGGTCGGCCCGCTGATAGCCGGCGACGGAGACCCGGTAGCCGTCGGTGCTTTCGACGACAGGGGCGGAGACGACAGCGAGAGCCGCCCGGATCGATCCGGGCGGCTCTCTGAACAAGGGAACCTAGGAGACGACGATGCCGCCTCCGGCTGGGCGGACGTTGGTGACGTCCAGGACGAAGCGGCCGGTCCGGGCGTCCCACACCTTCAGCGTCAGGGTGTCCTTCCCGTCCACCGCGCTCACCAGGAACCGGTACGAGCCGCCCCCGTTGACCGTGCCGGTTCCGGAGTAGACCGCGCCGGAGCCGATGACGATCGCGGGCAGGTGGCCGGTGGAACGGAAGACGTCGCCGTTCGGCAGGGTCAGCCAGGTGCTGCCGCTGCCCTTGCCCGCGCGGGCGGTGAACGCGAAGTCGACGCCCTGGGCGAGCCGGCCGCTGCCGGAGACCCCGGCGGTGCGGGGCACGTAGGTGACCACGCCCGGAACGGTGGTGCCCGCCCCGGCCCCATCGTCGTCGCTCACCGTGACGGTGGGGCGGAAGACGCCGGCGGTCGTGTACTTGTGCGTGCCGGTGCAGGACGTCGAGCGGGATGTCGAACCGTCACCCCAGGCGAACGTGCACGTGAGCGTGTCGGCGCTGCCCGGGTCGCTGACCTGGACGGTCCGGGTGACCGTGGTGCCGGTGGCCACCGGCGCGTCCGGGAACGGGTGGCCGCCCGGTGTCACCACCGCCGGTGACGCGTTGCTCAGGGTCACGGTCGCCGAGTCGCGGCTGGCGCCCGCCGTCAGGGTGACGGTCACCGTCCCGTCGTCGGTGCAGGTGATCGTCGTGGCCGGAGCCGTGTCGTCCGCGAACACACACTCGATACCTTCCGTGCCCTTATATGACCATTTAAGCGGTTTGGAGGTGTTGGTCGCCGAGCCCGTCACCGCGACCGGTGCCCCTTCGAGCCCGCTGACGTCCGGCCCGGCGTGCACCACCGTGACCGGGTCGACACTGGTCAACGTCGGCACGACCGGTTCGATCGACCCGTCCGCCGCGAACGTCAGCCGGTCGATCGTCGTCTCGCGATGGGTGCCGTCGCCGCCCGGAATGGCGAACCGGTGATAGGCGATGTACCACTCGTCGCTGCCGGGGAGGCGTACCACCGAATGGTGTCCGGTGCCGAGAATGCCGAGCGACGCGTCCTTCTGCAGGATCACACCGACCCGGTCGCTCCACGGTCCGAGCGGCGACGTCCCGGTCGCGTAGGCCACCCGGTAGTTCGGGTCCCGGGTGTCGTTCTCCGACCACATGAAGTAGTAGACGCCGTCGCGTTCGACGACGAAACTGCCCTCGTTGTAATCGGCCGGCTTGTAGGTCTTCACCGAAGCGGCCGGGAACGACACCATGTCGTCGTTCAGCTGCACCTGGTAGGAGTTCCCGTTACCCCAGTACAGGTACGATTTCCCGTCGTCGTCGGTGAACACCGCCGGGTCGATCATCTGCCCGCTGTAGGTTCCGCCCGCGACCAGCGGTTTTCCGAGCGCATCCGTGAACGGCCCGGCCGGTGAGTCGGCGACCGCCACACCCAGGTGCTTGACGCCGCCGGCCAGTCCGCCGCTGAAATAGAAGTAGTACTTCCCGTTGTGAGTGGCGATCGTCGGCGCCCAGGCGCTGTCGTCGGCCCAGGTGACATCCGGCCCGAGGTCGAGGATCACCCCGTGGTCGGTCCAGTTCACCAGGTCGGTCGAGGAGAACGCGTGGAATCGCGTTCCCGACCATCCCGCGAATCCGTCGGTGGTGGCATACATCCAGAACGTGTCGCCGAACACCGCGATATTCGGATCGGCGTACAGCCCCGGGATCACCGGCGACGTCATCGCCACCGCGGAGACGGTCCAGGTGCGTGATTCACCGTCGGCTCCCTTGACCGTGTACGCCACCGGAGCCCGGAAATCCTGCACGCTCCCGTCGGCCGGGCTGATCGTGGCCCCGTCCGCCAGGGTGAACGAGGGTGCCAGCGCGGAGACGTCGGTTCCCGGCTTGACCGGCAGCACGACCGTGCCGGCCTCGTCGTCGACGAGAGCGTCCACCTTGAGCGCGTCCAGGGTGACCCCGGCGATCGACGTGGTCCGCCCGGCCAGAGTGAGGATCTCCGCCGCCGACAGCGCCGTGTTGTAGATCCGGAAGTCGTCGACCTCCCCGGCGAAGTAGGGGTCGGCCGCGTACAGCGATCGCCCGATGTACCCGCTGTACGACTTCGACGCGTCGTAGAGGTCGGACGGCTTGACGGTGACGCCCGTTGCGGAGGCCACGCGGATGCCGTTGAGGTACATCGCGGCCTGCGAGCCGTCGACGGTGACCGCGACGTGCTGCCATCCGCTGGGCAGCGCCGCGTCGTCGCTCAGCTTCGACTCGGCCTGCCAGCTGCCCGTGGTGATCGCCGAGAAGAGCACGTTGCCGCCGTTGCGCGGGCTGGTGAACAGGTACTTGTCACTGTCCGGCCCGAGACCGTACAGCCACTGGTTGACGGTCGTCGACGCGGTCCACTTGGTCCACGCCGCCACGGTGACCGCCGGCGCGCCCTGGAGCACCCCGTTCGGGATGGTCACGTAGGGTGAGCTGCTGCCGCCGGACATCCGGAACGACGATCCGGAGACCCCGGAACCCCACGCGGGGGTACGCGTGTAAGCACCGTCGAAGCCGTTTCCGGAGGAGTCGCGGGCGACCGTCCCGGACGTCTCGTCGAACTCGTAGCGCAGTCGCAGCCCAGGGGTGGGTGCCGGCTCCTCGTAGGCGTCCGAGATCCGCTGGTGCTCGGCGGCGGTCACCGGCAGAACCGTGCCGTGGCGGGGTCGCGACGGCAGCGAGTAGGTGGTCTCCGGTGTCCACACTCCGGAGTCGAGGTCGGTCGTCGAGAACGGGACGTAGCCGCGCCCGCCGTACTCGTCGATGAAGAGGTACCACTTGTCCTCACGGTTGGACTTGAAGACCAGCGGACCCTCGCCCCGGTCCAGCGCGCCCGACCCGATGCACTCGGCGACGAGGTCGAAGTCCGTCGACAGCAGGTCGGTCGCCTTCTCCTGGATGAGGAACTTGCTGCACGGCGAGTTCGACGAGTTGTTCCGCTCGTCCTTGGTGATCCGGTGGTACACGCCGTCGTGCTCGATCACCGTCGAGTCGATCACCGAGTAGCCGGGGTCCTTCCAGACCTTCGGTGCGCTGAAGGTGCGGAAGTCGCGGGTGGTCGCGTACATCATCCGGTTGTAGGTGCTGCCGGAGTGCGAGGTGTCGGCCTCGTCGTAGAGCTTGGAGGCCCAGAAGACGACGTACGCGCCGAGCGACGTGGAGTAGAACGCCTCCGGGGCCCAGGTGTTGCCGGCGGTGTCGGGGGAGACCTTGACCAGGCGCTGGTCGGTCCAGTGGACCAGGTCGGTCGACTCCCACACCATGATCGACTTGCTGCCGGTGCGCTGGGAGGCGTCCCAGTCCCCGTTGCCGTAGATCTTGAGGTCGGTGGCGATCTGGTAGAACTTGTCGCCCTCGGGGGAGCGGATGATGAACGGGTCGCGCAGGCCCCCGGTGCCCAGCGTCGAGGTCAGCACGGGCTGCCCGTCGTTGATCTCGCGCCAGCTCAGCGGGTCGTTGCCGTTGCTCAGCGCGTTGTAGACCTGCTCGCCGTTCGCGGAGCCCTCGCCGGTGAAGTAGCTGAACAGGTAACCCTCGTAGGGTGCCGGAGCGGGCAGCGGGGGCACGGTGGCGGTGAACTCGCGACGCGCCGTGGCCGTCCCGTAGGTCACCGTCGCGGTCAGTGACACGGTCGCCGTTGCTGATCCGTGCGCGGGCCGGTGCACCTCACCGGTGGTGCTGATGATCGACGGGTCACCGGACTCCCAGACCGCGGTGGACGGGAGTGTCAGGTTTCCGCGTACGTCATCGATGTTGTGCACGGTCAGAGCCGCAGCCGCGGCATCCGCGTTGGCCTGGTCGTCGAACGCGGCCTTGACCGTGACCGTGAACGTCTTGGTCTCGACCGCCGCGCCCCGCTTGATCGACGCGGTGAGGGTGGCCGTGGCGTCAGGCGAACCCACCGGCGGGCGGGTGATCTTCCCGGCCGCCGTGATCACATCGTCGTCGCTGGTCGCCCAGGTGATCGCCGAGCCGCTCGCGCCGGTGGCCGGCAGGGTGAGATCCGCGGTGAGCCCGCCGGTGTCGCCCAGGCTCAGCGCCGCGGCGTCGCCGGTGACCGCTTCGGTGTTGGCCGGCGCGGCGAGCGTCGCCACCTCGGTGTCCGAGATCGCCCGGTCGTAGACACGGACGTCGCGCATCTGGCCCTTGAGGTACCGGTCGCTGGTGTACAGCGAGCGGCCGAGGTAGTTGGCGCTGGTCACGCCGTTGCCGATGGCGCTCGGCGGGATGCTGACGGCACTGTTGACCGCGACCGGGACACCGTCCTCGTAGAGGGTGCCGGTGGTGCCGGTCTGCGTGTAGGTGACGTGCTTCCACGATCCGCGGGCCAGGTTGTGGCCGTCGGCCGGGCGGATGTTCTGCTCGCCGGACCAGTTGGTGGTCGAGACGGCGGTGCGGAAGGTGTTGCCGGTGGCGAACAGGTACCCGTTGCCGTAGCCGGTGCTCGGGTCGGTGTTGCCGAAGCCGTACAGGAAATAGGGGGTGGCCTGGGTGTTGTCGATTTTGACGTCGAAGGCGACGGTGATCGCGCTCAGCCCGGCGGTGACGTTGTCCGGCACCTTCACGTAGGTGCCGGTGCCGTCGAAGGTGAGGCCCTGCGCGCCGGTCCAGGTGGGGGCCTGGACCGTGCCGTCGCGGCCGTTGCCGGAGGCGTCCGTTGCGGTCGTCCCGGCGGTCTCGTCAAGTTTGTACCAGAGGACGAGACCGTCGGTGACCTCGTCGGCGGCGTGCGCCGGGCCGGCGATCAGGGTGGTGGCTATCAGTGCGAGAGCGGTGAGGGGCGCTGACATGAGGGTCCGCAGACGCATGTGCATCGATCTCTCTGCTGGCAGAAAGCCCCGCTGCGTAACGGGGATGTTGCCAGAGTGTTAGCGTTCACAGCGCCGTCGTCAAGGTCCTCGATGTCTTCGTCCTACGGACCTTCGCCGTCGAGCGGGTCATGTGGACGGTCCGGCCGGCGACCGTCACCCAGGCCGCGACCAGACCGAGATGGAACAGCACCGCGAGAACCGCGAGGACGGTCGCGCCGGTGTGCGCGGCCAGTGCCGAGGTGGCCGTCACGCAGGTGCCCACCGGGAAGGTGAACGACCACCAGGTCAGCGAGAACGGCAGGTGGTCCCGCGCGGCACGCACGGTCACGCTGATCGCCAGACCGGCCCAGAGCAGGGCGAACCCCCACAATGGTACGCCGTAGAGCACCCCGAAAGCAGCCGCCACCGGCGCGTAGGGGGCGGGGAGCACCTGTCCCGTGGCATCACCGAGCGCGTTGGCCGCGGTGATCGACTGGCCGAGTGGTCCGAGCACGATCCACAGTGTCGGTACCGCGGCGGCCGCCCCGACCTTGTGCCGGGCCAGGCGCTGCCAGATCGCGCCGATCAGGATCAGGGACGCGACGAGACTGATGCCGAACATCGCCCAGCAGGCCAGCAGCAGGGTCAGCCGGGCCTGTCCGGGCGGCGCGTACGGGACGAGCAGCGCCCCGGTGGCCGCGGACACCATCGGCGGGACGACCGGGATCAGCCAGCCGCCGAACGCGCTCGCGTCGCCGACGGTGTGCCGGGTGAACTGCAGGTACGGCACGGCCACCGCGCTGGCCAGCCCGGTCAGGGTGCCCGCCGTCCAGAGCGTCGCGGCGATCGCCAGGGCCACGGTGTCGCCGAGCACGTCGCGGCCGAGCAGCAGGGCGCCGGCGCCGACGGTCATCATCGCCATCGGCGGGGCGCCGAAGAAGTGCGCCATCACCGGGTCGTCGCGGTTGGCGAAGAACTCCCGCGGGTGGCGCAGCGCCGCGACGCTCAGGGCGACCAGCAGCGCGGCGGCGAGCGCCCAGACCGCGGTGGCGGCGGTGTGCAGGCCGGGCGGGCGCCAGGGCAGGGTGACCGTGGCGGTGGCGACGATCCCGGTGCCCATGACCGCGGCGAACCAGTTCGGTGTCGAGATCATCATGTACCCAGCCTGCGGGTTCGCGTGCCGGCCGGGTAGCGGGCGTGTGGTTGTGGAGTCACAAGGACGGCTTGTGACCGCGTACCCTCGACGGTTGTGACATTGAGCCCCCGCATGCCGGACCTGGCCGCCCTGGAGATCCTTCTGGCGGTGGCCCGCGCCGGCACGCTGAGCGGCGCGGGCCGCGAGGTCGGGCTGACCCAGCAGGCGGTCTCCGCGCGGCTGGCCGCGCTCGAGTCGCGCACCGGCGTGCGGCTGGCCACCCGCACCACCCGGGGCGCGACCCTGACGGCTGAGGGCGTGGTCGTCGCGCAGTGGGCGGACCGGCTGCTGCGGCTCGCCGAGGAGGTCGACACCGGGCTGGCCGCGCTGCGCTCGGACAGCCGCAGCCGGTTGCGGGTCAGTGCCAGCCTGACCGTCGCCGAGCACCTGCTGCCGAGTTGGCTCGTCGCTCTGCGCGCGGACGCGGCCCGGCGCGGCGAGACGCCGGTGCGGGTGGTGCTGACCGCCACCAACAGTGACCACGTGATCGAGCAGGTGCGCGACGGTTCGGCCGATCTCGGGTTCATCGAGGGGGTGACCGTGCCGGCCGGCCTGCGCAGCCGGGTGGTGGCCCGGGACTCGCTGGTGCTGGTGGTGACCCCGGATCATGACTGGTCCTCGATCCCGGTCGCCGAGCTGGCGGCCACCCCGCTGGTCACCCGGGAGTCCGGCTCGGGGACGCGGGAGGTGCTGACCGTCGCGCTGCGGGACGCCGGGCTGGAGCAGGTGGAACCGGCGCTGGAGCTGTCGACGACGGCGGCGGTGCGGGCCGCGGTGCTGGCCGGCGCCGGTCCGGCGGTGCTGAGCCGGCTGGCGATCACGGACGACCTGGCGGCCGGGCGGCTGCGGGAGGTGCCGGTCGCCGGGCTGAGTCTGGAACGGGAGCTGCGGGCGATCTGGACCGGTCCGCGGACGCCGCCGGCCGGGGCGGTGCGGATCCTGCTGAGCCATATTCATAGCTGATCCATAGCCGTGATCACTTGCTCCGTGAGACTCCACAGAGGTTCAGCCCTCGCCCTGGCCGTCGGCCTGATCGTCGGTCCGCGCTCACCGGTGGCGCGGTCAGCGGCAAGGTCACCAGCCCCGGCACCAGCTCGCCCAACCTGCTGCTGCAGGTCCCGGACGGCTCCGGTGGCTCGGACCCGACGGACCCGGCCGGTTGCACCGGCACCAACGCCACCGCCACCGCCATCCCGGACGCCGGCTCGGCGATCAACAGCGCGATCACCATCTCCGGCTGCGGACGGTCGGCCTCCTCGGCGTCCACGGTGTACGTCGACATCACCCACACCTACCGAGGTGACCTGGTCGTCACGCTGGTCGCGCCGGACGGTTCGACGTACGCGCTGAAGAGCAGCTCCACCAGCGACAGCACCGACAACGTCGACACCACCTACTCGGCGAACCTGTCGAGCGAGGCCGCCGACGGCACGTGGTACCTGCGGGTGCAGGACGTGTACTCGTCCGACACCGGCACGCTCGACACCTGGACCCTCACGGTCTGACCATTCGTGATTCCTCCCGGGGGCGGGCCCGTTCCGAGTCTTCTCGGAGCGGGCCCGCTCTGCTCCGGCGCGTCGCGGACGGGGGCACCGGCGTTATCAGGAGATGCGACGACGAAGTCTGCTGGTGGGTGCGGTGGTGGTGGCGGGCGCCGGGGTCACGGCGACGGCGGGGGCCTGGGCGGCGCTGGGCAGTGGGCCGGAGCCGGCCCGCCCCGGCGCGGAGGCCGGTGACGAGCGGCTGGAACGCCGGCATTCCGGCGCCCGGGGCCAGATGGTCGACTTCTACACGGCGGTGCCCGCGGGGTACGGCGACGGCCGGGGCCTGCCGGTCTGCCTGGTGCTGCACGGTGGCTCGAAGCGGCCGGCCGACTTCGCCGCGCTCGGGCTGGGCGGGTTCCTGACCGAGGCGGTCCGGCGGGGCGCCCCGCCGTTCGTGCTGGCCGGCGCGAACGGCGACCGCCTGGCCTGGCGGCGGCACCCGGGCGACGACCCGCAGCGGATGGTGCACGAGGAGATCCCGGCCTGGTGCGACGACCGGGGTTTCGACACCGCCCGGTTCGCGGCGTGGGGCTGGTCGATGGGCGGCTCCGGATCGCTGCTGCTGGCCGGGAGGTTCCCCGGTTTCCTGCGCGCGGTGGCGGCCTTCTCCCCGGCGGTGACCCCCGGCGACGAGGTCTTCGCGTTGCTGCACCGGCTGTCGCGTGTCCCGGTGGGCCTGTGGTGCGGCACCGACGACGACCTCCTCCCGAACGTGCGGGCGGCCGGGCGCGCGCTGCCGGTTCCGGCCGCCGTCGCGGACTTCGGCCCCGGCCGGCACGACTTCACCTACTGGAGCCGCCGGATCCCGGCCGCCTTCTCGTTCCTGGGCGCGGCCCTGACCTCACCCTGAATCGGTGCTGTACGTGGAAGGGTGGAAGGGAGCGCCGGCCCGCGGAGATGTGGATCCGGGGCGCTGTCGGCCGGGCGGCGCCGAGGATGTGGGAGCAGAAGGGCTGTCGTGACTCTGCCGGTGATGGGATCGTCTGTTGTGGACTCTGAGCTCTTTCGCCGGCTGCTGCGCCGGCACGCGGCGGCCGTTGTCGTGATCACCGCACCCGGGCTGGTGGCGGCGGGGGTGCCGCCGACCGGGTTCACGGCCACCTCGTTCACGTCGGTGTCACTCGATCCGCCGCTGGTGTCGTTCAACCTGGCGCGGGCGGCGTCGGCGTGGCCGGCGGTCGACGCGGCCGCGGTGGTGGCGGTGCACGTGCTGGGCCGCGGGCAGGAACGGGTGGCCCGGACCTTCGCGGCCCGGGGCATCGACCGGCTGGCGGCGTACGGCCAGTGGCGCGCCGGCCCGGAGGGTGTTCCCCTGCTGGAGGGGGTGCTCGCGCGGGTGGTGTGCCGGGTCGTCGACCGGGTGGCGGCCGGGGACCACACCATCGTGCTGGCCAGCCCGGAGCGCGGCGACCATCACGTGGACGAGTCGGAGACGCCGCTGGTCTATCACGCCGGACGGTACGCGGGCTTGAACGGATCGTAATGAAGTGATTACCGTCAATGCATGAGGCTCTTTCGAGTGTTCCTCGTGCTGATGGTGCTGGGTGCTTCCCTATCGCTGTCGCGACCCGTCGCGGCTGCCACCACCTCCTTCGGCCCCACCGACTCCGCCGGCCGCGAGCTCGTCCTGCGCGGCTTCAACGTCTCCGGCAGCACCAAGCTGCGCGAGACCGGATTCCTGCCGTTCCGCAGCACCGCCGACGCGGTCGCCTCGGCCACCGCGATGCGCGAGCTGACCGGCGCCAACGCCGTCCGATTCCTGATCAGCTGGGAGGGCGTGCAGCCCACCGCCGGCACGATCGACACCGCGTACCTGGACAGGGCCGCCGCCCAGATCCGGGCCTTCACCGACCGCGGCATCCGGGTCCTGCTCGACTGGCACCAGGACCTCTACTCGGCCCACCTCTTCCACTCCGACAGCTGGTACACCGGCGACGGCGCCCCGCAATGGGTGATCGACCTCGGCGACTACCCGACCGAGTCGTGCGGCATCTGCGTGCTGTGGGGGCAGAACATGCTCACCAACAACGCGGTCCGCGAGGCGGCGTACGACTTCTGGCACGTCAGCACGATCCAGGACGCGTACCTGTCCCAGGCGAGGAGCGCGCTCACCCGGCTGTCGTCGACGCTGCCGGCGAGCTCGTTCGCGATGGTCCTCGGCGTCGACCCGTTCAACGAGCCGTTCGACGGCGGGCTCGACGGCGCGTCCGGCACCACCTGGGAGCAGAACTACCTGCTGCCGTTCTACCAGCGGTTCCGGACCGTGATGGACCAGTCCGGCTGGACCGCGAAACCGCTGTACGCCGAACCGCTGGTCTTCTGGAACACCACCTTCGGCGAGGCCGGCGGCCTGTCCACCATCCCGGCCCTGGGCACCCGGTACGTCTTCAACAGCCACTACTACGACGGCGCCCGGATGACCGTCGACCCGACCGCGGCCGGTGACGGCACGTACACCGCGGCGATGAACCGGATCCGGGACCGGGCCACCGCCCTGGGCACCGGTGCGATCGTCTCCGAGTTCGGCAACGCCATGTCCGGGACGAGCAGCAGTGGGCGTACCCCGTGGATGGTCCGTGCGATGTACCAGGGCCTGGATTCCCGGCTGTCCGGCGCGAACTTCTGGAACAACGCCGCCACCGCCGGGACGGTGCTGTCCGGGATGCAGTGGCACTGGGACACCTACAGCGGCAAGCACAGCGAACTGATGAACGGCAACCCGGACAAGGTGCAGACCACCGGCGACGCCTGGAACGGCGAGGACCACTCGGTGATCGCGGGCGGGGCGCTGCGCCTGGACACCCGGGTCCTGGACCGGCTCTACCCGAGCGCGGTGGCCGGGACCACGGTGGCCTTCGCCTACGAGGACCTGGCCCGTGACGGGTACGCCGGAGCCGGCACCCAGCGCGCCTGGCTGACCGTGCCGTCCCGGCTGCCGAATCTCGCCACGGTGGTGTCCGGCCGTCAGTACGGCGTCCTGGTCTGGAAGGACACCGGTCTCGCCGCCCCGACCGAGCTGCACCTACCCGCCTCGTTCCCGACGGCGCGAACGATCGTGCTCGGTGACCTGGCCGCCGGGGCGGTCGCGGTGACCACCGAGACCGGCGCGACGACGGCCCGCAAGCTGCAGCTGACCGGCACCGGAGCGACCGGCGCCACCCACGTGGCGCTGGTGGTCAACAACGGCGACGGCGCGACCATCCCGGCCGCGACCCTGACCGCCGCCCGCACCGAGCTGCTGGCCTGGGCGGCAGCCCTCGGCTGACCGAGTCCATACTGGATCGATGCATGTGCCCGTGGTGATCATCGGGGCCGGGCCCGCCGGCCTGGCCCTGGCCAACTTCCTGCAGAAGTCCGGCATCGGCTGTGTGGTTCTCGAGGCCCGCGACCGGCGGCACGTCGAGGAACGGCAGCGGGCCGGCGTGATCGACCACTACGCCGGCCGGCTGTTCGAGGAGTTCGGGCTGGCCGAGCAGGTGATCGGCGGCGCACCGGTGGAGACCCTGCTGGAGATCCGGGTCGAGGGCGTGCCCCGGTTCCTGGACGGCCCGCTGCTCTCCGGCGGGCGGCCGAGCCGGCTGGTCCCGCAGCAGTTCCTGGTCCGGCGGCTGATCACGGCCTTCGAGGAGGGCGGCGGTGACCTGCGGTTCGGCGCCGCCGACGTGCACCCGCACGACTTCGCCGGCGACCGCCCCCGGGTCACCTACCGCGACCCGGACGGCGTGACGCACGAGCTGACCTGCGACCACATCGCCGGCTGCGACGGCTTCCACGGGGTCAGCCGGCGCAGCGTCCCGGACGGGGAACTGACCACGTTCACCTTCGACCACGGCATCGGGTGGTACACGGTGCTCGCCGACGCTCCCGCGCCGCGCTACCCGCTGATGGCGGTCAGCCGGCACGGCTTCGCCGCGCAGTTCGCCCGCGGGCCGCACGCCAGCCGCTTCTACCTGCAGCATCAGCCCGGCGACGACCCGCGGAACTGGCCGGACGCATACACCTGGGAGCAGCTGCGGCTGCGCCTGGGCGACGACAACCTGCCGGAGGCGGCGATCAGCGGCCGTGAGGTCGTCGAGATGCGCAGCTTCGTGGCCGAGCCGATGCGTTCCGGGCGGCTCTACCTGGTCGGCGACGCCGCCCACATCATCACCCCGATGGGCGCGAAGGGGATGAACCTCGCCCTCGTCGATGCGTACGCGCTGGCGACAGCCCTCGTCACCGCGGTCCGGGACGGTGACGACGCGGGCCTGCGGAACTACTCCGACACGTGCCTGCGCCGGACCTGGGACTACCAGGAGTTCTCCCGCTGGTTCACCGAGATGGTCCACGACTCGGGCGACCCGGCACCGGACGCGGCGTTCCGGCGGCGGCTGGCGCTGGCCCGCCTGGACCGGTTGTTCACCTCACCGGCCGCGGGTGCCGCGTTCGCCGACATGATGGCGGGAACCGCGCTGTAGACACGTCCCGCGGTCGGGGTGCGAAACGCGGACCCGGACGACGAAACTCGTCTAGGGCTCGACGACGGGTCGGCCGGCCCGGCCCACCACCCGGAACGGGCGCCCGCCGTCGTCCAGCACGGTCGTCCCGTCCCGCCCGCCGGAACGCCACCGCAGCTCCAGGTCGAACCGGCAGTCGCAGTCCCGGCTGTCCGCCCGCAGCACCATCACCTGATCCGCCGGTCCCACGCTCACCACCGGGCCGCCGGCCGGGCGTACCGACGGGACGGCCTGGTCCAGGTCGGTGCTCAGCAGGTCACGGACCCGGCGCCCGCCGGTGCAGTCGCACGGCAGCACCAACTCCAGCCCCGGCCGGGGCGCGGGACGGCGGTCGCGGAGCAGGACGCGTACCCCCAGAAGACGCACCGGAGCCGGGCCGGCCGCACGGACCGTGACCTCGATCCGGTTGCCGCCGGTGTGTGCCAGATCGCCCGGCACCCCGCCGCCGGCCGCCCGGCGTGCCGCCACGAACGCCTGCCGTGACCCGGGCCAGTAGAACCGGTCGTTGCCGTAACGGTCCCCGGCCCGGTCGCAGCACCAGCGCGCGGCGGCCCGCAGCGCGGCGGCCCGGATCGGCCCGGCACTGTCCCCGGGCGGTTCGCCGAGCGCGCCGGCCACCACCGCCGCAAGCGCCACCATCGCGACGACCCCGAGCGAGGAGGATTTCTTCTGGTACGAACGACGCCAGCGCGCCAGCCCCGCGGCGAACGCCGGGTCGTTCCCGGACCGCCAGAGGAACGCCCGTGCCACCTCCTCGGCCCGCCCGTCCCCGTCCGGGTCGGCGCGCAACGCGGCCAGGAACGCCGGCGGGACCGTCCCGGGTCCGGCCTGCTCAGCCAGGTTCGCGAGGCTCCGCCACCGGCGCCGCCCGGACCATCGGCCGGCGGTTGCGGCGGTGTGCCGGATCGCCGCTGTCAGAGCCGAGAACTGTTCGTCGTCACGCACCCAGGAACGCTCCCGTCTCATCGCCAGGACTTGGGCCGGAATCGTACGCATAGACACCGTCTCGTATCCCTTTCGCCCGAGCACCGTTTGCGGAGGAGGAGGTGAGCGCATCGTGGACAGGACGAGCCTGGTTTTCTGGTTCGGGCAGGCGCGGACGACGGCGGCGACCGTGGCCGCGGCGGGGACGGCGTACCCGGGGGTGGTGTGGAGGTCCCGGCATCCCGGCGAACGCCCACCGCCGGCCGCCTGCGCGGTGACGTTCGCCGAGGTCGTCCGGGGGACGCTGGCCGGTGTGCCGGGCCGGGTCACCGTGGTGCACCCGGCCTGCTGGGGTCCCGCCGACCGGGCCGAGGTGACCCGGGCGGCGGCGTCGGCGGGGTTGCCCATGCCGGTGTTCGTGAGTACCCCGGTGGCGGTCGCCCACGGGGTCGGCGCCGAACTGCTGAAGGGGCGCGCGGCGGCGGTCCTGGTGCTCGACGGGTCCGCGGTGGAGATCGCGGCGATCACCCGTACGCGCACCGGATTCAGCATCGCGGGTGATCCGGGCGAGCTGACCGCGGACCCGCGGACCCCGGACGGCCGGATGCGGATCTGTGCTCAGGTGGGGGCGACCGTCGCGGGGTCCGGTGTGGACCGGGTGGTCCGCGCCTACCTCGCCGGCGCCGGTGCCGAGGTGGTGCTACGGGATCTGGCGGGACCCGGATCGGCGCACCCGGATCTGGAACCGGTGGTGTTGCACGGCGCGGTGCTGGCCGCGAACCCGCCCCGCGGTGTGGGCCGTCGCCGGCTGCTGGGTGCGGCCGCGGCGTCGGTGGCGGTGGCCGCGGCCGTCCCGTTCGTGACGCTGCCCCGCGACGCCGGCCCCCGGTTCGTGGCGGCCGTGCCGGTGCCGTCACCGCCGCCCGGCCCCGGTCCGGTGGTCTACGCGTTCAGTTCGGAGTCGGGCCGGCTGTCCGCCGTGGACACCGGCGCCGGGGTGGTCACCGAGCTGGGCCGGGCCGGTGGTGGCACCGGCGCGTTCGGGTTGACGCCGGATGCCCGGACGGCGGTCCTGGAGAGCGCCGACGGGGTGCGGCTCTTCGACGTGATCGCCGGACGGGTTCGCCGGACCGCGGGCGTTCCGCGGCTGCTCGGCACGGTGGTCGCCGCGGACGGCAGCCGGGTCTACGCGTTGCAGGCGGCCGGCGCCAAGGGCCAGGCGAAGATCCACACCGTGGACGTGGCGACCGGCGACCGGACCGGTGGGGCCGTCGATCTGGGCCGCAACGGCGGGGAACTGGTCGCCGCCCCGGACGGGCGCACGCTCTACGCCCTCGAGTTCGCCGTTACCGAGGTGGACCGTGGCGTGGAGCGGGTCACCGCCCCGGCCCGGCTGACCGTGGTGGACACCGCCTCCGGCCGGGTCCGGATGCGCCAGGAACTGCCCGCGGGCACCTCCGCGGTGGTGCCCGGACCGGACGGCGTGTACGTGCTGGCCACCGACACCGTCACCGGGTTCGACGTGGCGGCCGGCCGGCTCGGCGAACCGGTCCGGTTGCCGGGCCGGCCGACCGCGCTGGACGTCACCCCGGACGGGCGGACCCTGTTCGTGCTCTGCGAGCGGGAGACCGTGGACGGTTTCCGGGTCGACGTGGTGCCGGTGGACCGGGCGGGCGGGACGGTCCGGACCGGGTTCGCGGTGCCGGGGGCGGAGCGGGCGCACGCCATCGGGATCGCCCCGGGCGGACGCCGGGCCTACCTGGCCGGCAGCGCCCTGGGCTGGTTCGACGTGGCCGGTGAGGTGGCCGGCCCGCCGGTCGAGGTGGGCGGCGAGGTCTCCCAGATCGGGTTCAGTGGCACCGACGTCTACGTGCTGGCGACTGGGGAGCGGTCGGAGGACCGCCGGTCGGCGCTGACCGTGGTGGACAGCGTGACCGGGCGGGCCTCCGCGCCGATCCGGTTGCCCACCGGGCCGGCGCGGATCGCGGTGCCCGGCGGTGTTCTCGACAGTCCGACCGTGTCCTCGCCTAGCGCGACGAGCTCAACGGCAGCGCCCGCACCAGCATCCGGTGGGAGCGCCAGCCCGGAAACGGGATCAGATCGCCCACGTGCCGGAAACTGAGGCCCTGCAGCGCCCGCCAGACCCGGACGTTGGTCTCGGTCACCGCGAGGCTGACTCGTTCCTCCGTGCGCACGTCGAGCAGGTCGCTGAACATCTGCACGCCGAGCCGGTGCCGGCGCAGCTCGGGCAGCACGAACGTCTCGCAGACGGCGAACGTCCGGCCGTCCCACTCGCGGACCAGGTCCGGGTCGTCCGGGTCCGCGAGGTCACGCCACCACAGGGTCTCCGGTGGCAGGGGGCAGCCCATCACGGTCCCGGCCAGTTCGCCGTTGACGTAGCCGAGGGTGGCCTGGAAACCGGGCGCCTCGGCGGTCCAGCGCAGCCGGTCGGTGAGGGACGGGTCACTGTGGTCGGGCAGGTGCAGGTCGGCGGCGTGCACCCGGCGGTAGAGGTCGGCGAGCGCGTCGAGGTCGACCTGGTCGGTCACGACCACGCTGGTCTCATCTGTCGTCGGCATGAATCCCCGTTCAGGTTCAGTAAGGCGAGGCTAACCTAACTGCCGTTCACAGGTTCGGCAAGTCGGCCCGGTCCCCCGGATGCGTGATGGGGGAAAGAGCCGATCTGGTTTACCCTCTTTCGGTAGGCGCGTCGTGCCGTGTCCGCTCCGGTTCTTCTTTTCGGCGACGCGTTCCCGCCTTCGGCATGGTGAAGCAATTCTCGGATTTATCTGCAATCGCATTCCTGTTTGGCGGCCCGCCGGCTTCTGTCACGTATCCGACCTGCGGATATGCAAAGCAATAGGAAATGGACAAAGCGGAGAATTCGACCACGCTCACTAGATGGTGGGAATTAGCGATGATCGACTTGAATTGTTGGTGGTGCTGCGCGCTAAGGTCTGCGGACCCCATTTCTGGTGGCGATTTCCCGCATTGCTGAAAGGCGAAACCTTGGCTGCCGCCGTCATGATTGTCAGTTCCGTCGTGCTGTCCGCGTTCGCCGCGATCACGCTGTGGTGGACCATGCACGCCTGGCGAACCCCGGAGACCCTGGCCGCGACCCGGTTCGCCGAGCCGGACGGCGATCACAAGCTGACGTTCTCCCTGCTCCTGCCGGCCCGGCACGAACAGGCCGTGCTCGAACACACGGTGGACCGGCTGCTGCGCTCCACCCACCAGGGCTACGAGATCATCATCATCGTCGGCCACGACGACCCGGACACCGCCGCGGTGGCCGAACGGATCGCGCTGCGGGCGCCGGGACGCATCCTGGTGATCACCGACCACAACGAGGTGAAGAACAAGCCCCGGGCGCTCAACACCGCCCTGCCGTACGTGCGCGGCGACGTGGTGGGAGTCTTCGACGCCGAGGACGTCGTCCACCCCGAGCTGCTGGAACACGTCGACCACGCGTTCCGGTCCACCCACGCCGACGTGGTCCAGGGCGGCGTCCAGCTGATCAACTTCCAGTCCAGCTGGTTCAGCCTGCACAACTGCCTGGAGTACTTCTTCTGGTTCCGCAGCCGGCTGCACCTGCACGCGAACAAGGGGTTCATCCCGCTCGGCGGCAACACCGTCTTCGTCCGCACCGACGTGCTGCGCGGCGCCAACGGCTGGGACGGCACCTGCCTCGCCGAGGACTGCGACCTGGGCGTACGCCTGAGCAGCCGGGGCGCCAAGGTGGTCGTCGCGTACGAGGCGTCGCTGGTCACCCGCGAGGAGACCCCGGACACCATCGGCAGCCTGGTCAAGCAGCGCACCCGCTGGAACCAGGGCTTCCTGCAGGTGCTGCGCAAGGGGGAGTGGCGCCGGCTGCCGTCGATGCGCCAGCGTGTCCTGGCCCGGTACACCCTGGTCGGCCCGTTCCTGCAGGCCTTCTCCGGCGTCGCGATCCCGGTCGGCGTCGGCGTAGCCCTGGCCACCTCACTGCCGATCGGCGTCGCCCTGGCCACCTTCGTGCCGGTCGTCCCGATGCTCGCCAACATCGTCTTCCAGACCATCGGCCTGCGTGACTTCGGCAAGCAGTACCACCTGAGCGTCACCGCCCGCGACTACGCCCGGCTCATCCTCGGTGCGTTCCCGTACGCCCTGATCCTCAGCGTCGCCGCGCTGCGAGCCGTCTGGCGCGAGTACACCGGCCGGCGCAACTGGGAACTGACCGCGCACGTCGGCGCCCACCTGCAGGGCAACGCCACTGCCGAGACCACCACGGCGGGTGCCGCATGACCACGACCAACGACTCCGTCACCACCGTCGTCATCCCGAAGGCGCGCGCCGCGCGGCCCGGGACCACCCCGTCGCCCATGCCGGTGCCGATCCCCGAACCGGCCCGGCCCCGGGAGATCAGCCACGCCGAGAAGGCCCTCGCCGTGGGCCTCACGGCGATCGTGCTCGCCGTGATCGGCATCAACATCAGTGGCTACCCGATGGTCAACGACGACGAGGGCACCTACCTCGCGCAGGCCTGGGCCGTCGCCCACGGGCACGGACTCGCCCACTACACCTACTGGTACGACCACCCGCCGCTCGCCTGGATCCAGCTGGCCGGGCTCTCCTGGCTGCCCGGACTGCTCGGCAGCGAGGGCAGCACCGTGGCCACCATGGGACGCGTCGCCATGCTCCCGGTGGTGGCGGCGATCCTGCTGCTGATCTACCTGGTCAGCCGGCGCGTCGGCATGGCGGTCTGGTCGTCCGCCGCGGCCCTGGTCGTCTTCGGCCTGTCACCGCTCACCGTGGTCATGTACCGCGGGGTCTACCTGGACACCTTCGCCGTGGTCTGGATGCTCGCCGCGCTGGCCCTGGTCCTCTCCCCGCGCCGGAACCTGTGGCACTTCACCGCGGCCGGCGCCGCCACCGCGGTCTCCCTGCTCAGCAAGGAGACCATGCTGGTCACGCTGCCCGCGGTGGTCCTGGCGCTCTGGCAGCACAGCGCCCGCAGCACCACCCGCCCCTGGGCGATCGGCGGCTACGTCAGCGGCCTCACCCTGGTCGGTGTCTTCTATCCGCTGTACGCCCTGCTGCGCGGCGAGTTGTTCCCCGGCGAGGGGCACGTCTCGCTGGTCGGCGCCTGGCAGTTCCAGCTCGCCTCGCGGGCCGGCAGTGGCAGCATCTTCACCGACGGATCGATCGCCCAGGGACTGCTGAACTCCTGGCTGGACCACGACCCGGTGATCCTGGTCGGCGGGCTGATCGCCACCGTCGTCTGCCTGCCGGTGCGCCGGCTGCGCCCGCCCGCGGTGGCCGGCGCGATCCTCACCCTGATCGCGTTGCGTCCCAGCGGCCACCTCCCGGTGATGTACGTCGTGCAACTCCTGCCGTTCTTCGCGATCGCCATCGCCGGCGTGCTCGACCTGGCGGTCCGGCTCGCCCCGGCCCGGCAGCGCTGGGCCCGGCCGGCGGCGCTGGCCGCCCTCGCCCTGATCGCGGCGACCCTCGTCGCGCCGCGCTGGTGGACCGGCAACGCACGGGCCATGCACGACAACTACCACGCGGAGTACGTGGCCGCCGCCCAGTGGCTGCGCACCCAGGTGCCGGACCCGAAGAACACCACCGTCGTGGCCGACGACGTGCTCTGGCTGGAATGCGTGGACGCCGGATACCCGCCGGAGAAGGCCATCTGGTTCTACAAGCTCGACCTCGACCCGGAGGTCGCCGCCCGGCTGCCCAACGGCTGGCGCGACGTCGACTACCTGGTCTCGACACCCGCGCTGCGCGGCGACTCCAAGACGCTGACCGCGGTCAACACCATGCTGGCGAACTCGACGGTCGCCGCCCGCTTCGGCGAGGGCGTCGGCCGCATCGAGATCCGCCGGATCACCAAGGAGATCCCATGACCACCCAGGCTCAGGGCCGGGCGGCCGTCGGCATGCCACACCAGGCGACCGTCACGCCCGGCGAGAAGACGCTGCCACTGGACCAGTACCGCAAGGGCGGGCGCACCCGGGCCGTGCTGCCCGGCCAGATCGGCGTCCGCCCGGCGCCCCGCACCCTGCGGCAGAGCATCATCGTGCCCACCTACAACGAGCGCGACAACGTCCCGGCGCTGCTGGCCCGGCTCGCCGCCGCACTGCCGCACCACGACACCGAGATCGTGTTCGTCGACGACAGCGACGACGGCACGCCGGAGGTGATAGCCGAGGCCGCCGCCGACTTCCCGATGCCGGTCACCGTGCACCACCGTGACGACGGGGTGGGCGGTCTCGGCGGCGCGGTGGTCGAGGGCATGCGGCTCGCCCGCGGCGAGTGGATCGTGGTGATGGACGCCGACCTGCAGCACCCGCCGGAGATCGTCGCCGACCTGATCACCGCCGGTCTGCGGGACGGCGCCGACCTGGTCGTCGGCAGCCGGTACGCCCGCGGCGGCAGCACCGGCGGACTGGCCGACGGCTACCGCCGACTGGTCTCCCGCGGCTCCACCCTGCTGGTCAAGACCCTGTTCCGGAACAGTCTGCTGTCGGTCAGCGACCCGATGAGCGGGCTGTTCGCGATCCGGGCCTCGTCACTGGACGTCGATCAGCTCCGCCCGCTCGGCTACAAGATCCTGCTCGAGCTGATCGTCCGGAACCGTCTCGGCCGGATCGTCGAGGTCCCGTACACGTTCCAGGCCCGGCACGCCGGGGAGTCCAAGTCCACCGCCGCCGAGGGGATCCGCTTCCTCAAGCACATCGGCGGTCTGCGGTTCGGCGTCGGCCGGCTGCGGATGCTGGCGTTCGCCCTGATCGGCGTCTCCGGCCTGCTGCCCAACCAGGCCGTGCTCTGGGCGCTGCTGCACGGCACCGCGATGCACTACACGGCCGCCGCGGTGGTGGCCAACGTGGTCGCCGTCCTCTGGAACTTCGCCCTGACCGACTCGCTGCTCTACCGCAACCACCGGCGGCGCGGCCTGCTCAGCCGGTTCAGCCGGTTCTTCCTGATGGGCAACGCCGACCTGCTGGTCCGGATCCCGCTGCTGGCGTTGCTGGTCAGCGGCCTGAGCCTGGGCGTCCTGGCCGGCAACATGCTGACCCTGGTGGCGTCCTTCGTCCTTCGTTTCCTGATCTCCGACAGGCTGATCTATCTGACGGGAAAGAAACAATGAACCCAACACGTCCGCTGCTGAGCCGGTCGAACCGGCTGCGGATAGCCCAGTTCCTGGTGCTCGCCCTCACCCTGTTCCTCGTCCTGCCGCAGCGCCCGGTCTCGGCCGCCGCCAACCTGATCGCCAACCCGGGCCTGGAGTCGATGGCCGGCGACGGCTTCCCGGTCTGCTGGGAGCAGTCCGGCTGGGGCGACAACGGCCACACCTTCGCGGTCAGCTCCGACGCGCACAGCGGCGCCCGGTCGATGTCGGTCACCCTGACCAACGCCGGCAGTGGTGACCGCAAGGCGATGATGCTCGAGGACGCGTCCTGCGCACCCAACGTCACGCCGGGCCACCAGTACGACCTCTCGGTCTGGTACAAGACGTCCACCCCGAACACGGTGATGACCATGTTCCGGCACGACGTCGCCCAGGGCTGGGTGTACTGGACCGACCTGGCCACCATGCCGGTCGCCACCGCCTGGACCCAGCAGACCGTGCGGACCCCGCAGATCCCGGCGAACACCGACCAGATCGTCTGGGGCGTGACGATCTACGGCAACGGCACGCTGAAGACCGACGACTACACCATGAGCGACGCCACGCAGGCGGCCCCGGGCGAGGCGTGCAGCGCCGGTGACAAGTGCGTCAAGGGCGCCTGGGCGGTCATGCCGTTCAACTCACCGGTCCGCAGCATCCACGCCGTGGTGCTGCGCAACGGCAACGTGCTGCTGATCGCCGGATCCGGCAACGACCCGGACGCGTTCGCCGCCAAGACGTTCAAGACCGCGATCTACAAACCGGGCACCGGCGAGTTCACCGCGGTGGCCACGCCGGAGGACCTGTTCTGCGCCGGGCACGTGCAGCTCAAGGACGGCCGGATCCTGGTGATGGGCGGCAACAAGGACTACGCGGCGGCGGACGGCAGCCACGGCTACAAGGGCCTGAAGAACTCGTACATCTTCGACCCGGCGACCAACTCCTACCAGCGGGTCAACGACATGAGCGGCGGCAGTTGGTACCCGTCCGCGACGATCATGGGCAACGGTGACGTGATCTCGCTCGGCGGTCTCGGCGAGGACTCCAACGGCACGGTCCTCACCCAGTACTTCTCCGACGCGCAGCAGCGCTGGCTGAGCACCGGTGAGGCCAAGCAGACCTGGAGCTTCTGGGGCCTGTACCCCTCGATGATCCTGATGCAGGACGGCCGCCTCTTCTACTCCGGCAGCCACGTCTTCGGCAACGGCCTGCCCGGATCCGGCTCGTCCATCTACGACTACAACGCGGGCACCATCACCGAGGTTCCGGGTCTGCGCAAGAAGGACGAACGCGACCAGTCGATGAGCGTCCTGCTGCCGCCGGCCCAGGACCAGAAAGTCCTCACCATGGGCGGCGGGAACAACGAGACCAACCCGGACGCGCACCGCCTCACCGACATCATCGACCTGAAGAAGCCCAGCCCGGTGTACACCGCTGGACCGCAGATCCCGCAGGGCAAACTGGACGGCGGCGTACCGCAGACCGGCGCCCAGGGCAAGATGTACGTCTCCGCGGTCCTGCTCCCGGACGGCAAGGTGTTCGAGACCGGTGGCGCCCTGCACAACCGGGCCACCCCGGTCTTCGAGGCCTCGATGTACGACCCGGCCACCAACCAGTTCACCGCCGGGATGGCCACCGACCCGGTGCCGCGCGGCTACCACTCGTCGGCGTTCCTGCTCCCGGACGGCCGGGTGATGGCGGTCGGCGACAACCCCGGCAACGGCACCTTCGACATGCGCGTCTCGGTGTACTCGCCGCCGTACCTGTTCCAGGGCGCCCGCCCGCAGATCACCAGCGTGGCGAGCAACCAGTGGGCGTACGGCACCGCCAACCGGATCACCGTGGACAAGCCGATCGTCAAGGCCGAGCTGATCCGCCCGGCCGCGGTGACCCACTCCAGCGACCCGAACCAGCGGTTCGTGGACCTGCCGATGACGGTCAACGGCAACACCGTCGACCTGAACCTGACGAGCAACCCCAACCTGGCGCCGCCGGGCTGGTACATGCTGTTCGCCGTCGGCGCGAACGGCGTTCCCTCCGTCGCGAAGTGGGTGAAAATCGGATGAATCGGGTACGCATGACCGGCCTGATCGTCGCCGCGGTGGCGGTGACCGGGGTGGCCGGGTGGGCCGCCGCCGCGGATCGGCAGCCGGAGACCGCGGTCTGGACGGCGTCGGCCGCCCAGCGGACACTGAGCGCCTCGGCGACGACGCCGGTCGATCCGGCGGGCAGTCCGGGGAAGGCCGCCGAAGCCTCCGGCTCCGGCGCCACCTCCGGCTCCGGTGCCACCTCTGGCTCCGGTGCCACCTCTGGCTCCGGTGCCACCTCTGGCTCCGGTGCCACCTCCCCGAACAAGTCCAACAAATCAGGAAAGTCGGGCATAGAGGGTGGCGCGGAGGCGGCCAAGGTGGACCGGCAGGCCAAGCCGAAGCCGTTCGTTCAGGAGTTCGCCGCCCAGCCCGGCGTTGTTCGGCAGAAGGCCAAGAAGAAGCCGACCAAGCCGGAGAAGGTTCCGGCGACCGTCGACGGCTGCGACCGGAACTACGGGACGATCGCCCAGTGCATCCCGCTGGCGTTCCCGCGGGGTGTGAAGGACAAGTGCACCTGGCTCCGGCAGCAGGGGTTCAAGGAGATCAAGGTGGCCGGGACCGACAAGCAGAAGCTGGACTCGGACCGCAACCGGATCGCCTGCGACAAATGACCGGTGGGGCAGGCCGGAGGTCCCGTCCGGCCTGCCCCACCCCCACCCCGGTGTGTTGATTTCGGGCGCCCAGAGCGCCCAAATTCAACACGCGGCCAGGGGTGTGTTGATTTCGGGCGCCTAGAGCGCCCAAATTCAACACGCGGCCAGGGGTGTGTTGATTTCGGGCG
>NZ_JZKF01000081.1 GCF_000962825.1 Actinoplanes rectilineatus
GACAAACCTTGATACCGGAACTCCGCTTCTTACTCCCCGATCAACACACCCCTTGACCAGCCACACCAACGCCTAACTGAACGGCGTTGCGCCTAGTCGCCGGGGTCCTGAGCTCGTAACTGCAGTTTCTGCCCGTCGTGGGTCGCCGACGGGCAGACCGGCCCGTGAAGGGCCGCCGAAGTCACGCACGACAGTTCTGAGCGGGTGTTCAGAGCCGCGGCGGCAGGCCGAACAGGGGGAACAACCGGCCGGTGTCCAGGAAGTTGGCGACCCCGGCGATCCGGTCCCCTGACACGTCCAGCACGATCAGCGCCCACGGCACGTACCCGGTACCGTCCGGGCCGGGCCGGAACTGTCCGAAGGCCGGCTGTCCGTTGGCCCACACCGGCAGCAGACGCGAACCGCGGCAGCCGCTGCCCGTGCCGGACATCCAGGTGGCGATGTCGGCGGGACCGCGCAACCACAACGGCAGCGGCGGCATCGACAGCGTCGCGTCCTCGTGCAGCAGAGCCGTCAGTGCCGGCAGGTCGTAGGCCTCGAACGCCGTCACATAACGCTCGAGCAGGCGTTTCTGCTCGTCGTCGAGCGGATCACCGGCCGCCGCGGCTTCCAGCCGGTCACGGCGGCTGGGCCCGCCCCGGGATCCGCCGGAAACGCCGCTGACACCGCCATCGCCACCAACGCCATCGCCGCCAACGCCAGCGGCCCTGGTGGCCCCAGTGGCCCCGCCGCCGGTGGCCCCGCCAGCCCCGCCGCCGGTGACCCCGACGGACCCGCCGACACCAATCCTGCCGGTAGCCCCGCCGACGCCGGTCACGCCGGTGGCCCTGGTGACACCGCTGACACCGCCGGCCCCGGTGTCAGCCGCCGCTGCCAGAGTCGCCCGGGCCCGCTGCAGCGCACTGTTGACCCCGGCGACGGTGGCACCGAGCAGCACGGCCGTCTCCTGCGCGGAGAACGCCAGCACCTCCCGCAGGATCAGCACCGCCCGCTGCCGCGGTGGCAGATGTTGCAGGGCGGCGACGAACGCCAGCCGGATCGTCTCGCGGCCGGCCACCACCTCGGCCGGATCACCCCCGGCACGGGCCACCCGGGTGTCCGGCACCGGACCCACCCAGATCGCCTCCGGCCCCGGCTCACCCGGATGGGTGGCCGCACCGGAACCGGCCGGCCCCAGATCCATCGGGCGGACCCGCCGCTGCGCGCCGGCCAGCATGTCCAGGCACACGTTCGTGGCGATCCGGTAGAGCCAGGAACGCACCGCGGAGCGCCCCTCGAACCGGTCCAGGCCCCGCCAGGCACGCACCATGGTGTCCTGCACCGCGTCCTCCGCCTCGAACCCGGAACCGAGCATGCGATAGCAGTATCCGGTCAGCTCCGGCCGGAAGGCCTCCAACTCGCCAGCAGCCACATCCACGCCGACGAAGCTAGCGCAACCGTATGACAGAAAATCCGCTCCCGGCACGACAGACTTTCCGGGGCGGCGATGAGTTTCCCGCGCCCGGCCGGTCATACCCGGTACCGAACGACAAGCCGTGAGAACCGAGGAGCTCCCATGCCCTACGCCGACGTCAACGGGATCAACCTGTACTACGAGACCCACGGCACCGGCCGGCCCCTGGTGCTGCTGCACGGCGGGCTCGGATCGGGCGAGATGTTCGCCCCGGTCCTGCCCGCCTTCACCGCCGGGCACCAGGTCATCCTGCCCGACCTGCAGGCGCAGGGGCGTACCGCCGACATCGACCGGCCGCTGCACATCCGCTCGATGGGCGACGACATCGCCGCCCTCATCGACCACCTCGGTCTGGACCGTCCCGACCTGGTCGGCTACTCCCTCGGCGGGGGCGTCGCCCTTCAGGTGGCGTTCCACCACCCGGAGAAGGTGGGCCGGCTGGTCGCCCTGTCGGCCGGGATCCGCCGCAGCGCCGCGTACCCGGAGATCCTCGAACAGCAGGGCCAGGTCGGACCGGAAGCGGCGGAGTTCATGAAGCAGACGCCGATGTACGAGCTGTACCAGCGGGTCGCGCCGCGGCCGGAGGACTTCCCCCGCCTGCTCGAGAAGATCGGTGTGGCGATGGCCGAGGACTACGACTACACCGACGAGATCCGCGCCCTGCAGACGCCGACCCTGATCGTCGCCGCCGACGCCGACCTGTGCCCGCCGTCGCACTTCGTCGAGGTCTTCAGCCTCCTCGACGGCGGTCTGCGCGACGGCGGCTGGGACGGCTCGGGCCGTCCGAAGGGCGGTCACGCCCTGGCGATCCTGCCCGGGACGACGCACTACAACGCGTTCCTGTCCCCGCTGTTCCCCGCCGCCGCCCTGCAGTTCCTGGACAAGGATCGCGACTGACCCACGACCGCCCGGCGGGCCGGCAGTTCCCCTGTCGGCCCGGCGGCGCCGTCCCCGGCCACCCGGACCTCACCCGATGCTCCGACACGTGCTTACGGAATGCGGCGCGTCCTCAGCCGGCGCGGCGGCGGGCCCGGCGGGCCGCCAACTCGTCGCCGGCGGCCGGCTCGGCGGGGGTGTCCACCCCGACCGGCTGCGGCGACGCGGCCGGCTCAGCCGGCAGGTGCGACAACGAACCCTGGATCTCCTTGAAGGCGCCGCCGATCGCGATGCCGAACACGCCCTGACCGCCCTGCAACAGATCCACGACCTCCTCCGGGGACCGGCACTCGTACACCGTCGTCCCGTCCGAGATCAGAGTGATCTCCGCCAGATCGTCGACCCCGCGCGACCGCAACGTCTCGATCGCCCGGCGGATGTTCTGCAACGACACCCCCGCGTCCAGCAGACGCTTCACGACCTTGAGAACCACCAGGTCGCGGAAGGAATACAGACGCTGAGTGCCGGACCCCGACGCATCCCGGACACTCGGCACCACCAACGTGGTCCGGGCCCAGTAGTCGAGCTGGCGGTAACTGATGCCTACGGCCTGACACGCCGTCACCCCGCGGTACCCGACCGAGCCGTCCTCGCCGACGAGTGGGCCTTCAAGAGGCTGCTCGTGCACGCGAATACCTCCCCCTGCCCATGATCGAAATCTAGGCGGTGTGCCGGTTCACCTGGACGTCACGAGCGTATATCTCAGTCACGACCGAAACATGGAGGTAACGGCACGACACGCCGCGAGCGGGCTAGCGCCCGCCCGACGACAGAAGTCGATGTCAACCCGCGAAATCCTCCGGACGCACCTGGTCGAGGAATTCACGGAACTTCTCCACCTCGTCCTCCTGCTCGTCCGGGATCACGATGCCCGCCTCGGTGAGCACCTGATCGGCACACCGGATCGGCGCACCCACCCGCAACGCCAGCGCGATCGAGTCACTCGGCCGCGCCGAGACCCGCAGATCGTCACCGATCAGCAGATCCGCGTAGAAGACGTTGTCCTTCAGCTCGGTGATCTCCACCGCCTTCAGCGGCGCCTGCAGCGCCGCGAGGATGTCCCGGAGAAGATCATGGGTCAGCGGCCGGGCCGGCTTGACCCCCTGCTGCTCGTACGCGATGGCGGTCGCCTCCACCGCGCCGATCCAGATCGGAAGGTACCGGTCGCCGTCGACCTCCCGCAGCAACACGATGGGCTGGTTGCTGGGCAGCTCCACCCGGACCCCGACCACGCTCAGCTCGCGCACCGCCGCCTCCGTGTCGTTGATTTGTCGCCCGTCGTCACACGGCCGCCCCTAACCTGCACGGTACACGCACAGCACCGGAATCCGACCCGCGCGAGATACCCCGCACAGGGTAGGCCGAACCGGTGTCAGCGCCCCAATTCGCCGCGCAGGCCCGAGCGCACCAGCGCCGCATGCAGACGCTGCGACAACGCCTGCAGGTCACGAGCCGTGTCGGCGGCACGGGCCCGCGCCGCCGGATCCTGCTGACGCGCCAACGGCGCCAGCAGCTGTGTGAACAGCCCCACCTCGCGATCCGCGGCGTTGCGGAACGCGCGCAGATGACGGACCTCCAACCCGTACTGGGTCAGGCCCACCACCGCCTCCACGATGATCACCGCATCGGCGTCGTACCACCCCGGCGGGCGCGCCACCACCAGACCGATCTGTTCCAGCTCGGCCAACAGCGCCTCGTCCACACCGGTGCGTTCCAGCATGTCGGCCTTGGGGATCCGGGTGTCCGCCGACTCGGCGGCACGCGGCGTCCCCACCGCCACCAGCGTCGGGCGCTGCGGAACCACCGGCTCCTGCTCCATCCGGTCCAGCTGCTCCCGGATCACCCGCAAGGGCAGGTACTGGTCACGCTGCGCGGTCAGCACGAAACGCAACCGCGCCACGTCGTTCCACGAATACTTGCGGTACCCGGAGGCGGTGCGTTGCGGGTCGACCAGACCCTCCGCCTCCAGGAACCGCAACTTCGAAATCGTGGTGTCGGGGAATTCGGCGCGTAGATGGGCAAGCACCTCCCCGATGCTCATCAGCGCACCCTCACGCCCGCCCTGCCCGCTCTGCGGGCGCGAAGGCCCCGGGTCACGCGCGGCCGCCCCCGACGCGTTCACCCCCGGCCGCCCTCACCCTCAGGGCGCGGGCCGGCGATGAACACCAGACGGAACTTACCGATCTGGACCTCGTCGCCGTTGCTGAGCGTCGCGGCTTCGACCCTTTCCCGGTTCACATACGTACCGTTGAGGGAGCCGACGTCCCGGACGGTGAAGATGCCGCCGTCCCGGTGGAACTCGGCGTGGCGGCGCGACACCGTCACGTCGTCAAGGAAGATGTCACTGTCCGGGTGCCGGCCACTGGTCGTCACATCGTGATCGAGCAGGAAGCGGGCACCCGCGTTCGGACCACGACGCACGACCAGCAATGCCATACCGGGCGGCAGCGAACCGGACATCCGGCTCGGCACCACGTCGGTCTCGGGTCCCTCGAGCACCTCGTCAAGGGCGCCAAGGTTCAGCGTGGACGTGACGTCGAGTGGGGGGAACTCGTCGTCTGGGCGCGTCATCGGACCACCTCACGGATCAGTTGGTCGCCGCCTCCCGACGAGGCCAGCTGTGCTCTGACCCCGCCGAGGCCAGATTCGGCCCGACGCACGACTATCGGTTTCAAAGGGATAACAGTTCTCGGTGTGCTCCGCGAGCCTAGTCAGCGCCAATATCGCTGAGCAACCGGACTCGCGGAGACCGATTGTCTTCCATTCACTTCCGGCACGGTTTCCCGCACACCGGATCAGCTCTCGGTGATCGCCCGGTAGGCCGCCGCGTCCAGCAGGGAATCGAGAGACGCCGGATCCGCCGGCGTGATCTCCACCAGCCAACCCGCCGCATACGGCTCGCCGTTGATGATTTCCGGCGTGTCCGTCAACGTGGCGTTCTTGGCCACCACCGTGCCGGCGATCGGCGCGTAGATCTCCGAGACGCTCTTCGTCGACTCGATCTCACCCAGCGAGTCGCCCGCCTGCACGACCGTGCCCTCCTCGGGCAGGTCGACGAAGACGATGTCGCCCAGAGCGTCCTGCGCGAAATGGGTGATGCCCACCCGCACAGGGCCACTGCCGTCACCGGCGACCCACTCGTGCTCCGCGGTGTACCGCAGGTCCTCAGGAATCAACGCTTCCTCCGTAGATCACGAAACTGGACGCGCGTATTGCAAGGCTGCTGCCTTGCGCACCTCGGTCACTTCGACCAGGGAACGCGAGTCCATGGTCACGCTACCGCCGTCGTTCTTCACCGACGCCACCACCCCGCCCGGGATCTGCAGCGCCGTGCTCATCGTCTCCGGCGAACCGATCACCAGGAGACGGAACGGTCCGGACAGCCGCTTGCCGTCGGCAATGATGCCCCCATCAGCGGCATCGACGAAATAACTGGACGCCACGATCCGTACCGCCGCATTGTTCGCGCCGTTGAGCTGCATCACCTCGCCGCCCGCACCGCGCAGCTCCTGCACGGCGTTCAGCACGTCCGAGGCCTTCACCCCGACGAGCGCGATCTCCAGCCCCGGACCACGCCCGGGAACCGTGCCGGCCAGCAGCCCCAGCTCAGCGTTGCGCTTGCTCGCCTCGGCCAGCGCCGCCTCCCGGCCCTCGACACCCGAGCTCAACTGCCCGCGCGTGCGCTCCATCGCCTGGATCTCGGCCAGCAGCCGGCTGTCCTGAGCCTCCAGATCGCTGAGGATGCGCACCAGGTCCTCCTGCCGGGCGGTGCTCAGCCCCTGATCGGCGTCGTTGCTGCGCACCTGGACGACAAGCGTGAACCCCAGCAGCGCCAGCAGCACCCAGATCAGCGTTCCGGCCGGCGCGGGCCGCCGTCGCGCCGGGCGATCAAGATCACCTTTGTCGGCGACGGCCTCGGGCGTGTCAGAAATCGACGGATCGGGTGACGTGGCGGATGTCTCGCCGTCGCCGTCACTCAGGTCACCCGTCCGTGGCGCCCCGGCGGCGTCCGCAGCCTCGACCGAAGACCTCTCCCGGGCGGCCGGAGAGTCGGCCGCGGAGAGCGGGGAGTCGACCGCGGAGAGCGGGGACCCGGCCGCGGAGAGCGGGGAGTCCGCTTCGGACCCCAGAGGGTCCACTCCGGAGTCCGCAGAGTTCAGCCCGGGGCCCCGGGGGTCCATCGCGGAGTCCGGAGAACTCACCCCGGAGTCCGGAAAGTTCGCCCCGGCGTCCGCAGAGTCCACCGCGGACACCGAGGACTCGCCGGTGGAGACCGGCGACGACTCAAGCGGACGCGCGGCGGAAAGAGCCGCCGCAGGCGAAGGCACAGCAGGCGAAGAAGCATCCGAGAGCAGACCCGAGGTCGTCAACGGCACCGTGGGCTCGTCCTCCACCGGCCTCGGCGGGGAGGCCGCGGGCGGAATGAGCGGCCTCGGGTCTCGCGCCAGCCCCGGCCTGGCCAACGGCACCGTCGGCTCATCCGGCTCATCCGGCTCATCCGCCGAGAGTTCCGCCCCGCCCGAGGGGAATCCTGCCGACGACGCGGAAGGCGACCCGGCGAGTGACTCGGAGGGCGACCCGGCGAGTGACTCGAAGGGTTGCTCGACGAACGACTCGGAGGGCTGCTCGGCGAGCGGCTCGGAGGGCTGCTCGGCGTCGGCGGGAGCAGACGGCTGCGGCGACCGGCCGGCCGCGGGCTTACGCCCCGCCACAGGCATGCCGGCAGCCGGAACGCCCGGGCGTTCACCGAATTCGTCACGGTCAGTCATCGAATTCCTATGCCCGGAAGAGGTGCCGTCGGATCGCCGCGACATTACCGAAGATGCGCACGCCGAGCACCACCACGACACCGGTGGACAGCTGACCACCCACGCCCAGTTGATCACCCACGTACACGATCAGGGCCGACACCAGCACGTTCGAGATGAACGACACGACGAACTGCTTGTCGTCGAAGATGCCGTCCAGCTTGGCCCGGACCCCGCCGAACACGGCGTCGAGCGCCGCCACCACGGCGATCGGAAGGTACGGCACCAACTCCGGCGGCACCGCCGGATGGAACACGATGCCCAGCAGCACACCGGCGAGCAGGGCGAGAACGGCGATCATCGGGGCCCTTCCGACGCAGAGCCGGACGAACGGGCCGTTCCCGAGCCGTCCGGTGACGAGGAGCCCGACGCGGCGGGCGGTGGGGTGTCGGCCGCGGCGACCCGCAGTTTCATCTCGGTCGCCGCGTCCAGGGTCACGTCCTTGGCGTTCGCCACGTCGTACGACAGGCCGTACCGTGCGGCGAGCGTGTCGAAGAACTGGCCGGCGTACCCCTTGTGGAAGTCGGATCCCATGTCGCCCGGCCCGATCGCCACCACCTCGTACGGCGCGGCGACCGGCTGCACGTTGACCAGGATCGCCCCGCCCGCTTGACGAATGGTGGACGTCGCGGTGAGGCGCTGGCCGTTGATCGCGATGGCCTCGGCGCCGGCCGCCCACAACGCGTTCGTCGCCAGCTGCAGATCGGTGTCCTTGACCTGCGCCTCGGTACGCCGTTCCCCGGTCACCGCGTCGACCGTGGTCGGCCCGTCGGACAGCGTGATCCGCACTCCCGACCCGCGGACGGTGGCCAGCCCGGTGGCCGCCTCCAGGTCACGCAGCTGGGCCAGGGCGGCGCCGCTCAGTTCCCGTTCGCGCAGGCCGGCCACCTCGGCGGCGAGCCGCTCGGCCCGGCCCTGCAGGTCCTCGGTCTCGGCGCGGCGGCTCTGCACCTGCTCGATCAGCGTGTCCCGCGCCTTGGTGCGGGCGGGTTCCTCGGCCACCGTCTGCTGGTAGGCGACCACCAGCAGGAATCCGATGACCAGCGCCACCACGGCGGACGAGCCGGCCGCGGTGCGCCGGCCGCCGGGGCTGCGCCGGTATCCGGAGTCGCGCCGGGCGGCCGCGTCCGCGTATCCGGGGTCGAGCGGGTTGCGGAACAGCTCCATCAGGAAGTCGGGTGCGTAACGCCGGCCGGAGCCGTCCGGGTCCGGCGTCTCCCCCGGTTCGAGCCCCGCCACCGGCCGCGCCGGTGAGGAGTCCACCGCCGGCCGAGCGGACAAAACGGAGAAGCCAGTAGACGCAGACGCGGCAGACGAAGAGGCAGCCGCGGCCGGGGACGGCGTGCCGGGCGAGGACGGCACGGCAGGCGGGGACGGGGACGACTCGGACGACGGACCGGGCGCGGACCGCGCCGCCGGGCTCACGCCCCCTCCGTCCCGGCGCCGGGACGGTCCGCGCGCAGCAGGCGCACCGTCTGCACGAGGTAGAGCGCGGCAGCCGCCCAGTACAGCCCGAGTGCCCACCAGGCCAGGCCCCAGCCGGTCGGCGTGGCCCACCAGGCGATCGACGGCACCGCCTTGGCCAGCAGGATGATCGGGAACGAGGCGAGCAGCACGAACGTGCCGGACTTGCCGACGTAGTGCACCGGCGGCGGCCCGTGCCCCTGGCGGCGCAGGATCAGCAGGGCCACGAAGAGGACCGCCTCGCGCAGCAGCAGCATGCCGGTGAGCCAGAGCGGGACCACGTCGCGGATGGTGAAGCCGACCAGGGTGGCCAGGATGTAGAGCCGGTCGGCGAACGGATCGAGCAGCTCGCCGAGGCGGCTGACCGAGTTCATCCGGCGGGCGATGTAGCCGTCCACCCAGTCGGTGGAGCCGCCGATCGCCAGCACCACCACGGCGGCGACGTCGTGCTGGAGCACCAGGAGCAGGTAGAGGAAGAGCGGGACGCCGAGCAGCCGCAGGAAGCTGATGGCGTTGGGCAGGGTCCAGATGCGGTCGGAGGTCTCGATGGACGACGCAGGTTGCTGCGACATCGCGACTTCCTTCCCCCTCGGCCCGGGCCCCCGCCCGGATCCTGTACGAGCTGCTCACTCGCCGAGCAACTATAACCAGCCGCGTTCCTCCGGCCGACGCGCAGTCACAGGCGCCACAAAGCGTACGCCGTCCTAGGAGGCTAGCCCATCATTCCCTCGACGGGTGACTGGCCGCCGGCCACGTCAGGCGAGAAGCTGGAGAGCGTGCACACAGTGACCCGGCAGATACGCGACGTGGACGAGGCGCAGGACCTGCTGACCCGCAACTTCTACGCCCTGGACGTCCGTGTCCTCGCCCCGGCCTCGCACTGGACGGCCGACTTCGCGGTCGGCGGCGACGACGCGGTGACCCTCGGCGACCTGCGGTTCGGTGTCGACGTGCGCATCGATGCGGGCGAGCTCGACGCGTACCACGTGAATCTGCCCTTGACCGGCGGTGGCATGGCCTGGCACCAGGGGCGTGACGAACCGCACCGGGTCCTCGCCGGTCGCGGCGCCGCGGTCTACCAGCCGGTCGGGCACACCATCGTCGACCGGTGGGACGGCGACTGCCGGATCCTGGCCGTCAAGGTGGGCCGCCGGGAGCTGGAGAACCAGCTGTCCCAGCTGCTGGACCGTCCGGTACGCGGTCCGGTCGACCTGGGCCCGGAGATCGACGTCACGCGCGGGGCGGGCGCGGCCTGGAGCCGGCTGGCCCGGATCGTCACCGCCGACACCGGCACGCCGGACGGCCTGACCGGGCATCCGGTGGTCGGTGCGCGGCTGCGCGAGAGCCTGATGACCGGTCTGCTCTTCGCCACCGGCCACCGGTTCCGCGACTCGCTGCACGGTCAGCGTCCCGCCCTGGCCGCGCCGGGCGCGATCCGGCGGGTGGTCGAGGCGATGCACGCGCAACCGGGCCGTCCGTTCACCGTGGCCGACCTGGCTGCCGTCGCCGGGGTGGGCAGCCGGGCACTGCAGCAGAGCTTTCTGCGGTACGTGGGAATGCCGCCGATGACCTACCTGCGGGAGTTGCGGCTGGGACTGGTGCACGACGAGTTGCGCCGGGCCGCGCCGGGAACGACGGTGGCGCAGGCGGCGTACCGGTTCGGGTTCACCCACCCGAGCCGGTTCGCCACCGCGTACCGCTCCCGTTACGGCGTGCCGCCGTCCCAGACCCTGCGCGGCTGACCCCGCGTGTTGAGTTAGGGCGCCCACAACGCCCAAAGTCACCACACCCCGAGAAGCGTGATGACTTCAGGCGCCCACAACGCCCGAACTCAACACACCCCGAAAAGCGTGATGACTTCGGGTGGGGGTCAACGGCGGCCCCGGCGCGCCCGCACGTAGTCGTCGATCACGTAGCGGCCGAGTTCGGCGGCGTCCGGGCTGAACACCCGCCCGCCGTTGCGCTCGGCCACCGCGCCGACGAACCGCCGCAACCCCGGCTCCTCACCCAGCATGAACACGTTGAGCGTCGCGCCGTACCGGGTGAGCAGGTCGACCTCGCGGACCGTGGCGCTGACCGTCTCGCTCAGCGGCGGCCACCAGAAGACCGCCTCGCCGTCCTCCTCCAGATGCGCGGTCGGCTCGCCGTCGGTGACCACCAGCACCACCGGTTCGGCGCCCGGATGCCGCCGCAGGTGCCGGCCGGCCAGTTTCAGGGCATGCTGCAGGTTGGTGCCCTTCTCGGTGGTCGGCTCGATCGCCGCGAGTTCACCCTGGGACAGCGTCTGGGCGTACTTGCCGAACCCGACGATCTGCAGCGCGTCCTGCGGGTACTTCGTGGCGACCAGGTGCGACAGGGCCAGGGCGGTCTGCTTCATCGGCCCCCAGCGCCCGTCGGCGTACATCGAGTACGACAGGTCGACGCAGAGCGCCACCGCGGCCGACGAGCGCCGCTCCGTTTCCGCGATCTCGAAGTCGTCCGGCGTCAGGCGTACCGGAACGGTGTGAAGATCCCGGGAGGCGGCCCGGCGCCGGACCGCGTTGCCCACCGTGCGGACCACGTCGAGGGGTTGATCGTCGCCGAACTCCCAGCGCCGTGACGAGCCGATCAGGTCCCCGGCCGCCCCCGCGTCGCGCATGTCGTGCTCGCCGCGGGTGCCCGCCACGTCCCGGAAGATGCTGGTCAGCGCGGTCTGGCCGAGCCGGCGCAGCGCCTTGGGCGAGAGGGTCAGGCCGTCCTCGTCGCGTTCCACCCAGCCCTGGCGCCGCAGTTCGCGTTCCAGTTCGCGCAGGCGGCGCAGGTCGTCGGCGGCGGACCGGCCGAGTTGACGCTCGACCGCTTCCACGTCGACGTCGTCCAGGGTCGCGCCGGGGTGTTCCTGTCCGAGCTGGTCGATCAGCTCGTCCAGGTCGGCGATCTCACCCAGCGCGGACGCGGCGTCGCCGTAGCCGAGGTCCTCGGGTCCGCGTACGCGTTCGCCGCGGTCCCAGTTCAGGTGGGGGCGCAGCGCCCGCAGGTTGTCGGTGAGCTGCCCGAGTTGCCCTTGGAGCGGGCTGTCGGCGAGGGCCTGGGCCATCAGGCTCTGGAGTTCCTCGCGTTGCTGCGGGCTGAGCGAGCGCATCAGCCGTTCGGCTGCCGCGGCCTGCCGGGCCAGCGAGTCGATCAGCTCGTCGATGTTCTGCGGGTCGTCCGGGAAGAACTTGCCGTGCTTGGCCATGAACTCACGGAACGCGTCGTCGGTGTTCTCCCCCCGGGCATGCTTGTCGAGCAGGCCGTTGAGATCACCCACCATGTCAGATATTTCCGACATGTCACCCTGCTGGAGCGCCTGCTTCATGCCGGCGAAGCGCTGCTCGACGACCTCCTGGCGCAGCCCCTCCAGAATCTGACGGTAAATATCCCCCGCTTCGGGCGATGTCCAATTATATCCGGACAACTCGGAGACGGCCTGCGACGTCGACCGCGGCAGGCTGTCCAGCATCGCCTCACTGAACCGCGCATCGTCGTCGTCCCGGGCGCTCAGCGCATCCCGCTCGGTGGCGAGCGCCTGGTCCAGCATCTGCCGGGCCCGGGTCACCGCCCCGTCCAGGTTGCCCCGCCGCATCGCCTCCCGGCGCAGCCGCTGCGCCCGGGCCCGCAACTCGTCCAGCCCGCGGCCGTCCCGCGGCCCCCGCCGGATCAGGTCGCGCAGCGCATCACGCAGGCTGTCGCCGCGCAGCACCCGCTCCCCCATCGCGTCGACGGCCGCCCGCACGTCGTAGGGCGGCGCGAGCGGATCCGGCCCGTCGCGCCACGCCCCGTATCGGAAAACGTTTCCGGCCATGTCGGCTCAACTCCCGTAGAGGGTGCGCCCGTCGTCGGTCAGCTCCTTGGCCAGCCGGCGTGTCAGATGCAGCCCCTCCAGCACGAACTCGATCCCGGACGCGGCCTGGCCGGGGCTCGGCGCGTCGCCCAGCCCGAGCCGGTCGAGCACCTTGGCCAGACCCGGCACCGTGCCGATCTGGCCGAGCAGTTCCTCGGCACCGACCAGATCACCGGTCTCGATGATCGCGCCTTCGGCGACCAGGGCGGTGAAGCCGGACAGGTCCAGTCCGGCCAGCCGGGCCCGGAACGTCTCGGCGGTCGCGACCCGCAGCAGGTGCGACAGGATCTCGACCTCGCGGCCCTCCTCGCCGCTCTCGAACTCGACCTTGCCGCGCAGCGTGGAGGTCACCGAGACGGCGTCGCAGATCCGGGCCACCGCCTCGCGTTCGCCGCGCAGCCCGGAGCGGCGCAGCGCCGACGCCGCGACGGTCTCGGCCGCGGCGATGGCGAACCGCGCCGACACGCCGGAGCGGGAATCCACCGACGGCGACTCGCGCACCGCCCGGGTGAAGCGGCCCAGCACCTCGACCAGGTGTTCCGGCACGTCCGCGACCAGCTCCGCCTCCTGGCGGATCAGGGCGGTCTCCAGCTCCAGGTCGACCGGGTAGTGGGTGCGGATCTCGGCGCCGAACCGGTCCTTGAGCGGCGTGATGATCCGGCCCCGGTTGGTGTAGTCCTCCGGGTTCGCCGAGGCCACCAGCAGCAGGTCCAGCGGGAGCCGCAGCTGGTAACCGCGGACCTGGATGTCGCGCTCCTCGAGCACGTTGAGCAGCGCCACCTGGATGCGTTCGGCCAGGTCGGGCAGCTCGTTGACGGCGAAGACACCCCGGTTGGTCCGCGGCACCAGGCCGAAGTGGATCGTCTCCGGGTCACCCAGGGCACGCCCCTCGGCCACCTTGATCGGGTCCACGTCGCCGATCAGGTCACCGACGCTGGTGTCCGGGGTCGCCAGCTTCTCGCCGTACCGCTCGGAGCGGTGCAGCCAGGAGATCGCCAGCGCGTCGCCCTGCTGGTCGGCCTGCCGGCGGGCCGCCGGGGTGATCGGATGGTACGGGTGTTCGTGCAGCTCCGAGCCGGTGATGTAGGGGGTCCACTCGTCCAGCAGGCCGCCCAGTGCCCGGATCAGACGGGTCTTGCCCTGGCCCCGCTCACCGAGCAGGACCATGTCGTGCCCGGCCAGCAGGGCGCGCTCCACCTCGGGAAGCACGGTGTCCTCGTAGCCGACGATGCCGGGGAAACGCGGCTCGCCGGAGCGCAGCCGGGTGAGAAGGTTGGCGCGCAGCTCCTCCTTGACCGTCCGGAACTCGTGCCCTGTGGCACGCAGCTCACCGACGGTGCCGGGAAGGCCGGCGGGTGGAACGGGCGTGATCGCGATGGTCGCCTCTGTCACCGCAGGAACGCTACTCCGCAAGGATGACGACCAGCGACTGTGGCGGGCACCACAACCAGGACCGCGACATTGGCTCTGGTCGCCCCGCGTGCCGCCCGGCACGCTTTCCGGTCATGACGCAGATTCAGCGGTACGCCGCATTCACCGTCGCACCGAGCGGCGGCAACCCGGCCGGGGTGGTCCTGGACGCGTCCGGTCTCGACGACCCGGCCATGCAGGCGATCGCCGCCGAGGTGGGTTACTCGGAGACGGCGTTCGTGACCGGCCCGTCCGGCGGCGGGATCCGGGTCCGCTACTTCAGCCCGCTGGCCGAGGTCCCGTTCTGCGGGCACGCCACGGTCGCCACGGCGGTGGCACTGGGCCCCGGCGGGCACCTGTTCGTGACGAACGCCGGCGAGGTCCCGGTCACCGTCTCCGACGCGGGCGTGGCCACCCTGATCAGCGTCGCGCCGACGGTGTCCGGGCTGTCCGAGGCCGACCTGGACGCCCTGCTGACCGTCCTCCGGTGGTCGCGGGACGATCTCGACCCCGCACTGCCGCCCCGGGTCGCGTACGCCGGCGCCCGCCACCCCGTGCTCGGCGTCGCCACCCGGGAACGCCTGGCCGGCCTGCACTACGACCAGCCGGCCCTGAAGGCACTGATGCTCGACCGCGACTGGACCACCGTCCAGCTGGCCTTCCGGTCCGGCCCGGCGGAGTTCGACGTCCGGAACCCGTTCCCGGTCGGCGGCGTCTACGAGGACCCGGCGACCGGCGCGGCCGCCGCGGCGTTCGGCGGCTACCTGCGGGAGCTGGGCCTGGTCCCGGACGACGCCACGCTGCTGCTGCGCCAGGGCGACGACATGGGCCGCCCCAGCCGCATCACCGTCCGTCTGGTCCCGGGCACCCCCGGCGTCCACGTGTCCGGAACAGCCGTGCCGATCGCGGAGGGAACCGCCGGGCCGATCGTGGAGAGAACCGCCGGGCCGATCGCGGAGGGAACCGCCGGGCCGATCGCGGAGGGAACCGCCGGGCCGATCGCGGAATAGGCCTCCCCGGGACGGACTTGGCAGGGATATGACGGTTGCCCTGTTCGACCCGCGCACGCTGCTCGCGGAGACCCGGCTCGGTGTCCTCGCCACGATCAAGGCCGACGGCAGACCACAGCTGTCGCCGGTCACCCAGTTCTACGACCGGGACGCCGAGGTCATCCTGATCTCGGTGACCGCCGGCCGCGCCAAGACCGCCAACCTGCGCCGCGACCCCCGGGCCACACTCGAGGTGACCAGCCCGGACGGCTACGCCTGGGCGACCGCCGAGGGCGTCGCCACCCTGACCGGGCCGGGCGACGACCCGCAGAGCCCCGCGGTGGAGGCGCTCGTCGACTACTACCGGCGGGCGGCCGGTGAGCACCCGGACTGGGACGAGTACCGCTCGGTGATGGTCGCCGACCGCCGCGTCCTGCTGTCCATCGCCGTCGGCCACGTCTACGGCGCGAAGATCCGCTGACCATTGCCGGGTTCCCGGGCCTCGAGACACGTTCCGCGGTCAGGGGTGCGAAACCCGTCCGCGTGGTGATTACGGGCGCCCTGCACACCCCAAATCACCACACCCCGTGGACCGTGGTGATTACGGGCGCCCTACGCACCCAAAATCACCACACCCTGTGGACCGTGGTGATTACGGGCGCCCCACGCACCCCAAATCACCACACCGCCGTGGGGCGTGGTGACTACGGGCGCGCTGAGAGGCCGAAGTCACCACGCGGACTTCGACGACTGAACGTGTCTAGGATTGGCGTTCGATGAGCGCCACGATGATCGCCCGGGAACTCGCCGCTGGGCACGGCGACCGCACCCTCTTCGCCGGACTCGACCTGGTGGTCGCGCCCGGGGACGTGGTGGGACTGGTCGGAGTCAACGGTGCGGGCAAGACGACACTGTTGCGTACCCTCGCGGGGTTGAACGCGACGGAGAGCGGGAGTGTCTCGCTCAGCCCGCCCACCGCCAACGTCGGCTACCTGCCGCAGGAACGGGAGCGGCGCGCCGGGGAGACCGTGCGTGACTTCCTCGGCCGGCGCACCGGGGTGACCGCCGCGCAGGCCGCGATGGACGCCGCCGCCGAGGACCTGGCCCGGGAGTTGCCCGGCGCCGACGACCGGTATGCGGCGACTCTGGAGCGCTGGCTCGACCTGGGCGGCGCCGACCTGGACGAACGCGCCGAGCAGGTGGCCGGCGAGGTGGGGCTGTCGGTGGCGCTCGACCATCCGATGACCGCGCTCTCCGGCGGGCAGGCGGCCCGGGCCGGGATGGCGTCGTTGCTGCTCAGCCGGTACGACGTCTACCTGCTCGACGAACCGACCAACGACCTCGACCTGGACGGCCTGGCCCGTCTGGAGACGTTCGTGGCCGGCCTGCGCCCGGGTGTCGTGGTGGTCAGCCACGACCGGGAGTTCCTCACGCGTACCGTGACGAAGGTCCTCGAATTGGATCTGGCGCAGAACCAGGTGAAGCTGTTCGGCGGCGGTTACGCGTCCTATCTCGAGGAACGCGACCGGGCCCGCATGCACGCCCGCGAGCAGTTCGAGGAGTACTCCGGCAAGAAGGAGGATCTCCTCGAACGTGCCCGGATGCAGCGCGGCTGGATGGACAAGGGTGTGCGCAACGCCCGGCGCAAGGCCCCGGACAACGACAAGATCGCCAAGAACCAGCGGGGTGAGACGAGCGAGAAGCAGGCGGCGAAGGCCCGGCAGACCGAGAAGATGATCGAACGGCTGGACGTGGTCGAGGAGCCGCGCAAGGAGTGGGAGCTGCGGATGGAGATCGCCGCCGCGCCCCGGTCCGGTGCGGTGGTGGCGACCCTGCGCGACGCGGTGGTCCGGCGCGGCGACTTCACGCTGGGGCCGGTCACGCTGCAGATCGACTGGGCGGACCGGGTGGCGATCACCGGGGCGAACGGGGCCGGCAAGTCGACGCTGCTCGCGGCGTTGCTCGGGCGGGTGGACCTGGAGTCCGGTGACCGGCATCTGGGGTCGGGGGTGGTGGTCGGCGAGGTCGACCAGGCCCGCGGGCTGTTCCTCGGTGACGAGCCGCTGGTCCGGGCGTTCGGGGCGGCGGTGCCGGAGCTCAGCGACGCCGACGTGCGGACGCTGCTGGCGAAGTTCGGCCTGAGGGCGGCGCACGTGCTGCGCCCGGCGGCGACGCTGTCCCCCGGCGAGCGGACCCGGTCGGCGCTGGCGCTGCTGCAGGCGCGCGGGGTGAACCTGCTGGTGCTCGACGAGCCGACGAACCATCTGGATCTGGCGGCGATCGAGCAGCTGGAGTCGGCGCTGAGCAGCTACACCGGCACGTTGCTGCTGGTCACGCACGACCGGCGGATGCTCGAGGCGGTGGCGACCGACCGTCGTCTCGTGGTGTCGCAGGGCCGGGTCGAGGGCTGATCAGCACGCCCCGGCCGTAGCCTTCCATGGCCGGGGCGGGTGCGGCGCCGGACGGCGCCGCACCCCGGGGCACATCTCAGAGGGACGCCAGCTTGCGGGCCGCGGCACCGGCGGCCGCCGTCAGCTCACGCTGGTTGGGCTGTCCCGGGGACAGCATCAGGACGATCGCGGAGACGTCACCGTCGGCGATCGCCACCATCCGGCCCTGGACCGGCGCCTGGGTGGGGATGCGGATGGTGAATCCGACCCCTGCGGAGGCGTCGCCCAGTTTGGCCGGCGTGCCGGGGGTCAGCGTGACGGCGGCGTTCACGCCCATCTGCGGGACCTGCTTGGTGAACGTCGGGCAGCGCTTGACGGCGCTGGCGACGCCCGCGACGAACTGGCGGGCGGAGGCCGCGCCCGGGGCGGCCAGGGTCTCGATCAGGGCCTCGCTGCCGCCCGCGCCGCGGGTGTAGACGGCACGCGCGGTGATCGGGCCACCGCCGGCGGCGGCGCCGCGGCCGCAGGACGCGACGTCCAGGCCCATGTCACTGATGAACGTGTTCATCGGGGTCTTCAGGGTGGAGAAACCGGCCGGAACCTCGGCCTGGGTGAGCAGTGCGGCCTTGAGCCGCTCCGGGGAGGGAGCGGCTGCCGCGGCGGCGGAGCCCGCCACCAGGGTCGCGACAGAGGCTACGACCGTGGCGGAGACACCGAGGGCAGTCTTCAGCGGCTTACGCCTTGTTGTGATCATGCCCTACGGTATCGCCGCAATCATCCGCATTATGTCCGAATTGCCGGAGTTGCCCCGATTCACCCTTACGAGGGACCGGTGGTGAAGGCCTCGCTCAGCGGGCCCTCGTTGCCCGAACGGTCCAGCCCGCTCAGGCAGTACGACACCGGGCCGGACGGCGGCGCCGGATCGACCACCGCGGCACCGGCCCGACCGGTCGCGACCAGCGTCGCCCGGCTCTCCCCGGTGCGGTAGAGCGCCCAGCTCACGCCCTCGGTCGCCGCCGTCGCCAGGATCGTCTCGCCCTTCTCCCCGCGGCTCACCCCGGTGATCCGCGGAGCGGGCGGCGCCGCGACCGGCAGACGCTCCATCCGCGGCTGCAACGCCGGCGTCGCGTAGTGCGCCTTCTGGTAGCGCGACACCGAACCGAGCCGATCCGACCGGACCTGCTTGGCACTGAAATGCACCTGGCCCTGGACGCCGAACTTGTCGTTCATGGCCATCTGGCGGTCGAGCTCGGCCGGATCGCTCCAGTCGCCCTTCTCCCCCACCCGGTAGTCGGCCATCCCGATGTACAGCTGCACCGACGTGCCCTTGACCGTCTTCGCCCACCAGGGCAGCACCTTGGCGTAGTCCGCCTTGTCGAACCCGATCGTCCAGTAGAGCTGCGGCACGATGTAGTCCAGCCAGCCCTCCCGTACCCACTTACGGGTGTCGGCGTAGATCGTGTCGTAGCTCTCCAGCCCCTTGGTGTCCGAGCCCTCACCACCGTTGCGCCAGATGCCGAACGGGCTGATGCCGTACTTCACCCAGGGCTTGATCTCGGCGATCCGCTGCTGCATCTCCCGGACCAGCAGGTTCACGTTCTCCCGTCGCCAGTCGGCACGCGACTTGCCGGCGCCGTACTTCGCGAACGACGCGTCGTCCGGGAAGTCCTCGCCCTTCTCCGGGTACGGGTAGAAGAAGTCGTCGAAGTGCACGCCGTCGATGTCGTACTTCCGGACCGCCTCGAGCATCGCGTCCTCGACGAACCTGCGCGCCTCGGGAACGCCCGGATCGAAGTAGAGCCGGCTGTTCTTGCCGGTCGGATAGGCGATGCGCCACTCCGGGTGCGTCCGCAGGGCGTGATCGGCCGGCAGCTTGGTGAGATCGGCGCCGGCACCGCTGGGCGCGGGCTGCGTCCCACGGTACGGGTTGAACCACGCGTGGAACTCGAGATTCCGCTGGTGCGCCTCGTCCACCATGAACGCCATCGGATCCCAGCCCGGGTCGCTGCCGTCGAGCCTGCCGGTCAGCCAGTTCGACCAGGGCGCGTACTCGGACGGCCAGAACGCGTCACCACTCGGCCGGACGTGCACGAAGATCGCGTTGTGCCGCCGGGCCACCGCCAGGTCGACCCACTTGAGGTACTCCGCCTTGACCTTCTCCTGCGAGAGACCCTGCTTGCTCGGGAAGTCGATGTTGTAGACCGTCGTCAGCCACATCCCGCGCAGTTCCCGGGGAGCGGTGGCCTCCTGGGTGCCGCACCGGCCCGCCACCGACGGGACCGGCGCCTGCACCGCGGCGACACCGTTGTCCGCGACGCTGGTGGCCGACGGCGGCTCGTAGAACGCCGCGCGGACCAGGCCGAGACCGAGCACCGCGACGGCGAACAGCACCGCGACCAGAAGGAGAGCGAGCTGGAGCGGGGGGCGCCTCAGCAAGGTCACAGCACCGTCCGGTAGACGTCCAGGGTGTCCTCGGCGATCCGGGACCAGCTGAACTTCTCCACCGCCCGCTCGCGGCCGGCCTTGCCCATCTGCTCGGCCAGCTGCGGATCACCGAGCACCCGGGTCAGCGTGGCGGCCAGGTCGGCGACGAACTTCGCCGGGTCGACCGGGGTGCCGGTGCCGTCCTGCACCTGCTCGATCGGCACCAGCAGGCCGGTCACGCCGTCCGCGACGACCTCGGGGATGCCGCCGGTCGCGGTGGCGACCACCGCCGTCTCGCAGGCCATCGCCTCCAGGTTGACGATGCCCATCGGCTCGTAGACCGACGGGCAGACGAACACCGTGGCGTGCGTGAGGACCTGGACGACCTCGTGCTTGGGCAGCATCTCCTGCACCCAGATCACGCCCTCGGGATCCCGGGCCGCCCGCAGGTCACGGGCCAGCGCCTCCACCTCGGCGGCGATCTCGGGGGTGTCCGGCGCACCGGCCAGCAGCACGATCTGGGTGTCGGCGGGCAGGTCGTGGCAGGCCCGCATCAGGTAGGGCAGGCCCTTCTGCCGGGTGATCCGGCCGACGAACACCACACTGGGCCGGGACCGGTCGATGCCCAGCCGGTCCACCACGTCGGTGCCGTGATCGGGCTGGTAGAGCTCGGTGTCGATGCCGTTGTAGACCACGTGCACCCGGTCCGGGTCCACCGACGGGTACGCCTTGAGCACGTCCCGCCGCATCCCGCCGGACACCGCGATGATCGCGTCGGCGTGCTCGATCGCGGTCCGCTCGCAGAACGACGACAACGCGTACCCGCCGCCGAGCTGTTCCGCCTTCCACGGGCGCAGCGGCTCCAGGCTGTGCGTGGTCACCACGTGCGGCACCCCGTGCAGCAGCTTGGCGGTGTGGCCGGCGAAATTCGCGTACCAGGTGTGGCTGTGCACCACGTCCGCGCCCTCGCAGCCGGCCGCCATCGCCAGGTTGACCCCCATGGTGCGCAGGGCCGCGTTGGCCCCCGCCAGCTCCACACCCTCCGGGTACGCCGTGACGCCGGTCTCGTCCCGCGGCGCGCCGAAGCAGTGCACCCGGACGTCGGCGAGGTTCCGCAGATCGCGGCTCAGGTATTCGAGGTGCACCCCGGCACCGCCGTAGACCTCCGGCGGGTACTCCCGGGTGAGCAGATCGGCACGCAGACGACGAGCGGGGGAATCGGTCACGAGTCGCAGGATAGCCGCACTCATGTATCCGCCGCCCGGAGGCGCTGATGATCAACCGGGTAGTCTGTGTGGCGCGCGGGCAAGTGTCCAGCAGCGCGAGCAAGATATTTCGAACAGCCCTTTCGGGTGGCGCACAGCCGATCGGAACATTAGCGTCCTCCCCATGGCTGTCAAGGTGCTTGCAATTGTTCTGGCTGGTGGCGAAGGCAAGCGCCTGATGCCCTTGACCGCGGACCGGGCCAAGCCCGGCGTCCCGTTCGGCGGCATCTACCGGATGATCGACTTCGTGCTCTCGAACCTCGCCAACGCGGGGTACCTGAAGATCGTCGTGCTGACCCAGTACAAGTCGCACTCCCTGGACCGGCACATCTCCAAGACCTGGCGGATGTCGACGCTGCTCGGCAACTACGTCACGCCGGTCCCGGCCCAGCAGCGCCTCGGCCCGCGCTGGTTCGCCGGCTCCGCCGACGCGATCTACCAGAGCCTCAACCTGATCAACGACGAGTCGCCCGATTACGTGATCGTCTTCGGCGCCGACCACATCTACCGCATGGACCCGAAGCAGATGGTCAACGACCACATCGCCTCGGGCGCCGCGGTCACCGTCGCCGGCATCCGCCAGCCCCTGGCACTGGCCGACCAGTTCGGTGTGATCGACGTCGGCCCGGACGGCAAGAAGATCAAGGCCTTCCGCGAGAAGCCCCGCGACGCCGTCGGCCTGGCAGACTCGCCCGGCGAGGTCTACGCGTCGATGGGCAACTACGTCTTCACCACCCGCGCCCTCTGCGAGGCGGTCACCGCCGACGCCCAGGACCCGGACAGCAAGCACGACATGGGCGGCAACATCATCCCCATGCTCGTCGAACGCGGCGAGGCCAACGTCTACGACTTCCGCGACAACGAGGTGCCCGGCAGCACCGACCGCGACCGCGGCTACTGGCGCGACGTGGGCACGCTCGACTCGTTCTACGAGGCCCACATGGACCTGATCGCCACCCTGCCGATCTTCAACCTCTACAACCACGACTGGCCGATCTTCACCGACTACGGCTCGTGGCCGCCGGCGAAGTTCGTGCACGGGTACGACGACCGTCAGGGTCGCGCCATCGACTCGATGATCTCGCCCGGCGTGGTCGTCTCCGGTTCCCTCGTCGAACGCTCGGTGATCTCCCCCAACGTCCGGGTCAACTCGTGGGCCCACGTCGACGGGGCGGTCCTCATGGAGGGTGTGTCGGTGGGGCGCCGGGCGGTCATCCGCAACGCCATCATCGACAAGAACGTGATCATCCCGGAGGACGCGCAGATCGGCGTCGACCTGGACCGGGACCGCAAGCTCTACACGGTCAGCGACAACGGCGTGGTCGTGGTCGGCAAGGGCCAGCGCATCGAGCTCTGACCCGTGCCGCCGCGGAACCCGGGTGCCGGCGTGCTGCCGCTGGACTTCGGCGCCGGCCGACGGGCCCGGCTCGCCCGGGCCGACGACACCGGTGCACTGCCCGCGGCGCTGGCGTCCCTCGGCCTGACCGGGCCCCGCCCGGTCCTGGTGCTCGTCGGCGGCGCCGGCGGCATGACCGAAACTGATCTGCAACGGGTCCGCGCGGTGATCGACCGCGCGGTGCTGCCCGCCGTCGCTGCCACGGGTGCCACGGTGGTCGACGGCGGCACCGACGCCGGTGTGATGCGGCTGATCGGCCGCGCCCGCGCCGCCGCCTCCGCTGCACACGTCCTCCCGGCCGGTTCCCGTGACGTCGCAGCCGGTTCGACGGCCGGTTCGATGGTCGGCTCGATGGCCGGTTCGATGGCCGGTTCGGTGGCCGGGACCGCCCCGGATCTGCCCCTGGTCGGGGTCGCCGCGCGGGGAACCGTCCGTCTTCCGGGCGGCGCGCCACCCTCCGCCGACGCGGCCGACCTGGAACCGCACCACTCGCACTTCCTGATGGTCCCCGGCGACCGCTGGGGCGACGAGGCGGCCTGGCTGTCCCGGACCGCCGGCGCCCTGACCGGAGGCACCGCCGCCTCGGCCACCCTGCTGATCAACGGCGGCGCGATAGCCCTCACGGACGCCGAACTCAGCCTGCGGGCGGACCGGCCACTCCTGGTCCTGCGCGGCTCCGGCCGCACCGCCGACCGGATCGCCGACGCCCGCCAGGTGGCGGGAGACCCCACAGTCCCACGGATTTCCACGGTGCCACGGATCTCCACGGTGCCACGGAACTCCACGGTGCCACGGAACTCCACGGTGCCGCCGATCCCCGCGGTGCCACCGATCCTCGCAGTGCCACGGATTCCCGCACCCCGCCGTCGCGACCGGACCGACGCCCGGGTCGACGCGGTGGCCGCCGATCCCCGGGTCCAGCTCACCAGCGACGACCCGGACACCGTACGCCGAGGGCTGACCGCCCTGCTCCGCGGCGCGTCCCGGAGCATGATCTCCGCGGATTGACCGACCGGCGACAATGGAGCGTCCGACGCCGATCTCCGGAGGGTCGATGCCCGTCGCGTTGTTCGCCCGCTTCCCCCGGTTGTTCCACCGCCCGCAACACCGCCCGGTCATCCCGCCCGGCACCGCCGAACGTCACCCCGTCCTGGCCGGTGACCTGGCCGACCTGGAGTCGCTGGTCACGCCGGTCTTCACCGACTACGACCAGCGCGCCCAGCACGAACAGAACACCTACCGCCGCCAGCAGCTGCTGATCCTCTGCGGCGCGGCGGCGATCACCGTGCTCGGCGGTGTCCAGGCCCTCTTCCCCGGCCAGCGCTGGCCGGGCCTGCTGCTGACCGTCGCCGGGGTCCTGCTGGCCACCAGCAGCCAGTGGGCCCGGGAACGCGCCTCGCTCCAGGACTACCTGGACTTCCGGGTACGCGCCGAACGCCTCCGCGCCCTGTACTTCCGCTACCTGACGCGGGTGGGCCCCTACTCCGGTCCGGACCGCCGACGGGCCCTGCGCCGCGCGGTGCTCGCCGTCCGAACCGGAAAGGAACCCGAGTGACCCGCCCCGGCCCCCGAGAGCCCGGCCCCGACGGCCCCGGCCGAGCATCCGCGGGCCGGACGGGCGCCGGGAAGGCCGACGGCGCGGGCGTTGTCACCGATCCAGACGGTGTCGCCGAGCCGGACGTTGTCGCCGAACCAGACGGCGTCACCGAGCCGGACGTTGTCACCGAGCCGGACGGGGATGCCGTGGGCAACGAGTGGACGGCGGCGGTCCGGGTCCTCTACCGCGAGTTGCGGGTCACCGACCAGCTCGAGTTCTACCGGCAGCGGGCCACGGAGTACACCCGGGCGGCACGGCAGGCCATCGCCGTCCGGAACACGCTGCTCGGACTGGCCGCCACCGTCGGGGCGGCGGGCCAGTTCATCGAGGGCACCGGCCGGGTCGCCACGGGGGTGGCCGCCGCCGTACTCGCCGCGATGGCCGCGGCGATCACCGCCTACGAGACGCTGATCGGCTTCACCCCGATCGCCAAGCTCTACGAGGACGCGGCAGACAGCCTGGAGGAGGCCGACCTGCACTGGGACACCGGCGACGACATGGCCGCCGAGGTGGACCGGATCGAGACCGTGTTCCACACCGAGGCCGGCCGCTGGGGCCAGCTCACCATCCAGACCACGCCACCCACCACCCCGGTTCCCGGAGCCCCACCACCGCCGGCTCCTTGACCCACCACCATCCACTCCGTGACCCACCACCATCCGCTCCTTGACCCGCCACCGCCCACTCATGACCCGCCACCATCCGCTCCTTGACCCGCCACCATCCGCTCTTGGACTCGCCACCCAACGCTCCCGGCCCGCCGTTCGGCCACCGGCAGAACACGAACCAGCCGCAGACGACGGCCGAGCCACCCCAGCCGTCACCGACGGCTGCATCACGCCCCCCGAACAGCCACCATGGACGGCTCGACCACCCCGGCCGTCACCCACGGCCCATCCACGAGCAGAGAACAACCGCCAACGACGGCCGAACCACCCCGAGCCGTCACCCACGGCCCACCCACGAACAGAAAACAACCGCCGACGACGGCCGGACCACCCCGAGCCGTCGTCGGCGGTTTGTCGACGTTGCGGGAGGACCGTGCACGACGGCCGGGGTGGATCGCGCGCGCACGCAGACTGGCAGGGCCACGGGACACGGGGTCGCCACGGAACAGGGCACGAAGTCACCACGAGACGGGGCACGGAGACACCACGAGACGGAACACGACGACACCACGAGACGGGGCTTTGGGCGTACCACAGAAAAGACGGAAGCGGACCGCTAAGAACGCCCCCGCAGGGTCTGAGACGGGGAGGATCCGAACCGCTCACGATAGGCGCCCGCGAACCGGCCCAGGTGGGTGAAGCCCCAGCGGTACGCCACCTCGCTCACACTCGCCTGCCCCGGATCCGAGCGGGACAGTTCGGCGTGTACCCCGTCGAGGCGCAGGCGGCGCAGGTAGGTCAGGGGTGGGATGCCGACGTGCTGGCGGAAGGATTCCTGCAGGACGCGGACGCCGACGCCCGCCACCGTCGCCAGTTCGCTGACCGTGTAGGGGCGCCACGGCTCGGCGTGCATCACGTCGAGGGCGCGTTTGACCGTGCGGGGGCGCATGGGGCCCTGTAGTCCGGCCGGTTCCTCGCCGTAGGGGTGTTCGACGGTGAGGGCGAGGCCGCTGACGACCATGTCGCGCCATCGGGCGGCCATCCGGGGCTGGCGGGCCAGGCCGTCGGGGCCGCGCAGTTCGGTGAGCAGCAGGCGGACCAGGGCGGCCCAGGTGCGGCCGGGACCGTCGACCAGGTCGAAGCTGGCGCCGACCGGCAGCGGGGAGACCACCTGCTGGTCGAGGGCGGCGTCGAGTTCGCGTTCCAGGGCGGCGCGTTCCACTTTGACGCTGAGGAGGCGGCAGTCGCCGGGCCATTCGAGTTCGATGTCGCCGGCCGGCCGGTAGACGACCGCACGGGTCGGGTCGGCGATCACCAGGGCGCCGCGGTGCCAGGAGCGCAGCATGCCGCTGAGGGGCACCAGGACGTGGTACGACGTCTCGAGCGCCGCGATCGACAGGTGGATGTCGGTGCCGTAGCCCACCTCGCCGACCGTGATGGCGCCGAGCCGGACGACGTCGGCGGCGAAATGGAACCGGCCGGGATCCCCGACCGGTTCCATTTGGAGTGGTCCGTAGTAGAGCCGCCGGCAGAACGCCCGAGCCTCGTCCACGTCGGTGGTGCGTAACGCGACGTGCTGCGGGATGTCCGCGCCCGCCGCCGGGGCACGGAGTTGGCCGCCTGCCATGGCGTCCAGCCTAGACCGCCACCAGCTCCCGCTCGGGGACCGCGGAGACGGACGGCCAGTCGAACTCGGCCACCGCGCCGCCGTGCACGTCCACCTCGGCGAGCGGGGTGACCGGGTCACGCCAGATCACGTAGCGGCCTTCGGGCAGCGAGTCGATCACCAGGCAGTAGGTGACGCCGGTGCGCACGTAGCGCGCGCGGACCGCCGCGTGCGTGCGGTGTGCCGGGTCGTCGACCGGGCTGACCTCGATCTCGTGGCCCTGCAGGCGGGCCGGGGTGTTGATGATCAGCGCGCCGATGGCGCCGCCGATGTTCAGCATCACGGTGCCCTGGCCGGACGGGGCGTACGTGTGGTGATGGTGGTGGTGTTCGTGGCTCATTTCGGGTTTCCGAATCCGTCGAACGGGGTACCGAGGAAGGGGAACTTCTTCAGGAGTTTGGCGCTGGAGTCCTTGATGCTCAGTCCCTGTTCGACCAGGGCGGCCGCCGCGTCGGGCTCGAATTCCTTGTCGACCAGCGGCAGGGTGACGCCGGCGATGGCCCGGATCGAGATGGACACCACGTCGTCGGCGATGCGCCGGCCGTTGGGGAAACCGGCCAGGTCGCCGCCGAGGAGTCCGAACTTGTTCTCCTTGGCGACCGGCTCGATCGCGGTGTTCAGGCGCAGCATGTCGGCCTGGGTCTCACCGGTCAGGTTCTGGAAGCCGTCGATCAGGCCGTCCGGGATGCCGGTGAGCAGGATGGCGAGCAGGTCGGCCCGCGCCTCCTTCTTCTTGTTCTGCGCTTCGAGCTTGTCGAACAGGCCGGGGTACAGCACCGGCAGCAGACCGCCCAGTTCGGGGGTGGCGACGAACTCGGCGAAGTTCTTGTCCTCGGCCGGCGACGACGCGTTCCACTTGTCCTTCTCGGCCATCGGCACGATGACCTCGTTGAACAGCGGGTTGCCGAGGCGCGAGACCTGGACCTGCGGTCCGACGTACACGTCGGCCTCGGCGCCCTTCTTGTCGCCGTTGCGCACCTCGACCTGGCGGCGGCTCGCCGACGTCCAGACACCGATGACGGCGCCGGCGTCCTTGGCGCGGACCCGCTTCTTGCCGTCGCGGCGTACCTTGTCCAGGGGGATCTGGATGGCGATGCTGTGCACGTTCGTCTGGTCGGTGGCGTTGACCGCCTTGCCGGCGTAGTTGAACAGGCCCTGGCCGACCAGGTGCTTGTCCTGGAACGGGCGCAGCGTGCCGAGGTCGAAGATCGAGCCGAGGTCGACGAAGAAGGCGTCGGCGCGCTGGCCGGCGAAGACCTTCTCGCCGCTGTCCAGCTTGTAGACGGCGTCCTCGGCGAGCTTCTCGTAGTCCGGGATCGAGATCTTGCCGACGTTGCACGGCGGGCAGGGCAGCTTCTTGGCCAGCACCGTGCTCTTGCCGGACTTGTCGACCTTGGTGACCGAGTAGAACTGGCGACGGTTCCAGTTCTCACTGTCCAGCGATTCGATCTGGCCGGTGTTGTACAGGAACGTCTTGTCGTTGCGCAGCTCGGTCACGAACCGGAACTGGTACGTGATGTCCGGGCGGGCGTCGCCGTTCGCGTCGATGTGGATCTCGTAGAGAACGTCGTCGCCGAATTCGAAGAAGTTCGGGCCGCTGGCCGGGATCTGCAGCGGCACGTAGTTCGCGATGATCGTGACCGTGTCCTTGTCGTCAGGGCTGACGAACGCGTACAGGTCGGAGCTGTCGGCGACCGGGTCTTTGCTGATCTCCGGCGCTTCGCGGTGAGAAGACATGGGGGGCTTATTCCTCCGAGAGTCAGCGGCCTGCGGCCTTGAGAAGCTGCTTGACGAGATCCTTGTCGGTGACGACCTTGCTCTTCTCACCGGAGAAGATCTCGATCTGGCCCTTGGCCGCGTCCTTGAGGGAGATGACCAGGGGGCCACTGTCCTTCGAGTCGCCACCCGACTCACCGGCGAGGCTCAGGCCGGCGACCGAGACGGCGGAGACTCCTACGCCGGTCGCGGCAAGGGCCAGAACCTTGCGGCGCGACAACCAGTTGGAGCTGCCCGGGGCGCGGTAGCGAACACGGCTCATTACGTGGGCCTTTCGTCGGGTGGGGGGACCTGCCAGGCGTTGTGTTGTCGACGCCGATCAGTACGAGATCCGGTTCTCAGCGGTTCAACAGTTTTCTCGAGATACCTCAATGATTTCGGCGGCGGCGCAGCCGCGCGACGCCCGCACCGGCCACTGCCAGGGCAGATACTGCAAACGCTCCCACGATGAGCCAGTGTCCGAATTTGACCAGTCCGGTCTCGCTCTGCCCGGAGGCGAGGACCGGGTCCTGCACCACGGCGGAGGCCGAGGGGGACGACGGCGTCACCGCGGCTCGGGTCTTCACCGGCGTGGCGGTGGCCGACGGCTTCTCCGAGGGTGTGGGCGACGGCTTCTCCGAGGGTGACGGGGATGCCACCGCCGCCGCGGGGAAGATCAGGTCCGAACAGGAGTAGTAGGTGTCCGGCGTACTGGACGTCTCCCACACCACGTAGAGCAGGTGGTGCCCGGTCCGCTGCGGCAGGGTCACCTTCATCCGGTACGCCCCGCCGGTCAGCGGCGGGTCGGTGATCGCGGCGAGCGGCTTCGACCCCAGGTCGTCCCAGGTCAGCTTCTTCGCCGGGTCGTACCCGGCCTTGGTCAGGTAGAGACGGAACTCGCCCTGGTGCGGGATGGTCCCCCGGTAGGAGACCGACAGTCTCTGCCCGGACTTCACCTTCGTCGACGGGAAGTCGTCGCGGGCCAGGTCCAGCCCGCGGTACAGGTCCAGCCCGCCGCTGCACAGCTTCCCGTCGGGCACCCGGTCCCGGTCGTCCGTCACGTTCGCGAGCCGCAGGTTGTCGTACGCCCCGATGAACCCGCCGGTGGCCTTCTTCGCCGCCTTGCACGCGGCGGCTCCGGTGTCGGTGCCGTTGCCGGCGCACGCGGCGGACCGGCTGATCGGGGTGGTCGGCGCCCCGTGGGCGAGGGCGGGTGAGGGCAGGGCGGGCACGGCGACGGCGGCCAGGAGACCGGCGGCGGCGAGTCGGCGGAGGAGGTACACGGGGACTCCCGGCGAGGCGGCGGCGGGCCGGGTGATTCCCGGCCACCAGGGGGTACGGAGTTGCGGCACCGCTCGTTCACCGGTCCCGGCGCTGTGATTGCATGGCCGGGTCCGGTGAGAAAACCCTGGAGGATCTATGAGCAAGCCCGACGTCGGCCCCATTCCGGCACAGGCGCCCGCCGATCTGGTCATCGAGGACCTGGTCGAGGGCAACGGCACCGAGGCGGCCCCCGGGTCGTTCGTCAGCGTCCACTACGTCGGTGTGGCGCAGTCCGACGGCAAGGAGTTCGACGCTTCCTGGAACCGGGGCGAGCCGTTCGGTTTCCGGGTCGGTGGCCAGCAGGTCATCGCCGGCTGGGACCAGGGCGTGGCCGGCATGAAGGTGGGCGGCCGTCGCCGTCTGGTGATCCCGTCGCACCTGGGCTACGGCAGCCGTGGTGCCCCGGGCGCGATCAAGCCCAACGAGACCCTGATCTTCGTGGTGGACCTGCTCCAGGTGCACTGACAGCGGGCCGCTCCGGCGCCCTCACACGGGTGCCGGAGCACCCTCTGCAACAAGACATACGTCACACAGGGTGAGCCCGGGTGGGCGCTGAACCATTTCGTGCAGGTAACGTCGGCGCCCATGCGAGGACCCATCAGCACGGCCGTCACCACGGCCTGCGCTCTTCTGGCCCTGACCGGCTGCGCCGCCAACAGCAACGACGCCGGTTCCATCGAAGCCGCTGACACCGCCACCACCGCGGTGGCCGGACTGGACGCGGGCACCAACACCGCGTGCGCCCTGGCGTCGAACGCCACGCTCGGTAAGGGTGGGCACGATCTCGACGTGACGTCGGCCGAGGCGATCGTGGCGGCCGCCAAGGCGTCCGAGAGCACCCTGATCACGAGCTCGGCGAACGTCCTGGACGCGGCTGCCCGCAAGGCCAAGGCCGCCGCGGACGACCCGGAGGGCCCGGCGCTGGAAGCGGAGGTCAGCGCCGCGATCCTCAAGTTCAACACCGTCTGCGACGACACCGACGCGCTGCTCGCCAGCATGCAGGGCGAGAGCGCCGGCACCGGAGTGGGCGCCGCGACGGACGCCGCCAACAAGGGTGGCAAGGGCGTCAACTGACGGACCCGGATGGTAGGCGTGATGCGCCTACCATCCGTGGATGACCACGGTCCGGATCGTTCCCACCGCAGACCTCACGGCCGCCGGAAGGTCGAGCATCCGCGCCATGCTCGACCTCGCGTTCGACGGCGGCTTCGACGACCACGACTGGGATCACAGCCTCGGCGGCCTGCACCTGCTGGTCACCCACGGGGGTGAACCGGTGGCGCACGGCGCGGTCGTCCAGCGCCGCCTCCTGCACGACGGGCGGTCCTGGCGCTGCGGCTACGTCGAGGGTGTCGCCGTGCATCCGGAGCATCGCGGGCGGGGCCTGGCCGCCGCGGTGATGGACTCCGCCGAGAAGATCATCGATGCCGCGTACGACCTGGGCGCCCTCGCCGCCTCCCCCGAGGGCCGCGGCCTCTACCTGGCCCGCGGCTGGGTGCCGTGGCGGGGACCGACGGCCGTGCTCGCCCCGCAGGGCCTGGTCCCCACCCCGGACGACGACGACAGCACCCTGGTCCGCCCGGTCACCGGCGGGGCGGCGCTGCGTGTCACCGCCCCGCTGACCTGCGACTGGCGCGAGGGCGACGTCTGGTGACTCACCTGTTCGCGTCGCCCCCGCGGCGGCGTGACCGGGCCCGCGGCGCCACCGGCGCCCGGCACACCGGCCGAACCGTCGGCGGCTGCGGCGGTGCCGCTGCGTTCTCCGTGGCCCCGGCGTCGTGTGCGCCGGGGTCGAACGGCTCCTCGATCGGGATCACTCGGCGTTCCGCAGCGACGCGCAGCCGGACTCGCCGGGCAGCAGCGGCCGGAAGACGACCGACCACTGCTTGCCGGCCGACATCCACGAGGTCCGCTGGCTGGCCTTGTCGGCGGCCGCCCACACCGTGTCCTTCTGCTCGCCGGTCATCGCGACGCAGTGGGTGCCGACCGTCTCGTTCAGCGCCTCGCCGGGCAGGTCCGGGCCGGGCCACTGGACCGGCTCGCCGCCGAGACCGTCGCCCGGGTCCACCCACGGCTGGGCGATGGCGACCAGTCCGGTCGGCAGATACCGCTCCTGGCTCGCCGTGGCGAGGCCGTCGACGGTGTCCAGGAAGTCGGTCAGCTTCTTGCGGGCGGCGTGCTGCGCGGCGGTCAGCGACGTGTCGTCCGGGCGCGCCTCGCGCAGCGCCACCACCTCCACGCTCTCGTCGCCGGAGGCGGTCCGCACGGTCACCTTGGTGCTGGGGATGTCGGCGACGTTCGGGGTGCCGAAGTCGGCGCCGTCGGTCACGCCCGCCTTCACCGCGTCCGCGGTCAGCTGCTGCACCTGCTCCGGGGTGAGCTGCTGGACCTGCAGGTTGGGCAGGGCCGGACCGGGATACGACAGGGCGACCGGGCCCTCGGTGATCAGGCGGCCGTCGGCGTAGACGCTGATCTGCGGCAGCCGGCCGACCAGGAAGTGCGGCGGGACGAAGCCGCCGCGGGACTCCACGCGGAGGACGACCACGTCGGACGACGGGTACGGCGTGGCGGAGCCGCGTTCCAGGACGGGCCCGGCCGAGGTGCCGGCCGAGGTGCCGGCCGCACCGGACCGGGCGCAGGCGCTCAGGAGCAGGAGAAGGGGCAGGGCCGCGAGGACGGCGCCACGATTTCTGGTCATACCCGGTACGACGATCGAATCGCCGTCCCGGTTCCGCCCTCTATGCGACGACTCTCGCCCGGCGCCCGAGTACCTCGACGACGTCACCCGGGTGCAGCTGGCGGCCGCGGCGCTCGTCGACCTCGCCGTTGACCGTCACGTCTCCGGAGGCGATCAGGACCTTGCCCTCACCACCGGTCTCGATGAGGTCCGCCAGTTTGAGGAACTGGCCCAGCCGGATCATGTCGCCGTCGATGGAAACGTCTCGCATCCGCCCATCATCGGCCACCGCCGTACGGCGACCGGCAGCGGGATCACCGGAAACCTTTCGGAAAACTTCTCCGCTCCGGTTGAACCATCGGGACCGGCGATCCGAACTACATGTCGTGAGGCATCTGAGGATGGCCCGCCGCGCGGGCACGCTGACCATTGTTTCCGCTGCCTGTGTGCTTTTCGCCGCGGGTCCGGCCGCAGCGGACGTGACAGTGAGCCCGGCGAGCGCGCAGCAGACGACCGGGGCGAACATCACGTTCCAGTACAAGAACACCGGCGCCAAGCCGGTGAAGCAGGTACGCCTGGTGATCCCGACGGATTCGCCGATCGCCGAGGTGTACCCGCTGTCGGTGAACGAGTGGGCGCCCAACATCGAATGGCAACAGCTGAGCACGCCGCTGACCGCGATCCACAACTCGACGCCCCTGACCCAGGTGCCGAGCGCGATCACGTGGCTGGCGGTCGGCACCGGTGGCGCGCTCGCCCCGGGCGCCGTCGCGGACCTGCCGGTCGCCGCCGGCCCGCTGCCGACGCTGAGTTCGGTGGACTTCACCCTCGAGGTGACCTACACCGACGGCAGCAAGGGCACCGGCGAGAAGGCCACCCTGACGCTGACCCCGTGGGACGGTGTCACCACGTCGGCCCACCAGCACGCCGGCGGGGTGGCCACGACCACCGACACGGCGTTCTCGGAGGCGGAGAACCAGTATTTCGACAGTGTGGTGAACGGCGAGGACGACGGCCCGTCGGTGCTCGCCCTGTCCGGCTGGGGTGTGGCGGCGCTGGCGCTGCTCGGCGCCGGCTGGACGGTGTGGCGCAACCGGCACCGGGCCGAGGAGGAGCCGGAGAGCTCCGACGAGCCGGCCGGTGAGGACGACACCGCCAAGGACGACACGGCCAAGGACGGTGGCAAGGAGCCGGTGGCCGCCGGCAAGTGGAGCCTGAAGGGCTGAGTGAGACTCCCCCGCAGGCCGGGCCTGCAGCGGGAAACCTCACGCGGGTGGGCGTGAGGAAACGTCGTGGCAAGCGCGTGGGGCGCGGCACCACGACCGGCGGGTGGGGCCCCGGGCAAGGCCCGTGATCCGCGCGTCGTAGGGGTGGGGAGCCGTCGGCTCCCCACCCCTACACACTGTCGTCAGACCGGGACGACCCGTTCGGTGCGCAGCGCGTCGATGATCTCGCGTTCCACCCGTTCCGAGTCGGCGTGCGGGACCTGGCAGGTGCCGGCCGCGATGTGCCCGCCCCCGTCGTAGCGCAGCATCACTTCACCGATGTCCACCGGTGAGGTGCGGTCCAGGATCGACTTGCCGCACGCGAAGACGGTGTTGAGTTTCTGCCGGCCCCAGATGATGTGTACCGAGACCCGGGACTCGGGGAAGAGCGCGTACACCATGAAGCGGTTGCCGGCCTCGATGGTCTCCTCCTCGCGCAGGTCCACCACGACGACGTCGCCGTCCATGTGGCTGATCCGGTGCAGCTGCTCGACGAAGCGGGCCGAGCACTCGTGGAACAGTTCGGCGCGTTCGGCCACGTCCGGCAGCGACAGGATGTCCGAGACGTTCTGGTGTTCGATGCAGGCGTCGATCAGCTGCATCATCAGCTGGTAGTTGGAGATCCGGAAGTTGCGGAACCGGCCCAGCCCGGTGCGGCTGTCCATCAGGAAGTTGAGCAGTGTCCAACCGTTGGGACTGAGGATGTCGGTCAGCGTGTAGTCGGCCGAGTCCGCCTGGTCGACGGCCCGCATCAGGTCGTCGGACACTTTCGGGAACCGTTCCCGGCCGCCGAAGTGGTCGTAGATGACCCGGGCGGCGGACGGCGCGTCGGCGTCGATGATGTGGTTGCCGACGTTGTCCTTGTTACGCAGCGTCTCCGAATGATGATGGTCGAAAACGATGTGAGCACGGGCGTCGAACGGCAGGTTCGTCAAGACGTCACGATCAGTGATGTCCACGACGCCGTCCTGCACATCCTTCGGGTGGACGAACATGATGTCGTCGATCATGTCCAGGTGACGCAGCAGAACGGCGCAGACCAGACCGTCGAAGTCGCTGCGGGTCACGAGCCGGTACTTCACGACGTCCCCCTACGATCGCCAGACCTTTGAGACCATTTTGCCACTTTTTTCGTTATGGCCCTGGTCGCATCGGTGGATGGATGTGAACCGCTCGGCCCCTGCGCTGCGTAAGGTTCAGACGACGGTAACAACCCGCGTCGGAGGACACCCAGAAGATGGACCACGCACCTCAGCTCATCCAGGAGCGCAGCGCCCCACCAGCCACGTTGGTTATCTTCGGCGCCTCTGGTGACCTGACCCGCCGCAAGCTTCTCCCGGCCGTCGAGAGCCTGGCCCGGCACAACCGGCTCCCCGACCAGTTCGCGCTGGTCGGTGTCGCCCGGACGCCGATGAGCGACGAGCAGTTCGCCGAGAGCGCCCTCGGCGGCAAGAACCTGGCGAACAAGCGGCAGCTGCAGGGCGGCGTCCGCTACGTCTCCGGCAGCTACGACGACCCCGAGACCTACAAGCGCCTCGCCGAGACGCTGGACGAGCTGGACGCGCAGCGCGGCACCTCCGGCAACCGCCTGTTCTACCTGTCCACCCCGGCCGGCGCGTTCGAGCCGGTGATCAACGGGCTGGCCGGAGCGGGCCTCAACCAGGCGCACGAGGGCTCGTTCTCCCGCCTGGTGATCGAGAAGCCGTACGGCCGGGACCTGCATACCGCCCGGGAACTCGACGGCGTCGTGCACAGCGCGTTCGACGAGAACCAGGTCTTCCGCATCGACCACTACCTGGGCAAGGACACCGTCCAGAACGTGCTGGCGCTGCGCTTCGCCAACTCGATCTTCCAGCCCATCTGGGACCGCTCGTGGGTCGACCACGTGCAGATCACCGTCGCCGAGACGCTCGGCGTCGGCACCCGCGGTGGGTTCTACGAGCACGCCGGCGCGATGCGTGACATCGTGCAGAACCACGTGCTCCAGGTCCTGGCGCTGGCCCTGATGGAGCCGCCGGCATCGTTCGGCGGCGAAGGCCTGCGCAGCGAGAAGGTGAAACTGCTCCAGGCGATCCGGCTCCCCACCGACCGCGACATCGCCGACGCCGCGGTCCGCGGCCAGTACACCCGCGGCGGCACCCGCCAGGAGCTGATGGCCGGCTACCGCGAGGAGGTCGGTGTCGACCCGCTGTCGCGCACCGAGACGTACGCGGCGATGCGCCTCAACGTGGACAACTGGCGCTGGGCGGGTGTGCCGTTCTACGTGCGCACCGGCAAGCGCCTGCCGGCCCGCCTCACCGAGGTGGCCCTGCAGTTCCAGCGCCCGCCGCACCTGCCGATCCCGACCGACCAGATGACCGGCCTGGACGCGGACGCGCTGATCCTGCGCATCCAGCCCAACGAGGGCATCTCGCTGCGCTTCGGTGCGAAGGTCCCGGGTCACTCGTTCCGGGTGCGGACCGCGAGCATGGAGTTCTCGTACGACCAGACGTTCGTCGAGGAGTCCCCGGAGGCGTACGAACGTCTGCTGCTGGACGCACTGATCGGCGACGCGTCGCTGTTCATCCGCAGCGACGAGGTGCAGCAGTGCTGGCGGATCGTCGACCCGATCATCGAGAACTGGGCACGGGACCACTCGCCGATCCCGACCTACGAGGCCGCGTCCTGGGGCCCGACCGACGCCGACCGGCTGATCGGCCGCAACGGCCGCAAGTGGCGTAACGAGGTGTAGCGCGTCGCCTGCGTGTGCGGGCGGGCTCGCATAGGGTTGTCATCAACCTCGATTCCCCGCGAGCCCGCCCCCCAAGCGAAAGAACGTGGCAACATGCAGGTCTCGGTCGCGCACCATCCACCCAACACGGCCGTGCTCGTCCTGCGCGGATCCCTCGACATCGACACCGCGCCCGCGCTCAAGGCCAACCTCGGCCGCCTCGTCGACCGTCCCGCGCCGCGCGTGATCGTGGACGTCTCCGGTCTCGACTTCTGCGACTCGATGGGCGTCGGCGTGCTGGTCACGGCACACGGCCGGGCCACCGAACGGGACGGCTGGGTGCGTCTGGCGGCGCCGTCCGGATTCCTGCGCCGCCTCTTCGACACCCTGGGACTCAGCGATTATCTGCCGATGTTCCCCGACGTCGCCACGGCGCTGAAAGACGAATGACCTTTCGGGGTACGCGTCGGAGCACGCCCGTTGTTCGCCTGCTGTGACGCGTACCCCCGGAGAAGGGTGACCCGGCGGTCAGCCGGCGGCGGCCACGGTGTCCAGAGCGGCGACCGCGGCACCCCTGGCCCCGGCCATGTCCAGGTCCGGCACCAGGGCGAACGTGGCCGCCTCCTTCTGCTCGTCGCGCAGCTGGGTGTGTTCCCGGACCAGGTTGAGGAACCACTGCCGGAAGTGCGGCGCCGCCTCGACCACGCCGCCGCCCAGGAAGTAGGCGGCCGGGTCGGTGAAGTTCGCGGCGATGGTGAACAGCTTGCCGATCGCCTTCGCCTGCTGGCCGAACACGGCCAAGGCCAGGGAGTCCTCCTTCTCGCCGTAACCACGGAGCATCTTCGCCGCCTTGGCCACCGGCTCGCTCGCCAGCGGGTGGTCCGGGAACCGGGACAGCCAGTACGGCAGCAGATTGTTGCGGATGCCGGTGAGGGAGGCGATCGCCTCGACGTCACCGGAGAACCCGCAGTTGCAGAGCGGGACCGGCTGGCCGTCCTCGAGGACGCCGTGCAACGGGATCTGCACGTGACCGAGCTCGCCGGCCATCCCCGCGACACCCCGGATCACCTTGCCGGCCTCCACCACACCACCGCCCAGGCCGGTGCCGACGATCGCGGCGACCGACGAATTCTCCGACGCCTCCGCGCCGAAGTGCCGGTAGTGCGCGTAGACAGCGGCCGCATTGGCATCGTTGTTGTAGACCACCGGCAGACCCAGCCGGGCCTCCAGCGCGCCCCGGATGTCGAACCCGTGCCAGGACACCTGGTTGAAGTTGGTCGCGCCCTTCGACGAGATCACGCCGTTCGCACTGGCCGGGCCGGGCGTGTCCAGGCCGACCGCGCGGACCAGGGACAGTGGCGTGCTGGTCAGCTCGAGGATGCCGGCGAACGCGTCGGTGAGGGAGTCGACCGCGGACTCCGGGCCGTCCTGCACCCGGCTCGGGTTCTCCACCAGATGGTCGACCAGGAACTGGCCGGTGGCGTCGAGCACGGTGGCGTTGTTGCAGGTGCCGCCGTTGTCGAGTCCGACGACGACCCAGGAGGACGGAGTGCGTACCGTTTCAGCCTGATCCACGGCCATGAGCCTACGTCCGCGGAACCGCCCGCAACAGGCGAACGATCCGCGCGAACCGGCCGAAACAACAGGTGTGACGTCTCTCCTTGATGAACAGGCGGCGCACCTGTTGCGCCGGGCCGCCTTCGGCCCCACCCCGGAGTCGCTGGCCGAGGTCCGCCGTCTCGGCACGACCGGCTGGATCGACCGGCAGCTGCAGCCGTCCCGGATCCCCGACGGACGATGCGACCAGGTGCTCGCCCGCCTTCCCCTCGCCGGGGCCACCCCCGGCACCGTCCGTTCCCGGCTACCCCGGCATTCCTATGAGGCGTTCGGTCAGCTCGGCCGGGCCGCCGTCGCCCGTGCCATATGGAGCACCCGCCAGCTGTACGAGTCCGCGGTCGCCTTCTGGTCCAACCATCTGCACGTGACGGCGCCGTCCAGCGGGGTCTGGGACACCCGGTGCGACTACGACGCGCAGGTCGTCCGGCGGCACGCGCTGGGCCGGTTCGCCGACATGCTCAAGGCGTCGGCCCGGCACCCGGCGATGCTGACCTACCTGGACCAGCGGGACTCGGTCCGGTCCAGCCCGAACGAGAACTACGCCCGGGAACTCCTCGAACTGCACACGGTCGGGTTGGCCTACAAGGAGAGTGACGTGGTCGCGGCCGCCCGGTTGCTGACCGGCCTGTCGGTGTCCTCCCGGGGAACCTATGCGTATCTCTCGAGTCAGCATGCGACCGGACCGGTGCAGATCCTCGGGTTCCGGCACCCCAACGGCTCGGCGAACGGCGAGTCCGCAGCCCTGGCCTTTCTCGACCACCTGGCCCGGCACCCGGCCACCGCCGACCGTCTCGCCCGGAAACTGTGCGTCCGGTACGTCGCCGACGACCCGCCCGCGGCGCTCGTCGCCCGGCTGGCCAAGGTGTACCGCGACCACGACACCGCGATCGCCCCCGTGCTGCGGGCCCTGTTCACCTCCCCCGAGTTCGCCGCGTCCACCGGCCGGAAACTCCGCACCCCCTTCGAGGACCTGACCGCCGCCGTCCGCGCCCTCGGCCTGGGACCGGAACGCAGCGGGGTACGCGCGCTCGACGCCCTCTACAACGCACTGGTGTCCGCCGGGAACGCGCCGTTCCGCTGGAACGCACCGAACGGATTCCCGGACACCGCCTCGCTCTGGGCCTCACCGGCGGCGTTCCTGCTGCGCTGCAACCTGCACCTGAACCTGGCCACCGGGTGGTACCCGAACCAGCTCACCCGGCCCGCCGACCTGCTGCGCTCCCTGGTACCGGCGATGCCCCGCACCCACGGGGCGCTGGTGGACGCGCTGGCCCTGCGTCTGATCGGGACACGGCTGCCGGCCGCGCACACGACGGCGGTACTCAGTGTGGCGGGCCGCAGAGTGTCCAGTCCGGTCGGCGGGGCGGTGGGGGCGGATGCGCCGTACCTGATCGCCCTGGTTCTCGACGCGCCGGCCTTCCAGCTTCGTTAGGGTGCTTTCGTGGGTATTCGTCGCCGGGCGCTGCTCCCGTTACTGGCCTGCGCCGCGGCACCCCGGGTGGCCTTCGCGGCACCGTCCTACCAGGGGGACACCCTCGTCGTGATCTCCCTGCGCGGCGGCTTCGACGGGCTCAGCGCCGTCGCCCCGATCGGCGACCCCGACTACTACAGGGCCCGGCCGACGATCGCCGTACCCCGCAGCCGGGTGATCGCCGCGGACGGCCGGTTCGGGCTGCACCCCGGCCTGGCCCCGCTGCTCCCGCTCTGGAAGGCCGGAAAGCTCGCCGCGGTGCACGCCGTCGGCCAGTCCAACCCGACCCGTTCCCACTTCGCCGCGATGGAGGCGATGGAGAACGCCGCCCCCGGCACGTCCCTGCGCAGCGGCTGGCTGGACCGGATGCTCGGTGTGACCGGGGCGGCCGGCCCTCTCGCCGGCGTCTCGGTGGGCAATGCGATGCCGGCCCGCATCCTCGGTGGACCGTCCACCGACGTGTCGATGGCGTCGATCGACGAGTTCGCACTGGCCGGCGACGGCAAGCGGCCCATCGCGGCGGCCCTGCGGGCGATGTACTCCGGGGCACCCGGCGGACTGTCGGCACCGGCGATGACCGCCGACCGGGCCCTGCACTCGCTGCGGACCTTCCGGTCGGCGGGCGCCCGATATCCGGCCACCGACCTCGGGGCGGCGCTGCGCGACGTGGCCCGGCTGATCAAAGCGCGAACCGGTCTGGTCACGGCCGCGGTGGACAGCGGCGGCTGGGACATGCACCAAGGACAGAACGAACGGATGCCGGCGGCCCTCACCGACCTGGCCGGGGCGCTGGCCGCGTTCACCACCGACCTGGGCGCCGAAGGGCTGGCCCGCACCACGATCCTGACGATCAGCGAATTCGGCAGGCGGGTCCGGGAGAACGGCTCGCACGGCACCGATCACGGGCACGGCAACGCGATGCTTCTGCTGGGCGGTGGGGTGCGCGGCGGGCGGGTGTACGGGACGTGGCCGGGTCTCGCACCTGCGGCCCTGATGGCGGGCGACCTGAAGGCGACCGTCGACTATCGTGCGGTGATCGGCGAGGTTCTGCAGAAACGGTGCCGCCTGGGAACACTCGACAAGGTGTTCCCAGGCGTGCGGCCGTCGACGTTCGGGTTGGCCGTCAGTCGTTGACCGCTCTTGAAACTTCGTCCGTTTTCGTCTTCGCTAAGCCCTCTTCAGCTTTTGCAGCCTTCTTCGGCTTTATCGGCTTTTTTCGCCCTTAAAGCCTTCAGCCGCACTCGACCTTGTAGGGCGAGGAGGCAACCGCACGGATGTTCCAGCAGCTCCAGTTGCCCTGGATCTTCTTGTAGACGTCACCGTCGTAGCCGACGTTCAGAGCGATGAAGTCCCGGTAGACCTTGATGAAGTCGGCGTCGCAGATGCCCGCGGCCGCGGCGGTGCCGCCCTCCTTGAGGATGGGCCGCTCCACCGTCTTGAACTTGCCGTTCACCAGCGCGTCACCCTTGACCATGATCGTCTGGCTGGTCTTGTTGGTGAACTTGCCGGACGTGGCCTTCGGCTTCCCGTCACTGGTACAGCGGGCGACAGCCGAGGCAGGCCCCGGGTTCGCCAGGACAAGCCCCAGCGAGGCGGCGAAGACGGTGGCGGCACCCGCAGCGGTAGCCCGGACAGCCCGCGATGACACAGACATGAAGAATTTTCCCCGTTCCAGTAGATCAACTGGCGGCCAACATAAGTCACCACTGATCACCCCGTCAATATCCCGGAACCATTCTCAAAGCTCTCCACAATAGAATCCCCAGAGCAATTATCCGGTGACCCTGTGCGGCGCTGAACTGCCCGAACGCGCTCCGATATCGACGTCTGGCCACTATTCTCCACCGGGACGCCAAAAAATCCGGCATACGCGGTACACCCTTTCGCGGCCGCTTTCCACCCGCGCATTTCCGCTACCCCACAGTCACCCACAGCAGCCCACCGAACGGCACTGACCACCCGTTCGACGGCATCGGCGTTCGGCAAGCCGCCGTCTGCGCCGCCACCGTCACGGACGGATCGCCTACTGATCAACCACCCGGACAGACCCCAACGGCGAACGCACCCAAACCCAGACCCGGGTGCAGACATCCCTCGCGCGGAGGGCCAACGCACCCGAACCCAGGACCGGGTGCAGACATCACCCCCACGCGGAGGGCCCACGCACCCGAACCCAGGACCGGGTGCAGACATCACCCCCACGCGGAG
>NZ_JZKF01000082.1 GCF_000962825.1 Actinoplanes rectilineatus
GAAAGATCGTCCCGATCAGATCACACGGGCATCATGATCATGCACAGGTCAGACCACATAGGATCCCGGGTCCTCGACCACCGTTTCTGCGCCAGAGCCGTTCTTTTTACAGTCCCCTCGCCGAGGGCCGGGCCGAGCTTTTCGCTCACCCGTTGTTGAACGGGATCGGTGAGCAGCACGGCAGATCGGTGGCCCAGGTCGTGCTGCGCTGGCTGATCCAGCGGGGCGTGGTGGCGATCCCCAAGTCGGTGCGGCCCGAGCGTATGGCGGAGAACATCGCCGTCTTCGACTTCGAGCTGAACGGCGACCAGATGGCGGCCATCGCGGCCTTGGACTCGGGCGTCTCGCTGTTCATGGACCACCATGACCCGAGGATCGTTTCCTGGCTCGCTAGTAAACGCCTGAGCGGCCATATCGAAGTTCATTAGATCCCGGAGTGTTGGCGGTCTGCACATTCGCGTGTAGCAGGTGCTTGGCGTCTCGGCGAAGACGGACAACGGCAGGCGCGAAGGCTGACCGTACGCGCCTGCCGCACAGTGGCCTCTCAGTCCTTTGGTGCGACCCGGATACGGTTGCCGTCAGGATCGGCGGCGAGGAAGGTCAGCCCGAACCCCGCGTCGTGCGGCTCGTGCAGGATCAGGACGCCCTTGGCCTGCCACTGCTTGAAGACCGCGTTGATCTCGTCAGGGCTGCCACCCTCGATGGCCAGGCACACCTCGCTGGTACGCGGGACGTCCGGCGACAGGTCCTCGAACTGGCCGGACCACAGAGCGAGTTCAGCGCCTGGCCCAAGTTCGAAGGTGATGTATCCCGACGTCTCGAGCGAGGGGCTCAGGCCGAGAAGGTCGCCGTAGAAACGAGCTGCTGCGGGAGCGTCGTTCACATAGACGATGGACACGATGGAGGTGGTCATGGGTTGTTCCTCTTCCAGAAAACAGGTGGGGCATACATCAGCCTGGCTGATATATGCGCCACATAGTGTCGTAATTTCTTGAAAGACTTGGTGGGTGAACCCGGACCGCTTCTTCGCCCTAACGCTGCTTCTCGAATCAAGGGATGGCGCGACCACACAGGAGCTGGCCTCGGCGCTCGGGGTTTCTCTGCGAACCATCACCCGGGATCTGAACTGGCTCCGCGACGCCGGTCTGCCGGTGACCGCGCACCGGGGCCGCCTCGGTGGTGTGACCATGATGCCCGGGTCCGGACTCGATCTCACCCGACTCACGCCTGACGAACGTGATCATCTGTCGTTGATCGGGCTGGACGAGAAGCAGCGCGCGGATCTCAACGCATCGGTCGAAAGCCAGCGAGCACTTGCCAAGATAGCCGCTCCCCGGTCACGTCGAGATGCCGAACTCCTGCCTCTCACCGACGTGGTGTACATCGACAACCGCCCCTGGCTCCAAAACCGGGCGACTGGCACGACTCCGGCGTCGTTGATCGGCTCAGTGCGGCGAGGTCGCCGACTACGGATCGAGTACGACAGCCCGCGCGAGTCCCGCTCCCACGACCTGGTCGTAGACCCCTACGGGCTGTTCACCAAAGCCGGCACCTGGTACCTCGTCGCCGACTGCGCCCGAGTGCCACGGCTGTACCGACTCGAACGGATCACGACGTGGAAAGAAACCGGTCAGCCACGAAGGATCCGCAAGGATCAAACCCTTGCTACCGTCGCTACAGCGCTCCTCCACCAGTGGGAACACGACCATGGGATCCAGGTCAGCGTCACCATCGACCAAACCCAGATCGAACGAGCACAACGGATCTTCGGCCTACGCCTCGTCCGGGAGGACCATGACGAGTCCTCCACCGGCTCCAAGGTGACAATCCGGTTCCTACACCTGGAGGACGTCCGAGCATTGCTCCCGTTCGGAAACGCCATCACCGTCCACAGCCCCACCGAAGCTAGAGCTTACCTGCGTGACCTCGCGGCTGGCCTCGCCCGCCACTATGCGCCCTCGTCAACGCCCTAACTGCCTGCGCCGAACCTGCTGGGGCTGATACGGGACTGCCACGGCCGCGCTCGCTCCGTTCTGCAGCGGTGCCCGCCCTGCGGATCCGTCGACTTGCCCTCTGTCAGCACTTCCGGATCTGCGGGCAACGATGCCGGCGTGCGGCGAGGAGCCACCGCGAGATCGTGGATCCGGACGCCACAAAAGCCGTTTGGACACCAGTTCGGTCTCTGATTCACTGGGCGCCCTGACGTGACGAACGAGGACGTGATGAGCGAGTCGGACATCCCGACCGCCGCTACCGGCAGCGACATGATCGGGCGGCCGGGGCAATACCGGCACGATCCGAGCCGGATACCGGCACTGGGCCAAGTGCTCGACATGGCCGGTACCGACGCCGCAGATCCGCACGAGGCCGCCCTGGCCGTGAGCGGCGCCCTAAGCACCATCGATGCCCAGGCCGGTGAACCGACAGCGGCAGCGCTTTTCCACACCCTGATGTACGTGATCGAGGTGGCACCGGCCGGTGAAGTTCCACCCCGGGACCGGACACCGGAGTTTCATGCCGCGAGGGCGATGGGTGGACGATAGCAGACACGCGCTTCGCGTGGTGTCTGGTGTTTCACGGTGGAATGCAGTCTTTTGTTGTTGTAGTAGTTGATGTAGGCGAATACCTCCCGGCGGGCTTCGGCGCGGCTGGCGAAGACCCGGGTGCCGATCTCGGCCTTGAGGCTGGCGAAGAACGACTCCGCGACGGCGTTGTCGAAGCACGAACCGGTCCGGCCCATCGACGGCCGCATGTTCAGCCTGGTCAGCGTGGCCCTGAAGTCCTTCGACGTGTACTGGCTGCCGCGGTCGGAATGAAAGATCGCGTCCGGGCGGACCAGGCCGCGCCGGTGGGCCAGCGCGACGGCGTCGCTGACGAGTTCGGCACGCATGTGGGTGGCCATGGCGTGCCCGACGACCTCCCGGTTGAACAGGTCGATCGTGGTCGCCAGGTACAGCCACCCCTCGGCCGTGGGCAGGTACGTGATGTCCCCGGCCAGCCGCACACCGGGCGCCGGCGCGGTGAAGTCACGCCGGATCAGGTCCGGCGCCGGCGCCGCCTTCGAGTCCTGCCTGGTCAACGACCGGCGCCGACGGCGGGTGATCCCGGCAAGGCCGCGCTCGCGCATCACCCGCTCGACGCGCTTGCGGTTGACCCGCAGCCCTCGACGGCGCAGCTCAGCGGTGACCCTTGGTGCCCCGTAGCCGCGGTGTTCGGCCTGGATATACCGGATCAGAGCAGCGAGATGCTCGTCGTCGGCCTCGCGGGCCTGCCTCGCCGGTGCGGCGGCCAGCCACTCGTAGTAGCCCTGCCTGCGCTTGACCGCCAGAACACGGCACAGCAGCGTCACGCCGTACACCTCGGCAAGCTCGGAGATGAACCGGTAGCGGCCGGTCAATGACCCATCTCCCTCGCAAAACAGGCGGCCGCTTTCCGGAGGATCTCCTTCTCCAACTCCAGCTCGGCCACCGTCTTACGCAGCCGACGCAGTTCGTCACGCTCGGCACCGCTCAACTCGTCACCGGCCGGGCGACCTACACCGGCACGCTGCTCGTCGGCGCGTTTGGCGGCAGCGACCCAGTTACGCAGGGTCTCGTGATTGACACCGAGTTCACGGCCGACATCGCGGATCGTGCGACCCGAGGACCGCACGAGCTCGACCGCGTCCCGACGGAAATCCTCGGAATACTTCGAAGGGCGGGGCACCCGGACATCCTTCCCCCAGACCACTGTCTGGTTTCAAGGTGGCTGACTCGAAGGTGGAACCTCAGCCGCGCCACGGTCCTTTATTGCGGACGAGTTCGGCCTTGAACAGGGAGTTGAACGCCTCGGCCATGGCGTTGTCGTAGGAGTCGCCCTTCGACCCGACCGAGGCGACGGCGCCGGCGGGCCGCTGGCTGTAACGGATCGCTCGGTATTGGACGCCGCGGTCGGAATGGTGAACCAGTCTGCGCAGGTCAGAGCCCTGAGTTTCGCGGCGCCACACGGCCGTTTTCAAGGCGTCGAGGGCCAGGTCGGTGTAGAGCGAGGTGGATACCTGCCAGCCGACGATCAGCCGGGAGTACACGTCGAGGACGAACGCGGCGTAGACCCAGCCGACGCTGGTGCGTACGTAAGTCAGGTCAGCGACCCACAGCTGGTTCGGCCGCGTCGCGGTGAAGTTCCGTTTGACCAGGTCACGCGGCCGATCGGTCTCCGCAGCAGGCCGGGTCGTGCGCGGTGACTTGTCGCGCAGCAGCCCGCGCAGCCCTGCGGCGCGCATGAGTCGCTCGACGGTGCAGCGGGCCACCGGCACGCCCGTGCGGCGCAGCTCGTGCCAGATCTTGCGGGCGCCGTAGACGCCGTAGTTCTCCTTATGGACCTGCTTGATCGTCGCGGTCAGTTCGATGTCGCGGACCGTCCGGGCGCTGGCCGGGCGGGTCTTGGCTGCGTAGTAGGTCAATGGTGCGATCTGTGCCGGCGTGTCTCCGAGGGCCTGCAGGACCGGCTGGACACCGTGTTCTTCCTATTGGGAGTCGACGAAGGCGACCCTCATCGCGACGGACGGTCCAGCTCCGCCGCGACGAAAGACGCCGCGGACTTCAGGATCTGATTCGCCCGGCGCAGCTCACGATTCTCGCGTTCCAGCGCGGCGAGGCGCTCCGCGTCGCTGCTGGCCGTGCCCGGCCGATCACCGGCATCGACCTCAGCCCTCTTCACCCACGTCCGCAACGCTTCGGGATGAATCCCGAGCTGATCAGCGATCCGCCGGATCGCCCCGACGCTGGATACCGGATCCCGGCGGGCCTCGACCGCCAGCCGGGTCGCCCGCTCACGCAGCTCATCGGGGTACTTCTTCGGTGCCGCCATAACGAGATTCTCTCCCAGGTTTGGATGTCTCCATCAAACCCGGGGCGGAACATGCTCACCAGCGGGTGCGGTCAGCGGCCCGGCAAGGGTAGGTAGGCGCGACAGTCAGGCTGTGACATGAACGGGGTGACGGGGACTGTAACTCGTGTTGTGCACCCTCCTGCCCCGGTCGTTGTCGGGGCCGCCTGCCTTATCGCGGTCGGCGCCGCTCCGGGCGGCCTGCTGAGGCGGCGCTGCGTGTCCGAGCCGGGATTGTGGCAGTCACCGAAGCGCGGCGGCCGGAAGCGTTGTGACCGGGCAGGTTCGCTTCCGGCCGCCTCGATCGTTCGGTGGCTCGACAGGTGGTTGCGGCGTCCGCTCTGCGTTTCTACGAGAGCAAGGGGCTCATCGTCGCCGAACGCAGAGGGAGCAATCAAGGTCGTCGACGCCATCGCGGCGACCGTCGACGACCCCGAGGCCCACCTGCGCGCTTCCCTGGCCGGCGCCATGATGATGGGCATCGCCGCCCAGCGCTACCTGCTGCGCATGCCGCACATCGCCGACGCCGGCCTCGAGGATGTCCTGCGACTGGCCGAGCCGGCGATCCGCGCCGTCATCGCCCCGACGGCCTAGTCACACCGCACTGCGGCCGGCGGCCTCGAAATCACCGAAGATGGCCGGCACCTGCTCGGCCATGATGATGCTGAACGCCGTCTCCTCGAACTGCTGCCGCTCATCGGCCGGCAGATGCGCCACGACACCCTGAAGACTGGCGGTCACCTCGGCGTAGAACGCCTCGGTCACCTTCTTGCCGGTCCGGGTCAAAGAAACCATTACGGTACGCCGATCGTTCGGCCGCACCTCGCGGCGAAGTAGCCCGCGTCGCTCGATGCGGTCGGCCAGGCCGGTGAGCCCGGGCCGCTCCAGGCCGAGCATGTGGGTGAGCTCGGTCATCCCACGCGGCTGGTCCTTGATGACACACATCAGCTGCGCCTGCGCCGGGCTGAGATCGTGCCGGGAGCAGGCCTGCGCGTAGAGACGCTGCACCAGGAACGACAGCCGGACCAGCGCCGCCGAGATGCCCGAGTTGTCCGGCACGGTTCCGTCCCCTCGTTGATCCAACTTGTCGATCTTACCGCCCCGAGTCCAGGGTTGCGAAAATTCGCGACGCGAAGTAACTTTATTCGTGGCGCGAATGTTTGAAGAAGTTTGCGCACCTCAGACGGCATATCCGAATGCGGTTCCCCTTCTCTGCCGTCGCACAGCATCGGAAGAGGCGCACCATGACCAGTCTCAACGGCACCGAACTCAAGGGGTACGACACCGTCGTCGTCGGCGGCACCGGCAACGTCGGCTACTTCCTGGTGGACGGCTTCCTGCGGGCCGGCGCCCGCGTCCTGGTCCCGTCGCGATCCACAGCGAACGTGGACCGGCTGCGTTCCCGCCTGGGATCGGCGGCAGACCGCCTCGTACCGGTCCTCGGTGACATCGGCACCGCCGACGGCGCGGTGCAGGTCCAGGAGCAGGTGCGGCAGCTGTCCAGCGAGCTCTTCGCGGTCGCCTCCGCCCCGGCCAGCTGGCACCAGAGCCACTCGATGCTGCACGCCGGCTTCGCCGAGTTCAAAAACGTCATCGAGACCCGGCTCTACCCGCACTACCTCGCCGCCGAGGCGCTGCTGCCGCTGATCGCCCTCGGCGGCTCGTACACCACGATCAACGGACCGGCCGGTTTCATCAACCCGCCGCCGCCCGGCATCGGTGCGATCGCCGTCGCTGCCGCCGCGCAGAACAAGCTCATCCAGGCCATCGCCGCCGAGACCGCCGGAACCCCGAGGGTCAACGACGTTGTGATGAAGGCCTTCCTCGGCCCGGACGGTACCCGGCCCGGCTCCCCGCTGCGTGGCGAGCAGGTCGGCGACTTCATCGCCGCGCTCGCCGCGCACGGCACCAGCGTCCACAACCGCACCATCCAGCTGACCGAGACCGGCCAGGTCACCGAGGCACTGTCCGGCACGTTCGCCTGAGCCCACCCGCTCCCCTCCACCGGAAGAAGAACATCATGGACACCAAAGTCATCGCCCTGGTCGGCGGCAGCGGACAACTCGGCAAGCTCATCGCCGACGAGGTCCTCGCCCTACCGGACACCCGGCTGCGCCTGTTGGTACGCCCCGGCAGTCGCAACAAGGTCGCCGACCTCGAACGCCGCGGCGCCCAGATCGTGGAGGGCTCGATCGAGCCCGGCGCCGACGGCCCCCTGGCCGCGTTCACCGCCGGCGCCACCACCGTCGTCTCCGCCGTGCAGGGCGGCCCGGACATCATCGTCGACGGGCAGGCGGCCCTGCTGCGCGCCGCCCGCAACGCCGGGGTGCGCCGCTTCATCCCGTCCGACTTCTCGCTGGACATGTTCAAGGTCGCGCCCGGGCAGATCACCAACTCCGACATCCGCCGCGCCTTCGCCGGCCACGCCGCCGCCGAACGCGGCGACGTCGAGGTGGTCCACGTCCTCAACGGCCAGTTCCTCGACCGCCGCGTCATGTTCGGCTTCATCCGGGTCGTCGACCCCGAGGCCAAGGTCGCGTACGTGTGGGGCGACGGCGAACACGCGATGGACTTCACCACCTACGCGGACACCGCCCGCTTCACCGCGGCCGCCGCTGCCGACGACAACCCGATCGGCAAGGTCCTCGGTGTCGCCGGCGACAGCCTCACATTCCCCGAGATCGTGAGCGCCTACGAGAAGGCGTCCGGCAGCACCCTGCGTGTGGAGCGCCTCGGCTCGCTGGCCGACCTCGACTCCCGCATCGCCGAGTTCCAGGCCGGTGGCCCCGCGAACTTTCTCAAGTTCCTCCCGCTCATGTACTACCGGGCCCAGCTCAACGGCACCGCCAAGATCAACCCGGTGATGAACGACCGCTACCCCCAGATCCAGCCCACCACTGTCGAGCAATACGTCATCAACGAAGGACTCTGATAATGAGCAGCACCCCGCAGGCCGCCGCACACGCCAAACGCAGCACGGCATCCGACCCCTTGCGGATCGGCGTCGCCACCGTCGCGGCCGTCGTCGCCAACCTGGCCATCTTCTGGATCGCCGACGCCGCTGGCGCTTCCCTGGAAATCGACGCGCCGTACGATCTCACCGCCTTCGCGGTGATCCTCTCCACCGCCGTGCCGCTGCTGCTCGCCAGCGCCGTCGTCCTCTACGTCCTGGTCCCCCGCTTCCCGGCCGCACACCGCTGGCTCGCCTGGGGCGGCGCCGCTTTCGCCCTGGTCACCGCAGCGATGCCGTTCACCGTGGCCGAGGACACCGGCACCGCCGTCGCCCTCGCGCTGATGCACGTCGCGGTCGGCGCCGCCTGGCTCTTCGCCGTCGCACCGCGCGAAACCGCCCGCTGAACCGAGACACCTCGGCGATGTCCGTGCTGCCCGGCAGGGGCGCGGGTCACCCGAACGCCACAAGGAGCACCACACCATGAGCGACAGCAGCATCAGCATCCGCGTCGGCGCCGACGGCGCCACCACAATGATCAACCTGTTCACCGTCGAACCCGGCGACCAGGCCGAACTCGTGCGGCTCGAGGTCACCGGCATGACCGACATCGCGAGCAAGATGCCCGGTTTCGTGCGGGGCAGCATCCATCGCAGCCTCGACGGCACCCGCCTGGTGAACTACATCCACTGGGCGGACAGCGACGCCTGGCGAAACGCGCACGAGACGCTGAAGGCGAACCCGGAATACCTCGAACACATGGCGAACGTCCGGCGTATCGCCACGGCCGACCCCCATCCGTACGAGGTCATCGCGGTCATCGACGGCGCTGGCGCCTGATTCCTCGCCTACGGCCCTACCCGGCCCGCCTGCATCGCCACCGAAGCCGCCGTGAGGCTCACCGTGATCGCGGCGAACCACACGGCCCGCGGGGTGCTGGTTGGCGACAGTGTCGGTGGCCGGGTCGCTGTAGACGGCCGGACCGTAGGGGGTGGCCAGTCTCGTGAGTGTCTCGGAGGCCAGCAGGTGGATTTTTAGGCTCACCTCGTTCGGCAGGCCCAGCCGGCTTTCGAGGTCCCACACCGGGCTTGCATGGCGAAGCGCTTCAGCGGCCTGACCGGCGGCGGCCAAGCGGCCGATCCGGTAGGCAGGAAGATCGCGGCGACGAGCATGAGTTCGCGGATCGCCGGTCACCAGTGGGATCCGCGTTGCTGTAGAGACAGTCTCACCGGAGGGCTTTCTCGGACGCCGCGGGGTCGCGGGCGGGCCTCCACCCGCCCGCGACCCCGGTGGTGGTGAGTCAGGCCCTCGTGGTGGCGAACTCCTGGTCAGTGGACTCCTGCTCGACGGCGGCGAGTTGCTTGGTGAGCTGCTCGCCCTCGACGTCGACGTTGGGCAGGAGTTTGTCGAGCCATCCGGGCAGCCACCAGGCGGAGCGGCCGAGCAGGGACAGCACAGCGGGGACGATCGTCATACGTACCAGGAAGGCATCGACGGCGACGCCGAAGGCGAGCCCGAGACCGAGAGATTTGATGATGGTGTCGTCGGCGAAGATGAAGCCGGCGAAGACGCTCATCATGATCAGCGCGGCTGCGGTGACGACGCGAGCGCCGTGGCTCATGCCGGTGACGACGGCGTCGTCCGGGGATGCGCCGTGCACGAACTCCTCGCGGGTGCGGGTGACCAGGAAGACCTCGTAGTCCATCGCCAGGCCGAACAGGATGCCGACCAGGAAGATCGGCATGATGCTGACGATCGGGCCGGTGGACTCGATGCCGAGCGCGTCGGCGAGGTGGCCCTGCTGGAACACGAAGACCAGCGCGCCGAACGAGGCCGCCACGCTGAGCAGGAACCCGACGGTGGCCTTGATCGGCACCAGGATGCTGCGGAACACCAGCATGAGCAGGATGAACGCGAGCCCGACCACGATCACCAGGTACGGGCCGAGAGCGTCGGTGAGCTTGTCCGAGACGTCGATGTTGATGGCGGTGGTGCCAGTGACCGCGAGGGTGGCGCCGGTCAGGGTGCTGGCGTGCTCGCGGATGTCCAGGACCAGGTTCTTGGTGGCCTCGCTGGTCGGGGCGCTGGCCGGGATGACAGTCAGCAGCGCGGTGTCGCCGGCCTGGTTCAGGGTCGGCGGGGTGACCAGGACGATGTCGTCGAGCCCGGTGATCGTCTTCTGGGCCTGTTCGGCGGCGGTCTTCGCGGTGCCAGCGGTGGCTTCGACGACCACGATCAGTGGGCCGTTGAAGCCGGCGCCGAAACCGGCGGCGAGTTGGTCGTACGCCTTGCGCTGGGTGGAGTCCACGGCGGCGGTGCTGTCGTCGGGCAGCGCGAGACGCAGGTCCAGGGCGGGCAGGGCGAACGCCGCGATCAGACCGAGCGGCAGCAGCACCGCGGCGACCCGATGCCGCAGCACGCCACGGGCCCACCGCTCACCGAACGGCGCCTTCACCGCGGGCTTCTCGTGCTGGCCGGTGTTACGGTGCCGCTTAGCGATGATCTTGCGGCCGGCGAAGCCCAGGATCGCCGGAACCAGGCTGAGCGTGACCAGCACCGCGATCGCGACGGTGCAGGCGGCGGCGATGCCCATGGCGGCCAGGAACGGGATGCCGGTCACCGAGAGCGCTGCCAGAGCGATGACCACGGTCAGTCCGGCGAACACCACTGCCGAGCCGGCGGTGCCGACCGCGCGGCCGGCGGCCTCCTCGCCGTCGCGGCCGTCGGCCAGCTCCTGCCGGTAACGGGACACCACGAACAGCGCGTAGTCGATACCGACCGCCAGGCCGAGCATGGTGGCCAGCGCGGACGTGGAGCCGGAGAGATCGAAGAAGCCTGTGGCGATCTGGATACCGAGCATGCCGAGGCCGACACCGACCAGCGCGGTGAGTAGTGGCAGGCCGGCCGCGACCAGCGAACCGAACGTGATCAGTAGGACGAACGCCGCGATCACGATGCCGAGCGCCTCGGTGCCGCCGCCCTCCTCGGCGATCTGGCCGACCTCGCCGGAGTACTCGACGCCGAGCCCGGCGGACGTCGCGGTGTCGCCGGCGGTGTGCAGCGCTTCGCGGGACGTGTCGGTGACGTCGGTCGCGGCCACCGTGTAGGTGACGGTCGCGTAAGCCGTCTTCTGGTCCTGGGAGATCGTCTTCGCCTCGAACGGGTCGGCCACCGACGCCACCTGCGGGGCCGCCTCCAACTGCTGGACCGCGGCCTCGATCGCGGCCTTCTGGGCGGCGCCGGTCAGCTTGGCGTCACCGGAGACGGTGAAGACGACCTTCGCGGAGGCGGCATCGTCGCCGGTGCCGAATTTCTCAGCGAGCACGTCCATGGCCCGCGACGACTCAGTGCCGGGGATGGAGAACGCGCTGCTGGTCGGTCCGGACAGCTGTGCCGCCGCGAGGCCGAAGACGGCGAGCAGCAGAACCCAGGCAGCCAGGGTCAGCTGGCGTCGCCGGAACGAGAACCGGCCCAGCCGGTACAACAGGGTCGCCACGAAAGTCCTCCGTCGAGCTCGCTCGGTATGACCGTTCAAAGATCGCGAGAATCGGCGCGGGAGTCGTCCTGTCAGCGCAGGCGGGGGCGTACTGCGGATGCCGTACGCACACGGGGCGCCGATACTGCGGCGACAGGACGATGTGGCTGCACCCGGCGGCATACCGTCGTGATCATGCAAGACGTCGCCGCGCCGTGGATTCCGCCCTGGCTGCACCAGCACCGGGCCCGGCTGGGTGACGCGCTGCTGGCGGCCGTTCTGTTCGCGCTGGTGCTGTGCATGGACCAGCGGCCCGTCACCGCGTGGACGTTCGGGCAGGCCGGGTTCGCCGTCGTCGCCACATCGCTGCGGCGCCGTTACCCGGAGCGGGTCCTCGCGGCGGCGACCGCGTTCACCGCGCTCGCGATCCTGTTCGGTCCGCCGGCCGCGGGGCTGTTCGTCACCCTGGGGGTGTTGACCTTCTCCGCCACGCTCTACAGCGGGCGCCGCCGGCCCTGGTTCTATGCCGCGCTGGTGTGGGTGACGCTGATCGTGGCGGGATCGATCGCCTACTTCTCGCAGTGGTGGGGGCCGGATCAGTTCGGCCTGTTCGCGTTCATCTTCGGTGGGGCGGGTGCCGGGGATTCGACCCGGATGCGGCGGGCGTACATCGACGAGGTGACCGAGCGTGCCCGGCAGGCCGAGCAGTCTCGGGAGCAGGAGGCTCACCGCCGGGTGATGGACGAGCGGCTGCGGATCGCCCGGGAACTGCACGACGTCGTCGCACACCACATCGCGGTGATCAGCGTGCACGCCGGCGCCGCAGGCCACGTGTTGCGTAACCAGCCGGACAAGGTGTGGCCGGTGCTGGCGCACATCCGTACCGCCGCCGACACCGTCCTGGAGGAGATCAAGTCGGTGATCAGTGTGCTGCGCGACCCGGACGAGATGGACAGCACCGAGCCGACGCCGGGGATGGACCGGCTGCCGGACCTGCTCGACGGCCTGCGGACGATGGGCTTCCCGGTACGCCATCAGCAGCGGGGCGCCGCCCGCCCGCTGCCCGCCGTGGTGGACCTGGCCGCGTACCGGATCGCGCAGGAAGCCCTCACCAACGCCCACCGCTACGGCGACGCGGTGCTCGACGTCGAGTACACCGCCGACGCGGTCGTCATCACGGTCACCAACCGGATCGCCTGGCCGCGGCCGTACCGCGCCGGATCCGGGTTCGGCCTGCTCGGCATGCGCGAACGTGCCGCCGCAGCACACGGCACCATCACCACCGGCCTGCTGCCCGGCGGAGCGTTCCGGGTGCACGCCCGGCTGCCCGCCGACGAACACCCGGCCGGGCGCCTCAGCACCGTCGACGAAGGAGTCTACCCGTGACCATCCGTGTCCTGCTCGCCGACGATCAGGCCCTGATCCGGGCCGGCTTCAAAATGATCATCGACGCCGAGCCTGACTTCGAGGTCGCCGGAGAGGCCGCCGACGGGCGCGAGGCCGTCGATCTCACGCACACTGCCCGCGTCGACGTCGTGCTGATGGACATCCGGATGCCGCACATGGACGGCATCGAGGCGACCCGGCGCATCTGCGCCGACGAACGCCTGGCCGGGGTACGCGTCCTCGTGCTCACCACGTTCGACAACGACGACAACGTGGCCCTCGCGCTGCACGCCGGCGCGAGTGGCTTCCTCGGCAAGAACGTGGCGCCGGCCGAACTCGTCGCCGCGATCCGGGTGGTGGCCGCCGGCGAGGCCCTGCTGTCTCCGCGGGCCACCCGGGGACTGATCAGCCGGTTCGGCCAGCAGAGCGCTCCCCCGGGGAAGTCCCGGCTCGCCGCCCTAGACCTGGTCACCGAACGGGAACACGAGGTCCTCGTCCTGGTCGCGCACGGGCTTTCCAACGACGACATCGCGAATCGGCTCTACGTGTCGCCACTGACCGTGAAGACGCACGTCAACCGGACCATGATCAAGTTGGGCGCGCGCGACCGTGCTCAGCTGGTCGTCATCGCGTACCAGAACGCTCTGGTGAGGCTGGGCGACGCCCTGCCGGAACCGCCTCGGTTATCTTCCTGACGGTAGATAAAACCCGGAATCCGTTGACCAGCCCGCAACGCGTCCGTAACGTTTATCTACCGGACGTCAGATACACGGGCGGCTCCGAGCGTTTCGACCCGAGAGGAACACCGCGGTGGCATCGCAGAACACGAGCACTACCGTCACCTTCACCTTCGCCGAGGGCGTCCAGCGGATCCGGGCGGGCGAGGTGACCGCGGCCGAGGCCGCCGACCTGCTCATCGGCGAGATGACCGACGACGAGCTGTTGTGGCTGCTGGACGGCGACACCCCGGCACGGTCGATGACCCGGCTTCCCGGCAAGATCAAGGCCGGGCCGATCGCCGGTGGCGCCGTCGAGCGGCTCGGCATCCCGGGCGTGCTGTTCACCGACGGCCCCCGCGGCGTGGTCATCGACGGCTCGACCGCCTTCCCGGTCAGCATGGCCCGCGGCGCGACCTGGGATCCCGAGCTCGAACAGCAGGTCGGCACCGCGATGGGCCTGGAGGCCCGGGCCCGTGGCGCGAACTACTCCGGCGCGGTCTGCATCAACCTGCTGCGGCACCCGGCCTGGGGGCGGGCGCAGGAGACGTACGGCGAGGACCCGGTGCTGATCGGGCTGATGGGCGCCGGGCTCACCCGTGGCCTGCGCCCCAACGTGATGGCCTGCGTCAAGCACTACGCCCTCAACTCGATGGAGAACGCCCGCTTCCGCGTCGACGTCACCGTCGACGAGCACGCCCTGCACGAGGTCTACCTGCCGCACTTCAAGACGGTGATCGACGCCGGCGCTGAGTCGGTGATGAGCGCCTACAACTCGGTCAACGGCAAGTTCCTGGACGTCAACAAGGTCCTGTTGACCGATGTCCTGCGCGATGAGTGGGGCTTCGACGGGTTCGTCACCAGCGACTGGGTCTTCGGCACCCACGCAGGCCTGGAGAGCCTGGAAGCCGGCCTGGACGTCGAGATGCCGCTGCGGTTGCTGCGCGCCCGGGAGTTGCCGGCGGCGCTGAAGGACGGCCGCCTGTCCCGCGACACCGTGATCCGGTCCGCGCACCGGATCCTGCGCACCACTCTCACCCACGCCGCCAGCCGCGACCAGGCCGAGCCGTCGGCTGACGTTGTCGCCGGCGCCGCCCACCGCGCTCTCGCCCGGCGGGTCGCCACCCAGGCCATGGTGCTGCTCAAGAACGACGCCGTGGACGGCGTCCCGGTGCTGCCACTCGACCCGTCGATCACCCGGATCGCGGTGATCGGCAAACTCGCCGAGCAGGCCAACACCGGCGACCACGGATCGTCGCTCGTGCATCCGCCGTCCACCAGCACGCCGCTGGACGGGCTGCGCGAGGCGCTGCCGGGCGCCGAGATCGCGTACGCCGACGGCTCCGACATCGCCGCGGCCGTCGCGGCGGCTGGCGCCGCGGACGCGGTGGTGCTGGTCGTCGGCATGGACCACGACGACGAGGGCGAACGCGTCGAGAACGACGACATCAACCTCGACGTCTTCGGTTTCCCGTTCACGTTCGGCCCGTTCAAGTGGGCGATGGGCAAGCTGGCGAAGATGGGCAGCCAGTTCGGCCGCGGCGGCGACCGCGAGTCGCTGACGCTGCACCCGGGCGACGAACGGCTCGTCGCGGCGGTCGCGGCGGCGAACCCGCGGACCACCGTGGTGCTGATCGGCGGCAGCGCGATCATCGTCGAGGCCTGGCGTGCCAAGGTCCCCACCATCCTGCACGCCTGGTACCCCGGCATGGAGGGCGGCCGGGCCCTCGCCGACGTGCTGACCGGCGCCGCCGAGCCCGGCGGCCGGCTGCCGGTGTCCATCCCGACCAGCGACGCCCACCTGCCGTTCTTCGACGCCGAGGCCACCACCATCGTCTACGACGCCTGGTGGGGCCAGCGCAAACTCGACCGCGACGGGAACCCGGCGGCCTTCCCGTTCGGGTTCGGCCTCGGCTACACCACCTTCGAGCAGCAGCTCGTGGGTCATCAGGCACAAGACAACGACGGAACAGCGACGGTACGCGTACGCAACACCGGCAGTCGCACCGGCTCGACGGTGGTGCAGATCTACGCCGCCGACACGTCGGCCGGCCGTCCCATCCCGCAGCTGATCGGCTTCCGCCGCGTCGAGCTCGACCCGGGAGCCGAAGCCACCGTGGACGTCGCTCTCGACCTGACCCCGACCCGGCAGCGCGACCCACGAACCCGCGCCTGGTCACGCCGCCCCGGAACCTGGGGAATCGTCGCCGCCGCACACAGCCCGCGCGTCTTCGACGACGCGCGGCCACTCACCTGAAGTCGTCAACCACCAGCAGAAGGAGTTCAGCATGGGCACTCTCGACGGGAAGGTCGCCATCGTCACCGGCGCCGGCGGCGGGGTAGGCCGCGGAATCGCGGTCGCTCTCGCCAAGGAGGGCGCCTCGGTGACCGTCGTCGACATCAACGGCGACGGGGCGAACGAGACAGTGGAAACGATCGAGAAGGCCGGCGCGGCGGGCCTGGCGATCACGGCCGACATCAGCGACTCCGCGGCCGTCGACGCCGCGGTGGCCGCTGTCGTCGACCGCTTCGGCACGGTCGACATCCTGGTCAACAACGCGCAGGCGTCACGGTCCGGCGTACCGTTGGCCGAAGTGACCGACGCCGACCTGGATCTGGCGTTCGGCACCGGGCCGCGGGCCTGTTTCTACTTCATGCGCGCCTGTTTCCCGTACCTGAAGGACGGTTACGGGCGCGTGATCAACCTGCGGTCGGCGTCGGAGCTGCTCGGCATGACCGGGTACGCGACCTACGTGTCGGCGAAGGGCGCCATCGGCGCGCTGAGCCGTTCGGCCGCCCGGGAGTGGGGCGCGTTCGGCATCACGGTGAACTGCATCGCGCCGGGGGTCATGACGCCGGGCGCCGAGGCGCACTTCAAGGCCAACCCGGACGACTACAAGGCTGTCGTGGCGACCATGTCGATCCCGCGGTTCGGCGACGCCGAGAGCGACATCGGCCGGGCCGTGGTCTTCCTGGCCGGGCCGGACGCCTCCTACGTCACCGGCACCACCATGTCCGTCGACGGCGGGGGCGCGTTCTACGCGTGACATTGCAGAGGGGCGTCCGGCTGGGCGCCCCTGTTCTGTGTCATGTGCAGCGCGAATACCTCGCCGCATCAATTTATCTTCCGCACGGTAGATATTTTCGATTGCCCCGTTGACCTGACGGCAACGTCGTCGTAACTTTCATCTACCGTTCGGCAGATAATCGCCCGGAAGGGTCATACCCGCTATGAGCAGCACGATCTCGAACCCCATCGACATCCCGTACCGGTTCTCCGACATGTCGGTCGGCCCGTTCTGGCGTGGTGTGCTGCGGGAGGCCGCCGACCCCTCCGTGGTCCTCTTCAACGACCACTACTACCTGTTCCCCTCGATGTCCGGCGGGTTCTGGCACTCGGCCGACCTCACCACCTGGGAGTTCGCAGCGACGCCGGACATGCCGACCTATGACTACGCGCCGGACGTCCGGGAGATCGACGGGCACCTCGTGGTGTGCGCGTCGCGCAGCCTCAAGCCCTGCTCGTTCTTCCGCACCGCCGACCCGCTGGGCGGCGTGTGGGAGGAGATCCCGGGAACGTTCGCCTTCTTCGACCCGAACCTGTTCCAGGACGACGACGGCCGGGTCTACCTGTACTGGGGCACCTCGAACAAGAAGCCGATCCAGGGCCAGGAACTGGACCGCAGGACGTTCCGGCCGCTCGGCAAGCCGGTGGCGATCATCAGCGGGGACGTCGCAGCGCACGGCTGGGAGCGGCCCGGCGAGAACCATGATCCCGGCCAGGCCACCGGCATGGGCGCTCTGATGACGAGGATCGCCGGGACCGACCCGTACATCGAGGGCGCCTGGATGACCAAGCACGACGGCGTCTACTACCTGCAGTACGCGGCTCCCGGAACCCAGCTCAACACGTACGCGGACGGCTACTACACCGCGAGCTCACCGCTCGGCCCGTTCACCTACTCGCCGCAGTCGCCGTTCTCGTCCAAGCCCGGCGGGTTCATGACCGGCGCCGGGCACGGTTCGACGATCCAGGACCGGCACGGCAACTGGTGGCACATGGCCACCATGCGGATCTCGGTCGAGCACATGTTCGAGCGCCGGATCGGCCTGTTCCCGGCCGGTTTCGACGCCGACGGTGTGCTGTTCTGCAACCAGGAGTTCGCCGACTACCCGATGACCGTGCCGGACAGCCCGGCCGACCCATGGACGCTGTCCGCTCGGGCCATGCTGCTGTCCTACCGCCGGCCGGTCACCGTGTCGTCGGCCGACCCCGCCCACGGTGCCGATCTGGCGGTGAACGAGGACGCCCGGACCTGGTGGGTCGCCGCCGACGCCGAACCCGCCCAGTGGATCTGCGTCGAACTCGCCGAGGGCTCGGTCGTCTCGTCCGTGCAGATCAACCTCGCCGACCACGAGGTCCGGCCGCCGAAGCCGAAATGGGGCGACACCCGGCAGACCCTGGTCTGGCGCCGCCGCATCGACCTGACCGAACCCGCGGTGCAGGTGCTGCTCGAAGGCTCTGCCGACGGCACGACCTGGGAGCCGCTGCACGACACCCGCGGCGCGAAGTCGAGCCGCACGCACCTGTTCGTCGAACTGGACGAACCCCGCGCCTTCCGGCACATCCGCCTCACCGGATTCGCCCAGCCCTACGGAGCCAAGCTGGCCGTCAGCGGCCTGCGCGTCTTCGGCCACGGCGCCGGTGACCCCCCGGCACCGGTCACCCCGCGAGTACGCCGCACCGGGCCCCTCAACGCCGCCGTCAGCTGGGACGCCGTGCCGGGCGCGCAGGGCTACAACGTCCGGTACGGCCTGGCCGCCGACAAGCTCTACCAGAGCTGGCTGCTCTACGACCGCACCGGCCTCGACCTCAGCGCCCTCAACGCCGGGCACGACTACTGGATCGCCGTCGACTCCTTCAACGAGAACGGCATCACCCGCGGCGGGCCCGTCCACGTCGCGGCGGTCTGACATGGGACTGTCGCTATTCCACGCGGACTGGCGGGTGCAGCGCCTGCCGGACGGCGAGGCCACGCCGGTGGTCCTGCCGCACGACGCGATGCTCGGCGAGGGCCGGTCACCCGTCAGCCCGTCCGGCGGGCACGGCGCCTATTTCCTCGGCGGCGCCTACCGTTACCAGAAGACCTGGCACGCGCCGCGGGACCTCGCGGGCAAGCAGGTCAGCCTGCTGTTCGAAGGCGTCTACCGGCACAGCCAGGTGTTCGTCAACGGGCACCCGGTCGGCGGCGCGGTCGGCGGCTACACCGAGTTCGAGGTTCGCATCGACCCGGAACTCGTCCTGGGCGCCGACAACCTGATCGAGGTGACCGCAGACAACTCCCGGGTGCCGAACGCGCGCTGGTACACCGGCTCCGGCATCTACCGCCCGGTCTGGCTGCGGGTGCAGGACCCGGTGCACATCGTTGCCGGCAGTGTCCGGTTCCGCACTCTCTCGATCGGCGACACCGCACGCGTCGACGTGGCGATGGAGATCGCCAACCCGGACGACGAAGCGCTCGACGTCCACGTGACGATCGGCGACACTGCCGCAACCGCCCGCACGACCGGCGCTAACGCCCGGCTGGAACTCGCGGTGCCCGCTCCCCTGCTGTGGTCGGCCGAGCGGCCGCACCTGTACGACGCCACGATCCGGCTCAGCACCGGCGGCCGGGTCCGCGACGAGCACGCCGCGCGGATCGGCCTGCGCACGATCGAGGTGAGCGGCCGCGGCGGGCTGCGGGTCAACGGCGTGCCGACGCTGCTGCGCGGCGCCAACGTGCACCACGACAGTGGGGTGCTGGGCGCGGCCACCTTCCGCGCTGCCGAGTTCCGGCGGGTCCGCATCCTCAAGGAGAACGGGTTCAACGCGATCCGCAGCGCGCACAACCCCGCGTCGCGCGACCTGCTCGACGCCTGCGACGAACTCGGCATGTACGTCATGGACGAGCTCTACGACGGCTGGTACGACCACAAGTCCGAGCACGACGACGCCCCGCACTTCGCCGCGACCTGGCAGGCCGACGCCGGCGCGATGGTCGTCAAGGGCCGCAACCACCCCTGCGTGATCATGTACTCGATCGGCAACGAGAACAGCGAACCGGCCACCCCGTACGGGGTCGAGACGGCACGCCGGCTCGCCGAGCACGTCCGCGCCCTCGACCCGGACCGACCGGTCACCATGGGCGTCAACCTGATGGCCGCTACCCTGAGCTGGCCGACGACAGTAAAAGACGCCCCGGCACAGCAACCGGCCGGCAAGGCCGCGCCGCCGCTGAACAGCACCATGGTCAACGTCCTGACCAACCAGTTCGGCCGGCTGATGAAGACCGTCCCGCGCCTCAAGCGCGCTGACAAGGCGACCCGCGCCGTCTTCGACCTGCTCGACGTCGCCGGGTACAACTACGGCACCGTGCGGTACGAGACCGACGCCCGCCTGCACCCGGACCGGGTGATCGTCGGCACCGAGACGATGCCCGGTGACATCGCCGCCAACTGGGCCCTCATCCGGCGGCTGCCGAACGTGATCGGCGACTTCATCTGGTCCGGCTGGGACTATCTCGGCGAGGCCGGCATCGGCACCTGGGCGTACGGCACCCGCCGAGGCGGTCTGCACAAGCCGTACCCGCAGCTCGTCGCCGGGTGCGGGGCGATCGACATCACCGGTGTGCCCGGCGCTCCGGCGTACCTCGCGCAGGCCGTCTGGGGTCTGCTCGACGCGCCGGTGATCGCGGTCCGGCCGCCCGATGTCGTCGGCCGGCCGGTCAGCAGGACCGCGTGGCGCTCGACCGACGCCGTACCGAGCTGGTCGTGGCGCGGCTGCTCCGGGTTGCCGACCGAGATCGAGGTCTACAGCGCCGATGACGAGGTCGAGCTTCTGATCAACGGGCAGCCGGTAGGACGACGTCCGGCCGGCCGGGATCACGGCTTCGTCGCCCGGTTCCCGGCCGTCTATCAGCCCGGTGAGATCACCGCGGTCGGTTACCACGCCGGTATCGAGAACGGGCGGTCGTCGCTGCACACCGCCGGCATGACCCGGCTCCGGCTGACCGCGGACGACGTCGAACTGGCCGCCGACGGCCACGACCTCGCCTTCGTCCAGGTCGAACTGGCCGACGAGAACGGCGTACCCGAGATGCTCGACGACGACCTGATCCAGGTGAGCGTCGACGGTCCGGCCACACTCGCCGGTTTCGGCAGCGCCGCACCGGCGACCGAGGAGTCGTTCACCGTCGCAGAGCACAGCACCTACCGTGGCCGCGCTCTCGCCGTCGTGCGGGCCGGCCACGAGACCGGCGACGTCGTCGTGACGGCCACCAGCCGCACACACGGCACCGCCTCGATCCAGATCAAGCAGGTCGAACCCCCGTACTGATTCTTTTGCTCTGTCCAGAGAGATGGCCCATATGTCCGCCGAGCTGCCCGAACCCCTGGCCCAGCCCACCGTCCTCGACGACCCGGTCACCGCCGAGTCCACCGTCCGCTCCCGGGTCAGCCAGCGCCGCCTCGGCTACGGCCTGTTCCTGCTCGGCTTCGGCTGGGTGTTCGCCAACAGCGCGCTCGGCGGCGTCCTGGCCGCCGCGAAGATCGCCGTTCTGGCCCCCGACGACAAAGTGTTCCTGCTCGGTGTCGGCACCGCACTCAGCGCGGTGGCCACGACGATCGCGCTCTTCGTCTGGGGCGCCCTGTCGGATCTGACCCGTACCCGGTGGGGGCGCCGTACCCCGTTGATCGTCGTCGGTGCGGTCGCCGGCGCCGCGATGCTGGCCCTGATGCCGCTCACGCAGTCGATCGGATCGTTCTTCGCGGTCTGGATCGCCTACTGTCTGCTGTTCAACGCCCTGCCCGCGGCCGCCCTGGCGATCTTCCCGGACCGGATCCCGGCCGACCGGCGCGGCACCGCCTCGGCGATCTACGGTGGCGCCCAGGTGATCGCCGGCGCGATCGGGTCGATCGCCGCGTCGCGCTTCATCAGCGACCCGGACCCGCTCTTCCCGATCCTGGCGATCGCCCTGCTCGTGATGGCGTTGCCGTTCGTGCTGATCGCACCCGATTTTCCGAGCACCGATCAGCCGCGGGCCAAACTCGACCTGAGCGGGCTGCTCGACGCGTTCCGGTTCCCGTCCGGCGCACCGGACTTCTACTGGGCCTTCGCCGGGCGCTTCCTGCTACTGCTCGGCCTGTTCATGATCCAGAACTTCATGCTGTACCTGCTCACCGACTACATCGGGCTCTCCGACCATGACGCCGGCACCATCGTGGCGATCGCCGGAGGCGCCAGCCTCGTCACGATCACGCTCGGCACCGTGGTCGCCGGGCCGGTCTCCGACCGGATCGGCCGCCGCAAGATCCCGATCTTCCTCGCCTCGGCCCTATTCGGTCTCGCCGTGCTGTTCCCACTGATCTGGCCGACGTCGGCATCGATGGTGATCTTCTCGGCGGTGTCCGGGCTCGGCCTCGGCGCGTTCCTGTCTGTCGACTCGGCCCTCATGACGGAGGTCCTGCCGTCCGAGGACACCCGCGGCAAGGACCTCGGGATCCTGAACACCGCCAACACCGTGCCGCAGGTCCTCGCTCCCCTGGTCACGTCGGGCATCGTCTCGACCGGACTCGGCTATCGACCGGTGTTCCTGCTGTCCCTGGTGATCATCTCCGTCGGCGCCGTCAGCATCTTCAAGATCAAGTCGGTACGCTGACATGGGCCTCACCGCCGAGCACCTGCGCACGAATACCCTCGACCTGCCGCTCGGCGTGGACACCGCCCGCCCCGAGTTCGCCTGGCGGCTCCCGACCGGGCAGCAGGACGTGATGCAGACCGGGTACGCCGTACAGGTCACCACCGACGCCGAGTTCCACGATCTGGTGTGGGACAGCGGGCAGGTCCGGTCCGCGTCGCCGTTCGGCGTCCGATACGACGGCGCGCCATTGACCTCGATGCGCCGGTACTGGTGGCGGGTACGCGTCTGGTGCACACTCGCCGGCGCGGCCGAGACGGCCAGCGACTGGAGCGAACCGGCCTGGTTCGAGACCGCGATCCTGGACCCCGCCCGGTGGCAGGCCACCTGGATCGGCGGCGCCCGGCCCGCGTCTAAGCAGGACGACGCCGTGGTCTATCTGCGCGGCGCCCTCGGCCTCGGTGCGGACGTGATCCGGGCCCGGGCCTACGTCAGCGCGCTCGGCTGGTACCGGCTCTTCGTCAACGGCGCCGACCAGACCGGGCATGCCCTCGTACCCCGGTGGACGCCATTCGACAAAGCGGTCGAGTACCAGACCTACGACGTAACCAGCGCCCTGACCCGAGGCGACAACATCCTCGCCGTCGCCGTCGGTGACGGCCGCTACCGCGGCGGTCTCGGGCTGACCGGCAGCCGCAACAGCTACGGCACCCGGACCGGCGCCTACGCCCAGATCGTCGTCGACCTGGCCGACGGCACCACCGTCACCGCCGGCACCGATAGCACCTGGAGCGCCGGTCCGGGCCGGATCACCGGCTCGGACCCGAAGAACGGCGAACGCGCCGACCTTCGCATCACCGACAGCGACTGGCTCACCGACCCGGCCCCGCCCGCCCGGTTCGCCCCTGCCGAGCCGCTGCCCGAGCAGGCGCATCCGCTGATCGCCGAAGAGGTGCCCCGCGTCCACGACGTCCGGCGGCTGCGGGCGAGCGTGAGCCGCGCCCCGTCCGGCGCCCAGATCCTCGACTTCGGCCAGAATTTCACCGGCGTCACCCGGATCCGGCTCAGCGGACCCGCCGGCCGGACCGTCCGGCTGACCCACAGCGAGCTGCTCACCCCCGGCGGCGAGCTCGACACCGACTACAACCTGGCCAGCTCCCCGAAGAAGTGGTACCAGCGGGAAACCGTGGTCCTCGGTGGCCACGACGAATGGTACGAGCCGTGGTTCACCATCCACGGCTTCCGCTACGTCGAGGTCACCGGCTTGGACACCGACATCGACCCGGCCGACGTCGAGGGCGTCGTGCTCTCCTCCGATCTGCCGTACACCGGCATCTTCGAGAGCTCCGACCCGCGACTGAACCAGCTGCACGCCAACGTCGTGTGGAGCATGCGGTCGAACTTCACCGACACCCCGACCGACTGCCCGACCCGGGAGCGCTCCGGCTGGACCGGCGACATCCAGGTGTTCGGCCCCACCGCCACCATGCTCGCCGACTCGCAGGCCTACCTGCGCCGCTACCTGCGCAATCTGGCCCTGGAACAGGCATCCGACGGCCGGGTCCCGTTGTTCATCCCGTCCGAACAGCCTGTCGGCAGCCGCGGCCTGGGCCGCCGTCTGCTGGGCGCGATGTCACGATCGGCGGGGTGGGCCGACGCGGCCGTCATGCTGCCCTGGACGCTGTACGAGTACTACGGCGACCGGGTCGTGCTGGAGAAGCAGTACGACAGCATGCGCGCCTGGGTCGTCCAGATGGCCCGGGCCGCCCGCAATCCCGGCCGTGGCTTTCCGCTCGCTGCCGTGTACCGGCGTGACCTGCGCAAACAGGAGCGCTACATCCTCGACACCGGCTTCCATTTCGGCGAGTGGCTGCGCCCGCAGGAGAACGTCGCCAAGTCCGCGCTGCGTAATGTGTTGCGGCCACCCGCGGCCATCGCCACCGCTTACTTTGCGCACTCCGCGCGGCTGCTCGCCCGTACCGCCGAGATCTTGGACCGACGCGAGGACGCGGAACGATTCGAACAACTCTCCACCAGGGTCCGCGCCGCCTGGCGGGCCGCGTTCGTGCAGCCGGACGGCCGCATCGGCTACGGCCGCCAGGACGACTACGTCCGCGCCCTCGCCTTCGACCTGCTCCTGCCCGAGCAGCGGCGTACGGCGATCGACCGGCTGGCCGGCCTGATCGAGACCGCCGACGGTCACCTGGACACCGGTTTCCTGTCCACTCCGCTGCTGCTCGGCGTCCTCGTCGAGGGCGGCCGGACCGACCTGGCGACCCGGCTGTTGTTCCAGACCACCAACCCCGCGTGGCTCTACCAGGTCGAACGCGGCGCCACGACGGTCTGGGAGACCTGGGAGGGCTATCACCCCGACGGCCGCGGCAGGGAGTCGCACAACCATTACGCGCTGGGCAGCGTGGCCGGCTGGCTCACCGAGGCCCTCGCCGGGCTCTCCCCCGCCGAACCCGGGTGGCGCACCATCAAGATCGCGCCCCTGGTCATCGCCGAGCTGTCACACGCGGCGGCCACCGTCGAGACGCCGTACGGTCCGGCGCGCAGCGCGTGGCACCGCCACGACGGCCAGGTCGACGTCGAAGTGTCCGTCCCGCCCGGCGCCATTGCGGAGATCCACACCCCGGACGGCGTGGTCCATGCCGGTTCCGGCGACCACGAACTGACGTGGAAGGCGCCGGCCACTTCCTGAAACCCCACCGCCCAGGACACCTCAGGTGTCCTGGGCATCAGTAGGTCGCGCGGCCACCGCTGATGTCGTAGACGGCCCCAGTGGAGAAGCTGACCTTGTCGGAGGTGAGCCAGGCGATCAGCTCGGCCACCTCCTCAGCCCGGCCGAGGCGCTTCATCGGGATCAGCCCGGCGATGTGCGCGAGCGCGTCCGGGCCGGTGGCCGCGTTCATCGGGGTCTCGATGACCGCCGGAGCGATGACGTTGGCCAGCACTCCGCTGGTCGCGAGTTCCTTGCCGAGCGACTTGGTCAGGGCGATGACGGCGGCCTTCGACGCCGAGTACGGCGACATGCCCGGGTTGCCGTCCTTACCGGCCATGCTGGCGATGTTGACGATGCGGCCCCAGCCGCGTTCGCGCATGCCGGGAACGAAGGCCTTGCAGGCGTTGAAGGTGCCACGCACGTTCACCGCGAACGTGCGTTCCCACCCGTCCAGCGGGATCTCCCACAGCGGCAGGTTGGGCCCGACGATCCCGGCCGAGTTGACCAGGATGTCGACCGGCCCGGCACCGGCGGCGGCCGCCTGGACCGCCGCCTCGTCGGTGACGTCGACGTGCAGGTCGGCGCCGCCCGCGACATCAAGGGTGATGACACGGATGCCGTCGGCAGCAAGCCGGGCGGCGGCGGCCGCGCCGAGTCCGCTCATGCCGCCGGTGACCACGGCCGTCCGGGAAGCGCTCATCAGAGCCTCACACTCGTAGCGAAGTCATCCCGCCGTCGACCCGCAGGACGGCGGCGGTCGTGGACGCGGCCAACGGCGACGCCAGCGAGGCCACCGCGTGGGCGATCTCGTCGGCGGTCACCAGGCGCCCGAGCGGCTGGCGGGCCCGCAGCGCCTCCGCGGCCGCCGACGGATCCGGCGCGGCGTCGAGCAACCGGCCGACCCACGGGGTGTCGGCGGTGCCCGGCGCGACCGCGTTGACCCGGATGCCGTCGCCGACGTGATCGGCGGCCATCGCCAAGGTCAGGCCGACGACAGCGGACTTGCTGGCGCTGTACAGAGCCCGCTGCCGTACGCCGACGAACGCCACCGCCGAGCACATGTTGACGATCGCGGCGTGCGGCGAAGCGCGCAGGTACGGCAGGGCGGCGCGGCTGACCCGGGCGATCCCGGTGACGTTGACGTCCAGGACCCGGGCCCATTCGGCGTCGTCGTTGTCGCTGATGTCGCCGGCCGCGCCGATGCCGGCGTTGTTCACCAGCACGTCGAGGCAGCCGAGCCGCTCCGCCACGCTGGCGACGGCCCGGTCGACGGCGTCGGCGTCGGTCACGTCGCAGGGCACCGCGAGCACACCCTCGGGCGCGCCGGCGGTGTCGCGGTCGAGGACGGCGACCCGGGCGCCGCGCTGCAGCAGCAGCGCCGCGGTGGCCGCGCCGATGCCGCTGGCCCCGCCGGTGACGAGGGCGACGAGGCCCTGGAAGTCGCTCATGTCGTGGTCCTCACAGGCGGGGGTCGATGTGGATTTTCGGGCCGGGTCCGGCTCCGGGCAGGGGTTTGCCGGCCAGGACCGCGCCGACCTGGTCGAGACCGACGGTGGCGGCGACCAGGGGCCGGGGGTCGACCGCGCCGCTCGCGTACGCCGCGATGGTGGCGTCCAGGCCCGGTGAGGCGGAGAGGATGCCGACGGCGGTGACGTCCTTGAGCGCGAGGCGCCGGGTGTCGATCTCGCTCGGGCTGCCGGCGAGACCGATGTAGACGACCCGTCCGGCCGGTTCGACCAGGTGCAGTGCCTTGGCCGGCAGCGGCGCCGCGTTCGAGGCGTCGATCACCGCGTCGTACGGCAGGTCGGGCAGTTCGTCCTCGGTCCAGGCGTTGGTGAAGCCGATCGAACGAGCGAAGGCCAACGACGACTCGGAGCGGCCCATGAGATGCACCTCGGCACCCGCGGCCTGGGCGAACATGGCCGTCAGCAGCCCGATCGTGCCCGGCCCGAGGATCAGGGCCCGGTCACCCGGGCGCAGGTCGGCGGCCTGCGCTGCCCGCCACGAGTTGCCGCCTGGCTCCACCAGCGCGCCCAGCACCGCGTCGACGGAGTCGGGCAGTTCGTGCAGCGAGGTGGCCGGGACCGCCAGCTGTTCGGCGAGGGCACCGGGCCGGCCGCCGCGGATGCCGACCTCGGTGCGGTACTCGCAGACATGCTGATGGCCACGCAGGCATCGCCGGCAGGTGCCGTCGCCGAGCATGGTGTCACCCATCACCCGCCGTCCGATCCACCCCGGGTCGACGCCGTCGCCGACGGCAGAGACGGTGCCGGCCCATTCGTGGCCGAGTTGCATCGGGAAGTGGGCGTGCCCGTCATGCAGATAGGCCATCTCACCGGTGAAGAACTCGACGTCGGTGCCGCAGACGCCGACCCGTTCGACGTCGACGACGACCTCGCCGCCAGCCGCCGCCGGCGCGGGCACGTCCTGCACCGAACAGACACCCGGCCCGCTGAGCACTGAGGCCCTCATCGGGGGCCGATCACGTTCTGCCGCTGGGTGCCGAGGCCCTCGATGCCGAGCTCGATGACGTCGCCGGCCTGCAACCAGACCTGCGGGCGGAAACCCATGCCGACACCGGGCGGGGTGCCCGTGTTGATCAGGTCGCCGGGCTCCAGGACCATGAACTGGCTCAGGTGGTGCACGATGAAGTACGGGTCGAAGATCATCGTCTTGGTATTGCCGGTCTGCCGGCGCTCACCGTTGAGGTCGAGCCACATGTCCAAGTTGAGCACGTTGCCGATCTCGTCGGTGGTGGCCAGCCACGGGCCGGCCGGGTTGAAGGTCTCCGCGGACTTGCCCTTGCTCCACTGGCCGCCGCGTTCCATCTGGAAGTACCGCTCGCTGACGTCGTTGACCACGACGTATCCGGCGATGGCATCGCGGGCCTCGTCGACCGAGTTCAGATAGCTTGTGCGGCGGCCGATGACGATGCCCAGCTCGATCTCCCAGTCCGGTTTCGTCGAGCCGCGCGGGATGCGCACGTCGTCGTTCGGGCCGACCAGGGTGTTCGGCGATTTGGTGAACAGGATCGGCTCGTCCGGCACGGCCTGGCCTGTCTCGGCGGCGTGGTCACGGTAGTTCAGGCCGATGCAGAGTATCTGGTGCGGCCGGGCGATCGGGGCGCCGATCCGCTCACCGGCGAACGCGGTGACCTGCTCGGCGGCGGTGCGTTCGGCGACGACCGGAGCGATCCGGGCGAGACCGCCGCTGCCGAAGAACGCCTCGTCGAAGTCGTCGACGAGGTCGGACAGGTCGACGTAGGTGGTGTCGTCGACGCGGGCGACAGGCTTTTCGGCGCCGGGGGCGCCGATGCGCATCAGGTACACGAGTGGAGCTCCAGAAACTAGAAGGTGGGACGGCCGGACCAGGCCGGTACCGGATGGCCGGGAACGTCGACGCGAACGGTGAAGATCCGCCCGGAGTCGGGGAATTGCAGACGCTGATCGATGGTGAGTTCGTCAGTGGCGCTGGTGATCACCAGTCGGCGCAGGTCGTCGCCGGCGAAGGCGACGCTGGAGGTGTGCGGCGCGGGCACGCTGATGCGTTCGACGCAGACGCCCCGCGGGTCGTAACGGCGGACCTCGCCGGCGCCCCAGACCGCCAACCACAGGTGGTCGGCGGCGTCCATCGCGATGCCGTCGGGATAGCCGTCGTCCAGGTTCACGAACGTCTGCCGTGGCCCGAGCCGCTCGTAGTCGCGGACGAAGACGGTACGCCGGAACGTGTCGACGCTGAACATCCGCCGGCCGTCGGTGGACCAGGCCAGCCCGTTGGACAGGGTCAGGTCGTCGTCGATGACGGTGATCTCGCCGTCCGGTTCGAGCCGGACCAGCGTCTCGTGCTCGGAGCCGGGGCCGTCGAGAGACAGGGTGCCGACCAGGAAGCGGCCCGCCGGGTCGGTCTTGCCGTCGTTGAGCCGCCGTCGTTGATCGGCCGGCACGATCCGTGGCCCGACGAATCGGCTGCCGTCCGGTCGGACCAGCACGAGATGTTCCTGTTCGGCGACGAGCAGGGCCCCGTCGGCGCCGGCGGTGACCGCGCCGACCATGCCGGCGGAGCCGATGCGCTGCTCGACCACGATCTGATCGCCGTCGAAGACGCCGCTGAACACCGCACGGCCGACGATGTCGACCCAGAGCAGCCGTCGCCGGGCGCTGTCCCACACCGGTCCTTCGGCGAGCCGATGGATCTCCACGGTCGCGGCGGTCACCTCGCTCATCGCTGGACGCCGATCTCGCCGAGGGCGAGACGGATGTCGCCGACCGCGGCGACCAGCGACGCGAGCGGCATCCGGTAGGTGAGCCCGCTGACGCTGACCGCCCCGGACGGGGTGGCCGGCGAGGTGAGGTACGCCGGAACGGCCAGACAGTTCACGCCGATCTCGTTCTCCTGGTCGTCGACGGCGAAGCCGCGTTCGCGGATCGCCAGGAAGTCGTCGTGCAGCGCCTGCGCGGTGCATCGGGAGTTCGGCGTCCGCCGTTCCAGCGTGGCGTCACCGATCCAGTCCTGAACCGCTTCGAGGGTGGTGAGCCGCGGTGCAAGCAGGAGTTTGCCGACCGCGGTGAGATGGGCGGGGTTGCGGCCGCCGACGGTCGAGGTGAGCCGGACCGCGCCGCGCGGCGGGTCGGTCTTGGCCCGGTAGACGACCTCCCGGTGGTCGAGCACGGCGTAGTGCACGGTCTCGCCGTAGCGCTCGGCGAGCGCTTCGAGAACCGGCCTGATCCGCACGTGTTCCGGGCGGGCCTCGTGGTGGGCGAAGGCCATCCGCAGGAACTCGTCGCCGAGCACGTAGTGACCGCGGGTGTTCTGGTCGGCGAGCCCGGCGCGACGCAGCGCGACGAGACCGCGGTGCACCGTCGGTTTCGGGCTGCCGATCACCCGGGTCAGGTCTTCCAGGCCTATGCCGTCGGGGTGCCGGGCCAGCTCCTTGAGGACGGCGAGCACCCGGTCGGAGCCGACGAGCCGCGCGTCGTCCAGGGAGGAAACCTCGGCGACATCAGGTAGTGACGCGGCGGCAGCATCTCGCGTAGGCTTCGGCATATTCCAAAAGTTAGTCCATCGTTCCGATTATTGGAAGTGATCTCGTGGCCGCACTTCGCAGCAGCCAGTGGTACTCCGGCGACGACCGCAACGCCTACATCCACCGGGCCTGGATGCGGCGCGGCGTCCCCGGCTCCGCCTTCATCGGCCGGCCGCAGATCGCCATCGCGAACACCGCCTCCGACCTCACACCCTGCAACGCCCACCTGACCGAGGTGGCCCAATCGGTGAAGAACGGCATCTACGAGGCCGGTGGCATCCCCCTCGAACTCCCGGTCGTCTCGCTCGGCGAGACGCAGGTGCGGCCCACCGCGATGCTGTGGCGCAACATGGCCGCGATGGCCACCGAGGAGATGCTGCGCGCCAACCCGATCGACGGCGTCGTGCTGCTCGGCGGCTGCGACAAGACCATCCCGTCGCTGTTGATGGCCGCGGCCTCGGCCGACCTGCCGGCCGTCGTCGTGCCCGGCGGCCCGATGCTCACCGGCACCTTCCGCGGTGTGCCGCTCGGCTGTGGCACCGACGTGTGGCGGCTGTCCGAGGAGGTCCGGGCCGGCACCCTGTCGCAGGAGGCGTTCGTCAAGTCCGAGTCCGCGATGATCCGCAGCAAGGGCCACTGCAACACGATGGGCACCGCCTCCACCATGGCGCTGGTCGCCGAAGCCCTCGGCACCATCGTCCCCGGACTGGCCGGCACTCCCGCCCCGGACAGCCGGCTGCTCGAAGCGGCACACGACACCGGCCGTCTCGCGGTGGACCTGGTTGCCGCCGACCGCCGGCCCAGCAATCTACTGACCAGGGGCTCCTTCCACAACGCGATAGTGGCCCTGGCCGCCATCGGCGGGTCGACCAACGCCGTCGTGCACCTGCTGGCCATCGCCGGCCGGGCGGGCATCGAACTGACCCTCGACGACATCGACCGGGTCGGCTCACACGTACCCCTGCTTGTTGATCTTCAGCCCGCGGGGCGGTTCCTGATGGAGGACTTCCATCGCGCCGGCGGCCTGCTGGCCGTGCTGCGCGAGGTCCGTGACCTGCTCGACCCGGACGCACCGACCATCACCGGGCGGCCGCTGGTCGACTACCTCGACGACGCGCCGATCTGGGACCCGGAGGTCATCCGCACCCGCAAGGAGCCGCTGATCGCCGAGGCCGGCATCGCGGTGCTGCGCGGCTCGCTCGCCCCGGACGGCGCCCTGATCAAACCGGCCGCCGCCTCACCGCACCTGCTGCAGCACCGCGGCCGCGCCCTGGTCTTCGACTCGATCGAGGACTTCCACGCCCGCGTCGACGACCCCGATCTCGACGTGGACGCCGACTCGATCATGGTGCTGCGCGGCTGCGGGCCGAAGGGCTATCCCGGCATGCCCGAGGTCGCCAACATGCCGCTGCCCCGCAAACTGCTCGAACAGGGCGTGCGCGACATGGTGCGGATCTGCGACGGCCGGATGAGCGGCACCGCGTACGGCACGGTGGTCCTGCATGTCGCCCCGGAAGCCGCCGCCGGTGGCCCGCTCGCGCTGGTCCGGACCGGCGACATCATCTCCCTCGATGTGGCCGGCCGCCGCCTCGACCTGGAGGTGCCCGCCACCGAGCTCGCCGAGCGTCGGATCGACGCGGCCACCGCCGCCGGGTTCGCCGATCCGAAACGCGGCTGGGAGCGCCTCTACGTCGACCACGTGACGCAGGCCGACACCGGCGCTGACCTGGACTTCCTGATCGGTTCCAGCGGCTCGGCGGTGAGCCGTGAGTCCCACTGACCTGATCGCCGCCCTGGAGCGGGCCGCGCCCGGTACGGTCACCACCCGCGCCTCCGACCGGCTTGCCTTCGCCCACGACGCCTCGCACTACCTGCTCACCCCGCAGGCGGTGGTGACACCCCGGGACGCCACGCAGATCGCCGGGTTGCTGCGGGCCGCCACGGAGCAGCGCATCCCGCTCACCTTCCGCTCCGGCGGCACCAGCCTCTCCGGCCAGGCCACCGCCGACGGCGTCCTGGTCGACACCCGCCGACACTTCCGGTCCATCGAAGTCCTCGACGACGGTGACCGGGTGCGGGTCCAGCCAGGCGCGACGGTCCGCGCGGTCAACGCCCGCCTCGCCCGGCACGGCCGCAAACTCGGACCCGACCCGGCCAGCGAACTGGCCTGCACCATCGGCGGCGTCGTCGCCAACAATTCCAGCGGGATGGCCTGCGGCGTCGAGTTCAACACCTACCGGACGCTCGAATCCGCGGTCCTCGTGCTGCCCAGCGGCACGGTGATCGACACCGGCGCCGCCGACGAACGGCTGCGCACTCTCGAACCCGCATTGCACGCGGGCCTCGGCCGCTTACGCGACCGGATCCGCGACAACCCCGCCTCTGCCGCGACCATCCAACGCCTGTTCCGCATCAAGAACACCATGGGGTACGGGGTGAACGCCTTCCTCGACCACACCGACCCGGTCGACATCCTCACCCACCTGGTCGTCGGCAGTGAGGGAACCCTTGCGTTCGTCGCCGAGGCCACCTTCCGGACCGTGCCGATCCGCCCACACGCGGCCACCAGCCTGCTGATCTTCCCGGACCTGGCGGCGGCGACCGCGGCGCTGCCCGGCCTGGTCGCCGCCGGTCTGGCCACCATCGAACTGCTCGACGCCACCAGCCTGCGCGTCGCCCAGCAGGACCCGAAAGCCGGGCCCGAGCTGCGTGGCCTCGCCGTCGACCAGCACGCCGCGCTGCTCGCCGAATTCCAGGAACCCAGCGCCGAAGCCCTGGCCGTGCGTCTGGCCGAAGCCACCGGCCCGCAGAGTTCCGGCCCGCTCAGCGCAGCCGTCTTCAGCAGTGATCCGGCCGAGCGGGCCGCGCTGTGGCACATCCGCAAGGGCCTCTACACCGCTGTCACCGGCGCCCGCCCGTCCGGCACCACCGCCCTGCTGGAGGACATCGCCGTCCCGGTCGAGCGGCTGCTGCCCACCTGCCAATCCCTGATCGAGCTGTTCGACAAGCACGGCTACGCCGGCAGCGTGATCTTCGGTCACGCCAAGGACGGCAACATCCACTTCCTGCTCAACGAGGACTTCGACCGGCCCGAACTGCTCCAGCGCTACCTGGCCTTCACCGACGACTTGGTCGACCTGGTCCTCGGCCACGGCGGCACCCTCAAGGCCGAACACGGCACCGGCCGGATCATGGCCCCGTTCGTCCGCCGCCAGTACGGCGACGAGATCTACGCGGTGATGCGCGAGGTCAAACACCTGCTCGACCCGGACGGCCTGCTCAACCCCGGCATCCTGCTCACCGACGCCCCGGACACCCACATCCGGAACCTGAAATCCACCCCGACCGTCGAGACCGAGGTCGACCGGTGCGTGGAGTGCGGGTACTGCGAGCCGGTCTGCCCGAGCAAGGACATCACCACCACCCCACGGCGGCGCATCGTGCTGCGCCGCGAGATCGCCCGGGCCCGCGACGCCGGCGACAGCGCGCTGCAACGCGAGCTCGAGGACGACTACGGGTACGACGCTGTCGACACCTGCGCCGTCGACGGCATGTGCCAGACCGCCTGCCCGGTGCTGATCGACACCGGCGACCTGATCCGCCGGTTGCGTGCCGAGAACAACAGCCGGGTCGAACAACGCGCCTGGGCCACCGCTGCCCGGCACTGGGACGGCACCACCCGTGCCGCCTCAACCGCACTGAGCGTGGCTTCCGCCGCACCCTCGGCTCTTCCGGCCTCGGCCACCGCCATAGGCCGGCGGATCCTCAAAGCCGGCACCGTGCCGGCCTGGTCTGCCGAACTTCCCGGCGGCGGAAGCCGCCGCCGTCCCCGCGCCGCCGCCGAACCCGCCGCGGTGTACTTCCCCGCCTGCGTCTCCACGATGTTCGGCCCGGCCGCAACCGGGCCCGGCGTGCGTGACGCCTTCCTGGCCCTCTGCGACGCCGCAGGTGTCGCCATCCGGATCCCGGACGGGATCAGCTCGCTGTGCTGCGCCACACCGTGGAAATCCAAAGGCCTGACCGACGGGTACGCCGTCATGCGCGCCCAGGTCGTCCCGGCCCTGCGAGAAGCCACCGACGACGGGCGGCTGCCGATCGTGGTCGACGCCGCCTCCTGCACCGAAGGCCTGATCACGCTGCTCGACGACAATCTGACCGTCGTGGACGCGGTGGCGTTCGTCGACCGTGAGGTGCTGCCGCACCTGCCACCGGCACGGCGGCTGGCCTCGATGGTCGTGCATCCCACCTGTTCGTCGACGCAGCTGGGCCTCAACCCGGCGCTGCTGCGCGTCGCCGCGGCTGCTGCCGAGCAGGTCATCGAGCCGGAGGACTGGGGGTGCTGCGCGTTCGCGGGCGACCGGGGCCTGTTACATCCCGAACTCACCGCCTCGGCGACCGCCGCCGAGTCCGCCGCGCTGCGCCAGCAGCCGGCCGCGAACGCCTACGCCTCGGTGAACCGGACGTGTGAGCTGGGCATGACCCGGGCCACCGGGCAGCCGTACCGTCATGTCCTGGAGATCCTGGCCGAGGCCGTTTTATCTACCGAGTGGTAGTCTCGTGACTCCATGGGGTTAGGAGTCCTGAGATGTCGTTGGCCGCTTCCTCAGAAACCCGTCGCAAGGTGCGCCTCAGCCCCGAGGTGCGCCGTGAGCAGATCATCGTCGAGGCGACCCGGCTGATCAGCGCGGCGGGTTTCAACGCGGTGTCGCTGGCCGATGTCGGCGAGGCCTGCGACATCCGCAAGCAGTCCGTCCTGCACTACTTCCCGTCGATGAGCCATCTCCTGCTGGCGGTGCTCGAACACCGCGACGCCCAGGACTTCATCACCGCCGGCGAGGAGACCCTGCCCGAGGCGACTGCGGCCGGGGCCCGCCGCTATCTCGACCGGATCGTCGCACGCAACGTGAGTCAGCCAGCGATCATCCGGCTGTACTACATCCTCGGCGCCGAGGCCCTGTCGGCCGACCACCCGGCGCACGAGTACTTCGCCGAGCGGTCCCGCCGGGCCCGGGCCGAGCTGACCAGGGTGTTCGGCTGGAAGCCCGACCCGGCCGCCGCAGCCGTCGAACTGCTCGCGTTCTGGCAGGGCCTCGAGATCGAGTGGCTCCGCGACCCAGGCCTCGATTTCCTCGCGGCCTGGACCGCGTTCTGCGACCGCTTCTTCAGTTCGTGACGCCGGGCCGCTTCTTGAACTCCGTGCCGGCCTGGGTGCCGCCGTCCACCAGGATGTCGACGCCGGTCAGGTAACCCGGTGCGGTACCGGCGCAGAAGGCCAGCACCGCGGCGATCTCCTCCGGCTTGCCGAACCGTTTGATGGCCGACACCTTCAGCAGGTCGGCGGCACCGTGATCGGCTTCGAGCCGGCCCATCGCGGTGTCGAAGCTGCCCGGCGAGACGGAGACGATGCGGGCGCCGCGCTTGCCGAAGGCGACCGCCTGCGAGCGGGTGTACCAGAGGACGAACGCCTTGCTGATCCCGTACGCGATCCCGGAGTGCAGCTTGCGCCCCCCGACCCGGGCCCGCCGGACGATCGCCCGCTCGAACCCCGCCGGATCCGTCTCGGCCAGCCGGAACGCGCCGATCGGCAGCAGGATCCGGGGAAGCTGGTGACCGGCGACCGAGGCGACGTTGACCAGCACGTCACCCTCGCCGGCGCGGGCCAGGAACGCCCGCGTCACATGGACGGTCCCGGTGCCGTTGACCCGGGCCACCAGATCGGCCGAACCCATCTGCGGGCTGACGCCGGCAGCGTGCACCAACGCACGGACGTGGTGGCCGCCACTTCCCGCGTGGTCGAGGAGCTTCTCGACGGAGGCCCGGTCGGTGATGTCACACACCGCTGATCTCGCTTCGATGCCGTCGCTGGTGAGTTCGGCGACCGCGGCGTCCAGGCGCTCCTGGCTGAGGTCGGCGATCACCACGCGGTGATCCGCGCCGAGGAGCTTCGCGGTGGCCAGGCCCATGCCACCGGCTCCTCCGGTGATGACGGCGGTGTTCGTCATGGTTGTGCTGCCTTTCATGTGGTTCGGGGCTCAGATCAGCCCAGCAGGGTGCGGATGACCGCGGAGGTCGGCGCGGGGCAGGCACCGGGCGTGAGCGCACGGAAGAGCACGGTCCCGATCAGGGCGTCCGCGATCGCTGTGACGTCCGCGCGTGGACCCACCTGGCCGGCCGCCGCTCCCTGAGCGAGCCGCTCGACAAGCGCGGCGTGGTACGGCCCGGTGCTCATCTCGTAGAGCAGCCGGGCGTCCTTCTCGTTGTCGGACGCCGCGGTCACCAGAGCCAGCATCAGCACCCCGGCCTGCGGGTCGTCCAGGGAGAGCACGATGGTGTCGAGCCAGGTGGTCAGGTCGCCCTCGAGACGACCGGTGTCCGGAATCGGCACCGCGGGCAAGGTCAGCTCGCCGCTGGTCACCAACTCCGCGACGATGAGCTCCTTCGACGCCCACCAGCGGTACACCGTCTGCCGGCCGCTGCCGGCGCGCGCGGCGATCGCCTGGACGGTGAGCTGCTCGAACCCGGACTCGGCGATCAGCTCCCGGGTGGCCGCCAGGATCGCGCGCCTCGACTGCTCGCTGCGGGGCCGCCCGCGGCCCTGCGGTCTCTCCTCGATCACACAATTACGATACACGTGACTCGTAAATATGGGACGTCAGGTCAACGCCGCTGGTGAGGCTCCTCGGCGGTTCGGTCCCGCATCGCGGCGGCAGGATCGAGTCCGATGCTGCGATTCGCGTCGGCGACGTCCCTGATGTCGCCGGCGTGGTGATGCAGGTGGGCGCTCCCACCCGCCGCGGGTTGCACCAGGGCGGCGCCTTCGATGTCCACGTTCGGCAGGATCCGTCCTAGCCACTGCGGTAGCCACCAGGCACTACGGCCGAGCAGGTGCAGGACCGCCGGCACCAGGGTCATCCGAACGATGAAGGCGTCGACGACGACGCCGATGGCCAGCGAGAAGCCGATGGCCTTGATGGTGGCGTCGCTGCCGAAGATGAAGGCCGCGAACACCGCCGTCATGATCAGGCCGGCGGCGGTGACCACCCGGGCGCTGTCCCGCATGCCGTCGCTGATCGCCTGCCGGGCGTCGCCGTGGTGGGTGAAGGCCTCCTTCACCCGAGAGACCAGGAACACTTCGTAGTCCATCGCCAGGCCGAACAGGATGCCGATCACCAGGACCGGCAGGAAGCTCAGGATCGGGCCGGTGGCCTCGATGCCGAACACCCCGCCCAGGTGTCCCTGCTGGAAGACGAACGTGACCATGCCCATCGAGGCGCCGAGCGACAGCAGGAAGCCGGCAGCAGCCTTAACCGGGACCAGAATCGACCGGAACACCAGCAACAACAGCACCAGAGCGAGGACGACGATCAGCACCAGGAACGGCGCCAGGGCACTGCTGAGCTTGTCCGAGACGTCGTTGTTGAACGCGGTGGTGCCGGTGACATAAGGGGTGATGCCATTTTCCTGGGCCTGCTTGCCGGCTGCCCGGATCCGATTGACCAGCTCCTTGGTCTCCTGCGAGTCGGGTCCCGACTTCGGGATGACCGACAGGATCGACACGTCGCCGGCCTTATTGGTGGCCGCGGCGACCGCGACGGCGATGTCCGCGTCACCGCTCAGTGCCGCCGCGGCCTTGGTGGCGACGGCCGCCATGTCGGTGCGGCCGGGACCGGACAGGACGAGCGTGAGCGGAGCGTTGAAGCCATCGCCGAAGCCTTCGGCGAGCAGGTCATAGGCCCGGCGTTCGGTGGTCCCGGTGGATTTCGTGCCGTCCGAGGGCAGCCCGAGGTTCATGTCCAGCACCGGGAACGCCATCGCGCCGACGACCGCCAGGCAGGCGATCACGGTCAGCCAGGGCCGGGCCGTCGCGATCCGGGCCCACCGCTGACCGAACGGGTTGGCCTTCGGCTCGCCGCGCTTGCTCAGGAACCCGATGTGGCTGGTGGCGATCCGCGCGCCGGAGAAACCGAGGATCGCCGGGATGAGCGTGATGGCGAGCAGCACGGTGACCGCGACGGTGGCCGCTGCGCACAGGCCCATCACGGTCAGGAACGGGATACCGGCCACCGCCAGACCGCACAGGGCGATCACCACGGTGACGCCGGCGAAGACCACGGCACTGCCCGCAGTCCCGTTCGCGATGGCAATCGACTCGTGCACGTCCATGCCGTCGCGGACCTGCTGGCGGTGCCGGGCCACGATGAACAGGGCGTAGTCGATACCGACGGCAAGGCCCAGCATCGTCGCGAGAGCCGGCGCGGTCGAATTGAGCGTGACGAACCCGGTGACCACCTGGATGCCGAGCATCCCGATACCGACGCCGAACAGGGCGTTGAGCAGCGGCATCCCGGCGATCACCAGACCGCCCAGGGTCAGCGCCAGCACGAAGTAGGCGATGATCATGCCGTACAGCTCGCTGCTCGATCCGGCCTCCTCGGTGGTGGAGATGACGCCGCCGGAGAACTCGACCTGCAACCCCGCCGCCCGGGCCGGCGCGACGATCGTCTCCAGCGCCTCCTTGGACTCGTCGGTGATGTCGGCGACCGCCACGGCGTAGCTGACATCGGCGTACGCGATCCGCTTGTCCGCGCTCAGCGTCGACTCGGTGAACCCGCTGACCGAGATGACCTGCGGCGCCTTGGCCAGCGCGGTCAGGGCGTCGGAGGCGAGAGTGGTGTAGGTGGCCTCGGTGAGCACGTGCCCGGTGGGTGCGGCCACCACGATCCGGGCGCTGGCCCCGCCGGTGCCCGGGAACTTCTCGGCGAGCAGTTCGATGGCACGCTGCGACTCGGTGCCGGGAATCGTGATCGACGAACTGGTCGGCTTCGACAGGGTCGCCGCACCCACGCCGGCCGCGGCCAGCACCGTCACCCACGCCACCAGCACCAGCCAGCGACGCCGCGCCGCCACAGCACCCAGCTGGTAGAGGAAGTTCGCCACAGAACCGCTCCCTTACGTATACGGGCTCCGGCGCATGCCGTGCCGCCGCCGAACGACGCGCTGAGCCCGCACGCTTGACCGCCCCGGGCTTCCGGCCCATCCACCGCACGTGGCGCGACGACGAAAGCAGAGGTTCGTTCAAATCATTCTTTGCACGCAGAGGATCTTTCGTCCTGAAAACGCCGGAGAATGGGCAGGAGGCCGAGAGCGGCCGGTCGCCACGAGGCGCGCGCCCGATGATGCGTTCGCCTCGTGACCGGCAACGACAGTCTCGTCACCGCTCAGCCAGGACGTTCTGTCCTCGCGAGTCGGGGGCCGGCGACGACCGCGGGTGCCGGGGTGTCGGCGATGCGCAGTCCCAGCAGCCCCGCCGCGAGCGCGGCAATCAGCAGTACCACGAAACCACCGTGGTTCGGGCCAACTGCCCGCCGACCGGGACCAGGCCTGCTTTCCCAGCCAACTTGCCGCGTTAACCCCAGCGAACCTGGCCGTGCCGGAGGACGCCGCGAACATGAGCCCCCGCTCGTAGTGGCACAGAACTACGCACCGTCCGGTGATGTCGGGCGATGCACGACGCGACGCCGGACAAGATGCAGGGTTTGCTGGTCAGCTCGTGTTTCGATCGGGACGAGATCCGCGATCAGGTGCGGTCCGCGCTCGTGGCGGCGATCGGTGACGAGGTTGGGGTGCTGATCGCCGACGAGACCGGATTCATCAAGAAGGGCAGAACGTCCGCGGGCGTGCAGCGGCAGTACACCAGCACCACCGGGAAGATCGACAACTGCCAGCTCGGAATGTTCCTGACCTACCACACCCGGCGTGGGCGGGCGTTGATCGACCGGGAGTTGTATCTGCCGCGGTCCTGGACCGACGACCGTGACCGCTGCGGGTCCGGAATCCGGCCCAGGGCCTCGACGAGCCCGGCGTGTTCACTATCGGTGACCGGTGATGGTGGCGTGTCGGAGCCGGGGGTTGTCACGGTCAGTGCGCGAATCAGAGATGATGCCATCGGCGGGTGGAGTTCCTCGGTGGTCGTGCAGCGTGAAGAACTCCATGATCACCTTGAGGGCTTCACCCGCTTCCACTGCCTCCACAGAGGCCGATCACCCCACGAAATCCCTGTTCAACGGGTCAAGGACCGAGAACGCAACAGCCCTGCCTTCAACGGCGAGGTCTACCGGCAGAGAAACGTCGTGGAACGCTGCTTCAACCGGTTCAAACAATGGCGAGCGCTGGCCACTCGCTACGCCAAACGCGCAGCCATCTACCGGGCATCACTACTGCTCATCGCTGCTTTGATCTGGCTCCGATGATCGGCAGGACACGGCCTAGGCCCCTAGACCACGAGACACCGGGAACTTACAGCATTGCCCCGCCCCTGAGCCCGCCAGTTTTCGGGGCGTGGGCAAGCACCCGTCCGCGTTCCCGCCCCGCCGGCTGAGCTACGCGGATCGCGGCATGGGAGTGAAGCTGGATGCACCCGCACGACTATTCCGGTATCACTGGGACATGGGCGAGAACACCGAGGCAACTGGCGTCCCAGATTGGGTGCAGAACTTATGGAGTGAACTGCGCTTCAAAGAGATCGTAGGGCGGGAGGGTGGCCTTGGATTCCAACGACTGTTTCAACAGGTCATGAAGGCGGTCGACCGCGATGACTTTCTCGACGTCCGCCCCGTAGGCAGGCATGGTGACTTCAAGTGCGACGGCTGGGGATTTTCCTCGCAGACCTGCTACGCCGTGTATGGGCCGTTCAGCCAAAGGAGCCGTGCTGCAATCCAACGCAAGGTCGCAGGCGACTTCGAAGGCGCCGTCGCGGCGTGGCCCGATATGAAGAACTGGCGACTCGTACATAACGACTTTGGCGGCCTCAGCTCAGTTGTAGCCGCGGTCCTGGTCCCGCTCAGGGAGGAGGCGAAGTCCATCACGCCGAACGTGACGCTTTTGCCACCGTGGGGACCTGGAGATCTTTGGTGGATGCTCCGGCAGGCGCCTGCCGCAGATCGGTCCAAAATCCTCGGCACAGATGGTCAGCCGCTCAAGGCACCGCAACTCGGCGAGTTTGCGGACATCGGGGATGACCACGTTTCAGTCTCGGCCGGCCAATCCGTTATACAGCTTATGGGTGGGTTCACATCGGGCGGTATCGTCGATCCATTAAGTGCCACTGACGTGATCTCAGCGAGCGGCGGTCAGGTATCGGTATTCGAAATGGATGAGGTGAAGTGCTGCGGCGACGATGTCGCCGATCCGGCTCGGGCT
>NZ_JZKF01000083.1 GCF_000962825.1 Actinoplanes rectilineatus
CGCCCAGTGCGCCCGTAATCAACACACCACCACGGGCGTGGTGACTTCAGGCGCCCAGTGCGCCCGTAATCAACACACCACCACGGGCGTGGTGACTTCGGGCGCCCAGCGCGGCTGAAGTCACCACGCGGGCGGGCTTCCCGCACCCGGACCATGAAACGCGTCTTGGCCGCCCCTCCGACACTATTCGGCGGGCCTCGTGGGGAGTGTCCCCGTGCGCGGATGGGGCACGCTGAACGTCATGACGATCATTCTCACGCCCGTACACCGTGACGACCTGCCCGGCTTCACCGATGTCTCCCTCGCCACCGCGCTGAACCGCCCGGCTGGCGCGGCAGCCGCCATTCCACCGTCCTGGGCCGCGCGGTGAACGGCGACCGGCCCCCGGCCCGAAGCGTCGACCGGACCCCCGACGGCCAGGCCCCCAGCCACCGCCATTCCACCGCCGACGACGGCCGAGGCCCGGACCGCCCCGAGCACCAGAACGCAACCGTGAACTACGGCCGGGGTCGGGACGGGAGCGTAAACACGGACAGGAACGAGAGCACGGACGGAAACCAGAACACGCGCGGGAACGAGAGCACGGACGGAAACCAGAACACGCGCGGGAACGAGAACACGCGCGGGAACGAGAGCGCGGGCGGCCGGACGCTCTGTGTCGTCGTGTGTGCGGCCGGCCCGGCGGCGCGCGCCGGGGTACTCGTCGGCCTGGCACAGCGGGCCGGCTGGACCGTCCGGGTGGCGGCCACCCCGCACGCGACCCGGTTCCTCGACCTGGACGAGTTGGAGCGGCTGTCCGGTGCGCCGGTGCGGTACGACTTCCGGCCGGTCGGTGATCCCGGCCCCACCTGGACCGGTGCGGACGCCGTGATCGTCGCCCCGGCCAGTTTCAACTCGGTCAACAAGCTGGCCGCCGGAATCTGCGACACGTACGCCCTCACGCTCGTCGCCGACCTCATCGGACGGGCCCGGCCGATCACCGTCGTGCCGTTCGTGAACACCGTCCTGGCGTCGCGCCGGCCGTTCCTGCGGGCGATGGACTCGCTGCGTGACGAAGGCGTACACATCATCTTCGATCGTGACGACTGGGAGCCGCACCCGCCCGGTGAGGGTGACCGCCGACTGGCCGATTTTCCCTGGGCCCGGGCGCTGACGTCGATCACGGGCCGGTGACCAGCGGTCACGGGCCGGTGACCGGCGATCACAGGTCGGCGCCCGGCGATCACAGGTCGGCGATCACGGGTCGGCGCCCGGCGATCACAGACCGGCGATCATCGGTCGGCGACCGGCGGCCCCTCGCAACCGACCGCATGGGCCGCGACGATGCCGCGGACGATGCGTTCGAGGTGTTCCCGGTCGGCGGGGGCGAGATCGGTCAGGATGGTGTCGGGCAGGTGGGCGCCGACGTCGGCGTACAGGGCGTCGGCGGCCTCCTTGCCGCGGGGCGTGACGTTCAGGGTGATCGCCCGCCGGTCCTGCTCGGAGGTCTCGCGGGTGACCATGCCGAGTTTCTCGATCCGGTCGACGAGGCCGCTGAGTCCCGGTTTCGCCAGGCCGAGGAGGCGGGCGAGTTCGGTCATGCCGCGGGGCCCGTCCTTGAGCATGCAGAGCAGTTGCGCCTGGGTGGCGGTGAGCCCGTGGTCGGCGCAGATCTGCCCGTAGCGGCGTTGCACCACGATGGTGAGGTTCACCAGTGCCGATCCGAAGCCCTGCTCGTCGCGATTCACGACCGGTTCCTCCTTGCAAAGGTTCGCAATACGAACTAATTTAGTTCGTAGCGCGAACCTTCGGACGCGCTGACCGCCAGGATCTCATGAGGGAGTGAACACGTTGGCATTCGATACCCGCAACGGCAGCCGCGGAGCACGCCAGCCCGGGGGACGGCTGCTCGGCTTCATGAACCGCCTGATGATCGGCCGGGTCCGGCGGGGCGGCGGCGGCAACCTGATCGTGCTCACCACCCTCGGGCGCAAGAGCGGCGAGGAACGCCAGTCCCCGGTCGCCGGGTTCCCGCTCGATGACGGCGCCTGGCTGGTGGTGGCCTCGGCGAACGGCGCCCCGAAGAACCCGGCGTGGTACTACAACATCGGCGCCCACCCGGACCGGATCCGGATCGAGAACCGCGGGCGGACCGTGCCGGTCAGCGCCGAGCAACTGCACGGCGCCGACCTGGAGGCCGCCTGGCAGACCATCGTCGCCGCGCAGCCGCGTTTCGGCGATTACCGCACCAAGACCGACCGCGAGATCCCGGTCATCCGGCTGACACCGCGGGCGGCCTGACCCGGCCCGGAGCGGCCCGGCTGCGCACAACGGGAGCGGATCCGGCCGTCCGACGTTAATGTGCGTTCATGAGGGGTGTGGGCGGACCGGCTGCCGGGCGCTGGCGCGCCACCCGGCTGCCCGGCCTGACCGTGCGGATCTGGTCGCCGCCCGCCCGGACCGACCGGATGCTCGTCGCCCACGACGGACCGGAGTACCACCGGCGCGGCGGGCTCGGACGGTGGGCCGCGACCGCCATCGCCGCCGGACGCGTCGCGCCCTTCCACCTCGCGCTATTGCCACCCGGCGACCGCGACGAGTGGTATTCCGCCTCCCCGGGGTACGCCCGGCTGCTGACCACCGAGATCCTGCCGCGCCTGTCGCCGGGCCGTGCGGTGGTCGGCGCCGGGGTCAGCCTCGGCGCCCTCGCCATGCTGCACGCCCAGCGCCGCCATCCGGCCCGGTTCGCCGGCCTGTTCCTGCAGTCCGGCAGTTACTTCCAGGCGCGGCTCGACCGCCAGGAGTCCGGGTTCCGGTACTTCCGGCGGATCACCGGGTTCACCACCCGGGTCCGGCACGCCACCCGCGGCCCCGCCGTCCCGGCCGTGCTCACCTGCGGCGCCGCCGAGGAGAACCTGGCCAACAACCGCGCCATGGCGGACGCCCTGCGACGACAGGGATATCCGGCGACCCTGGCGGCGACCGGCGGCGCCCACGACTGGGAGTCCTGGCGCGACGCCCTGGGCCCGCATCTGACTCCGCTGCTGCACCGGATCTGGCCCGTTTGACACTGGGAGGCGGCCGTGGCCGACGTCGAACACACCATCGGACTGCTGCTGGGCACCGAGGACGACTGGCCGCGGGCCTACGAATCCCTGCTGCGCCGCCTCGGCACGGTCACCGGGCCGGACGGGCGCAGCCATCGCGCCCGGTCGGTGCGGGTCACCATCGAGCCGTTCAACCTGCGCGACCGGCCCCGGCACGACCTGGTGATCGACCGGCTGGCCTACTGGTACTACCACCCGCGGGAGTGGCTCAAGAAGATCGCGCTGATGGACGATGTGTACCTGCTGAACAGCCCGTTCACGTTCCAGTCGATGGAGAAGCATGCGGCGTACTGCGCGATGATGCGGCTCGGGCTGAAGGTTCCGGAGACGGTCCTGGTGCCGTTCAAGAACCCCCTGGAGAATTCGCGCTGGGCGTACACCGCGGCCCGGTACAACCGGCCGTTCGATCTGGAGTCGACGGCGGCGGCGATCGGGTACCCGCTGTGGATGAAACCGTACGACGGCGGCGCCTGGGTCGGCGTCTCGAAGATCCGTAACCCGGACGAGCTGCACACCGCGTACGACGCCTCGGGGGAACGCCTGATGCACCTGCAGGCCTCGGTGGAGGGGTACGACGTCTTCGCCCGCACCCTGAGCATCGGGCCGGAGACGATGGTGATGAAGTTCCGGCCCGAGCAGCCGATGCACGCCCGGTACGAGGTGGACCACAACTTCCTGTCCGCCGCCGCCGGTGACGAGGTGGTCACCGTGTCCCGGCTGGTCAACGCGTTCTTCCGGTGGGAGTTCAACTCCTGCGAGACGCTGGTGCGCGGCGACGAGGTGTACCCGATCGACTATGCGAACGCGTGCCCGGACGTGGCCCTGACGTCGCTGCACTACTACTTCCCGTGGGCGATGACGGCGCTGCTGCGCTGGACGGTGTTCTGTGTGGTGACCGGCCGGAGGCCGCGGCTGGACACCGACACGTCGGAGTACTTCGCGATCGCCGACGACCCCTCCCTGGGGTACGCGGAGAAGCTCGCCGGTTACCGGCGGCTGGCCGACGAGTACTTCGAGGTGGAGCGGTACCAGGAGTTCTGCGCGAAGCACCTGGCCGGCGTGGACGAGATCGTCTTCGACTGGGTGTCGTCGGAGGAGTTCCGGTCGCTGCTGCGCGAGACGGTCCGGGCGATGTTCCCGGTGCACGAGCACGAGAAGTTCCTCGGGCACTTCCACGGGCTGGTCGACGCGTGGATCCGGGACCAGGGGCGTTGACGCGGTAACACGTACGCAATAAACATATCTCCATGTCTCTATGGGAGCGCTCCCGAATCATCGGCCTCACCTCCGCCTTAGTGATCTTCGGCTCCACCGCGCCCGCGTACGCCGACGAAGTCGAACAGGTCGTCAACGGCGGGTTCGACGGCACCGCCGACCCGTTCTGGTCCACCACCGGCATGCCGATCCAGCTCGACGACGGCCGCGCCTGCGTGGACGTGCCCGGCGGCACCGTCAACCGCTGGGACGCCGCGGTCGGGCAGAACGACATCGACCTGGTCGCCGGCGAGTCGTACCGGTTCAGTTTCGACGCGAGCGGCGACGCCGGCCACGTGGCGCGGGCGATCACCGGGCTCGCGGTCAGCCCGTACGACACGTATTTCGAGGTGTCACCGACGGTCGGCGACACGCAGCACTACGAATACACGTTCACGGCCGGCACCTCCACGGACCAGGGGCAGGTCGCCTTCCAGGTCGGGGGCAGCCCCGACCCGTGGCGTTTCTGCGTCGACGACGTCAGCCTCGTCGGCGGCGTCCCGCCCGAGGTCTACGAGCCTGACACCGGCCCCAGGGTCCGGGTCAACCAACTCGCCTACCTCAACAACGGCCCCAAAGCCGCAACACTCGTAACGGACAAAACCACTAAGACCGCCTGGTCCCTGGCCGACAAGTCCGGAAGAGTCGTCAAGAATGGCCAATCGACGCCGCGCGGCATCGACCCGTCCTCCGGACAGAACGTCCACACGATCGACTTCACCGGGTTCCGCCAGCGGGGCGAAGGGTTCACCCTGACCGCGGACGGCGAGACCTCCCACCCGTTCGACATCGGCGGCGACGCCTACCAGCAACTCCGCACCGACGCGCTCAAGTTCTACTACACCCAGCGCAGCGGCATCGCGATCCGCGACGACCTGCGCCCCGGGTACGCCCGCCCCGCCGGCCACCTCGGCGTCGCCCCCAACCAGGGTGACACCGCCGTGCCCTGCCAGCCGGGCGTCTGCGACTACACCCTGGACGTCCGCGGCGGCTGGTACGACGCCGGCGACCACGGCAAATACGTCGTCAACGGCGGCATCTCGGTCTGGGAGCTGCTGCACGAGTTCGAGCAGTCCCCGACCGCCCGCACCGTGAACCTGGACATCCCGGAGAGCGGCGACCGCACCCCCGACCTGCTCGACGAGGTCAGGTGGGAACTCGACTTCCTGCTCAGCATGCAGGTACCGGGCGGTCACCCGTACGCCGGAATGGTCCACCACAAGATCCACGACGCTGCCTGGACCGGTCTTCCGCTGCTGCCCCACCTGGATCCGCAGCCGCGGGAACTGCACCCGGTCTCCACCGCCGCCACCCTGAACGTCGCCGCGACGGCGGCGCAGGCCGCCCGGATCTACCGGCCCTACGACGCGGCCTTCGCGCGGCGGGCGCTGGCTGCCGCGACGACCGCCTACCAGGCCGCCAAGACCAACCCTGTGGTGTACGCGCCGGAGTCCGACGGCGTGGGCGGCGGCGCCTACAACGACACCAAGGTGACCGACGACTTCTACTGGGCGGCGGCCGAGCTGTTCCTCACCACCGGCGACAAGTCGTATGCGACCGACCTGCTGGCCTCGCCCGAGCACACCGCGGACTCGTTCGGCCCGGTCGCGTTCGACTGGGCGACCACCGGCGCGGCCGGCAAACTCGACCTGGCGCTGGTGCCGAACGGCTTCACCGGACGTTCCGCGGTGCGCACCCAGGTGCTGGCCGGCGCGGACGAGTACCTCGCGATCCAGAAGGCGCACCCGTACGGCGTCGCCTACTCCCCCGCGAACAACAGCTGGGACTGGGGCTCGGCCAGCATCGTCGCCGACAACACCGTGGTGATCGCCGCCGCGCACCGCCTCACCGGCAACGGAGGATACCGCGACGGCGTGCTCACCGGCGTCGACTGGCTGCTCGGCCGCAACGCCCTCAACATCTCCTACATCACCGGGTACGGGGAGGTCAGCGCGCAGAACCAGCACAGCCGCTGGTATGCCGCGCAGCTCGACCCGGCCCTGCCGCATCCGCCGGCCGGCACCCTCGCCGGTGGTCCCAACTCCTTGATCCAGGACCCGTACGCCCAGTCCAAGCTGACCGGATGCGTCGGGCAGTTCTGCTACATCGACGACATCCAGTCCTGGTCCACCAACGAGCTGACCATCAACTGGAACGCCGCCCTGGTACGCCTCACGGGTTACGTCGCCGATCTCGCCTGAGTCGAGTCGCTGACAGAGATCTTGCAGGTGGTGGGCCTACGCTGGGGGTGCGATCGCACCCTCAGCGGGAGGTCCGCCCATGCAGGCTCTCCGGTTCGCCGCGGCGCTCTACGCCCGGCAGCTCGGCATCGTCCACCGCGGCCACCTCCGCCGCGACGCCCTGTCGCTGCTGCACCTGGCGCCCGGGCGTGACGACCCCTACCGCATCTACCGCCGGGTCCGCGACGCCGGCGACCTGACCCGCACGGCGCTCGGCCACTTCATCACCGCCCGGCACGCGGTCTGCGACAGTGTGCTGCGCGACCGCCGGTTCGGGGTGCGGGCCGCCGACATGAACGGGCCCGGCGCACCCGGCGACGAGATCGACATGTCGTTCCTGGACCGCGACCCGCCCGACCACACCCGGCTGCGCCGCCTCGCCCAGCCTGCGTTCAGCCCTCGCCGGATCGCCGGCTACCGCCCACTGGTCGAGCGTCGCGTCGACCAGCTGCTCGACGCCGCCGGTCCCATGTTCGACCTGGTCCCCGCGTTCGCGTCGCCGCTGCCGATCACGGTGATCATCGACCTGCTCGGGGTGCCGGCGTCCGACGCCGACGGGTTCGCCGCGCACGGCGCGGTCATCGGCAGCGCCCTCGACGGCGTCCGCTCGCTGCGGCACGCCGCCCGGCTCCGGACCGCCAGCGGTGAACTCGACCGGGTCTTCGAGCGGCTCTTCACGCTGCGCCGCACCGCGCCGGCCGACGACGCGGTGAGCCGCATCCTGGCCGCCGAGGGTGATCAGATCCAGTCACACGAGCTGTTGCCGATGTGCCGGCTGCTGCTCGTCGCCGGCTTCGAGACCACCGTCAACCTGATCGGCAACGCGGTCACCGCCCTGCTGGATCACCCCGACCAGTGGCGCGCCCTCTGCGACGACCCGGCCGGTCTGGCCGGGCCGGCCGTCGAGGAGACGCTGCGCTGGGATCCGCCGGTGCAGCGGACCTCCCGCATCGCCCTCGAGGACGTCGAGGTCGCCGGTGTCCCGGTGCGCCGCGGCCAGTTCGTGGTCAGCCTGATCGCCGGCGCCGGCCGCGACCCGGCCGTGCACACCGACCCGGACCGTTTCGACATCACCCGCACCCCGGGCGTCGACCACCTGGCGTTCTCCAGCGGCATCCACTACTGCGTGGGGGCGCCGCTGGCCCGCCTCGAGGCCACCGTCGCGCTGCAACGGCTCGCCGAACGGATGCCCGGCCTGCACCGCGCGGGTGCCGTCCGCCGCCGCAACTCCGGCGTCATCCGCGGGCCGATCAGCCTGCCGGTCGCCCTCACACCGAGAAGGTCTGCGTCGACGGCGGCGCCGGCGGCAGGCCGAACAGCCCGGTGAGTCCGGTGACCCGCAGCTGCCGGTGCACGAACTCGTTCGGGTTGCGCAACTCGAACCGCGTGCCGAAATCGCGGGCCGCCTCATATCCGGCGACCAGCGCACCGATGCCCATCGAATCCATGAACGTGACGAACATCAGGTCGACGATCATCAGCTCCGGCCGGTCCCGGGACACCGTCTCGACCAGCTGACCGCGCAACGCGCCGACCGTCGCCGCATCGAGACTGCCCCGCACCTCGACGACGATCGTGCCGTCGGCCTGCTGCCGTGCCGTGATCACGGCCTCACCCATCACGCCCTCCGAGCCTGGCGACCTGCCCGTTCGCCTCACCGTACAACTCCGCACCCGCCCCTCGCAGGCTGCCGCGTGGTTCGGTGGACGCGGCGCACAGGGCGTACGCCTGACGACGGTTCGTTTCGCATCGCGCACAGGGCTTCGCATATCGGGCGCCGGTTCCGCCGTTTCTCCGGCCTGTCGCTCCGCTCCCTTCTCGCCGGCGCCCTCGCCGCCGGCCCTTCCCGCCCGGCGCCCTCACCGGCGCTTTTCCCGCCCGGCGTCCGCTCTTCCTCCAGCGCGGCCCGGCAGTCCGGGGAATGGCGGTAGCCGTGGCCCATTCGACAGAGAGTGATCGTCCATACTGTCTCAGCAACGGTATCGATCATCATGAACGGGGAGTGTGCATGCGGACTCTGGTGAGACGGATCCTGGCGGTCGCCGCCGCGTTACTGCTGGTGCCGGTGACGGCGCCGCAGGCTGCCCAGGCCGCGACGACGAAGCGGCTGACCGGCCTGCAGTGGAACGTCAGCGGCGGATGGAAGTACCAGACCGGCGGCGCCACCACGCTGATGATCAACACGCTCTTCGACGCGATCATGTCGAGGAATCCGATCCCGGACTTCGTGGCCCTCAACGAGGTCTGCCAGAGCCAGTACTCCGCACTGATCACGAAGCTTCAGGCAACCGACTGGCCGGCGGACGAGACCAACTTCGCCCGGTTCCAGGCCACCCGGAACGCCGAGGCCGGTCCGGACAACCCGGACGTCTGTCAGGGCAACCCGGTCGGCATCGCCCTGTTCAGCAGGCAACCGCTGGGCGCGGCGATCCGCATCCCGCTGGAACCGAACCCGGCGTTCGACAAGGACGAGATCCGGCACCTGCTCTGCGCGCCGACCACCACCATGACGGTGAAGTACTGCGTCACCCACATCACCCCGACGCCGTTCGGCACCGCCGGCAAGGCCCAGCTCGAACAGGTCCTCGGCCACGTCGAGCAGTTCGAGGCGGCCGGCGAGACCGTGCTGGTGGCCGGGGACTTCAACGGAACCCCGAGATGGCCCGAGTTCGACGTCTGGTACCACCCGAGCGTCGACACCACGGCGAACAGCGGCAACACCGGCAACTGGCGGGAGATGGACGACGCCGACCCGTACTGCCTCGGGTACGGCGAGGGCACCACCAAGGCGACCACCGGCAGCCCGTGCGGCACCGGCACGAAGATCGACATGATCTTCTTCCCGAACGACCGGCTCGCCGGGCAGCACTCCGGTGACTCGCTGCCGCTGAGCACCTGCGGCAACGAACTCTGCTCGGACCACCGCATCGTCTGGGGCTGGGCCGATCTGAGCATCGACTGACGACAGTGCCGAAGGGCCGCAACCCGCCGGTGGGCGCGGTTGCGGCCCGGTCCTCTCAACCCTGCCGGGGCGGGTCAGGGGCGGACGGCCGGCAGGAGAACGCCGTCGATGATGGAGACGAGGAAGTCGCGGTCGAACGGCTTGCGCTGAATGAGTGCCCGGTAGGCGGCGATGGACGGGATGACCTGGGCAAGGGTCTCGATGTCGGCGGTGGCGCCGACCTCGCCGCGGCTCACCGCACGGGACAACAGCACACGATTGGCGGCGGCCCACGGTTCCACGATCGCGTCGTTCGCCGCCTCGGCGAGCCCGCGGTCCTGGCTGAGCATCGACGCGAGCCCCGCCATGATCGAGAGCTGGTACTCGCCCTCCTCGACGGATGCCGGTTTGAACAGCGCGAGGATGTCGCCACGGAGGCTGCCGGTGTCGGGCAGGCTGTCGAGGTCCGCCTGGCTGCGTTTCATGTGCCCGACGGCATCGAGGACCAGGTCGGCCTTCGACGGCCAGCGACGGTAGAAGGTGCCTTTACCGGCCTTCGCCCGCGCCGCCACCGCGGCCATCGTCATACCCGTGTAGCCGACCTCCGCCAGAACCTGCAGGGCCACATCCAGGATCTCGGCGTCGCGGTGGGGGTCAGGCTTGCGGCCCGGACGGCGGTGAACGGTCCGGCCGGCCTCGCCGTCCGTGCCGGCGTCACCCGCGGTCGGGTCGTCCTGCGTCATAACGGTGGTCTCCTCGCTGCCAGATGCATGTCCTGCTCGAAGTCGGTCCCGATCCATTGTTGTGCCGACGGCCCGGTGGGCGGCACACGGGGCCGCGTGCCGCCCACCGGCGGTCGAGGCAGGGCTCAGACCGCGGGAACGTGAGACGCCGGAGAGGAATCGGTCAGGCGAGGGTCACTACTCGTGGGCGTTGACCAGCCAGGTCACCCCGTACTGGTCGGTGACGATGCCGAAGCCGGGCGACCAGGTCGACGACGCGAAGTCCTCGACGACGACCGCGTTCACGGCCAGACGCTTCCAGAGCGCTTCGGCTTCGGCGAGGCTGGTGCTGCGCAGGGTCACGAACATCGGCTGCTCCGTGATCGTGGTGCCGTTCGCGCGCCGGGTGGACCCCGGCTTGCCGAAGTCCGGCGCTTGCGTGCCCGGGATGTCGTAGCCCATCAGGAGGACGCCGTCAGCGGTGGTGATCTGACCGAAGACGATCCGGTCGCTGTCGGGCATACCCGCGGGCATACCGAAGTCCTGATAGGTGTGCGACAGCAGGTCGCCGTCGAAGACATCCCGGTAGAACTCCAGTGCCTGGCGCGCCTGGCCGCCGGCGAAGTTGAGGTGCGGGATCGCGGAGGTCGACATGAGAAGGTTCCGTTCGTTCGAGGTGCGGGGGTTGATCAGCGCCGGCGCAGTGTCGCGTCGGTGAGCGCGGGCGGGAAGTAGCCGGCGTCGCCGGCGGTCATGTTCCGGCCCGGAGGCACGATCTGGTCGATGCGGTCGAGGACGTCCTGATCGAGAACGAGGTCGGCGGCGCCGAGCTGGCTGTCGAGCTGTTCCACGTTCATCGGGCCGATGATCGGTGCGGTCACCGCTCGGTGGGCGAGCACGAAACCGAGTGCGAGGTGGATCAGGGACAGGCCGGCCTCGTCGGCAAGCAGGGCGAGGGCCTCGACGGCGTCGAGCTTGCCGGCGTTGCGCGGGGCGTCGATGTCGAAGATGCCGGGCATGAGTTCGGTACGGCTGCTGACCTGGCCGGTCGCGCCCTTGCGGAACGTGCCGGAGAGCCAGCCGCCACCGAGCGGGCTCCAGGTGAGCACGCCGATGCGGTGTGCCTCGGCGGCGGGCAGGACATCGGCTTCGATCCCGCGGGCGAGAATCGAGTACGGAGGCTGCTCGGTCACGAACCGGCTCAGTCCCCGGCGTTCGGCGGCCCACTGCGCCTCGACGAGCTGGTGGGCCGGGAACGTCGACGAACCGAAGTACCGGATCTTCCCGGCCCGCTGCAGATCGGTCAGTGCCCCCAGCGTCTCCTCGATCCCGGTCGCCGGGTCGGGGCGGTGCACCTGGTAGAGGTCGAGGTGGTCGGTGCCGAGTCGTTTGAGGCTGCCCTCCACAGCCCGCATGATCCATCGGCGTGAGTTGCCGCGGTCGTTGACGTCGTCACTCATCGGGTTGTGGAACTTGCTCGCCAGGACCACCGCGTCGCGGCGCGTCCCGGCCAGCGCCTTGCCGACGATCTCCTCGGCCTCGCCCCGGGCGTAGAGGTCGGCGGTGTCGACGAAGTTGATGCCGGCGTCGAGCGCGTGGTGGATCGTGCGGATGGAGTCGTCGTGGTCCCTGTTGCCCCAGGATCCGAACATCATCGTGCCCAGCCCCAGGGAGCTGACGCGCAGTCCGGTGTCGCCGAGAGGGCGGTACTGCATGTGATCACCCGTTCTTCAAGACGGCTCCGCATCACATCGCAGGAGTCTTCATCTGAGCCGAAGGCTCCTGAGCTGCGACGGAGCGAAGCTTGCCCCTTAAACGGTACCCGCCGGTTTCGGTAACGGCAAGTATCGGTACCCGCTGGTATTAATTTATTCCGGCGCAACGGACCGGGTGAGGACCGCGATCAAGAAGCCCCTGGACACGTGTCGTGGTCAGCGCCCGCGTGGCGACTTCAGCCCGCCCCCCAGTCACCACACCCCGATACGGGCGTGGTGACTTCGGGCGCGTGGAAGCTCGTCAGTCCCGTCGTTGACTCGACTCCGCGTTCCGGCGGACCAGGGAGTGGCGGTAGCCGTAGACGGCGTAGATGATCAGGCCGGCGGCGAGCCAGACACCGAACCGGATCCAGGTGTCCAGCGGCAGGTCGGACATCAGGTAGACGGCGAAGGCCACCCCGATCAGCGGCAGCACCGGCGACCACGGCACCCGGTACGGCCGGGGCATGTCGGGCCGGGTGCGGCGCAACACGATCACCCCGATGTTGACCAGGACGAACGCGAACAGCGTGCCGATGTTGACCAGCTCGACGATGGTGCCGAGCGGGACCAGCGCGGCCAGGATCGCGATCAGGACGCCGAGGGTGACGGTCAGCCGCGCCGGCGTACCGAAACGAGGGTTGACCTTGGCCATCCGGCGGGGCAGCAGGCCGTCCCGGCACATGGCGAAGAAGATCCGGGTCTGTCCGTAGAAGATCACCAGCACCACGCTGGTGATCGCGACGACCGCGCCGAGCGCGAGGATCCCGGCCGCCCAGGGCATGCCGGCGCCCTGGTCCAGTGCGGCGGCCAGCGGCGCGTCACTGTCCTTCATCTGGTCCGGGGAGGCGATGCCGAGCGCCCCGGCGGTGGTGAGCACGTAGAAGAAGGTGCAGATGATCAGCGATCCGATGATCGCCCAGGGCAGGTCCCGGGCCGGGTTACGCGCCTCCTCGCTGCCGGTGGAGACCGCGTCGAAGCCGATGTACGCGAAGAAGATGATCGCCGCGGCCGCCGTCACCCCGTCCGCGCCCGCCGGGGCGAACGGGTGGAAGTTGGCGGTGCTGAAGTTCACGAACGCCACCACGATGAAGAACACCAGCACGACCAGCTTGATCACGACCATCACCAGGTTGACCCGGGCGCTCTCGGTCACGCCGCGGATCAGCAGGGCGGTGATCGCCAGGACGATGAAGACGGCCGGAAGGTTGAACACGCCACCGTCCTCCGGCGACTTGGCGATCGCGTCCGGAAGGCTGACCCCGAACGCCGCGTCCAGGAACGCGTTCAGGTTGCCGCCCCAGCCGATCGCGATGCCGGCCACCGACACCCCGTACTCCAGGATCAGGTCCCAGCCGATCACCCAGGCGACCACTTCCCCCAGCGTCGCGTACGTGTAGGTGTAGGCCGAACCGGAGACCGGGATCGACGACGCCAGCTCGGCGTAGGACAGTGCCGAGAACACGCAGGCCAGCGCGGCCAGCACGAACGACAGGATCACCGCCGGCCCGGCGATCCCGGCACCCTTACCGATCACCACGAAGATCCCGGTGCCGATGATCGCGCCGACGCCCATCGCGGTCAGCTGGGTGACGCCGACCGCCTTCTTGAGCTCGGAGCCCTCCTCGGCCGTCCCCTTGATCAGCGATCCGACGTCCCGGATCGCGAACAGTCCCGCCTTGGCCATGGCGCCCCCTCATCAACCGCTGGACCTCACTCATCCCGCACTTGCCACGCTCGCAAGCGCAACGACGAGCCGATCAGCGCGATGCGACAACTTCAGTCATCCGGGTTGCCAGTCCCCCTACGAAGTGGATGATGGCCGGCTGATCAGGGTGGTCCGGCACGGAGGGGATCGCCGCAGCATCGGGGCACCGCCCTTGCGCGGACCCGGAGCATCGTCGCCGCTTCCACGCCCGCGGTGTCCAGCACCCGCCGAGCCCTCCGGCTACCGCTGCTTCCGCCACGGTCCGAAGGCCTGCTCGTAGCTCTCCGCCAGTTCCGGCGAGTCGGCCGTCCCGCTGAGACAGTCCCAGACGCCCCCGTCGCCCGCCGTGATCAGGTACGTCTGCCCCTCGCGGTAGGAGACCGCGTCGGGGTTGCCGCCGTCCTGCCGCAACCGCACGGTCGCTCCCGGTTCCCCCCGGAAGGTGTGGGTGACCGTGATGGTGACCGAGGCGTCGACCGTGCCCACCTCCGTCGTCGCGACGTCGGTCACCGACGTGACCGTGCCCTCGAAGACGACCTCGGCGTCCTTGAAGAACTCCGCCTCAGGCTGCGCGCAGCGGGCGGCCGCACCCCCGGCCGTCAGGGTGAGGCCGGAGGATGCCGCCGGGGACGGTCCGGCACCGGGGTCCGCGGTGCCGGCGGAGTTCACATCGTTCGGGTCGCCGGCGCAGCCGGCCAGGGCCAGACCGAGGGTCAGGGTGCTGGCGAACATCGCGTACTTCATGGTGCCCTCCCGGATCGGATCTCCTCGTCACCTGTATGTGTCCGGGAGGGACGATGGTCTTTCGCCGGTGGTCCGGCCCGACGGACAGTGACCCCGCCATGCACACCGGTCACTGCCCGCAACGAACTCGGACCGGACGGGACCGGACGGGATGATCAGAAGGCGCGGTGGCGGCCCACCCGCTCGGTGTGTGAGGGGACACCGTCGCCCGGAGGGGCCGCGCAGGGAGCCGCCTCAGGAACACGGACAGAGGAGACGGCCGACGGCGGTCCGGCTGGTTGCGGCACCACCGAAGGGTGCGGCACCCCGGACTCACCCGGAGCCGACGGCCGGGGTGCGACGGCCGGCTGAGCCACGGCGGGGTGAGCGGCCGGCTGAGCCACGGCGGGATGGGCGGCCGGCTGAGCCACGGCGGGGTGCGCGGCGGAGGTCGGGGCCGACGCGGCGCGCTCGTCCCACGGGGAGAGGGCCGGGTGGTGCGGCCACGGTTCCAGGTCCATCAGCGGGACGTAGACGCGCGCGTCCACCGCCTCGGCCAGCAGCAGGGCCGTCACCATCGCCGTCGGACGTGCCGCCGGGTCGCGGTCGAGGCAGCTGAAGCACAGGTCCAGGACCTCCGGCGGGACGCCGTCGAGGTGGGGCAGGGGTTCCGGGTCGGCGAAGCGCTGCGCTATCACCAGGCCGGTGCTCGTGCGGGCGCTCCACGGCAGGCGGCCCGACAGGCAGTGGTAGAGCAGGGTGCCCAGGGCGAACATGTCCGCCGCCGGGGTGGCCGGTTCGCCGTCGAAGCGTTCCGGGGCGATGTAGGCGGGGGTGCCCAGCACCGGCGCGTCCGGGTCGGCGTCGTGGGCGCCGACGGCGGCGGCGATGCCGAAGTCGAGGACTTTCGCACCGGCCGGGGTGAGCATCACGTTCGCCGGTTTGATGTCGCGGTGCACCACGTGTTCGACGTGGGCGGCGGCCAGGGCGGCCGCCACTTCGGCGCAGACGCGGACGCCGATGCGCCAGTCGAGGGGGCCTTCGGCGAGGTGCGCGCTCAGGGTGCGGCCCTCGACGAGTTCCATCACGATGTAGGGGACGTCGCGGCCCGGCGACGGCGAGGTCCCGAAGTCGTGCACGCCGGCCACGTTGGGGTGGGCCAGTCGTGCCGCCGAGCGGGCTTCGGCGCGGACCAGGTCCACTCCCGCCTCACCGAGGGTGCCTTCCACCGCCGGCGCCATGATTTTCACGGCGACCGGCCGGTCGAGGACACGGTCGTGTCCGCGCCACACTTCTGACATGCCGCCCAGACCGATTCGGTTCACCAGCTGGTAGCGCCCGCCCAGGGTCCGCATCGTGCCTCCTCACCGGGGTGGGAGAGGACCGGCCCCGCCCCGCCACCAGGTGTACCCCACTCACCGGGGCACAAACGCCGGTGGCGGCCCGCGGGGGTACGGCCCGGACGGCCCGGGCGCCCGCGGATGTCCGGGTGTAAACATGACGCCGATTCGTCGTGCGGCTCGGCCGAATGGCGGATGTGATCACCTATTCGGCGCGGATTTACCGGAACCTTCATGCAATAGCGCCGGGATGTCGGCGTGCACGGTGGAATCGACGATTCGGGAACGCTCCCAAATCACTTTCGAAGCTGTGTTCCGCCTGTGTGCCTTTGTGGCGGAAACGGGACTCGGGGATACCTTACGGAAACATTGTAGGAGCCTTAAGGAAACACCAAGAGACTCCCCGTCGTCACTTACCGTAGACATCGACTGTCATCGGGGATCACTGCGGGCCCCACGGGGAGACACTCACCGCACCGGCACGCAGAGTGACCGGATGCTCATCGGAAGCCGGTAAAGAAATGGCGGAGACACTCCTTGTGAGAGCGGCTCCGCCATCGACAGTGCGGCCGTTTTCCGCGCACACCTGACGTCGCCGACGACGTTAGGCCATGTGGATCGAGGTGTGAAGGCGGGTGCCGCCGCACGTGACGGCACTCTCACACCGATCGGCGGCGCCGCCCCGAGCCGTCCGCGACTGATCACTGTGCGCTTATACCCGTACCCGCTGGAGTGGATCATGATCACCCACCGCGACCGGCCGGAGACGGCGATCGGGGCGCCCCCGGCGAGGCACAGGCCCCGGGAGACGCCCCGATCACACCGGCAGATCAGACCACCTGGGTACGCAGATCATGGGCCCCGTCCGGGCGGGTGGCCTCGTAGTACAGCCGGCAGCGGCCGTCCGGCAACCCGACCAGGCTGAGATAGCGCAGCCCGTGCGGGGCGTGCGGGCTGCCCACCGGCTCGCCGTCGTCCGCGGTCAGCGCGCCGAAGGTGCCGTCCGGCAGGCGCACGCCGCGGGCCACGCCGGTCCGCTCCTCCCAGTTCTCGCTCGCGGTCGCCCGGCCGTCGTAGGAGACGGTGATCCCGTCGCCGTCGACCCGGACCGAGGAGACGCGCACGCCCCGTGCGTCCCACTGCCCGGGACGGCCGGCCAGCGCGGTCCCCCGCCAGGTCCAGTGCACGCCGTCCGGGCTGGTCGCGTACCGCGTGGTCATCCGGTCGGCGTCGTCCCAGGACTCCAGGGGGTGCACCGACGCCCACAGGTGCCAGCCGTGCTCGTCGTGGTGCAGCACCGGGTCCTTGACGCCGACGGTGTCGTCACCGGCCAGGACGGTCACCGCGGGCGCGGTGGGCAGGCCCTCCGGGGTGTCCGCCTCGAGCATCTCGACCCGCCAGTGCTTGGTGCCGGGGGTGGCGGCGCTGACGTAGAGCCGCCAGCGGCCCTCCGGGGTGCGCACCAGGGCCGGGCGTTCCAGGGATTCGGCCCCGAACCGCTCCTTGCCCACCTCGGCGACCACGGTGAAGCTCAGGCCGTCGGTGGAGCGGGCCACCACGTTGGCGATGCCGCGGCCGGCCCCGAGCGGCAGGCGCAGACGGTACGCCAGGTAGATCGCCCCGTCGGCGACGATCGAGCTGGGGGCGCCGGACCACGCCCCCGGCTCGGCGCCCGGCGGCTCGACCACCACCGTGGAGTCTTCCCAGCGTGGCAGGGGCAGGACCGAGATTCCGGTGGTCAAGGCGACTCCCCGAGGTAGCGGCGGCGGGCCCGTCAAGTCTGCACCATCCATCGTGGCGAGCGGGTCAGGCGCGGGCATGCCGGTCCAGGCTGAGCCAGTCGTCGTAGCGCTGGCCGGTCACGTCCTGCAGCAGGGCGATGTCGTCGGTGAAGTGCGGCAGCAGCGCGGCCCGCTCCTGCGGCGTGGTCACCGGGCGGTTGCCCCGCTTGCGGTGCAGCAGGGTCAGCAACGGGCCACGAGCGGCGAGCCGCAGCGGGACCGGGAACCGGTGCCCGACGGTGCCACCGGCCCGGAGCAGGCCGCGCAGCACCCGGTTCAGCCCGTTGTCCTCGACGTAGTGCCGGTTGACGTTCTCCCTCGGGATCGAGGTGAGAACGCCGGTGCGGACGCCCAGGAAGGAGCAGACCCGGTCCAGCGTCGCGGCCGGGCTGTCCTTGAGATCGCGATACCGTAGCAGAAGCACCTGTTCCGCAGAGAACCGCTGGTAGAGGTGCTCGAGCTGCTGTCCGTAAAGGCCCAGTCCGATGTAGTGCCAGAAGTCCGCCCAGCCCGCGGCCCGGCGTTTCTCCTCGGCGGCACAGGCCGCGAGGAAGTCCGCTTCGGACTCGAGACCGGCGACCCACAGGTGCGTCCAGTTGGAGTGCGCCCGGTCCACCGGGTCCCGTAGCAGGACGATCATCTTCACGTCCGGGACCAGGGCCTGGATCCGGTCGTGGGCCTTCAGGTCGTACAGGTAGAAGGGTGTGGCCTCACCGCGCAGCGCACCCGGCGGGGCCGGTGCGAAGAGGGCCTCGTAGTCGTCGCGCCGCCAGACGTGCTCCTGGTAGGTCTGCACGTCACCGGGGCCGCCGAAGGCCGGTGGGGCGCCGTCGGAGAGGAAGAACTTCGGCTCCTTGACCGGCGACAGGAACAGCTGCGGGTGCCGCGTCAGTGCGGCGTGCAGAGCGGTGGTGCCGGCCTTGGGCACGCCGGCGATGAGGAAGTCGGGCAGCGGCACGGGTCCCCCTGAGGGTGCGACAAACGACCTTTAGCCTACAGATCGACTAGGAATTCGCACCCCGGCGGGCGATCACTGCCGCTTCGGCCGGCTCCGGAGCCGCCACCAGGCGGAACGCCGGAAGCGGGTGCATCCCCCGCGCTCGCACAGAACACACTCGCTGCCCGGGCGGTAGTGCCGGTGCGCGGCGTACGGATGCCCGCAGACGCAGGGCGCGGTGTCGGAAGCCATCGAGTCACCAACGGACGAGAGCGTCGGAGGCTACGGGTGCGCGCCGGCCGGATGCCATGGCCACCACCGTAGCCAGCCTCTGCTCCTCACGCCCAGCAACGGCGCACTCACCCGACCAGGTGACGGATATACGCTGCGTTAAGAGTCAAGCCCGAAAAGTTAGGTAGAAGAAAATAAACCCGAAAATTCTTCTTGTCCGGTTTTGTCATGATCGACTCCGCTATTATGCATTCGTCATAGGCTCTCCGCCTGAGACCGAAGCAGGGAGTATGTCCGTAACACAAGGTAACGATGTGGCCTAGGTCGCGCCGGGTTACCTCGGAGGACTTGCTTTGGCCATACTGAAACTGTCAGCTTTGAGGCCGCTGTGACCCAGACCTTTCTCGCGGTATGTTGACGCTACGTAATCCCTTGCTAGGTTGATTTCCTGAAGCGAGCGGCTGTGCGAACCCAGGGTCGGGAATTCGCGCGACAAGTCGCATTGCCGCCCCCGGAAGGGACCGACATGGAGCTTTCGCACTTGAATACGAACACCGACAGTAACCGTCCGCAATCACCCACAGTAAGTGTGGTGATTCCTACCCTGAACGAGGAGCGGAACCTGCCGCACGTGTTCGCGAAGCTCCCGGAGATGATCACCGAGGTGATCGTCGTCGACGGTGGCTCCAAGGACCGCACCGTCGAGGTCGCGCGTCAGCTGCGCCCGGACGCCGTGATCGTGCAGCAGACGCGTAAGGGCAAGGGCAACGCCCTCGCGTGCGGCTTCTCCGCCTGCACCGGCGACATCATCGTGATGATCGACGCCGACGGGTCCACCGACCCGGGCGAGATCCCGCTCTTCGTCGAGAAGCTGATCAACGGCGACCACTTCGTGAAGGGCTCGCGCTTCAGCCACGGCGGGCACAGCCACGACATCACCGCGCTGCGCAAGCTCGGCAACGACGGCCTCAACCTGGTCGTCAACGTGCTCTTCCGCACGCACTTCACCGACCTCTGCTACGGCTACAACGCCTTCTGGCGCAACGTCGTGCCGGCCCTCGACCTCCCGGACACCGCGCTGCCGCGTCCCGCCGACGGCAGCAAGATCTGGGGCGACGGCTTCGAGATCGAAACCATGATCAACATCCGCGCGGTCGTCGAGAAGCTCAACGTCGGCGAGGTCGGCAGCACCGAGCACGAGCGGATCCACGGCGAGAGCAACCTCAACACCTTCCGCGACGGCTTCCGCGTGCTGCGGACCATCTTCAGCGAGTACGGCCGGATGCGGCGTCGCCGGAGCGCGGGCCTGCCGCCGTTCGTGCAGAGCCTGATGTCGCTGCCGGTCACCCCGGCCGCCCCGCAGAACCCGGGCCTGCAGCAGCAGGTCGCCCACCACCCGGTGGACCCGCGGCGCGAAGCCGGTCACCTCAACCGGTCCAGCGCCCCCCGTGAGGTCGGCACCCGCCGCACCGACGACATCAACAAGCTGCGCAGCCGGGCGCTCGACGACCTCGGCGCCCAGCCCACCCAGGATCTGAGCTCGCTGCGGGCCCGGGTCATGGAAGAGGACGGCACCCGCCTCCCCGCCTCGCTCGACGACTGAGCGCCCCTCCCGCCCACAGGAGCACTCCCCTCGTGAACCCCACCCCTCTCGCCACGACGATCGTGATCCCGACCTACTCGGAGGTGCGCTGGGAGTACCTGACCCGGACCCTGTCCTCGGCCCGGGCCCAGACGTACACCCCAGAAGAGATCATCGTGGTCGTCGACCACAACCCGGCGATGTTCGCGCGGATCCAGCGCGAGCTGCCGGGGGTCACCGTTCTGCAGAACGAGTACGCCCAGGGCGTCTCCGGCAACCGCAACACCGGCGCGTTCCACGCCAAGACGCCGCTGATCGCGTTCCTGGACGACGACATCGTCGCCGAGACGGACTGGCTCGAACGGCAGATCGAGCCGTTCACCGACCCCACCGTGGTCGGCACCGGCGGCGCGATCGAACCCGCCTGGGAGGGGCCGGCGCCCAAGTGGATGCCGGACGAGTTCCTGTGGGCTGTCGGCGGCTCGTACGCCGGCATGCCCACCGAGACCGCGCCGATCCGCAACGTCTGGTCGGCCAACATGATCGTCCGCCGGGACGTGTTCGTGGCGGCGGAGGGTTTCCGGGTCGGCTTCGGCAAGCTCGGTGACCGCAACCGTCCCGAGGACACCGATCTGTGCCTGCGGATGAGCGAGGTCAGCGGTGGCCACTGGATGTACGTTCCGGCCGCCGTCATCCAGCACGAGGTCCCCACCGAGCGGGCCAGCTTCCGGTTCTTCGTGAAGCGCTGCTACGCCGAGGGCCGGGGCAAGGTGCAGATGTCCGGCCTGCACGAGAACGACGCGCTCGGCGCCGAGCGCAGCTACCTGTGGTCGCTGCCGAAGGCGGTGCTGCGCCACGTCGGCGCGGGACTGACCGGCAAGGGCGCCGACCACTTCCTCCGCGCCGGCGGCGTCGTCGCCGGTGTGACCGCTGCCGGAGTCGGCGGCGTTGTTGAGACGGTGAGCGCTCGCCGCAACCGTACGGACGCGGGAGCAGGACAATGACCTCTGGAACCGGCATCACCCCGGCCCCCGGGCTGGACGAGGAGAGCGGCATCCGTCCCGCCGTCGTCCTCGACCTCGAGCTGTCCGAGCCGCTGCCGCCGGTCGCCGCGGTGGCCCCGGACGGCCGCCGGGTGCAGCAGGCCTGGGCACTGGTGCGGCTCTTCACCGAGCCGCTCGGCACCATCCTGGTCGACGTGCCCGACCACGGCCTGACCCCGGCCGACCTGGCCGCGGCCGTCGAGGCTCAGCTGGGTTCGGTGGTCGGCCCGCGCCTGGGCGGTGCCCGGGTGCCGTCGACCGGTCTCGTCCCGCAGTCCGAGCCGGCGTTCCTGGCCGGCCGCCGGGCGGCGCTCGCGGCCGCGCCGGACATCACCGTGGTGATCTGCACCCGGGAGCGTCCCGGCGCACTGGCCCGCGCCCTGGACAGCCTGCTCAACCAGGAGTACGCCCCGGCCCGGATCCTGGTCGTGGACAACGCCCCGGAGACCGACCAGACCGCCGAGGTGGTCCGTTCGGCCGCCCGCCGCGGCAAGGTCGACTACCTGTTGGAGCCGAAAGCCGGGCTCTCCTTCGCCCGGAACGCGGCCGAGGCCGCCACCCGCGGCGAGATCGTCGCCTGGCTCGACGACGACGAGCTGGCCGACCGGCACTGGCTGGCCGAGGTGGCCCGCGCGCTGGTCGAGCACCCCGAGGCGGACGTCGTCTCCGGGGTGATCGTGCCGGCCGAGCTGGAGACCAAGGCGCAGCTGTGGTTCGAGCAGTTCGGCGGGCACAGCAAGGGCCGCGGGTTCAAGCCGGACACGTTCGGCCCGCACACCGCGCACCTGCAGAGCCCGCTCTACCCGCTGCCGCCGTTCGGCACCGGGGCGAACATGACGTTCCGTCCGGGTGTCATCGAGCGCATCGGCGGCTGGGACAACGCGCTCGGCGCCGGCACCCCGGCGATGGGCTCGGAGGACACCCTCGCCTTCACCAAGGTGCTGCTGGCCGGTGGGACGATCGTCTACCAGCCGACCGCGGTCACGCACCACTACCACCGGCGGGACTTCGCCGGCCTGCACAAGCAGATGGTGGGGTACGGCACGGGGCTCACCGCGGCGTACACCGGTCTGGTGCTGGGCCGCCCGGGACTGTTGTTCAAGCTGATCCAGCTGGCGCCCACCGCGCTGCGTGATCTGACCGGCGCGGACAGCCTGCGGGTGTCCACGCTGAAGGACGACTTCCCGAGGGAGCTCCTCACGGCCAACCGGCGCGGGATGATGGCGGGACCGCGGGCTTACCTGCGCGGACGACGCGCCGCCCGGGCCAAGCTCCGGGGCACCCGCTAACTGATCATGAAGAAGTACCATCTACCGGGAGTTCCGCCCGCCGACTGGCATCCTCGATTCCGGGGGTGACCGCGGGCGGCCCCGGTGGTGGAACCGCCTCATCGTGCCCGACCTTCGAAGAAGCTGTGGAGGCTGTTTTCATGGGGGACCAGCCGACGTCCGACCGGAAACGGACGCCGGAGGAAGCGACCGCGAAGCCCGCGGATCCGCGACCCGACGAGACCGTCGTGCTCACCAAGCAGGGTGGTGCGGGACAACCCGCGAAGACAGCCGGCCCGGCGAAGGCGGCCACTCCCCCGGCCGCCCCACCCGCGACGGCGGATCCGCCCGCGCCCGGCAAGCCGCAGACACCCGGGAAGGCGACGCCGCCCGAGACCGGTGGCACAGCCGTGCCCGGGGCCGCGAGGACCACCCCGGGCCGGTCGACCATGGGCCGGGCCACCCCCGGCACAGCGGCCCCGACCACACCCGGCCGCTCCACCCTCGGCGGCGCACCCGCCGCAAACCCGGCCATGCCAGGACGGTCCACCGTCGGCGGCGCGCCCGTCTCGAACCCGACCGCACCGGGACGATCCACGCGTGGCGGCGCACCGGCCCCGAACCCCACGGCACCCGGCCGGTCCACCCTCGGCGGCGCACCGGCCCCGAACCCGACCGCGCCCGGACGATCCACCCTCGGGCGGGCGGCCCCGCCCGCGACGGGTGCCGCCAAGGCCACCCCGCCGGCGGGCAAGGCTCCGGCCTCCCCCGCGCAGGCTCCGGGCGTACCCCCGAAGAATGTCCCCCCGGCCGCACCCCCCGCCAAGCCCGCGCCGTCGCGGGCCGAGGCTGACGAGACGATGATCCTGCGGATCCCGGCGAAGGCCACGCCGCACCGGCCCGCCGCCGACGACACCGCACCGGTCAAGCAGGTCCCGCCCCCGCCGGCCAAGAAGCCCGCCGACGACACCGTCGTGATCGGCAAACTGCCGCCGGTCGAGAAGACCCCGGGCAAACCGGCCCGTAAGAAGCCGGCCGGCGAGGACACCGTCATCATCCGGCTCCCCGGCAAAGAGGCGCCGGCGCGCAAACGCGCGGTCGGCGACGACACCGTGATCATCCGGCTGCCCGGGTCGAAGCCGAAGAACGCGCCCCGCAAGCCGCGCGCCGACGACACCGTCATCATCCGGCTGCCGCAGGCGCCGAAGAAGAAGGCCGCCGGCCGTGCCACCGTCGACAAACGTTCGGTCGGCGAGGACACCGTCATCATCCGGGTTCCGGCCTCGCCGAAGCCCGCGCCGAAACCGGTCCGGCCGAGTCAGGTCGACCTGGGGTACGCGCCCTGGGTCCTCGCGCTCTCCAGCCTGGGTGTGGTGATCGTGGCGCTGGCCTACGGCGGCGGGCGCGCGGACACCGGATGGGCGATGACCGCCTACTGGATCGGCCAGATCATCGTCTTCTCCCCGGTGGTGTTCCGGCTGCTCAGCCGGCTCGCCGGGGTGGCCGAGTCGTTCCTGCTGGTGATCGGTCTGGCGACCAACCAGTATCTCCTGAAATGGCTCTACAGTCCGGATCAGTTCCGCTTCCCGGACGAGTTGCAGCACTGGCTGGCGACCACCCTGATCACCGAGTCCGGCCAGTTGTTCCGGCTGAACAACGCGCTGCCACCGGCCGTGCACTTCCCGGGCCTGGCCGAGATGGGCGCCTCGATCTCGTCGCTGACCGGTCTGCCGGTCACCGCCGCCGGGGTGATCGTGGCCGGGATCGCCCACCTGATCTTCGTGGGGATGCTGTTCTCGGCCGTGCTGCGGGCCAGCAACTCGCCCGCGATGGCCGGGGTGTCCTGCGTGACGTACGCGACGGCCATGCACTACCTGTTCTTCAACTCGATGTTCCTGTACCTGACCGCGGCGCTGCCGTTCTTCATGATGACGGTCTGGGCACACCGGCGGTGGCGGACCGGCGGTGGCCGCAAGTTCCTGGCGCTGGCGCTGGTCGGGATCCTGATGACCACGGTCAGCCACCACGTCACGGCGTTCGCGCTGGTCGCGACGCTGCTGCTGCTGTCGGTCTCGGAGCTGGTGCTGGAGAAGCCCCGCCAGTGGATCACGCTGGTGGTGCCCGCCGTCGCGCTGGCCGTGGTGACCGGGTGGATCCTGCTGGTCGCGCAGGACGTCATCGCCTACCTCGAGGCACCGGTGCAGAGCCTGATCGCCTCACTGGAGTCGATGTTCGGCGGCAGCAACGCCGAGGCGACCGCCTCGCAACCGGTGCCGCTGACGCAGCTCGCGGTGCAGGGCGCGGGTCTGCTCGGCCTGCTGGTGCTCTTCCTCGCGGTGGCCCGGGACATGCTGCTGCGCAAGGACCGGGACAGCTGGCGCTGGGCGGCCCTGGTCGGCGGCGCGGTGTTCTTCGCCGGCAACGGCGCACGGTTCCTCGGCTCCGGCGGCCCGGAGATCGCCGGGCGACTCTCCACCTTCACCTACGTCCCGATGTCGATCATCGCGGCCATCGCCATCGTGTACGCCGTCCAGATCATCCCGCCGAAGGACGAGAACGGCCGGCGCTGGCTGTCGGTGCCGCCGCCCGGCGTCTCGGTGACCACCGGGCGCCGCCTGGCCGGCCAGGTCTACCTGGGCACGGCACTGATCACGGTGCTGATGGTCGGGGCGCGGACCGGTGGCTGGCCGCCGGTGTCGGCGCTGCTGCCCGGGGGTTATCTGCCCGCCGCGTACGAGCGCTCGGTCGACGCGTACGGCGTGGAGGCCGCCCTCTGGCAGGCGGCGAACCTCAGCCACGACTCCCGGGTCGGCGGTGACATCACCGCGGTGGCGCTGTCGTCGACCTACGGCCGGACCGACCCGGTCCGTGAGGTGGGCGAACTGTTCTACGCCACCACGTGGGGCGGCACCGAGCAGGAGATCGCCCGGTCGCGGGGTGTCGGCTACCTGGTCGTGGACGACCGGCTCGGCGACGCGCTGCCGTCCAACGACGCGTACTTCCAGGGTGACCCGATGGCCGGCCGGATCACCGAGCCGCTCTCCGAACTGCAGTTGCACAAGTTCGACACGATCACCAGCGTGTCCCGCATCTACGACAACGGCAAGGTCCGCATCTACCAGTTGGGAGCCTCGTGAACACGGCCCGGGCCGGCGTCCTCGCCGGGTTGACCGTCGTCGCCGGAGCGGCCGTGATGTTCGGCCCGCTGCCGCTGTCGGTGCCGGGCGGGCTGGCGCTCGCGCTGGTGCTCCCGGGTCTCGCGCTGGTCGAGGCGATCTTCCGGCCGGGGCGCCGGGACATCGGCATCGTGGAACGTCTGGTGCTGATCCCGTCGCTGAGCCTGGCGCTGATGGTGCTCGGCGGGCTCGCGGTGTGGGCGGTGGGCGGCACGCTGAACCGGATCGCGTGGATGCTGATCGCGGCGGCGGCGACGCTGATGGGGTTGTCGCTGGCGCTGTTCCGGGCCAAGACCCTGCAGCCGGGGCCGGTCCGGATCTCCACCGCCGAACCCGACAGATCACCGTTCTGGACGAAGAAGCGGATCCTGAGCGACATCCTGCCGCTCGCCCTCGCCGTCGTGCTGATCTCCGGGATCGGCTGGTGGTCGTTCCTCGACTCCGAGCAGACCTACGACAGCAAGCTCACCACCCTCGCCGTCTCCCCGCCGCCGAGCACCGGCGCCGACGGCAACCGGACCGTCGAGATCACCGCCACCGGCCTGGACGTCACCGCCGGCCCGTGGACCCTGGTGCTGATCGGCACCGCCGGCGAGAAGCTCGCCACCAACGTCCTCACGCCGGACGACGACGGCGTCTGGGACGGCCCGTTCACGCTTCCCGGCGAGGACCGGGTGACCGCGAACCTCTACCGCGGCACCGACATGACCTCCCCGTTCCGCACCGTGATCATCGCTGCCGCCGCAGCTCAATAGAGAAACGGGTTCATGACCACCCCTGCTCGTAAAGCCTGGATCGCCTCGGCCGCCGTCGTCGTGGTAGCCCTCGGCGTCGGTGTGGCCGCCCTGACCGGCAAGGACGACGAACGGCCGGTGGCCGCCACGCCGAGCGCCTCGGTCAGCGTGGCGGCGCCCGTCCCGGTGGCCACCGACAGCGCCTCGCTCCGGTCGGCCCGCACCCGGATCGCCCTGCCCAAGGCGGCCGGCACCTGGCCGGGTGACCACGGCCTGTCCGGCGTCAACGGTTTCCCCACCCTGAACACGAAGTCGGTGACCGAGTTCTGCACCGCCCGGGGACGGGGCTGCACGGTGGCGCACACGTACACCGACCGGACCTCGTACGAGTCGATGACCCGCGGCAGCGCCTGGACCTTCGAGTACTTCGCCGACTTCGACGGGGTGCTGGTGATCTCCCAGGCACTGGTGCCGGACAAGGGCGAGAACCTGGTGGCCGGCTGTGCCGCGGGTGAGTACGACGCGTACTGGCGCGACTTCGGCACCCTGATGGTGAAGCAGAACCGGGGTGATTCGGTGCTGCGCCTGGGCTGGGAGATGAACGAGGCGACGATGGCCTGGCGCGGCCTGAACGCCGCGAACTACATCAACTGCTACCGGCACGCGGCGACCGCGATCCGCTCGACGAACCCGCAGGTCGTCCTGGACTGGACGATCAACGCGCACAACTCGCCGGCCGACCTGTGCGGCGGGCTGAGCACCACCTGCTACCCGGGTGACGACTACGTCGACATCATCGGCATCGACAACTACGACCACCACCCGTGGTCGCCGACGCGGCAGGACTTCGAGCGGACCGCGGACGCGCAGGAGGGCCTGGACTGGCTCCACGACTTCGCGCGCGCCCGCGGCAAGCTGTTCTCGGTCGGCGAGTGGGGTGTGGTGCCGACCGGGGACGCCGGCAAGGAGAACCCGGACTTCATCACCTGGATGCACGACTGGTTCGCGGCGCACGCGGACACGCTCGCCTACGAGATGTACTTCCAGCGCTGTGACGGCACGGTCAACCAGTCGGCGATCCTGCGGCCGAACGACAGGAACTGCCTGCCGAACACCGCGTCGTCGAACGTCTACCGGGAGCTCTGGGGTTCCTAGCCGGCGAACCGGGCGTTCTGCGCGAGCGCCCGGTACGCCGCGATCGACGCCTCGTCGGTGTCGGTCCGCCAGTCCTCGGTGTAGCTCTCGTGGGTGTCGGTGTCGAACCAGACCACCGCCCCGATCGCCGGGCGCTCCTGCACATACCTCGCGAACGCCGTGATCCAGTCGGCCTTCGTGGTGCCGCCCCAGTCCATCGACCCGACCTCGGTGATCATGATCGGCTTGCGGGCGGAGAATCCCTGGTAGATCCCGTCGAACAGGGTCTGCGGGGACTCCTCGTGCAGGTTGTACCCGGAGACGCCCACCCAGTCGACGTAGTCGTCGCCCGGGTAGTAGTTCTCGGTGGCGTTCCAGGCCTCCTGCGGGTTGGCGTTCCAGTTCGGGCTCCACACCCAGGAGACGTTGTCCGCCCCCTCCTCGTCGAAGATCCTGTGCAGCCGGCGGTAGCACTCGACGTAGCCGTCCGGGTCGTCGCCGTTCTTCTTGCCGCCCCACTCGTACCAGTGGCCGTTCATCTCCCAGCCCCAGCGCAGCAGGGTCGGCTGGTCGAGCGCCCTGATCCGGCGGGCGGCCGCGGCGATCAGGTCGTCCGACTTGCCGTTGAGGATGTTCTTGTACTTCGCACCCCGCCAGGAGACCAGCGGAACGGCGCTCTTCGGCAGGTACGGGATCGACGTCGGCAGCCGGTCCTCCCACGCGTAGAAGACGTGCACGATCCGCTCGGTGCGGCCGAGCTGCTTCTTGCGCAGGGCGAGGGCTTCGGCGTACGTCTTGCCCTTGAGCCCCAGGTAGGAGCCGCGCATCGCCTTGCCGGCCCGGTACGGCACGGTGCCGCCGAGCTTCTGGTCCGGATCGGCGTCGGCGAACGGCGACGGGGTGACGCTCGGCGCCGCCGACGGGGCGCTCGGCGCGGGGTCGACGATCTCCGGCGCCCCGGCGGCCCGCATCTGGTAGGCGCCGATGGCCGCGGCGGGCACGCCGAGCCCGGCGATGCCGAGCAGCGTGCGCCGTCCGATGCCCGACGAGGGACGCCGGTGCCCGTGCGGCGTCGTCACGTGAGGTTCCGGCCCGCCTTGCGGGCGAGTCTGCGAACCATCCGCCAGCCCGGCTGGGCGGCCTGCTTGAGGGTCGGCACCAGGGTGGAACCGCCGCCTGCCACCAGGGCGACCAGGTCGGCGCCGGTGTGGTCCGGGGTGGGCTGGAAGCGCGGCACGGCCAGCCGTTTCTCGCCCGGGGTGTGCAGCCTGCGGCCCACCTCGGTGGCGTTGTCGTGCCCGGCCGCGGCGACCACCTCGCGCACCCGGCGGCTGTTGTAGCCGTGCGGGTAGGCGAATGAGCGCACCTTGACCTGCAACCGCTGCTCCAGCTCGTCGTGGCTGCGCACCACCTCGTCGCGCAGCTGCGCCGGGGTGAGCACGTCGAGCGGGTGGTGGATCAGGCTGTGGTTGCCGATCTCGATCCCGGCGGCGGCCACGTCGGCCAGCTCCTGCCAGGTCAGCATCGGCCCGAAGTCCGCCGACCACTGGCCCAGCCAGCCCGCGTGCCCGCCGAGGTGCCCGACGGAGGCGTAGAGGGTGGCGCCGGCACCGGCCGCGGTCAGCGCCGGGACCCCGGCGGTGACGAAGTCGCGGTAGCCGTCGTCGAAGGTGACCGCGACCATCTTCTCGGTGCTGCCGGCGCCGAGGAGGTCGAGCGCCTCGGTCAGGCCGACCAGGCGGTAACCGGCTGCGGTGAGAGCCCCGAGCTGTTCGGCGAGACGCTCCGGCGGCACCGCGAGATCACGCAGCGGGCCGGCCACGGAGGAGACCGAGTGGTACATCAGTGCCGGCAGTGTGGTCCAGGCCTGCGTCGCCGAGTCGGTCACCGAATCCCCACCACCGATATCTCCCCTTAATTTCCTTTACCGGCGCCGAAGCCTACCAACCGGAATCACCCGATTGCCTCCCCCGTTCGCCCAGGCTTCCGTGACGCTCGCCCCTGGCGATCAGACACTACGCGGAGTAACGTTCGACGCCTTCCGGCCCTCCGGCCTGCGCTTACGACGTCACGAATCGGCAACTCACCGTGATGTCTGAACCTTTATCGCATCGGAGACGTATCGGAGGGAGTCACCGCAACCGCTCTAACCTCGGGGAGCGCGCACCATGTTCCGGCTCATCCAACTGCACACCGACAGTGGTGTGCCACGCATCGGCGTCGACGCCGACGGTTACGTCAGCGCCCGTGCCGCCCTGGCCCATTACCGCACCGCGCCGGCGACCTATTTCGCCGTCGGCCGCTTCGACCACGAGGGCACCCTCACCGAGGTGATCCTCGACCCGATCTGCGGCCTCGACGGCGCCTGCCAGCGGCCCGCCTCGGTGATCCACGCCAAGACCTACGAACGGCTGTGCGAGCGCTGCGCCAAGGGCCTGGAGGTCCTGACCGTACCCCAGCTGGCCCGCCGCCTCGGCATAGCCTGCCGGCTGGCCCCCTCGGTCGCCCGCTTCCGGCAGACCTCCCTCGGCCTGCGCGCGCCGTCCGGCAACCGGATCGCCCGCGAGTTCGCCGACCACGTGCACGACCCGGCGTGGCGCTCCGAACTCTGCGCCGAACTCGCCACCAGCCCGATCGCCCTCAACGGCCTGCTCATCGGTGCCGGAGCCCTCTCGCACCGCCAGGTCCTGGACCTCTACCCGGCGCTCTGCACCCTCGGTGACGAACTCCCCGACTCGGTCCGCACCGACCTGCGCCGCGCCACCGCCCGTCCCCTCTCCCCCGCGGGCGTCGCCGGCCTGCGCCTGGGCATGCTCAACTCCTGAGCCATGGATGGGGGTCCGGCCAGGACCCCCTCCCCCGCTTCCTTCGGGGGTACGCGCCGAACCGCCCCGCCCGTGCCCTCTGCTCCACCCGCACCGCCCGTGGCTGCCCGCGACCACGTGCCGGGCCGAGGCCGCAGCGCGCCCACCGGCCGTATCGCGACTCACCGCCCCCACGCCGGCCGATCGGCGCCCCGCTGACCTATCGGGGAATGCGGACGACCGTGCCACCGACCGGACAACCGGCACACACCGTCACGTAGGCGAACCGCCCCCGGACCGCCAGCCCGCCCGGCGACACCAGCCCGGTGGACGCCACCGTCGTCCGCCGCCCACCCGGGCCGACGGCCAGCAGAGCCGCGCTGTCCAGGACGTAGAGCACCCCCTCCGGAGAGCAGGCCAGATCCACGATCGACCGGAAACCGTCCGCGAGGACGCGCGGCGGTGCACCGGCTTCGATCCGCCAGACCCTCGTCGCCGCGGCCACCACGACCGAGCCGTCCGGCGCCTGCGCCACCGCCACCGCACCGGCCGGGGCACGCGCGACGACGGTCAGCCGCCCCCGGACACCCACCCGGAACACCGTCCCCGCCGTCACCTCGACCCGGCCGCGTCGCGGACCGGCGGCCGTCAGCGGGTCGGCCGCCTCCCGGGCCGCGACCGCCGACCACGACGGCGGCGCCGGGCCGGAACGGCCGAACCCGACGACGCCGACCCCGGTGCGCTCGGCCACGTACAGCTCGCCGGACTCACCGAACGCCAGCCCTCGCGGACCGGACAGACCGGTCGCCACCGTCACCCCCGCGAAGCCCGGCCCGGACGTCTCACCGGCGCCGGCCGGCGCGAGCGCCAGCACCGCGGCGAGAAGCCCGACCGGACCCGAATGCCCGTTCATCCGTGTCCCCCGTGTGGTCGATGCCTCCCCAGGCTGCGCCGCCCCGACGGCCGGGACGACCGGGGAGTCCTCGATCCGACGTACCCGTAAGGCTTCTGTCACACGGCGGTGGCATGCTTGCGCTCATGTCTGTGGGTGAGGCGGTCGAGGTCGAGCCGCGTGGGCGCGCGTCGCGTGCCGCCGGTTTCGGTGTGGTTCTGGTCGCGGTGGTGCTGCTGCTGTTCGGCGTGCCGTGGGCGACGCTGGTCTGGTCCGGCGACTGGCCGGTCCCGGTGTTCGCGGCGGGCACCGCCCTGTTCGTGCTGGCCGCGGCGGGTTTCCCGGTGCTGATGATGCGCGGGCACGGCGCCGCGCACAGCGACGCCGCGTCCCGGGTGGCGGACACCACGCTCGGTGTCGCCTGGGTGCTGTTCACCTGGTCGGTGATCGGTCAGGTCGCCGGCCTGGCCCTGCGCCTGGCCGGGGTGGCCGATCCGCTGCGCTCCCGGGTGATCGCCGCGGTGGTCCTCCTGATCGCGATCCCCCTGCTCCTGTGGGGGTACGCGGAAGCGATGCGTGTCGCCCGCGTCCGCCGGGTGGACGTCACGATCGACCGTCTGGGTGCCGGCCTCGACGGTCTCAAGGTGGTGCTGATCACCGACACGCACTACGGCCCGATCGACCGGACGCGGTGGTCGCAGGGGGTGACCGAGGTGGTCAACTCCCTCGAGCCGGACGTGGTGGCGCACACCGGTGACATCGCCGACGGCGAGGTGGCGCAGCGGCTCTCGATGGCCGCCCCGCTCGCCGACATCGAGGCGAAGCACGCCCGGGTCTACGTCACCGGCAACCACGAGTACTACAGCGGCGCCCTCGGCTGGGTCGAGCACATGACGAGGCTCGGCTGGGACGCCCTGCACAATCGGCACATCGTGGTGACCCGGGGTGGCGACTCGCTCGTGGTGGCCGGGGTCGACGACCGGACGGCGGCCGGTTCCGGCCTGCCGGGGCACCACGCCGACCACGAGGCGGCGCTGGCCGGCGCCGACCCGGACCTGCCGATCCTGCTGCTGGCGCACCAGCCGGCCCAGATCGGCGGCGCCGTCGCGCACGGCGTCGACCTGCAGTTGTCCGGGCACACGCACGGCGGCCAGATGTGGCCGTTCCACTATCTGGTCCGGCTGGACCAGCCGGCGTTGCAGGGCCTGTCCCGGCATTCCGAGCGCACCCAGCTCTACACGTCGCGGGGCACCGGGTTCTGGGGCCCGCCGTTCCGCATCTTCGCACCGGCCGAAATCACGCTGCTGACCCTGCGCGCCGGGTGAAAAGCCGGGAATAAACCGGTTGAGCGGTCCTCCGGCGGCCGAGCAGGATGAGGGCACCGCCTCTCATCCCCGCCGGAGGACCCTGTCATGCGCCTGCTTCGCGACCTATGGGCCACCAGCCCACGTCGCACCACGATCACCGCGATCCTGATCGTGATCGGCGCCACCGGTTCAGCCGCCTCGTTGGCGCTGGCCGGCCCGGTGCTGGTCGACCGATCCGCCACCCTGTTCACCGTGCTGGCGGTCGCGCTGGTCGCCGCGGTGCTCAGCGACGTCGCGGTCGGCCTGGTGGCGGCCCGCCTGACCGCCGACTGGGCGGCCCGGGCCCGGCGACGGCTCAACCGGGTCGCCTTCGGTCAGGACATCCCGACCCTGGAGAGCACCCCGGTCGGCGAGCTGCTCGACCGCATCGACTCCGACGTCTACCAGGTCGGCTCCGAGCTGCGCAACGCCGGCGTCCGCCTGGCCCAGTCGCTCGCCGTCGCCACCCTCTCGATCGCCACGACGTTCTTCGTCTGGTGGCCCGCCGCCCTCGCCATGATCGCGGTCTGTGTCCTGCTCTTCGCGGTGATGAACAAACCGGTGCAACGGATCGGCCCGATCCGCATCGCCGAGGAGGAGGCCTGGTCCGACCTCGCGGCCGTGATGGAGGAGGCGGTGCACGGGCAGGACGACGTCCGGACCAGTCTGGCCGCGCCCTACGTGCGCCGCCTCTTCGCCGAACGGGCCGCCGAGGTGCTGGCCCGGGGCCGCCGGGTCTGGCGCTCCGCGTCCCGGATCACGATGACCGCCGGCGCGATCACCCGCATGCTGATCGCCGGCCTGGTGGTCGGCGGCGCGTGGGCGCTGGCCACCGGCCACCTGGGCACCGCCCGGCTGACCGCGGTCTGGCTGCTCGCCCTCGGTTTCGGCGGCACCCTCGAACACGTCACCCGGATGGTCCCCGAGCTGCAGAACGCGCTGGGCGCCTGGGGCCGGGTGCAGTTGCTCAGCGCGGTGCCGCAGGAACCCGTCGACGGTGTCCCGCCGGCCGACGGCGACCTGGTCGTCCGCGGCCTGACGTTCCACTACGGCAACGCCGACTCCGGCCGCCCGGCGGCGCTGCGCGACGTCAGCGCCACCTTCGCCCGCGGCCGGTCCTACGCGCTGATCGGGCGCACCGGCTCCGGCAAGTCCACCCTGGCCAAGGTGCTGACCCGGGCGGTCGACGTGCCCCGCGGCACGGTCTTCCTCGGCGACGTCGACATCAACGACATCGGCGTCGAGGGCCTGCGCCGGTGGACCGCGATCGTCCCGCAGCGCACCGAGATCCTGGCCGGCACCCTGGCGGAGAACATCGCCCTGTTCGACCCGGAGCTGCTGCCCCGGGCCGGTGCCGCCCTCGACGAGCTGGGCCTGACCGGCTGGGCGGCAGGCCTGCCCGACGGCCTGGACACCCGGCTCGGCGAGAGCGGCCACAAGCTCTCGGCCGGCCAGGAACAGCTGGTGGCGTTCGCCCGGATCCTGGTCCGCGCCCCGCAGGTGGTGATCCTCGACGAGGCCACCGCCCGGATGGACCCGGTCACCGAGTCCTGGGTGCAGCGGGCCACCGACCGGCTCCTCGAGGGCCGGATCGGCGTGATCGTGGCACACCGGCTCTCCTCGGTGCAGCGCTGCGACGAGGTGATCGTGCTCGCCGACGGCGCCGTCCTCGAACAGGGCCCGCTGCGCGAGTCCCGCCGCTTCGCCGAGCTGATGGCGAGCAGTGCCCTCGCCGTCCCGTCGCCGGCCACCGTGGCGGACAGTGCACCAGGCGCCTCCCCGGGCGCCGGCTCGCCGGGCACGTCGTCCCCGGGCGGCGCCCCGCTGGTCTCCGACGGCGACTGGGATGCCGCCCTGCGGACCGAACTGGGACGGGACACCCTGACCGGCCCGCAGCCGGCAGAGACGGGACTGGACGCGCTGGCCCGGCCCCTGCCCACGGTGGAACCGCCGCCACTGCCGGCCCCGCCGCCGGCCCGCACCATGCGCGAGATCGCCCGGCTGGCCACCAACGACCCCCGCTACGGTCTGGGCGCGGTCGGCTTCTTCGTGCTGATGGTGCTGTTCGGACTGGACGGCGCGATCCTGCCGCTGCTCTGGGCCGACGTGGTCGACGGCGTCGGCAACCCGCTCCACCCGGCGGCCGGGATCGCCGCCGCGCTGATCCTGCTGATCCCGACGCTGTTCTACACCGGGGCCTGGTTCCCGGAGTGGTGGGTCCGGCAGATGCTGCGGATCAGCCTGCGCCTGGTCAACGGCCAGGTCGGCCCGCGCCGGGTCAGCAAGCACACCCCGGCCGAGGTGGTGGCCCAGGGCGGCGACACCGAGCGGGTGGTCATGCTCGCCGACAACCTCATCGACAACGGCGTGGCCCTGTTCACCGTGGTCGCGATGACCGCGGCCTCGCAGTCGGTGGTCCCGGCGATGTTCTTCCTCGGCACCATGCTGGTCTCCGGCCTGGCCGCGACCCTGTTCGGCCCCCGGCTGGAGCAGGCGGCCCGCAAGACCGTCGCGGCCCGGGCGGCGTTCGCCACCGCACTGGTGTCGTCGCTGTCCGCGGCGCGCACGGTCAAACTGGCCGGCGCCACCGAACCGGTGCTGGCCCACCTGGCCGGCCTCGACACGACCCGCAGCGAACTGCAACGCCGGGAGATCGCCATCCAGGTGTGGGCACGGTCGACGCCGTCCATCGCCAGCGGCCTGCTGCCGATCGGGGTGTGGGCGCTCTACCTGTCCGGTGGGCTGTCCGCGGCGGCGGCCCTGATCGCGGTCTCCACACTGGGCTCGGCCCGCTGGTTCGCGTGGACGACGGCGTCACTGGTGTCGCACTACCCGTCGGCGAAGGTGTGGACCCGCCGGACGGTGGCCATGACCGGCGTCTCGGAGTATTCGTCGGACGTCCCCGGCGTGGACATCGCCGAAGGCACCGCACCCGCCCCGGAGGGCTCGTCCCGGCAGCCGCTGCGCACCCTGCGCCTCGGACGGTTCAGCGCGGTCCACGAGAACGGCGCGCTCGGCGTCCGCGACGTGGACCTGACCGTCGAACGCGGTCAGCTGGTGCTCGTGGTCGGCCCGGTCGGCTCGGGCAAGTCGTCACTGCTGCGGGCGCTGGCCGGGATCGTGCACCACACCGGCGACCTGCAGTGGAACGGGGAACAGGTCCGCAACCCGGAACTCTTCCTGCGCCCCAACCAGGTCGGCTACGTGGCCCAGTTGCCGCGGGTGCTGTCCGGCACGGTCGCCGAGAACATCCAGCTGGGCCACGAGGTGGACGCGGCCGACGCGGTGTCGGTCGCCCAGCTGGAACACGACCTGGCCGCGGCCGGCGGCGGCCTGCAACTGCTGATCGGCCACAAGGGCACCCGGCTCTCCGGCGGTCAGCTGCAGCGGCTGGCGCTGGCACGGGCCCTCGCCCCACGCACCGAACTGCTGATCGCCGACGACGTCTCGTCCGCCCTGGACGTGACGACGGAGCTGGCGCTGTGGCGGGCGCTGCGCTCGCACGGCGTCACGGTCGTCGGCTCCACGTCGAAACGGGCCGCCCTGGCCCAGGCCGACAAGGTGGTCGTGCTGATCGGCGGCCACGCCGAGGACCAGGGCACCTGGTCCGACCTGGAATCCCGCTGGGGCCACCTGGCCGGCTGACCCCTCCGGTTCACCGGCCTCCGTCCCGCCGCTGTGCTCTGCCGCCGCTGCACTCTGGCACCGCTGCACTCTGGCACCGCTGCACTCTGGCAATGCTGTGGCGAGTTCGGGCGTCCACAACGCCCGAACTCGGCACGCAGCTTTCGGCGATGGTGCGGTTCGGACGCTCTCGGCGCCCGGACTCGGCGTGCGGGGCTCGGCTCCGAGGGCTCGGCTCCGAGGGCTCGGCTCCGAGGGCTCGGCTCCGGGGGGCTCGGCTCCGGGGGGGCTCGGGGTGGTGGCGGGGACGGGAGTGGGCTTTCGGCGTACCCGGCAAAGAAGGACTGGGGCAGTCACGCCGGTCAGTTGGTGGTGTTGATCTGCGCGACGAGCTTGCGGACGACGCTGGTGACGGTGTCCGAAGGGATCGCGAAGCCGAGACCGACGCTGCCGGTGCTGTCGCCCGACGTGGCGATGGCGACGTTGATGCCGACCACCTTGCCGGACATGTCGACCAGCGCGCCGCCGGAGTTGCCCTGGTTGATCGCGGCGTCCGTCTGCATCAGGCCGGAGAGCTGCTCGTCGCCGGTGTCCAGGCTACGGTCGAAAGCGGACACGATGCCCGAGGTGACGGTGCCCTCCAGGCCCAGCGGCGCGCCGAACGCCAGCACCGTGTCACCGACCGCGACGCTGTCGTCGGCACCGAACGTGGCCGGCGTCAGACCGGACAGGCCGGTCGCCTGCACCAGCGCCAGATCGTGCGTGGTGTCGGTGGCCACCACGGTCGCCGGCACGGTCTCACCCGTCGACAACCGGACACTGACCGAACCGTCCTCGGCGATCACATGGTTGTTGGTGAGGATCATGCCGTCCGCGCTGAGCACCACACCGGAACCGAGCGACGAGGACTGGGCGCCGTCGACCAGCACGGTCACGATGCTGGGCTGCACCTTCGCCACGATCGGGGCGAGGTCGGTACCCTCGGTCACCGCACCCGCCGTGGTGCCCGCGACGGAAGCCTGCGCGGCCCTGCCGTCCAGGTAGCGGTCGGTGGCGTACGCTCCGGCGCTGCCACCGCCGGCCACCAGCACCAGCACCGCGGCGCCGCCGGCGAGACGGCGCTTCCAGCGGGGGTCGCGGGGCGGCCGGACCATCATCGGGGGGATGTGGGTCGGCGGGAGCGGCGGCAGGTCGGCCACCGAGTACTCGGTGCGAGGGGCGTTGCCGGTGGGGCGCGTCAGCAGGTCGGTCATGAGAACGACAGTGCGCCCCGAGATTGTCGCCGACCGGTGAACGCTCTGTGACTTCGCTGTGTGGCGCTGGTCGCCCATCCGAGTGGCTTCGGCGCGCCGCACGGCGTGTCCGTCAGCGAGGTCTAGGGTCGTCCGGGTGTTCTCGCCCCACGTCTCGAACGTCGTGTCCTCCGAACTCCCCCACACCTCCCGTACCCTGGTCGAACGCCGCCCGTTCGGCCCCACCGTCACCGGGCCGCCGGCGATCCGCACGTCGGCTCCCGGTGAGCACCGGGAGCCCGCCGCGGGCCCGGGTCAGCCCGGCGCGGAGGCGGGGCCGCTGACCTGGGCCGCCCTGATCACCAACTGGGGTCGCACTACTCCCGGTGATCATGCTGTGCGCTCCCTGCGCGTGGGCTGACAGCCCGCTATAGCCGATCCGCGCATCGGCTGAAAGAGGGAGTAACGCACAGCGGGTAGAGACCAATGTCAGATGCCGGGCACAGAACCTGTCGCGATGCTGGAGAGCACCAACAGCATCAAGGAGGTCGCGATGTCCGCACGAGGAATGCTCACCGTGGTCGGCAGCGCCGTCGGCGGCCTGATCGGATGGGGCGAGACCGCGCCGTCCGCGGATCCGGACGAGCTGCGGGCACTGTTCGCCACGCTCGGGGTGACGATCGGGCCGGACGACGCCGAACTGGCCGAGGCGGTGCGCTACTTCCAGGAGCGCACCGGCCTGCCCGTCGACGGACAGGCCGGCCCGCGCACCGTGCATCTGCTCGCCCAGTACGCGACAGCCGCCCGGGACCGGATCCGGATCGACGCCGCCTGATCCCCGCCACGAGTGATTCCCGCCCGGCCACGGCGGCGCTATCGTGTGGTCGCGATGAGCCACGAACTGATCACGTACTACGACGACGCGACCGGGGAACGCTCCGGGCTCACCGCCGGAGAGCTGGGCTCCTGGACGGCCGCCACGGCCGCGCTGCTCACCGCCGAGTGCGGCCTGGCCCGCGGCAGCCGCGCCGGCGTCTTGCTCCCGCCGCACTGGCAGACCGCCGCGGTGCTGCTCGGCGCCTGGGCGGCCGGCATCGAGGTCGCGTTCCGCGGCTGGAGCACCGCCGGGCTGGCCCCGGACACCGGACCGCCACTGGACGCGGTGTTCGTCGAACGGCGCCGGGTCGGCAGTTGGCTGGAGGACGTGCCGGAGGCGCCGCACCGATTCGTCCTCGGACTGGCCCCGCACGGCGGGCCGACACCGGACGTGCCGCACGGCTACCGCGACTTCCCGGCGGTGGTCCGCGACCACCTCGGCACGCCCCCACCGGCCGACGGTGTGGGCCTGCGCGAGGTGGCGACGGTCGACGGCACCACCTACGGCGAGTACGGCGTGGTCGCCGCCGAAGTGGCCCGGAACCGCGGTATCGGGCCGGGCGACCGGCTGCTGATCGACGCGACAGCCTCCGAGGAGCCGTTGACCTGGCTGATGTCCCCACTGACCGCCGGGGCGTCGATCGTGATCTGCGCGAACCTGGACCGTACCCTGCTGGACGCGCGGATCGCGGCGGAAGGCATCACACACTTCGATTGATCTTCCACAGTGGACCGTGGTGGGCTACGGTCGCTGAGCATGGAGGTTTTCGATCAGCTAGCCGAGCTTTATCAGAACGAACACAGTCATAACCCCTTCCAGAACGCCCTCGTGTCCCAGCTCGCCGACCTGCTGCCGCCCGCGTCGACGGTGCTCGACCTGGGCTGCGGGACCGGCGTACCGACCGCCGCCATCCTGACCGCGTCCGATCACCAGGTAGTGGGTGTCGACATCTCCCAGGGGATGCTGGCGCTGGCCCGGGCCCAGGTGCCGGAGGCGGAGTTCGTCCACGCCGACTTCGCCGCGCTGCCGGACGACTTCGGTGCGGACCGGGGCGGGTTCGCCGCGGTGACGGCGTTCTTCTCCCTGCTGATGCTGAGCCGCGCCGACATCGAGACGACGATCGCGAAGGTGGCACGCTGGCTGCAGCCGGACGGCCACCTCGCCATCGGCATGGTCAACTTCGACCTGGACAGCGCGCCGGTCGAATTCCTGGGCGTGCCGGTGAAGGTGTCCGGCTATCTGGAACCGGACCTGGCGGCCCTGTTGGAACGCCACGGTTTCCACGTGGAGAGCATCAAGACGGTGGAGTTCACGCCGGCCGGGACCCCGCCGGAGAGCCAGATCTTCGCGCTGGCCAAGCTCAAATCCTGAGGCCCTCCCTCCCTCCCTCCCTCCC
>NZ_JZKF01000084.1 GCF_000962825.1 Actinoplanes rectilineatus
GCCCAGCCCCGCCCACGTCAGCTCAGCTCCTCCCGCCTCGGCCCAGCCCCGCCCCGCCCGCCACGGCCCAGCCCCGCCGTCGGCCCGGCCCGGCGACAGTCGCGCCCAATCGCGTGATCGGGTGCGGCTACTGCCCCCGCCACGGCCCAAACCCACGGGCGTCGAGCGTCCGACGGCGGACGGCGGACGGCGGACGGCGGACGGCGGACGGCGGACGGCGGACGGCGGACGGCGGACGGCGGACGGCGGACGGCGGACGGATTCAATCACGTGATCGGGTGCGGTCACCGCACCCGCCACGCCCCAAACCCGCGAGTGCCGAGGGGCGGGCGGCAGATCACGCGATCGAGTTCGCTTTCCGCCCCTCCGCCCGTCCGCCCGTCCGCCCCTCCGTCCGCCCGTCAGCCCGTCAGCCAGTCCGTCCGCGCCTCGGCAGGCGGCAGGCGCACCCGACCGCTTGATCGGGTGCCCTCACCGCTACCCACCTCACGACCCAGTGGTGGCCGCACCCGATCAAGCGATCGGGCACAACCACCACCCCGAAAGGGACGGCGACCGCCCCCAAACCCTTGATCGGGTGCAGGTACGAAGACACGTGGGTGCGCTCGCCGCCCCCGAAATGCACCTATAAAATGCAATACGCACTAATGCCCCAAAAGGCGCCTGCCGATCACGCGATCGGGTGCGCTCGCCGCCCGCCCACGCCTCAATCCCGCGGCGGGTGCACCCGATCAAAAAGCCGGGAGCACCTACCGCCCTACCGCCCCACCGCCCCACCGCTGCGGCGGGTGCACCCGATCAAAACAGCCGGGTGCACTTACCGCCCTGCTGCGCCCCACCACTGCGGCAGTAGGCGCCCCCAATCCGGCGGTAGGGGCGCCCGATCACGCGGCAGGCGCGCCCGATCATGCGGTTGGGTGCAGCCACCAACCCCGGAAAGACGGCGACGACACCCAAACCCGTGATCGGGTGCGCGCGCGCCAAGTCTTACGGGTGCGCGCGCCAACGCTTCACGGGTACGCACGCCAACGCTTCACGGGTGCGCACGCCAACGCTTCACGGGTGCGCACGCCAAGTCTTACGGGTGCACGCGCCAAGACCCGACCCGACAGGGCGGCGTCGGCGGCGCAGGGTCAGCGGCGCAGCTCGTTCAGGCGGCGCTCGGGGTTGGGGGCCGCCTCCGCCAACGTCTTCGTGTAAGGGTTCTGCGGATTCAGGATCACCTCGTCGGCCGGGCCGCGCTCGACGATGCGACCCTGGTACATCACCAGGATCTCGTCGGAGAAGTGCCGGGCCGTCGCCAGGTCGTGCGTGATGTAGAGGACGCCGAGGTCTTCCTCGCGTTGCAGGGTGGCGAGCAGGTTGAGCACGCCGAGGCGGATCGACACGTCCAGCATCGACACCGGTTCGTCGGCGATCAGCACGCCCGGTTCGGGGGCGAGCGCCCGCGCGATGGCCACCCGCTGCCGTTGCCCGCCGGAGAGTTCGTGCGGGCGGCGCCGTGCCACCACGTCGGCCGGGATCAGGCGTACCCGCTCCAGCAGCTGCAACACCCGGTCGCGCACTTCCTTGTCCGACATCTGCGGGTGGTGCAGCCGGATCGGCCGGGCCAGGTGGTGTTCGACCGTGTGGTAGGGGTTCAGCGAGGCGAACGGGTCCTGAAAGACCATCTGCACGGTACGCCGATAGCGGGCCAGCCCCGGCCCGCGGCGGGGTACCGGTTCCCCGTCGAGCAGGATCTGCCCCGCCGTGGGGCGTTCCAGCTGGAGGAGCAGTTTGGCGATGGTGGACTTGCCACTGCCGGACTGTCCGACCAGTGCGACCGTCCGGCCGTGGTCGAGGGTGATGTTCACGTCGTCGACGGCGCGGACTTTCTGCGTACGGAAACCATGGCGCAAGAGATAGTCCTTGCGTAACCCTCGCACTTCCAGAGTCGTCACGCCGTGCTCCCTTCGATGGCGTCCAAGGCCAGAAGCCGATCGTCCATGGCACCCCGCACGAACGATCCGCGGTCCCCGGTGAGGCTGGGGAACGACGCGAGCAGCTGCCGGGTGTAGTCGTGCGACGGGTTGGTGTACAGCGTGTACGCGTTGTCCAGCTCGACGATCTCGCCGGAGCGCATCACCGCGATCCGGTCACTGATCTCCAGTAACAGCGGCAGGTCGTGGGTGATGAAGATGACGGCGAATCCGAGTTCGTCGCGCAGCCGGCTGATCTCCCGGAGGATCTCTCGCTGGACGACGACGTCGAGCGCGGTCGTCGGCTCGTCCATGATCATGATCTGGGGTTCCAGGGCCATCGCCATCGCGATCATGACGCGTTGCCGCATGCCGCCGGAGAGCTGATGCGGGTACGAGTGCAGTCGCGCCGCCGGCACCCCGACGCGTTCCAGCAGTTCCCCGCACTTCTGCCGGCGTGCCCGGCGAGAGAGGGAAGGCCGGTGCGTGGTGAAGATGTCCTCCATCTGGTCGAGAATGGAGATCACCGGGTTGAGCGAGTTCATCGCGCCCTGGAACACCATCGAGATCCGGTCCCAGCGGTTCGCCCGGAGTTCCTCGGCGTGCAGCTGGTTCCAGTCGACGTCCCCGTCCGCGGCGTGAAACACCGCATGTCCGGAGGTGATCGCCGCCGGCGGTTTCAGGAGCCGCACCAGCCCGTACGCGAGGGTGGTCTTCCCGCATCCGCTCTCGCCGGCCAGACCGAGCACCTCGCCCCGCTCCAGCTGGAACGACACGTTGCGCACCGCATGGACCACCGGGTCGACCAGGTAGTCGACGCTGAAGTCCTCGACGGTCAGCACCGCGTTCATACCGTCGCCTCCTTGGCCTTGGCCAGCTGGTCCCGTGACATCCGCCAGCCTTTGCGGGCGGAGCGGGTCTGGTCGCGCAGCTTCGGGTTGACGATCTCGTCGATCGAGAAGTTGATCAGGGACAGGGCGGCGCCGAACGCGGCGAGCATCAGGCCGGGCGGCACGAACCACCACCACGCGCCGAGGCGCAGGGCCAGGCCGTTCTGCGCGAAGTAGAGCATGGTGCCCCAGGTGAACGAGCCGCTGGCGCCGAGACCGAGATAGGACAGTCCGGCCTCGCCGAGGATCGCGAAGATGACCGCGAAGATCACCTGCGCGGCGAGCAGCGGGACCAGGTTCGGCAGGATCTCCACGGCCAGGATCCGCCAATTCTTCTCGCCGGCGACCCGGCACGCCAGCACGTAGTCCCGGTTCCGCAGACTGAGCGTGGATCCGCGCAGCACCCGGGCCGACCCGGCCCAGCTGGTGATGGCCAGGACCACCGAGACCAGCAGGATGCTCTTGTCCGGCACGTAACTGGAGATCACGATGACCAGGGGCAGGCCGGGCAGCACCAGCATGACGTTGGTGAACAGCGAGAACACCTCGTCGACCCAGCCTCCGGCGTACGCGCCGACGACCCCGAAGAACGCGGACAGGAACAGGGTCAGGGCGCCGACGATCGCACCGACGGTCAGCGAGCCGCGGGTCGCGTACGCGAGTTGCGCGAGCACGTCCTGCCCGGTCTGCGTGGTGCCGAGCAGGTGCTCGCCGGTGGGCCCGCCCAGCCCGATGTCGCTCACCAGCGACGGGTCCTGCACGACGAACGGCCCGAGCAGCCCGAAGAGCAGGATCGGAATGCCGACGACGAGGCCGGCGACCAGTTTGCCGGTCATGCCTTCTCCTCCCGGATGCGCGGGTCGATGAAGCCGTACAGGAGGTCGACCAGCAGGTTCGCGCCCAGCACCGACAGTGTGATGATCAGGAAGATGCCCTGCATGAGGGCGTAGTCGGCGCCGCCGACCGCCTGCAGCAGCGCCGACCCGATGCCGGGGTAGGAGAACACCGCCTCGGTGACGATCGACCCGGCCACCACGAAACCGAGCGAGATCGCGAAACCGGACACCGACGGCAGGACGGCGTTGCGGGCCGCGTACCGCCGCATGATCCGGCCCGGTCGCAGGCCCTTGGCCTCGGCGGTGACCATGTAGTCCTCGGACAGGGTGGACACCATCATGTTGCGCATGCCGAGCATCCAGCCGCCGACCGACGACAGGATGATCGTCAACGCGGGCAGGGTGCCGTAGTACAGCACCGAGCCGAGGAACGGCCCGTTCCAGCCCGGCGTCACGTTGTAGACGTCGTACCCGCCGTTGAGCGGGAAGAACGGCCACACGCTGCCGAGCAGGAAGAGCAGGATCAGGGCCAGCCAGAAGTACGGCACCGACTGGAACATCGTGGTGACCGGGATCAGGCTGTCCAGCCAGGAGCCCCGTTTCCAGCCGGCGAGGGTGCCCAGACCCACGCCGGCCAGGAACGAGACGATCGTGGCGAGCCCGATCAGCCCGATCGTCCAGGGCAGTGTCTGCCCGATGATCGAGCTGACCGAGGCCGGGAAGTACGTGACCGACATCCCCAGGTCGCCGTGGGCGAGACTGGACAGATACTCGGTGTACTGCGCCCACCACGACTTGCTGGTGCCGACACCCAGCAGCGCCTCGATGGACGCCCGGGTCTCCGGCGAGACCGGCCCCTTCTGGCCGAGCTTCGAGATCATGATCTCGACCGGGTCGCCGGGCATGAGCCGCGGGATGAAGAAGTTGACGGTCAGCGCGGCCCAGAGGGCGACCAGGTAGAACCCGGCCTTCCGGAGCAGGAACATGACTTACTTCGCCGGCGTCAGATTCGACAGGATGACGCCGTTGTCCCACTGTTTCCAGGAGGCGGGCAGGGCGTACTTGTTCTCGTTGGTCGGCCAGCCGGTCGCGTTGGCGGTGCTGAACTCGGTGAGCATCGAGTTCACGTAGATCGGGATGTACGGCAGGTCACGCACGATCTCCTGCTGGATGATCGTGTACTGGGCCTTCTGCGCGGCCTCGTCGTTGGTCCCGGCCGCCGCCTCGACCGCCTTGTCCACCACCGGGTTGCTGTACCGGGAGTAGTTGCCGCTGGTGCCGGCCGCCTCGCCGACCTTCGCGGTGGCCTTGGTGACGTACTTCAGGCTGTACGTCGCGTACGGGTTGGTCGACGCGCCCAGGCCGATCGAGTCCAGCGACAGCTGGTACTTGCCCTGCACCTGGTTGTTGTTCCACTCGTTCCAGGACAGCTGGCTCGGCTTCAGCTCGATGCCGACCTCCTTGAGCTGCTGGGTCATCGCGTCGTTGAGCGAGATGTAGTCGCTCCAGCCGGTCACCGTCTGGATGGTCAGCGACAGCCGCTCGCCGCCCTTGGCCCGGATGCCGTCGGCACCCTTGGCCCACCCGGCCGTGTCCAGCAGCTGGTTGGCCTTGGCGACGTCGGCCGCGCCGGGAATGGTGGCGTTCGCCTGGTCACCGATCCACTTGGCGTCCCGCTCGGGCGGCAGCATGGTCGGCGACGCGGTGCCGGCGAACCCGCCACCGGCCAGCTTGTTCAGCTGGTCCCGGTTGAGCGCGTGGTAGATCGCCTGCCGGACGGCGACGTCGGTCTGCGGACCGGAGCAGCCGAGATCCTTGTTCGCACAGGTGAAGATCGACGTGGTGAGGGCGGGCGTGTTCACGTACGTCAGGTTCTTCTGCCCGGCGAGCAGCTGCTCCAGGCCGGGCAGGAAGGCGCTCATCCAGTCGACCTGGCCGGCGATCAGCGCGGCGCTCGCGGCGTCCGCGGTGGCCAGCGCGATGTAGCGGACGTTTTGGATCTGCGGCTTGTCCGGCTGCCAGTAGGAGGCGTTCTTCTCCATCACGTAGCTCTGCGCGGAGAACGTCTTCAACTTGTAGGGCCCGGTCCCGACCGGGTTCTGGTTGATCGTCTTCGCCGGGTCGTCGACCTTGCCCCAGATGTGCTCGGCGATGATCGGCGTGTTCGCGACGATGGCGGCCTCGTTCGCATACGACGTCTCGGGGAACGTGATCACCGCGGTCTTGTCGTCGGTCGCCTCCGACGACGTGATCTTCAGACCGGACGCGTTGATCGACGGCGTCTTCCGGATCAGGTCGAACGTGAAGGCCACGTCCTTCGCCGAGAACGCCGTGCCGTCCGACCACGTCACCCCCTCGCGGGTGGTGATGGTGAGCTGCTTGCCGTCCGGGCTCCACGAGTGCGCGGTGGCGAGCATCGGCGCGGGCTCAGCCGGCGCCGCGAAGTTGTAGTAATACAACGGCTCGTAGATCAGACCGTTCGTGGGCTGCAGGAACGTGGGACTGAACGGATTCCAGTTCTCCACGATCGTCCCGGTCGAACCGTTGAAGATCGTTATCTGGCTGTCGGCAGCGTTCTTCTTGTCGCCGCCATCGTCTGCGGAACAGGCGGTCAGGGTGAGGGCCATCGCGGCAACCGCCGCCAGGGCCACCCCGGCACGCCGTCCACGGCGGGGCAAAAGATCAGACATCAGCGTGGTCCCTCGCGATCGGGTTTTTGGGAGCGCGATCACATCGACGGGGACATTATTAAGTCGCTTAAGTTTGGGATGTCAAGAGCAGGTTTCACATGGCCGCCCACCACGCAACCGATTTATTAAGATCTTTGACTTCCTCTTGCGCTCTTCCTCTCGTACGGGATGAGCACTCCACCCCTACCTAGCCGTCCGAGGGTCGCAGCAGCGCCCCACGAACCCGCCGGTCACACAGCACGGGCACGATGTCGGCCATCTCCGCGAACACGATCGCGGCACCCGGCTGCCCGGCCTGCCGGAGCATCGCCTGGAGCACCGTGCGGATCGGGTCGACCACGGCGAGCCGTTCGGCGCTCGATCGCCACAACTTCCGGGCCGCCTCGGCCCGCCGCACCGGAACCATGTCCTCGATGCGACCGGTCAGGGCCGGCATGCGGCTGCCGACCTCGGCGGGCAGCGGCTCGCGCGAGATCGGGATCACGGCCGCGGTCGCCCCGGGTCCCGCGCGAGCCGGGCCGCGAGTTCGTCGACGCGGGCCGCCGGGGAGCTGGTGAGCAGGTCCCGCAACTGTTCGTAGCGGTCCACAGCCTGCTCGTCGGCCCGGCCGGTGAGTACGGAGGTCTCCAGGTCGACCAGTTCGCGGTGAAGGGCGACGGCCCGGTCCGAGTAGGGGGTGTCCTGCGGAGCCATCGCTGAGAAGATGCCGCTGAAGCCGATGCGTTTCTGCCAGGACACGTGCAGGTGCGCGTCCACCTCGTCGATGATCACGACACCGGGGGCGTGCACCGTGGTCACCCCGCCGACCACGTGCGTGTCCAGCGCCCCGAACGCCTCGTGCACCTGTTTCAGCAGGTCCACGACCAGCGCGGCGACCGTACGATATCCGTCGCTCATCTCCCGCAGAGGGAAACGATGGTCGCCGTGCTCGACCCAGAGACCTTCGGAGTCGACGCCACGGACCCGGTATCCGTCGGGAAGCAGGCCGTCATCGAGCACCTCCAGCGCGACTTGCTTGAGCCGAGCGGCTCCCGGACGGTTCTCCCAAGAGCGCAGATGCTGGTCGATCAGCCAGCTGACGCCTTCGGTCAGCGAGACGTCCTCGTGAAACAGGCCGGCCATCCTCCCGGCCGGCCCCCGGTCGGCCATCAGGCGCTGAGCTTCGCCCGTGCCACCTGAAAGCCGCCGAAACGGGCCGTAGGCCGCACAAAGCCAGCCCTCCGGGTTGTCGCTCCACGCTTTACGGCCCGGCTCGGTCGTCCCGCTGACAGACGAATCTCCTTGATGTGCACGCGGCCACTCTAGCCAGCGGAAACGGATCTTTCGGAGAGGTATCGGACGGCGGTCAGGGTCTCGGCGGCCGACCACAGGCGCTTGCCCACCAACGGGTCGGCGGCCTCCTTGCTGGGGTGGACCGGGACGACGCGGCCGCGCATCTCCCACGGGCCGGACGGGCCGAAGAAGGCGCCGCCGCGTACGTCGGGGGCGGTTGCCGCGTACAACTGGGGCAGGGCGCCCTCGGCGACCGGCTGGGTGACCAGCAGGCCGAGCCAGGAGAAGACGCGACCGGCGATGCCGAAGCGTTCCCAGGCGCGCGGGGTCAGGTTGGTGCGGGACATGCCGGGGTGGGCGAGCACGCTCAGGACCGGGGAGCCGGTCGCGGTCAGGCGGCGGTGCAGTTCCAGGCCGAAGATCGTGGTGGCCAGCTTCGACTCGCCGTAGACACGGGACGAGGAGTACGACCGTTCGTTCATCAGGTCGTCGAAGTTGAGGTGGGCGGGCTTGTGCGTGATCGAGCTGAGGCTGACCACCCGCGGGGCCCGGCCGGCGGCCAGGTGCGGCAGGAGCAGGCCGGTCAGCGCGAAGTGGCCCAGCATGTTGGTGCCCAGGTGCAGTTCGAAACCGTCGGCGGTGGTGCTCCGGGGGCCGATCACGACCAGGCCGGCGTTGTTGACGAGCAGGTCGATCGGCTCGTCGACGGTGGCGGCGAACGCGCGTACCGAGGCCAGTGACGCCAGGTCCAGTTCACGGACGGTCACGTCACCGCCGATCTCGCGGGCCACCTGTTCACCGGCGGCGACGTTACGGACGGCGAGGATCACCCGGGCGCCGTGCCGGGCGAGTTCGGTGGCGGTGGTCCGGCCGAGGCCCGAGTTGGCGCCGGTCACGACGGCCAGCCGGCCGCGCTGGTCGGGGATCCGGTCTGCGGTCCATCCGGTCATGGTGGGCTCCCTCCACGAAAATCTGCTGTCGACCAGGGAATCTAGGAGCTCATGGAGGGCGGCCGGTCGTTCTCGTCTCCCTAGGACCCGTGGACCTACCCTGCGGCGAGCCGGCCGGGGCACACTGGCGGCATGCATCCCCACGCTCGTGAGCTCGGTGATTTCCTGCGCGCCCGCCGGGGCCGGCTGCGCCCGCAGGACGTCGGTCTGGTGCCGGGCGGCCGGCGCAAGGTGGCCGGTCTGCGACGGGAGGAGCTGGCGTTGCTGGCCGGGCTGAGCACCGACTACTACCAGCGGATGGAGCAGGGCCGGGAGGTCCGGCCGTCGGACGACGTGCTGGAGGCGCTGGCCGGCGCGCTGGAGTTGGACGACGAGGAGCGCCGGCACCTGTTCACCCTGGCCCGGGCGGCACGGCGGCCCGCGCCCGGCCCGGTCCGCCGGGAGCCGGAGCGGGTGCCGGAGAGCACCCGGCGGATGCTGCGGGCGTTGCACACCCCGGCGGTGGTGCTCGGCCGCCACCTGGATGTGCTGGCCTGGAACGCCATGGCGGAGGCGCTGCTGGGTGATCCGGCCGGTCTTCCACCGGACCGGTTGAACATGCTGCTGCTGATGTTCGACGACGACGCGACCGACCAGCGGCGGTGCACGGACTGGGAACGGCAGGCCCTGGATTACATCGGGATGCTGCGGGCGGCGATCGCCGACGATCCGGCGCATCCGCGGGCGACCGCGCTGGTGGGCGAGTTGAGCATCCGCAGTCCGGAGTTCCGCCGGTTGTGGGCGCGGCACGACGTGCGGGAGTCGGTCAGCGGCACCAAGACGTTCCGGGTGCCCGAGGTCGGCGACGTCGAGCTGGCCTGGGACACCTATCCGCTGCCGGGCAGTCCGGGACCGGTCATGCTGGTCTACACCGCCGAGCCGGGCTCCGCGGACGCCGACCGTCTCCAGTTGCTGGCCACCCTGCACGCGAGCCGGGTCAGACAGCGCTGAAAAGCGGTTCCATCCGGGTCAGGGACTGCTCGGTGAGGACCAGGTGGTGCACGGTGCCGACCACGGCCAGCGCGAGTGTCCCCGTGTCGGCGCCGGCCGGGATCCGGCCGCGTTCCTGTTCGGCGGCGAGGTAGGTGGCGAACGGGCGTTCCAGGGCGGACACCCCGGCCGACCCCGCTCCCAGCACCGCCTCGACCTCGGCGGTGAGCCCGGGGTGGAACACCATCAGACGGGTGAGGGCGCGCAGCGTACCCCCGGAGAGAGCCTGCGCGGCGGCACGCAGATTGCCGCCCACCGTTCCCGACCCGGCCTGGCCGGGCAGGCCCGCGAGTTCACCGGCGAGCTGGAAGGACCGGTCCACCGCGTAGGCCGTCAGGAACCCCTCGAAGCTGCGGAAATGCGTGTGCAGCAGGCCGGTGGCGACGCCTGCCTCGGCGGTGACCGCGCGGCCGGTGAGGCGGCTCGGACCGTCGGCGGCGATCACCCGCTCGGCGGCGGCGAAGAGTTGCTGCCGGATTTCGGGGATGGCGACTCCGCGGGGCATGCCCGCAGTCTACTCCCGGTTTGAACGCTTGCTCAAACCGTGGCGCCGGGTCAGTATGAGCACATGTTCAAACCGAAGAGGAAAGCCGTCGTCGTCGGCGCCGGGATCGCCGGGCTGGCCACCGCGCTCCGGCTCGGCCGCGACGGCTGGGACGTCACCGTCGTCGAACGCAGCCCCGCCCGGCGCAGCAGCGGCTACATGGTCAACCTGATCGGCCGGGGCTACGACGCCGCGGAACGCCTCGGCCTGCTGCCCGCGCTCCGGCCCCGCGCCCTGGGCCTGTTCACCACGGTCCTCACCCGCGCCGACGGGCGCCCCAAGTTCACCGTCCCGGCCGCGCTCGCCGAAGCCACCCTCGGACCGCGCACCCTGACCGTCTTCCGCGGCGACCTGGAATCCGCCCTCTTCACGGCGGCCCGCGACCACGCCGACATCCGCTTCGGTGTCACGGTCACGTCGTCCGACGATGCAGGAATCACCCTCAGCGATGGTACGAGTGAGCACGCCGACCTCCTGGTGGGTGCCGACGGCGTCCACTCGTCGACGCGGGGCCCGGACCATGTCGTCGACCTGCCCTACGTCGTCGCGGCGTTCGGCCTGCCGCACCCGGTTCCCGGGGTTCCGGACGACTCGGCCACCACGTTCATCGGCGCCGGGCGTACCGCCGCGGTGGTCGCTCTGGGGCCGGGACGGTCGTCGGCGTTCTTCACCTACCGCTGCGCCGACCCGGCCGCCGAGCTGCGCAAGGGTCCCGCCGAGGCACTCACCGCGGCGTTCGGCGACCTGGGCGGCGGGGTGCCGGACGCGCTGCGGCACATCGGGCCGGACACCTACTTCGACGCGGTCAGTCAGGTGGTGATGCCGCGCTGGAGCACCGGGCGGACCGTGCTGGTCGGCGACGCCGCCTGGTGCGTCACGCTGTTCGCCGGGCACGGCGCGGCGCTGGCCATGGCCGGCGCGGACGAGCTCGGCGCCGCCCTGCTCGCCCACGACGACGTGCCGTCCGCGCTGGCCGCCTGGGAGGCGTCGCTGCGCCCGGAAGTGCTCAAACGGCAGGCGCTGGCCCGCCGGGGCATGGTCCAGTACGCCCCACCCAGCGACTTCCACGTCCGGATGAACGACCTGACGATCCGCGCCATGACCCTGCCCGGCATCCGCACCCTGGTCCGCCGCTCGGTGGAACGCGCCAACCGCTGATCATCGGCCGGCGGGGCCGGGCTGGTCGCGCAGCTCGCGGCGGGAGGCGATGTCCAGCTTGCGGAGGATGCCGCGCAGGTGGGCCATGCGCGGCGGCACCTCCGCCACGCGGTGCCGGCTAGATCTTGGCGCCGACAGCCTGCCCGTTGGCGGGTACGAGGAAGTTCGACGACGGGATGGCACCTGCGGCGGTCCGCGGCCCACTGATCGTCGACGGGTCGGTGCTGAGCAGGGTCCAGGTGCCGCCGATGTTCCAGGAGTTGCCGGAGGCGGTGGACGAGCCGAGGGCGACCGCGGTCGCGTTGCCGACGGCCAGGTTCGCGGTCAGCCGGGTCGTCGAGCCGCCGTCGACGTCGAACCCGGTCTTGACGTTCTGCCAGGCGGTGCTGCGGGTGATGGTGATCGCGCCGGTGTTGCCGTTGTCGGTGAAGCCGTGCGCCGCGTTGGAGAAGGCCATGCTGTTGCTGACCGCGTGGGCGGCGGCCGGACCGGTGCCGCTGCTGCCGCCCAGTTTGAGGCCGTTGCCGTCGCCGGAGAAGTCGGGGATGCTCCACCGGTTGTAGCCGTTGCCGTACGCGATGGTGTCCTGGATCGTGATGGGTGAGGTGAAGCTCCAGGCGTCGAAGCCGTCGTCGACGTTGTTCCACAGCCGGGCGCCGCGGACCACGTTCCCGGTGCCGCTGCCCTCCTTGATGCCGAGGCCGTCGGCGCTCTCGCCGTTCTTGCGCGGGTCCCGGTTGCCGTAGCTGTCGAGGTTGAGGATCCGGTTGTTCGCCGACGTGTTCTGCAACTGGAAGCCGGTCTCGTAGTTGTCCCGGGTGACCAGCCGTTCGAAGGTGTTGTTGTTGCAGTTGGCGCAGTACACGCCGTACGGCCCGTTGGCGATCTCCAGTCCGGTGATCCGCCAGTAGGAGGCTTCCATGTGGATGGCTCCGCGCTGGGCGGCCGGGATCGTCGAGCCGACGGCGCCGGGGGTATACCCGAGGGCCTCGCCGTCGATGATCACCCGCTCGGAGCCGTAGTTGGTCAGCGTGATCGGGGCGGCCGACGTTCCGCTCTTGGTGATCTGGATGTTGCTGCTCAGGGCGTAGGTACCGCCCCGGACGGCGATGGTGTCACCGGCGGCGACCAGGCTGATCGCCTTTTGGATGGTGGCCAGCGGCGCGGCCGGGGTGCCGGTGTTGCTGTCGCTGCCGTTGGGCGCGACGTGGAGAACGACGGAATCAACAGCACTGGGGATGGGCGCGGCGAAGAGAGCGAGAGCCGCGACGAGCAGGATTCGCATCCCGGCACCATGCGCCTGCAAATCGATTCATGTCAATTGAAGGCGGTGCTGATACGAGGCCTCGCCCCCGGATCGGCACCGCTCAGGGGCGGATGCGCCGGTGCCGCCACCGGACGGTGGTGACGGCACCGGCACACCCTCAGGAGGAGGAGCAGAGGAGACGCGCCGCGGCCCAGTCGCCGTGGTCGGCGCCGTTGCCGTTGCCGGCGTCCGTGATACGCAACTCCAGACGGGACGCCCCGGTGACGTCCGCCGCGAGCGGCTCCGCCCCGGCCGAACCCGTGAGCACCGACGACGCGACCTTACGGACGCCGTCGGCCCACACCTCGAAGACCACCGAACCGGAGGAGCCCATCTCGTCGTCCACGCCCACGTCGGACCGGAACGACGTGCACCCGCGGCCGGCCAGGTCCACGGTGACGGCCGAGACGGCGTGCGCCCCGAGCCCCTTCGCGTACACCGTGCGGCCGATGGTCAGCGGCCGGCCGTCACCGGCGGTCTGCTCGGCGTTGCTGCGGTCGCGTTCGACCGGCCCCCAGCCGTTGGTCTCGGCGGCGAACGGCAGGTCGCTCACCCAGAGGCCGCCGGCGGGCAGCGGCGTGCGGACCGTGGCGGCGGCCGTGACGGTGCTGACGAACCCGGCGGGCGTGGCCGAGGTGACCGTGGCGGTCAGCGTGTGCGCGCCCCAGTCCGCCCCGGCCGGCGCCGTGACGTCGAAGGCCCGGTCGCCGGCCGGGGTGACCGTCCAGCCGTCCGGAGCGGCGAGCTGCACCGACACGTCACGCAGGCCGTCCGAGCACCGCTCCGTGACGGCCACCGCGACCCGGGTCGGCACGCCGGCGGTGATCTCCTCCGGGGCGGTGAGCGCCACGTCCGGTGGGCAGGGCGCGTCGGCTGTGGAGTCGACCACCCCGCCGGCCCGGGCCTCCTTCGAGGTCAACGGACGGAGCACCAGGTCGTAGCGGTACGCCGCGGTCGGCGACACCCGGTACTGCGACTGCACCGAGTTCGGGGTCTCCCCCATGCCGGTCTCGCCGGTGGCCGCGTGCAGCGTGACCCAGTCCCTGTTGCGGACCAGGGGCAGCTGGTGGTCGTACTCGGCACGGTCCAGGTCGTCGTAGCGGGTCACGCTGACGTCCAGGGACTCCCCTGCCGGGCTGCCGACCAGGATCCCGGCCCGCCCGTCGCTGAGGGTGGCCCAGCGGGTGCCGGTGTGGTTGCCGTACGCCTGCGGCCGGGAGTACCGGACGTACTGCTCGTCGACCGTGGACTTCCAGACGTCCACGGTCGCCCCGCTCTGCCGGTCGTTGTACGTCTCCTGCGGCCCGGTCCCGTACCAGGCGAAGGTCGAAAGATCTGCCGGGACCTTCATGGCGACGCCGACCCGGGGCAGGTAGGGCAGGCCGGCCAGTCTCGATCCGGAGCCCTGCACCTGGTGGGTGAGGGTGATCGTCCCCGCCGCGTCGATGCGATAGGTCTGCGTCTGCCGGAACTCCAGATCGTTTCCGGTCGCGGTGCTCTCGACCGTGATCACCGCGTCGCGGCCGGACATCGCCGAGGTGACCGACGAGACCGCGTAGTGCAGGTCGTCGAGGCCCGCGGCGTGCCACAGGGTCCGGTCAGCGGTGCCCCAGCTGTAGGTCTCGTTGCTGGTCGGCGGCCGGTACACGTCCAGCGCCGGGCCGGATCTCAGCAGTTCACGGCCGTCGTCGGCGAGCGAGACGAGCGAGCCGTCGTCGAACCGGTAGCGCCAGCCCTCGCCCTGGACCGTGATCACGTCACCGGCGGCGGAAAGGCGCGGCGTGCCATTTCTACTGACCGACACGATCCCTGGTACGACCTGACCGCCGAGAGCGAACTGATCCTGGGCGAACGTCCAGCCACGCTTGGCCCACGGCAGATCGGAAACGGTCGTGACCGATACGTCCAGCCAGCGTTCCCGGTCCCCCGCGTTGGCGCCGGCGGACGGGATCGGCACGGTGACGGTCTGGCCGGGTGCGAGCGTCAACGGACGGCCGCCCCGTTTCAGAACCCGGTCGACCTCCTTCACCGCCCAGTCCAGCCGCAGCGGCAACGTCCCGGTCGCCTGCTCGTTGTGGACCGTCAACACCTTGTCGGCATAGCTGAACCGCACCGGCGAGTGCGCCCACGCCACCTCGGCGGTCTCCGGCTGGAGGGTCCGGTCGGAGCCGACCATGCCGTCGGTTCCGGACAGGCTGATGCCGAGGCTGAGGAAGTCGCCGCGCCGGTCGAACCGGTCGAAGTCGAGCGCGAGGACCGCCCCGGACGCCGGGTCGGCCGCGAGCTGGTCATCGGTCAGCGCCGACCCGTAGATCCGCACGGAGTCGATGATCCCCCGGGCGGTCCGGCCTTCCAGACTGTCCTGCTGCGTCTCAGCATTTCGCCCGATATTGACTTCATACAACCCCGGGTCGATTTTTCCGGATTTGTCGATCGAAGCTATGAGTAAACCGTCTATATAAAGCTTCAACAAGGAGCCGTCGTACACCCCGGAAACCCGGTGCCACTCCGAATACCAATCGTCGGGCACCGCAGCCGAGACAGCAGCGTCCCCGATCCGGAACTCGAGACGCGACGACGACGCCATCTGCAGCGCATAGGCCTGGCCCTTGGTGACGATCGGGAACGACCCGGCCCACTGCCCCGGCTTCACCCAGGCATCGAGCGTCGCCGACGACGTCAGATCCAGCCGCCGGTCCCGGAACACGTCCACGAAATCGTCGAGGCTGGACAACGAGAGCGCTTTACCCTGATGCCCGTCGACCACCGTCGGTTTACCGACCAGGAATGCCTGAATCCCGTTCCCGGACGGCGTGTGGATCAGGGGCTGCCGCAGATTCTGTTCGGCGAAGTCCCAGATGAACCCGCCCTGCACCGACGGTTCGGTCCGGGCGATCTCCCAGAACGCGTCGAAGTTGCCCATGCTGTTGCCCATCGCGTGGGCGTACTCGCCCATGATGATCGGCTTGGTGGCCGCACGGGCCTTGGCCAGCAACGACGTCGGCGTCGGATAGCGCGGGCCGTTGACGTCCGCGAACGGCGCGTCACCGTCCGGCTGGTTCGACTGGTGGTAGAGCGGCCGGGTCGGCTCGTTGGCCTTCGCCCATTGCGCCATCGTGTAGTGCGCGGTCCCGAGTCCCGCCTCGTTGCCGGTGTCCCACATCAGCACGCTCGGGTGGTTCTTGTCCCGGGCCACCATCGCCGCGAACCGGTCGGCGAAGGCGGCCGCCCATTCCGGCCGCGATGCCAGGCAGTCCTGCGGGCAGTCCTCGTGGGCGTGCGTCTCGATGTCGACCTCGTCGTCGATCCACAACCCGTACCTGTTCGCCAGGTCGTAGAGGTGGGGATCGGACGGGTAGTGGGAGGTGCGAACGGCGTTCATGTGCAGCCGTTTGATCAGGAAGACGTCGCTGCGCTGCCGTTCCCGGGTGGACTGCCGGCCGGTGTCCGGATCGGTGTCCGCGCGGTTCGTGCCCTTGACGAAGATGCGTTCCCCGTTGACCTGCAACTGTCTGTCGCGGATCGCGATGTCCCGGAACCCGATCGCCTGCGCGGCGATGTGCGCCGCGCGTCCGCCGGGGGCGAGCAGCTCCAGCCCGAGCGTGTAGAGGTTCGGTTCCTCCGCGGTCCATTTCGCCGGATCGCTGACGTCCGCGCCCAGTGTCACCCGTGTGCCGGTGGCGTCACCGGTGAACACGACCGGCTGGCTGGTGGTGAGCACGGTCTTGCCGGCCGCGTCCCGTAGGGTGCCGCGCACGGTGTAACCGTCCGCCGCGGTGCCGGCCGCGCGGGCGACGTCGACCCGGGCCGAGAGCCGCGCGTCCCGGTGATCGTCGTCGAGATCGCTGGTGATGTACGCGTCGCGCAGCCGCACCGTCTCGGTCCGGTACATCCACACGTCCCGGAAGATGCCGCTGTACCGCCACTGGTCCACGTCCTCCAGGTAGCTGCCGGATCCCCACCGGTGCACCTGGACCGCGATGCTGTTGCGGCCGGCCTTGACCAGATCGGTCACGTCGAACTCGGCCGGGGTGTAGCCGCCCTGGTCGTACCCGGCGTATTCGCCGTTGACCCAGAGGAACCAGCCGCTGGTGACGCCCTCGAACCGCAGGAAGATCCGTCCGCCGTCCCAGTTCCGCGGGACGTCGAAGGTCTTCACGTACGCGCCGGTCGGGTTGACGTCGCGGGGGATGTTCGGCGGGTCGTCCGGCCAGACCTCCTCCGGGATGTTGCGGAACATCGGGTGGTCGATGAAGTCCGACTGCCACGTGTGCGGCACGGTCACGCTCGGCCACGCCGACGAGTCGTAGCCGGCGGCGGAGAAGCCGGACGGGACGTCCTCCGGCTTGTCGTAGAGCTTCATCCGCCAGCTGCCGTTGAGGCTGGCGATCCACGGCGAGGCGGCGGCGTGCTCGGTCGCGTCCTTCACCGAGGTGGCCACGTCCGCGTACGGCCGGAGGTCGACGTGCGGTTCCTGCTGACCCTCCCCGGTCATCCCGGGGTCTTCGAGATAGCGGTAGACGTCGGATTCAGCGGCTGCTGACGGCACCGAGAACAGTCCGGCGACCAGGGCCAGGACCAGAGCGAACTTCACGCGGGCACCGCCTTAGCGTAAACCGCGATCATGGAGGCCGCCGACGCGACCCAGAACGCCGGACTCATCGCCAAAAATCCGGATAGGGCGCGCAAGTGCATGACCACTCCCTGATCACACCGGAAACATGTTCGACCAGAAACGAACACGATCGAAGAAATGTGACGTTACAACAGCAGCAGCCGACATGGAACAGGGTCGATCGAACAGCGTTTCCCGGTCACCGGATGGGGGAAGTCGAGACCAGGACACTGCGCAATGACCGGCTGACAATCCGGGCGTGGCACGAAGCCGGGTTGTCCGTGTCGGCCGAGGTTCCGTAGCCTTCCCCGCGTGCGAGAGCCGACCATGCCATTGACCAGGACATCTGCCCGGGGCAATCCCCGTCTGGCCGCGATCGACGGGCTTCGCCTGATCGCGGCTCTGGCCGTGGCCGCCTACCACTACACGGTTGCCTGGCGCATCGACGGATCCCGCGTCCCGGAGTACTTCCTGCCGGACACCGTGCACGCCACCATCTACGGATTCCTCGGCGTGGAGCTGTTCTTCCTGATCAGCGGGTTCGTGATCTGCATGAGCACGTGGGGCCGCGGCCTCGGCGCGTTCTTCGTGTCCCGGGTCAGCCGGCTCTATCCGGCGTACTGGGCGGCGGTGCTGATCACGGCGAGCATCGGGGTGATGTTCCCGCTGCTGCACGAGCCGCCGTCACTGGGTGACGTGCTGGCCAACCTGACCATGCTCCAGCAGCCGCTCGGGGTGCCGCTGGTCGACGGGGTCTACTGGACGCTCTTCGTGGAGCTGCGCTTCTACCTGATCATCGGGGTGGTGCTGATCTGGGGACTGACCTACCGGCGGGCGGTGCTGTTCTGCGCGGTCTGGATGACGGCCGCGGTGATCGCTCCGCAACTGGGCAGCCCGGCGGTGGACTTCCTGGTGATGAGCGACTTCGCGCCGTACTTCATCGGCGGCATCGCGCTCTACCTGATCCACCGGTTCGGGCCGAGCCCGCTGCTCTTCGGCATCACCGGCATGGCCTGGCTGGTGTGCGTGGCCCGGGTCCAGGAGCGGGTCGCCTCGCTGAACCCGGGGTTCGACGTGCCGGACTGGCCGGCGATCCTGATCATCACCGGGTCCTACGCGATCCTGCTCGCCGTCGCCCTCGGCTGGACCGACCGGATCACCTGGCGCTGGCTGACCGTCGCGGGTGCGCTGACCTACCCGTTCTACCTGCTGCACCTGAACATCGGTCAGACGATCATCCGGTTCGCCTACGAGCACACCACGCTGCCGGTCCGGGTCCTGGTCCTCGCCACCATCGTGCTCATGCTGGGGGTGTCCTGGCTGGTGCACCGCTTCCTGGAGCGCCCGCTGGCCGGCGCCCTCAAGACCTCGTTGCGCCAGAGTCTCGACGCCATCTCCGCGTCCGAGCGGCCGCTACCCCATCAGAACCTTCCGGTGTACGAGTCAAAGCCCCGTCCCGTCCCCTCCGGCCGGGCGCAGTGACGGGGGCAGGACGAAGACGATGTTCTCCTCGCTGGTGCGGCGCTCGGTGACGGTCACCGGCCCGAGTCCGGCGAGTCTCGCGATCACCTCGTCGACCAGGTGCGGGGGCGCCGACGCCCCGGCGGTCAGCCCGACCGCCCGCACCCCGTCCAGCCACTGCGGGCGTACGTCGCCGGCGTCCTCGATCAGGTACGCGTCGACGCCCCGGCGCTGCGCCACCTCGACCAGGCGCAGCGAGTTCGACGAGTTCGCCGAGCCGACCACCAGCACCAGGTCGCACTCGTCGGCGATGGCGGCCACCGCCTCCTGCCGGTTGGTCGTGGCGTAACAGATGTCGTCGGTGTCCGGTCCGGCCAGCTCCGGGAACCGCGCCCGCAGCTCGTCGACCACGGCGTCGCTCTCCTGCACCGCCAGGGTGGTCTGGGTCAGGTAGGACACCCGGCGCGGATCACCGACGGCGACCTCCCGCGCTTCGGCCACGTCCTGCACCAGCCGGATCCCGGGGACCTGTCCGAGGGTGCCCTCCACCTCGTCGTGCCCGGCGTGCCCGATCAGGAGCACGGTGTCGCCGCGGGCGGCGAACCGGCGGGCCTCGGTGTGCACCTTGGCGACCAGCGGGCAGGTCGCGTCGATCACGTCGAGTCCACGGTCGGCCGCCTCGGTCCGCACAGCCGGGGCGACGCCGTGTGCGGAGAACACCACCGTGGCGTCGTCGGGCACCTCGTCCAGCTCGTCGACGAAGATCGCGCCGCGCGCCTCGAGGCCGGTGACGACGTGGGTGTTGTGGACGATCTGACGGCGTACGTAGACGGGCGCCCCGCGCAGGCGCAGCGCCTGCTCGACCATGTCGACAGCGCGCTCGACACCGGCGCAGAAGGATCGGGGAGCGGCGAGTACGACCGTGCGGGCGACGCCGCCGGGGACCGAGGCTTCCATGATCACCGAGCCTAGGGTCCAGTAGGCCCATATGTGCAAAAACCGACAAACCGGGCCTGATCTGGGATAGAACGGCCATGACGTAAGCCCACATTCAGTATGAAACGGGGCCTCACATGACTAGTTCCCTGAAAACGCCGGAGGAGCTCCAGGAGGAGCACCAGAAGCGCAAGAGCCTCAGTACCGCCGCAGCGCGGAACCTGGCGCACACCACCAAATCGGTGCCGCAGATGCAGGAGATCACCTCCCGGTGGCTGCTGCGCAAGCTGCCCTGGGTGGAGGTCAACGGCGGTACCTACCGGGTGAACCGGCGAATGACATATCAACTCGGCGACGGGCGCATCACCTTCACCAACACCGGCGCCACCGTGCAGGTCGTCCCGGTCGAGCTGCGTGAACTGGCGCTGCTCACCGCGATCGAGGACGAGGAACTGCTCGGCGCGATCGCCGGCCGCTTCGTCCAGCAGGAGTTCGAGCCCGGCCAGTCGATCGTCGAGTTCGGTTCGATGGCCGACAACCTCTACCTGATCGCGCACGGCAAGGTCGACAAGATCGGTGTCGGCGCGTACGGCGACCCGGTCAGCCTGGGAGTGCTGGCCGACGGCCAGACGTTCGGCGAGCAGATCCTGATCGAGGACGAGTCGATCTGGGACTACACCGCCCGGGCGATGACCGCGGTGACCCTGCTGGTCATGCCGCGGACCGCGTTCCGCGAGCTGACCGCGAACAGCGACCTGCTGCGCAACCACGTCGAGAACTTCCGCAACAAGGCCCGCCGGCCGCAGAACAAGCACGGCGAGGCCGAGATCGCGGTCGCCGCCGGCCACAAGGGCGAGCACCCCCTCGACGGCACCTACGTCGACTACGAGCTCGCCCCGCGCGAGTACGAACTGAGCGTCGCGCAGACCGTCCTGCGGGTCCACACCCGGGTCGCCGACCTCTACAACGAGCCGATGAACCAGCTCGAGCAGCAGCTGCGGCTGACCGTCGAGGCGCTGCGCGAGCGCCAGGAATACGAGCTGATCAACAACCGCGAGTTCGGCCTGCTGCACAACGCCGACCTGCGGCAGCGCATCCACACCCGGGGCGGCCCGCCCACCCCGGACGACTTCGACGAGCTGCTCAGCATGCGCCGCTCGACCAAGTTCTTCCTGGCGCACCCGAAGGCGATCGCCGCGTTCGGGCGGGAGTGCAACAGCCGGGGCATCTACGCGCCGCCGGTGGAGATGGACGGGCACACCGTCCCGGTGTCCTGGCGCGGCGTGCCGATCCTGCCCAGCTCCAAGATCCCGGTCAGCGACACGCACACCACGTCCATCCTCGCCATGCGGGTCGGCGAGCAGGACCAGGGCGTCATCGGCCTGCACCAGACCGGCCTGCCCGACGAGTACCAGCCCGGCCTCAACGTCCGCTTCATGGGCATCAGCGAGGAGGCGATCATGTCGTACCTGGTGAGCGCCTACTTCTCGGCGGCGATCCTGGTGCCGGACGCGGTCGGGGTGCTCGAACACGTCGAGCTCTCCCACTGACGCCGTGTCCACCGCGACGCTGAGCGCCGCGCCGTCCAGCACCGAGGAACTCGCGTCCGCCATCCTCACCAACCTGGACAGCGCTCCACCAGGTGATCTGAGCCTGCTCGTTCCGCCCGGATGGAGCCGGCCCGGCGGGGTCGGCACGTCGGCGGCCCGGGCCTTCCTCGGGCCGCTGGCGGCCGGCCCGGTCCCGGGCGAACTGTTCTGCCCCGGCGCGCTGCGCGAGGACCCGCTCCTCGCCGACCTGGTCGACGACCAGGTGGTGGCGTGGGCCGAGCAGGTCGGCATCTATCCCGGACGGCTGGACAAGCTGCGGTCGTGTCAGTTCGGCCGCTACATGACCCTCGCCCACCCGGCGGTCAACGACCCGGACCGGCTGCTCGCGGCCACCAAATGCCTGGTCGCCGAATGGGCCACCGACGACTACTACATCGACGAGGTGGAGTTGGGCGCCGACCCGGCAGTGGTCGGCTCACGCCTGGCCAACCTGCTGACGGTGATCGACCCGGCCCAGCTCGTGCCGCGATACGGCATGGACCTGGACGAGTACCACCGGATGCAGCCGATCTCGGAGGCCTTCCGCAGTGCCGTCGAGCACCTGTCCCGGTACGCGTCGACGGCCCAGCTGGGCCGTTTCCAGCACCAGATGGCCACCCTCTTCCTGGCCTGGACCCAGGAGGCGGACTGGCACGTCAACCGCCGGACGCCGGAGGTCTGGGAGTACCTCGTCCAACGGCATCTCAACAGCTACCTGCCGCCGATGATCCTGATCGACGTGCTGGCCGGCTACGAGCTGCCCGCGCACGAGTTCTACCACCCACAGGTCCGCAAGGCGTTCACCACGGCCGGCAACGCCGCGGTGCTCGTCAACGACCTGTACTCGGGATCGAGCGAGTCGGACACCGACTTCAACCTGCCCACGGTCCTGATCGCCAACGAGGGCCTGAGCAGGCGGGAGGCCGTCCTGCGCACGGTCGAGATCCACAACGAGCTGATGCAGACGTTCGTCTCGCTCGCCGCCCAGCTCAGCGCGACCGGATCGCCGAACCTGCGGCGCTTCCTGGCCGACACCTGGGCCTGGCTGGGCGGCAGCCGGCGGTGGCACGCCACCACCGGCCGCTACAACACCGCTTCTTCCTCCACCAACGACGGGAGCTGACCATGACCAGCACGATCGAGAGCCCGGTCCTGCGGACGAACTTCGAGAAGTCCGTCGCCGAGTACTGGAACACCAACCGCATCGACCCGGTCAACCTGCGCCTCGGCGAGGTCGACGACCTCTACCACCACCACTACGGCGTCGGCGAGCCCGACCTGAGCGTGCTGGAGGGCCCGGCGGACACCCGCGACGAGCGGATCATCGCCGAGCTGCACCGGCTGGAGAGCGCCCAGGCCGACCTGCTGCTCGACCATCTCGGCCCGATCCAGCCGCACCACAAACTCCTGGACGGCGGCTCCGGCCGGGGCGGCACCAGCATCATGGCCAACCGGCGGTTCGGCTGCGAGGTGGACGGCGTGTCCATCTCGGAGTACCAGGTCGGGTTCGCCAACGAGCAGGCCGCGAAACGGAAGGTGGCCGACAAGGTCCGCTTCCACTTCCGGAACATGCTGGAGAGCAAGCTGGAGACCGGCTCCCGGCAGGCGATCTGGACCAACGAGACCACCATGTACGTCGACCTGCAGGACCTGTACCGCGAGTTCGCCCGGCTGCTCACCTTCGGCGGCCGGTACGTGTGCATCACCGGATGCGCCAACGACGTGACCGGCCTGCGGTCCAAGTCGGTCAGCCGGATCAACGAGCACTACACCTGCGACATCCACCCGCGCAGCGCGTACTTCAGGGCGCTGGCCGACAACGGACTGGTCCCGATCAACGTGATCGACCTGACCGCGGCCACCATCCCGTACTGGGAGCTGCGCGCGAAGTCGTCGGTCGCCACCGGCATCGAGGAGCCGTTCCTCACCGCGTACAAGGAAGGCAGCTTCCACTACCTGATGATCGTCGCTGACCGCATCTGATCCTTCGCCGAAGGCGCGGCCGGGAGAGCCCGGCCGCGCCTTCCGCCTATCCGACGTCGGTGCCCAGCGCCAGCGCCCGGCCCGCCTCGACATCCTCGGTGAGAGCCTTGATCCGGGCCTGGGCCAGGCCGTGGGAGTCCGAACCGAGCAGCTGATGCAGCGGGGCGCCTCCCCCGCTGCCGACCGCGATGATCGCGGCGGCCACCTTGACCGGGTCGCCCAGCTGAGTGCCGGGCATCGCCAGGTGCGCGGTGGTCATCTCGCGGATCGCCGCGTACCCCTCGACCGTGCTCGACGGCAACCCCAGCGAGTGGGTCCGCAGGAAGTCGGTCCGGGTGTAACCCGGCTCCACCAGGTTGACCTCGATGCCGAACTCCGCCACCTCGGCGGCCAGCGACTCGGTCAAGCCCTCCAGGGCGTATTTGCCGGCGCAGTAGAGACCCCAGCCGGGGAAGGCGGTCAGCCCGAGAATCGACGAGACGTTGACGACGTGCCCGGCCCGGCGCTCCCGGAACCCGGGCAGGACGGCGCGCAACACGTTCCAGACCCCGAAGACCTGCACGTCGAACATGGCCCGCGCCTCGGCGTCGGTGACCTCCTCGACAGCACCGAGGAAGCCGTAGCCGGCGTTGTTGACCACCACGTCGACCGGGCCGAAACGCTCGCCGGCCGCGGCGACGGCGGCGGCGACCGCCCGCTCGTCGGCGAGATTCAGCTCGATCGGCAGCAGCCGCTCGTGGTTCTCGACACCCAGCGCCCCGAGCAGGCGGGGCGCCGAGCGGGTGGTGGCGGTGACGCTGTCGCCCCGGTCCAGGAGCTGCGTGACGAGCTCCAGGCCGAGACCGCGGGACGTTCCAGTGACAAACCAGTTCATGCCGGGAATCCTGCGTCCGGGCCGGGGCCCGCGGACACCGCCGGACCGGCCCAGCCGTGCCGGGGAACGCCATGCCCACCCAGGCCCTGTCCACCGGGCTCCGGCGGCGTCACGATGGAGGCATGACGCACGCGGACCTGGGCGACTTCCTGCGCCGATGCCGGACGGACACCGCCCCCGACCAGGCCGGCGTCCCGGCCGGCGGCACGCTCGCCACCCGCCGGGTCCGCGGCCTGCGCCGCGAGGAGGTGGCCCAACTCGCCGGCGTGAGCGTCGACTACTACACCCGGCTCGAGCAGGGCCGGCACAGCAGCCCGTCGGAGGCGGTGCTGGAAGCGCTGAGCCGGGTCTTCGGCCTGGACCAGGCCGGCCGGGCGCACCTCGCCGACCTGGCCCACCCGCCGCGCCACCGCGACACCACCCCGCCGGCCCAGCGGGTCCGCCCGGCGATGCAACAGATGATCGCGTCGATGACCGGGCACCCGGCGTTCGTCATCGGCCGGCGCACCGACGTGCTCTACGCGAACACCCTGGCCAAGGCGCTGCTCACCGACTGGACGACACTCCCGCCGAAACACCGCAACTACACCCGCTGGGTGTTCCTCGACCCGGCGGCCCGCGCGGCGTACCCGGACTGGCCGGCGGTGGCCGCCGACGTGGTGGGCACACTGCGGCTGTACGCCGGGCGGTATCCGGACGACCCGCGGCTCAGCGAACTGGTCGGCGAGCTGACCATCAAGAGCCCGGAGTTCCGGACCTGGTGGAACGGGCGGGCGGTGCACGAGCGTACGCACGGCACCAAGCGGATGCTGCACCCCGCGGTCGGCCCGATCACCATCCGCTACGAGGCCCTGACCCTGCCCGGTGACGAGGACCAGACCCTGTTCATCTACACCACCGACCCGGGCAGCCCGTCGGACGACAACCTGCGCCTGCTCGCCCTCTACGCCGCGGAGACCGCCGGATAATGCTTGCGCAGGTCGGCCGAGGACCTGCTCGACACCCTAGTGGCCATGGTGACCGGCGTCGTCGCACCCTGACATTCGTGCCATCACGGCGGGCCGGTGTGCCCATGTTCGCGCCGTTACCGAGATCCGACTGTGCAGTGCCATTCAATGGCGCTAATGTCAACGCGTGTCCATGGACCGGGTTAGTCCGCCGCGCTGGCTGGTGCTGATCGGGGGCCTGGCGGGGATCGGCGGGATCAGCGTCGTGGCCGGTCTCGTCACCGCCCGCCTGACGGCGCCGGCCACCTTCGGCCCCCTGCTGGCCGGGTTGGCCAGCGCGGCGGTCGCCGTCGGCTTTCTGGCCTGGACCACTCCCCTGTTGCAGCGCCTGGCCGCACCGTCCGCATCCGATCAGCGAGTGGACGGCCCGCCTCGGGACAACAGCGACCGGGCCGCATAACCGGCTCCCCCGAGGGCGGTCCCGACCAGGACGGCAGTGACGTCGGGGTCGTTTGCGAGCCGCTCGAGCAGCACCATCGCGCCCATGAAGAGGACGATCCCGCCCAGCGAGACCAGCCAGCGCAACAGGGCGTGCCAGGCGAGCCGGTTGTAACGGTGAGCGGCGGCGTCGTTTTCCATCCGCAGGTGCTCGATGCGGTTCTGCTCATCACGATGGTCGACCGGTGGCGTTCCGCGGCGCACGCCGCGCGCCCCGGACGGCGGACGCCGGGGCCGGTTCGACGCCTCCTCCCCCGAGGTCGGCGGTTCTGCCATTGCATGTCCTCCCTGGGCCCTGGTGAGCTCATGCACGTGGATTAGTCACATCATGAGCCTCGTCACGCTCCGAAGCCAAGCGATTCCGGAGCAACTTGACACTGGGAGCATGCCAATGTTGTTCCTAATCGGAACAGGCGACGTTAGAGTCACTGTCAACCGAGGGGAGACGTGATGGGACAGCCTGACGTCAACCGCATCGTGGCAAGCCGCGTTCAACGTCTGCGCAAGGACCGCGGGTGGTCCGCCCAGCGCCTCGCGGACGAGTGCGCTAAATACGGCCCGCCCACGCTGGACCGCGTCCGAATCTCCAAGATCGAGAACAATCTGCGCCGGAGCATCGGCATCGCGGAGGTCGAGATCCTCGCCCGCGCGCTCGGCGTAAGCGTGGATCAGCTGCGCGGCGAGCCGACCCTCACCCTGCTGCAGATCTCCGACCTGCGCCTGGGCTCCGAGGGCAGCGACGCACTCATCGAGGCCCTCTGGGAGGATCTGGAACGCGTCCGCCAGTCTCCGGAGGGGCTGCGGCCCGACCTGGTCCTGCTCGCCGGCGACCTGTCCCGGGCCGGTGGGCGGCGCGACTTCGAGCAGGTCCAGGCGTTCCTCACCCGGTTGAGCCGGCACGTCGGCACCGGTTTCGACCGGATCGCTGTGGTCCCCGGTGACCGTGACGTCAACATGGCTGCCTCCCGGGCCTACTTCGCCGACCGCGAGGCGGACGAGATGGAGCCCGTCGCGCCGTTCTGGCCGAAATGGCGGTTCTTCGAGACGGTCTTCCAGCAGTGGCCCGACGCGGGGCAGAACGTCCGGATGGAACCGGAGCAGCCGTGGAGCCTGTTCCGGATCCCGGAGCTGCGGCTGGTGATCGCCGGCATCAACACGACCATGGACGACAGTCACCTGATGACCGACCGGCACGGCAGCATGGGCGAGGAGCAGTGCCGCTGGTTCGCCGATCATCTCGAGTCCTACGAACAGGACGGCTGGTTCCGGATCGGCCTGGTGCACCACCGGCCGGTGCCGGCCGCGGTCTCCCCCGGTGATCACCTCCGCGACGCCGCCCTGCTGGACGAGATCCTCGCTTCCAGGCTCAACCTGCTGGTGCACGGCCATGCCACCGGCCCGCAGGAGCGGCTCACCACCCTGGTGTCCGGTCTGCCGGTGTCGGCCTCGGGACGGCTGAGCGACGCCACGGAGGAGACCGCCGGCGCGCTCACCTACACGATTCTTCAGATCACCTCGGCCGGCATCCGGCGGGCCGTTCGCGTGGTGCGGCCCGGCGCCCCGGCGGCGGACACGGCCACCGGCCTGTCCTGGACCGAGGAGGCACCGATGGCGTGGCGGTCGGCACAGGCCGCCTTCCCGACCTCCGCCTCCCGCCCGATGACGGTGACCGCACCCGCCGCCGGGGCGGGCGCCGACTGGTCCCCGGCTGGTCTCCCCCGCCCCGTCGCCGACGAGGAGCGGCCGCGCCCGTCCCGGGAGGTTCTGCTCGACGAGATCGCCGACATCTGGCGGGCCCGCGACCGGGACGCGCAGATCAAGGGCTTCACCGGTGCGTCACCGTACGTGCGGGTCACCTACCGCGAGGGCGGCCTGATCCATCAACTTCGGATCGGCGCCGAGGACGGGCCGTTCGACCGATCCACCATCGACGACTTCGTCGGCCAGGTCCAGCTGGCCGGCAACGCCCGGGCGGAGTTCGTCTACCGGCAGTTCGCACCGCCCAAGGATCTCCGCGACTACGCGCGTTTCCGGAAGGTGCACCTGCGAAGCTTCGTCGAGTTGCAGGGCATCCTCGACCTCGACCGGTACGTCACGGCACAGACCGCACGCCTGGCCGCCAACCCCAGCTACGCCCCGAGCACGTACGTGCCGCAACGTTTCACCGACGACACCCGGGGAACCGCCGTCGAGGACGACGACCTGCTGACCCACCTGATCAAGATCCTGGACAGCGACGAGGGCAGCTTCATCCTGCTGCTCGGCGATTTCGGCCGGGGCAAGACCTTCGCGCTGCGTGAGCTGGCCCGGCGTCTCCCGCACAAGCTCCCCACCCTCATCCCGATCTTCATCGAGCTCCGGGCCCTCGACAAGGCGCACTCCATCGAGGGACTGGTGGCCGCTCATCTGGCCAACCACGGGCAGTCGGTGATCGACCTCAACGCTTTCCGTTACATGCACCAGCACGGCCGCATCGTGCTGATCTTCGACGGTTTCGACGAACTGGTCGCCCGCGCGACGTACGACCGCGCCGCCGATCACCTCCAGACCCTGCTCGGCGCGGCCCAACAACAGGCGAAGGTCATCGTCGCCAGCCGGACCCAGCACTTCCGCACACACCGTCAGGTGCTGACCGCGATGGGCGAGCGCCTCGGCTCGCTGCCGCAGCGCCAGATCCTGACCCTGTCCGACCTGTCCCGGGAGCAGATCCACCAGGTCCTGCTGCGACGCTACAACCAGGACACGGCCGCGGCGGACAACCGGCTGCGCCTGATAGAGGGCATCCCCAGTCTGGCCCGGCTCGCCGCCAACCCCCGGATGCTCAGTTTCATCGCGGGCATCGACGAGGAACGGCTGCAGGCGATCGTGCAGTCGCAGGGCGCGATGAGTGCCGCCCTGCTCTATCAGGAGATCCTCACCTTCTGGATGCGCTACGAGGAACGCCGGACCCAGGACATCCCCGGCGTCCCGGCCGGCCTCGGCATCACCGACCTGTGGCTCGCGGTCAGCACCCTGGCGTTGCGGATGTGGGAGACCGGCAGCGAACTCGTCGACACCGAGCAGCTGGGCACTCTGGCCTCGTCGACGCTGGACCGGCTGGCCGGCGCGTCGCACCTCTCCGCCGAGCAGGTCACCCATGCACTCGGCGCCGGCAGTCTGCTGGTCCGCACCGAGGAGGGCATGTTCGGCTTCATCCACAGTTCGGTGATGGAGTGGCTGATCGCCAAGCGCGTCACCGAGGAGCTCGACCAGTCCACCGACCCGGCCGATCTGCCGTCGCTCAGCCGCCAGCTGCTCACGCCGCTGACCGTCGACTTCCTCAGCGACCTCGCCGACGCACGGTTGCTGCAGCAGTGGGCATCGGCGGTGCTCGACGACGACTCGGCGAGCGGCCTCGCCCGCACCAACGCCGGCAACTGCATCGCCCGGCTCGAGTTGTCCGGCCGCCACAACATGCGCGGCATCTCGCTCGCCGGGCAGGACCTGTCCTATCGCAGCTGGCAGGGTGTCGACCTGACCGGTGCGGACCTCGCCGACGTCCGGTTCGTCGGCACCGAACTGAACGGCGCGATCCTGCGCGACGCGCGCCTGACCGGTGCGGTGCTCGACGGGGCGAACCTCTCCGGCGCCGATCTGACCGGCGCCGACCTCACCCGGGCCCGGCTGACCCGGACGCAGCTGCGCGACGCCGACCTGAGCAGGGCCGACCTGTCCCAGGCACGGCTCGTCGAGGCCGACCTCACCGGCGCCCGGACCGACCGGACCCGATGGTTGCGCACGTCGCTCATCCGGTCGGCGGGCAGCGTGGTGAACGAGGCGGAGGACGCCGGCGCCGCGGTCCTTCCAGGACGCCGGCCGATCGAGGTCGCGACCAGGCCGCACCAGATCGGCGTCATGTTCGGTTTCGAGGACGGCCGGGTGCCACGTCCGGTGGCGTACGACGCCACCGGCTCGCTGATCGGCATCGGGAACGAGGACGGCAGCGTGCTGCTCTGCGACGCCGTGGACGGTGAACCGTTGCGAACCCTCGCCGGGCACCGCGACCGAGCCCACGTCGTCGTGTTCACCCCGAACCCGGAGGACCGGGTGATGGCCACCGGGTCGCTGGACGGCAGCGTCCGCCTGTGGGACACCGCGACCGGCGTCACCCGATATCTGCTCGACCGGCATGCGGAATGGGCCTGGCCCCTACTCTTCGACTACGGCGGCCGCCTCCTGGCCTCCGGCGACGGCGACGGGGTCATCCGGGTCTGGGACGTCGCCACCGGCACGCTGCGCTGGGCCGGCACCGGGCACACCGCGCCGATCTGGACGGCGTCGTTCACCAATGCGGGCGACCTGCTGGCCGTCGGGGACGACAGCGAGGAGGGCGTCAGCGCGCGGATCTGGGACGCCCGGACCGGGCGTCTCCGGCACCTGCTGGACACCGAGGGCAGTGTCACGTACTGGCTCCGGTTCAACGCGGCCGGCGACATGCTGGCCACCGGCGGCGGTGACGGCACGGTTCGACTGTGGAATCCGGTCACCGGGGAGCTGATGCACCGGCTGCCGGGTCACAGCGGTTCGATCTACGCCCTCGACTTCCACCCCTCCGGGGATTATCTGATCAGCGCGTCCGTCGACGGCACGGTCCGGCAGTGGGTCTTCGACGGACGGGGTGGTGTTCGCGAGCACGACCTGCCGTCGCACAGCGGCGCCGTCTACCGGGTGACCTTCGGCCCGGCCCGGCGACGGTTCGCTACCGGTGACAGCGACGGAAACGTCCGGCTGTGGGATGCCGACACCGCGGAGCAGGTGCTCAACCTGGAGCGATCACACAACGCCTCGGTGTGGCCGATCATGTTCCATCCGTCCGAGCCACGGATGCTGACCAGCAGCAACGACTTCACCGCCAAGATCTGGGACACCACGACCGGCAACTTCCTCAAAGAGATCAAGGGACACGGCCGCCGGGTCCGCGGTGTGACCTTCAACCACGACGGCACCATGCTGGCGGTCAGTGGAAACGACGGCTCGGTCCGGGTCTGGGATCCGCGGACGGGCACCCAGCAGCTGGCGCTGCGACATTCGCCGGACCGGTTGAATGCGGCGGTGTTCTCCCCTGTCGAGCAGATGCTGGCGACGGCGAGCAACGACGGCAACATCTACCTGTGGAATGCCATCACCGGCGAGGAGGGACGGCACCTCGGCCCGGCCACCACGGACAGCGTCTCCGCCACGGTGTTCGCCCCGGACGGCAACCAACTGGCCACCGCCAACGACGACGACACCGTCCAGCTCATCTACCCGGCGACCGGGCGGACCGTTACCGTGCTCCGTCCGGAGGCCGGGCGGATCAAGGCGCTGGCCTTCAGCCCCAGGGGAACCACTCTCGCCATCGGCGGCGACGACCGTTACCTCCACCTCTGGGACGTCACGACGACGACCAGGACCCGGACCCTGGCTCGGCACGGCGGCCGGATCGTGGCCATCGCCTTCCACCCGGACGGGACGATCCTGGCAAGTGCCGCCAGCGACGGACGGGCCCGGCTCTGGAACACGGACACCGGCGAGGCGCTGTTCGAGGTCGCCGGGCTGACCGGCGAGATGTGGTCTGTCGCGTTCCACCCCGGCGGCGGGTCCTTCGCCACCGGGGGCGACGGCGGCGCCGTCGACATCTGGTCGGCCGTCGACGGCCGGTTGCTGCACCGCCTCACCGGGCATGAGGGCCGGGTCTGGTCGGTCGCGTTCAGCCCGGACGGCCGGCTGCTGGCGAGCGGCGGCGACGACGGCACCGCCCGGTTGTGGCGGCTGGACGGCGACGCGCCGGTTCTGGCCGCGACGCTGCTCGGTCTGGGCCCGGAGTGGGCCGCGTACACCCCGGACGGACGGTACAAGATGTCGTCCGACCGGGCCGCGGACCGTGGCGACTTCTGGCATATCGTCGGTTTGTGCCGTTTCAATCCAGGCGACCTTGACAAATCTCTTTCCGCGTCCCTCCGGATGCTTCCCGAGCAATCAATTCTCTGACAGTTTCACGCACTCTCATCATTCATCCGCGAGGAGAACGAACCGTCATGCTGTACGCCCTTCTCGACAACGCGATCCGGAATACTCCGGATCGGGTCTGGGACCGGATCGCCCCGGTGCTCGAGGACCTGGCCGAGGGCCGGACCTCCCTCGACGCCGTCCGCCATCCGCTCGGCTTCGTCTGCCTGCCTCTGGTGCGTGACGACAGCCCGGAAGGCGTCTGCCTGCACTACTGGTCCACCGATGAGAAGAGCGCCGGCCCCACCACCTCGCGCTACCACTGCCACAGCTGGCACCTGCTCAGCCACATCCTGGCCGGCTCGGTCGGCAACCAGCGGATCACCCTCGTCCCCGGCGACCGGTTCCGCGAGTTCACGGCACTGACCAGGGGATACGAGGACACCCTCGAACCCACCGCGGTGTTCACCGACGTCCGGTGCGACGAGCCGGAAACCTACGCCGCGGGCGAGTCGTACGAGCTGGAAGCGGGCCACTTCCACGCCTCGGTCTCCAGCGGCGCCACCGTGTCGGTGACCCTGGTGCTGGGCCGGATGGTCCCCGGCGAAACCGACATCACGCTCGGCACCCCCGCCCTCGGGCCGCACCGCGTCATCCGCCGGAGCCTGGGTCACCAGGAGGCCCGGCGGGTGGCCGGCGAAGTACTGCGACTTCGCCCGGCCCTCTCCGGATCGGTGGCCTGAGGATTCACTCCCCGGCCGCGGAGAACCGCCGCCGACCGGCAAGCGGAAATTCCTCCCGGCGCCCGCCGCCGCAGTGTCGTACACACTGTGGCCATGACGTTGGGCGATGACGCCAGTCGATCCATCAAGGGCGTTGACTTCTTCATCAGCTACAGCCCGGCCGACGAACAATGGGCCACCTGGATCGCTTGGGAACTGGAGAAAGCCGATTACACCACGATGTTGCAGGCCTGGGACTTCGTCCCAGGCACCAACTTCATCGACTTCATGGACCGCGGGGTCAGCACGTCGATCGCGGTGATCGCGGTGCTCTCCCGCAACTACATGCGTTCCACCTACGGACGGCTGGAGTGGCAGGCCGCGATCCGCCGCTCACCCCACGATCCGGGCAGCCGTCTGATCACCGTACGGATCGAGGACTTCCCCCTCGAAGGCCTGCTCGCCACCATCACCTTCGTCGACCTGGTCCCGGTCGGCGACCGGGACACCGCCCGGCAGTTGCTGCTGGGCCGGATTCGTGCGGCGATGAACGGCCGGGCCAAACCGGCCGCCGATCCCGGATTCCCCCGGCTGCCCGGCGCCGCCGCGGGCTTCCTCCCGCACATTCCGGACCACGCGGCCCGCCTCGCCCACCACCGACGTCCCGTCCAGGTACGCCCACCCGGCCGGGCCGTCCGACTGCTGCACCTGGCCGGACCCCGCCTCGACCGGCGCCAGGCCCCGCCCCAGCTCCAGGCCAAACGGGTGGCCACCGAGGTGGTAGGTGCCCTGGACCGGCTCCCGCCGGATCGCCGGGTGGCCCCGGACATGCTGCTGATCGCCGGTGACATCACCGGCACCGGCAGCCTGCGGGAGTTCGAGGCGGCACTGGAGATGCTCTCCGACCTGCGCGGAACGCTCGGCTTGGAGGCGGACCGGGTAGCCGTCGTCCCGGGGTCGCACGACATCAACGAGGCAGCGTGCCGGGCCTACTTCGCGAACTGCGAGGCAGACGAGGTCGAGCCGGAGATCCCGTACTGGCCGAAGTGGCGGCACTATCTCAGCTTCCTGCGACAGCTGTACGCCGACGGCATCCCACTCCCGTTCCTCGAGGGCCGTCCGTGGGGCCTGATGACGGTTCCCGAGTTACGGCTGGCGGTCGCGGCCGTCAACTCCACCATGATGGTCAGCCACACGGATCACGGTGAACACGGCACGATCGGCGAGGAACAGGCGCGCTGGTTCGCCGACGCCCTGGCCGCCGAGACGGACGAGGGCTGGTTGCGCGTCGGCCTGGTCCACCACGAGATCACGGACGCCGGCCTCCTCAGCAGCCCACTGGATCTGCTGGCCACCGGCCACACGTCGGGGACGGCCGGGCCGGGCCGGCTGATCACTCTGATCCGGGGGGACAGCGGCACTACCGTCGAGACCGACGACCTGTGAGTCCGGCGCCGTCACCGCCGGCGTGCCGCCACGATCAGCGAGCCGCCGATGCCGGGGACCAGCCGGGCCGGCCAGCGCCACTCCAACCAGTGGCCGTTCCACTCCCAGCCCACGAAGTTCGACCGCAGAGCGGTCACCTCGAACCCGCAGGTGCGCAGCAGGCGGCGCAACGCGCTCGCGGTGAACGGCCGGATGTGCAGGTGCAGATAGGGATGCAGCGGGTCGACCTGCCGCGGCGACGCCCCGGTGAGGAACCGGAGACGGTCCTGCAACGTGGCGAGATTCGGTGTGGTCAGCACGAGCACCCCACCCGGCTTGATCACCCGGCGGAACTCTTCGACCATGGCGCGCACGTCGAAGATGTGCTCGATCAGCTCACCGGAGACCACCGCAGCGACGGACGCGTCCCGAAACGGCAGCCCGTTCGCCGCGTTGAGGCATACTCCGGCGGCTTTGGCTTCGTACAGCGCGCCCAGCGAGATGTCAGACGTGATCACCTGCCGGCCGGAGAGGGACGGGATGAGGCTCTCGGCGGAACTGCCGATCTCGAGCAGGGGCCCCGTCGGCATCGATGCCAGCGATCGGGCCAGCAGGCCGGAAGCCAGTTCCCGCCGTTTGGCGTGATAACGACTCAGGACGTATCCCGACACGGTCGACGCTTGCTCGTACAGTTCTAGATTTGCAGCCCGCGCGGCATTCGACACGGAATCCGCGTTCGTCCTGTTCACATTCGGCTCCCGTAAGAATGTGACGGTGCACCATTCGGCGCAAACGATAGCAGCCACTTCATGGAGCGAACTGTCGACTTGCCGCCACTCGACCTCACTTATTATACTTTCGAGTATTTATCAGGAAATGTCGGAAATTTTTGATCTGTTCGGCGTAGCCCTCCCGCAAAGCGGATATCTTGTCCGTCGACACCTCGACACCGGTCAACTCGGTCAGGTGTCGCGGCAAAAAATCGTCGTCGACGCCACCATCGAAACGATAACGCTTCGGAGAAGACTCGAAGCGCCTGCTGAAGTCGAGATCGAGGGTCTTGTAGATGAAGGATTCCGGCCCGAACCGATATGACTGCGGCAGCTCACTCTCGGCGGACTGCGGACCGTGAAACCAGGACAGGTAGAGAGCGTCGCTGTATATCTCATAACGATGAACCGACGAGTCGCCATCGTAGACAATCTCCACCGGTATCGATTTTCGACAATCGAAGAGCGCGACGACGGACATGAGGATCTCATCCACTAGCGATCTCCGCCCGTCGTCGAGGGCATCACCCCTCCGGTCCGGCTGTCGCGCGACCCGGTCCGCAACCCGCCGGTTGAGGGCCTGCTCGTCACCAGGGTCCAGGATCGCGATTCTGACCGTCTGAGGACGATGCACCGACTCCCTCAGACGCATACTGACGAACCACGCGCTCGTCCCCCGGAAATAACAGACACTCGATCGAGTGAGATTTTCGGTCAGATCACGGTTGTATCGAACCCCGAAGTCATCCGGCACGGGATTGATCGCCGGATACGTGGCATCCGGCAGGAACAGCTGATTCAGCTGTTCGATCTTATCGACAACCTTCTCCGCAATCTCATCGATGCCCTCTCGGAAGTTCTGCTGCAGTATCGCATCCTGAATCCGGCCCGCGATCAAGGAGAAGATCAGTGCGAACAACGCGCTAGCCACAAGATTCACGCCCAGCGCCGACAGAATCACGTCAGCGCCCGCCTTCTTGTCGAGCATGGCCAGCGCGACACCGCCAGCCAGAACGATCAGGGTGGCGAACCCGATCGCAAAGTTCTTCACGAGCCGACGGAGGTGCTGCGGAGATCCATTCATCGTCGCACCGCTCCCGAAAAACAGTCACCATTTGTGCGCCAGACAATCACAATCGCTGAATCGCACCAAATCATGGTGACCACAAATCAGGTCAGACCCGAGAAATGTCGCTATTTCCGCGATCGGACAGGCCGGGCGCAGCCGCCGCCCTGACCACCCGCTGCCCGGCGGACATGATCGGCGGCGGATCAGCCCACCAGGAAGGAGGCGGCCAGGCGGGCCAGGGCGACGACCGGCACGAACAGCAGCGCCCCGACGACGGCCGCCGTGAGCAGGCGACGGCCGTCGGTGAGGCCGCGGCGGCGGAGCCAGAGCACCGCCGCCACGCTGTACGGCACGACCACCACGACCGACGTCACCACCCCCGGCGTGTAAGCCCCCAGCAGCACCGCCGAGGCGATGTGGCCCACGCCGTGCACGCCGAAGCCGAGGACGCCCAGCTGGAACAGGAATCCGCGGCCCCGGGTGCGGATGCCGTCGGCGGCAGCGACCGCCATGACCACGCCGACCAGGGCGACGGCCACCGCGAACTCCCCCGGCGTCGTCGACGCCAGCCGTTCGGCCACCGCGGACGGCAGCCGGTCGCTCACCTCGGAGGTGGTGGCGCCGACGGTGGCCAGTTCCTCGGCGTCGTGCACGCACCACGCCAGGAACAGGCCGGCGGTCACCAGCAGCGGCATCCGGTCGGTACGGGTGGGGTTCGCGGTGACCATCGACATCAGACCTCCAGCACCCGGTTCCAGGCCTCGCCGAGTGCCTTCACGTTCGACGGGTCGGCGAACATCGTGTAGTGGTCACCCGGCACCGGTTCGATGCGCAGGGTGCCGGTCAGGTGGGTACGCCACGGCCCCTTGCCGACCCGTTTGATGCGCAGCCGGTCGAGCAGTTCGGCGTCCTCCGCGTCGCTGGCCTCGAAGATGGTGACCGGTCCGTCGTACGTCTCGTCGGGGTACCACCGCTTGAGGACACTGTGGTTGTGCTGCCACACCCGCATGAACCGCCGGTAGTCGCCGAGGACCTGTGATGCCGCCCCGGGCAGCCGGAGCAGGCTCAGCGCCTCGTCCACGCTCGCCGGCGGGTCCGCCGCCGGGTCCACGGTGATGCCGAAGATCTGCTGCATGAGCAGCGGGAAGGCGGCCAGCACATCACTCTCGTCGATGCGTCCACCGACGTACGCCTCCGGCGGGTGCGCGTCGAACATGATCAGGTCCTCCGTCTTCTGTCCGAAGGCCCGCAGCCGCAGCGCCACCTCGACCGCGACGTTCCCCCCGAAAGAATATCCGGCCAGCCGGTACGGGCCCTCGGGCTGAACGGCCCGGATCGCGTCGATGAAATGCTCGGCCAGGACGCGGATGCTCGCCACCTCTTCGAGCCGTTCCATCGGGAACGACAGGGTGTACAGCGGATCGGTGCCGTCGAGGTGCCGGGCGAGCTGGTAGTAGCAGAAGTTCGTACCGCCGGCCGGGGGGGAAGAAGAAGATCGGCGTGCCGCTGCCGACCCGGAGTCGTTCGGCGACGGCCAGCGGGCGCCGGCGCGGCATCGCGGTGACCTCGATCGGCTCGGCGGACGGGTCGGCGGGCGCGGTCAGAAACCGGATCACCGACGCCGGGCTGCGCAGGTTCTCGAAGTCCTGCAGCGACATGTCCCGGTCGAGTCGTTCCCGCAGTTCGGCCACGATCTCCACGGCGGTCATCGAGTCGCCGCCCAGGTCGTAGAAGTCCCCTTCCGGGTCCAGGCCGGGCACGCCCAGGTGGCGGCTCATCACCTCGGTCACCGTGGCGGCCACGTCGCCGGGCACGGCCGGTCCGCCGGCGCCGCCCTTGACCTGCGCCTCCGCCCAGTGGCGTTCGCGCAGGAACGCGTACCCCGGAACCGGGATCCGCCGGGCGTCCGGGGCCGCCTCCGGCAGGGTCCCGTCGGCGAGCCACCGTTCGGCGTCCGGGTGGGCTGCCGGGATCTCACCGGCCGCGACGAACGCGGTCAGGATCTGCCGGGTGTGCGCGACGTCGCGGGCGACGAACGCCAGACGGTGGGCCAGCCGGGCCCGGCCGCGCAGCAGGGTGTACGACAGGTCGGCGAACCGCACGCCGGGGTGCCGGGCGAGGTGTTCGAGCAGGGTGCCCGCGGTGCGTTCCAGGCCGGCCCGGTCCCGGGCGGAGAGGACGATCAGCCGCGGCTCGTGGTCCGGCACGACCGGCCGTCCGGGCGGCGCGACGGCGAGCACACAGTGCACGTTGGTGCCGCCGAGCCCGAACGAGCTGACCGCCGCCGCTTCGATCGGCGTCTCCGGTTCGGTGGCCTGCAGCGGGATGCGGTACCGCTCCTCGTCCAGTTCGATCGCCGGGTTCAGGCTGGTCAGGTTGACCTGCGGCGGGATGGTCTGGTGTTCCAGCACCAGCACCGTCTTGATCAGCCCGGTGACTCCGGCCGCCGCGTCGAGGTGGCCGACGTTGGCTTTGATGCTGCCCAGGGCGGTGGGTTCGCGCGGGTCGGAGCCGTCGTCGTAGGCCCGGGTCAGCGCCCGGATCTCGATCGGGTCGCCGAGGGCGGTGCCGGTGCCGTGTGCCTCGATGTAGCCGACGTCGGCGGCCCGCAGCCCGGACCGGTCCAGGGCTTCCGCGATGATCCGGCTCTGTCCGCGGGGGCTGGGCGCGGGGAAGCCGGCCCGGCGGGCGCCGTCGTTGCCGACGGCGCTGCCGCGCAGCACGGCACGGATCGGGTACCGCCCGGCGATGGCGTCGTCGAGGCGCATCAGCACGACCACCGCGCAGCCGTTGCCCTTGACCGTGCCGGCCGAGTCGGCGTCGAACGGGCGGCACCGGCCGTCCGGTGACAGGATGCCGCCGGTCTTGTGCCGGTACCCGGCGTTCTGCGGCAGGGTGATGCTGACGCCGCCGGCCAGGGCCGCGTCGCAGTCGCCGGACCGCAGCGCCTGCGCGGCCAGGTGCACCCCGACCAGGGAGCTGGAGCAGGCGGTCTGCACGCCGACGGTGGGCCCGGTCAGGTCCAGTTTGTACGCCACCCGCGAGGCGAGGAAGTCCTTGTCGTTGCCGACCAGCATCGGGTACGCGAGTTCACTCTCGGTCCCGTCGAGCAGGTGGTTCATCAGGTAGCTGCTCATGCTGGTGCTGGCCCAGACTCCGATGTTGCCGTCCAGGTCGGCCGGGTTGAGGGCGGCGTTCTCCAGTGCGCTCCAGGCACATTCCAGGAACACCCGGTGCTGCGGGTCCGTCAGGCGTGCCTCCTGGGCGGACATCCCGAAGAACCCGGCGTCGAATCGGTCGGGTTCGGCGAGGTCGGCGACGCGCGGCACGAAGCCGGGCTCGGCGGCCTCGTCCGGGTCGACGCCGGCGGCGCGCAGTTCGTCCTCGGTCAGGTCCCGGATGGTCTCCCGGCCGCCGACGACCGTGGACCAGAGTTCCGCGACGTCGGCAGCGCCGGGGAAGCGGCCGGCCATGCCGACCAGGGCGATGTCGATGCGGTTCACCGGGACTCCTTCAGATCGGCCAGGTAACGGGCCAGCGCGTTGATGGTCGAGTACTCGAACAGGTCGACCATCGAGATGTCGTCCATGACGAACCGGTCGACGAGGCGGCGGTGGATCTCGGCGACGTGCATGGAGGTGCCGCCGATGTCGAAGAAGTTGTCGTCGTAGGAGAGGGTGTCGATGCCGATGACCTGCCGCCAGATCTCGGCGATCTCGTCGGCGTGCGGCACCACGGAGGCGGGCACCGCGCGCATGGTCTGGGTGGGGATCGTCAGGGCCGCGTCGTCGACTTTGCCGTTGAGGGTCAGCGGGAGGCGATCGAGACGGCAGAAGAGCGAGGGGATCATGTACGGGGGAAGCAGCGGTTTCAGCGCTGTCCGGACGGTCCGGTCGTCGAGTTCGTCGCCGACGAGCCAGGCGACGAGTCGCGGTTCGGCGCCTTTCTCGTCGAGCCGCACCACGCATTCCGACACTCCAGGGACGGCGTGCAGCGCGGCCTCGACTTCACCCAGCTCGATCCGATAGCCCTTCAACTGCACCTGGCGATCCGCCCGGCCCAGATAGACCAGAGTTCCGTCCGGCAGCAGACTTCCCAGGTCACCGGTCCGATACCAGCCACCCGGCAGGAACCGCTGCGCCGTCTTCTCCGGATCACCCAGATAGCCGTCCGAGACACCGTCCCCGGCGACG
>NZ_JZKF01000085.1 GCF_000962825.1 Actinoplanes rectilineatus
GCTCCGCCCCGCGCCCGCCCAGCTCCGCCCCGTCCAGCTCCGCCCCGCGCCCGCCCAGCTCCGCTCCGCGCCGCGCCGCGGCATGCGCCCGGCCCACCCTCACAAGCGGGTGTACTCACCACCCACAACGGGACGGCCCCCACACCCGATCACGGCACTGGGGACGCCCAGCATCCGCGATGCGGCGGCCCTCGCACCCAAAGCTTGATCGGGTCCCCCCACCGTCTCGGCGAGCGGCCCACACACCCGATCACGACATCGGGAACGCTCACCACCCGCGATCGGACGGCCCCCGCACCCGGACCCTTGATCGGGTGCGAACCCTTGACCGGGTGCAGTCACCCACCCAACGAGCAGCCACCGCACCCGATCAAGCCACCGGGGACGAACACCATCCGAAACAGGACGACCGCGGCACCCAAACCCGTGATCGAGTGCACCCACCGCCCCAGGAAGCGGCCACCGCACCCGTACCCGCCAACGGGTGCACCCACCACCCACGACAAGCGGCACCCGCACCCGATCACGACACCGGGAACGCTCACCACCCGCGATGGGACGGCCCCCGCACCCGAACCCTTGATCGGGTGCAGTCACATGCTCGAAGAGCGGCCACCGCACCCGACAGCTTGATCGGGTGCACCTACCGACACAGCGCGCGGCCCCTGCACCCGATCAAGCAGCCGGGGGCGCGCACTACCCGAAACTGGACGGTCGCTGCGCCCGGAAGCTTGATCGGGGGCGGTCACCTGCCCGGCGATCGGCCGGCGCACCCGATCACGGCATTGGGGGCGCGCACCACCCTCGATAGGGCAGCCGCTGCCCCCGACGGCCTGATCGGGTGCGGTTGCCTGCTCGGCGAGCGGGTGGCGTACCCGTTAGCGGTTCTGGGGGCGGTCACCGCTTCCACCACGTACCGACTGCCGGTCTCGAATTGCCCGACCTGCGCGGCATTCGGTCCAACTAGAGGCTTCTCGGTCACTCGGGGCGGAAGTCGGCTGTCCACAGGGGTTGCGCGGGAGACGGGCTGTCCACAGGGGCGGGGCGGCAGGATTGGGGACGCGGCACGCTCTGCCGATGTCATTTTTGTTGGAGCAGGGGCGTCCTCGGTTCGCTGAGTACCCCGATCTTCGGGAGTGGCCGGAGCTGCTCAAGCTTGTCGTTCACCAGCATGGGGTCATCAGCTGGCAGCAGGCGCGACGGCACCTCAGCGAGAAGGCTGTTCTCAGCCGCGTCCGGACCGGCCGGTGGCGGAAGGTTCACCGGGCCGTCTATCTGGCGCACACCGGGCCCGTCTCCGACCGCGAGCGGTACTGGATCGCCAGTTTGGGAGCCGGTAACGGGCGGCCCGCGCCGGTGGCTGGGCTCTCGGCGCTGATTCTGCACGGCTTCCGGCCGCCGAGAGCCGGCGCTGACGAGGGTGGGCCGATCCACACGGTGATCCCGCATCGGCTGGTGGACCGGAATCCGCCGCCCGGGGTGGTCGTGCACCGTTCCCGGCTGTTGCGGCAGGCTGATGTCTGCCTCACCGTCCGGCCGCCCTGCACCATGCCGGACCGTTCGTTGCTCGACGCGGCGCAGTGGGCGTTGTCCGACGTCGCGGCCACGGCTCTGATCGCTGCCGCTTTTCAGCAACGGCTCGTCAGCGCGGAGCAGATGGTGTCGTTGCTTCGGTGCCGGGGGCGTCTCATCCGGCGGGCGGTGATCGCGGCGGCCGTGGCCGATGCGGGCGGCGGCTCGGAGTCGATCTACGAGGTGGAGTTTCACCGGCTCTGCAAGGCGGCCGGTCTGCCTGCGCCGACGCGTCAGGCCGTTCGCCGGGATCGTGACGGTCGCCGCCGCTACCGCGATGTGTTCTTCGATCCGTGGCTGCTGCAGGTCGAGATCGACGGATCGCAGCATATGACGACGGGAAGCTGGTATGCGGACATGCGGTCGGGCAATGCCGTCGCGATCAGTGGTGTTCGCCTGCTGCGGTTCCCCGGCTGGAAGGTGCGGCACCGTCCTGAGGAGGTGGTCGCCGAGGTCCGCGCCGCCCTTCTGGCCGCGGGCTGGAAGAGCGCAGCGATCTGAGCCGGCGGTACGGAACAGAGTCGGAACAGGTGACGGGCCGGATGGCGGGCCGAAAGCGGGCCGGAAAGCGGGCCGGAAAGCGGGCCGGAAAGCGGGCCGGATGGCGGGCCGGATGGCGGGCCGGATGGCGGGCCGGAAAGCGGGCCGGAAAGCGGGCCGGATGGCGGGGACGTCCCTAGGATCGGGGCATGGACGTCACTTACTACTTCGATCCGGCATGTCCGTTCACCTGGCGTACGTCGCGGTGGCTGGTAGCCGTCGCGCCGGAACGGGACCTGACCGTGCGCTGGCGGGCGTTCAGCCTGTCGATTCTCAACGGCGACGACGTGCCCGAGCAGTACCGGGCGCCGATGGCCGCGTCGAGCCGGGCGCTGCGCCTGGTGGAGGCGTTGCGGGCGGACGGGCGGGACGACCAGATCGCCGCGTTCTACGCGACGCTCGGCGAGCGTACCCATGATGGGGGTGAGGTTCTCAGCGATCGGATCGTGGCGGAGGCCGCTGTCGCTGCCGGTGTGGAGAAGGCCGAGTCGATCCTGGACGACGCCTCGTGGGACGACCGGGTTCGCGAGTCGCACGAGACCGCGTTGACGCTGGCCGGGCCGGGTATCGGGTCGCCGGTGCTGCAGGTGGCCGGTGCCGCCCGCGGCCTGCACGGTCCGATCATCTCGGAGGTGCCGGGACAGGATGAGGCTCTGCGGATCTGGGACGCGACCGCATCCCTGATCACGATCGAGTCGTTCTTCGAGGTGAAGCGCGGGCGGGGCTGACCTGCACGGGTTTACCGTCGCGGTGGCGCAGGGTATCCGGCTCGCGTCGTTGACCTCACGGAGGACATCTTGGCCGAGCCGCACGTCACCCTGGACCCTCGTACCCTCAATCCGGTGGAGGAGAAACTGCGCGGTCCGTTGGAGGATCAGCTCAGTTCGGCCCTTCAGGCCGCCACCACCAAGATCAGTCAGCAGTACGCCGGGGAGAGTGTCGAGCAGGTCACCGCGATGCTGCTCGACCAGGCCAAGGCCGCTCTGCACCCGGATATCGCCGCTGGTTTCCAGCCGGACCACGCGCAGTTGCGTCACGTGGCCGAGGAGATCGTGAACCGCTCGCACTGACGGACACGAGGGACATCAACGGGTTTCCCTCAGAAGTTATCGTGAGGGCATGCCTCGAGATGAAGGTCCGGCCAGCCGGGCCTTCATCTCGTACGCTCACGACTCCGGCGCGCACCGTGACCGGGTCCGGGCGTTCTGGCATTTCCTGAGAACGGTCTGCAACGTGGACGCGTGGTGTGATTTCTCCGCCGAGGCGTCCCGCACCGAGTGGACTCGGACGATGGAGTCCGCGATGGACGCCGCCGAGTTCATCCTGGTGGTCGCCTCCCCGCAGTACCGTCTCCGGGCCGGCCCCGACCTGCCGCCGACGTTGGAGAGCGGGCGCGGTGTGGCGTACGAGGCGAGCCTGTTGCGGGATCGTTCCTACCGGGACCCGGTGGGGGCGTTGCGCCAGATCCTGCCGGTGGTTCTGCCGGGCTGTTCGGCGGATGACATCCCGGGTTTCCTGCTCCGGCATTCGACCACCCATTATCCGGTGTCGTCGTTCACCGTGGCCGGGGCGGAGCAACTGGTCCGGGTGCTGACCCATCAGCCCGCGGAGATCGTCCCCGATCTGGGTGGCCGGACGCCGGAGCTGTCGGCCCGGCCGGTCCCGGACGGCGAGCGTGACCGGCTTGTCGCGGCGCTCCGGACGTTGCCGGTGATGAGCAGTCCGGAGGCGCGGGAGTACTTCGCCACGATGGTCGCGGAGCGTCTGCGTCCGCCGTTCCCGGCGGGGCCGGGCGGCCGGGAGCCGGACGTCTATCTCCACGATCTGGTCATGACACTCGCCACCAGGAACGGTGACCTGTGGGCGGTCGCGGACACGGTGCATGCCCTCCATGAGGGTCAGCCGATCGACGACGAGGTCCGAGAGTTGGTCGAGCGCCTCACGATGATCGGCTGAGAGGCCTGCCCGTGGTTCGGTTGGCCACCTCACGATGATCGGCAAATACGTCATCCCGAATAGGGCCGAACGTCTCACGATGATCGTATTTTTCCGTGTCCGACTTTTCCTATTTTACCCCGGCGAGCCGCAATTGTTCGTAGCATCCGAGGGTGGAGAATCATCCGGCCGGATCCGGGAGGGACCCGGTCGGCGTACCCGGGTCACCTGCGTCCGCCGTCCACTGTAGAGTGCGTGCGGCCCGGCCCGGCCCACGTGTCAGAGGGAAGTGATGATGCCGCAGACGGCGGATGTGCAGACTGAGGTTCAGGACCTCAGTGCGATGAAGCTGGCGGATCTGCAGCACCAGGACCCGGCCCGCTTCTCCGGCACGCTCCGGCGCCTGCTCAGCCGGGTCGAACAACCCAGCCGCAGCATCAGCGGCTACAACCCCCAGCGACTCGACTGACCTCGACCGGGTGATCCCCGTCAGGGGCCGGTGCCACTTGCGCCGCTTCCGGCGGGCGTACCACAATTCCGGGCGGCCGCCGCGACTCCGATCCGGTGGCCTTCGTCGATCCCGAGGACACCCATTGATCGCCGATACCTCCGAGTCGCACCACGTCATCGCGGGGCATGACTTCCACAGTCTCGCCCGCGGGCACGGCGACGCCGAGTCCGTCCGCCAGTTCACCGTCACCGAGCGGAGTTGGCGACTGGTGGGCCTGCGTCATCTCCTCGCCACGCTGACCGACGAGCAGGCCGGACCGCTCCCCCCGGTCGCCGACGCGTGGAAACTCATCCTGCGCGCCGAGGAGGCCGACGAGGACGCGGTCACCGACACGGTGATGTATCCCCAGGTCGGCATCTGGATCGCCCATCTGTTGCGGCGCCTGGGCGGGGTGGTGACCGACACCGAGCCTCTGTGGACGGACGTGGGTTACCTGCATGCGGTGGCCGCCGTCGCCGCCGTCCGCGCCGGGCTGGCGTTCGCCGTCGACGTCCCGGTCCGTGCCGGTGTGGTGGTGCTGCCCGCGCTCGGCATGGCCCGGTTCCCCGATGCCACCACGGGAGTAGCCACCGTCGCGTCCCCCGGCCGGCGCGACGACAACCCCGGCGACGACAATCCCGGCGAGGACGGTCCGGTCACGGTGTCCCTGGGTGACACCGTGGTCCGGCTGGCCGCCGACGACCCGGCCTGGCGGCCTGCCCCGCGCTGTCACGCCGACGTCGACGGCGCCCGCATCGCGTTCCTTCTGGACGACGTCGACCCGTACCGTGACCTGCGGGGATATTCCGCCCCGGCGCCACTTCCCCCGGCCGACCTGGCCCGCTGGCAGGAGTTGCTGACCGCGGCCTGGACGATCCTGGTCCGCCAGGACCGGGCCCGGGCCGAGGGGGTGGCGGCGGCGCTCACCACGCTCATCCCGCTGCCGGCCGCCAAGCCCTACCGCCCGCTGAGCGCCTCCTGCGACGAGGCGTTCGCCGCGATCGTCGCCTCGATGCCCGACGACGCGGAGCAGTTCGCGATGACCCTCGTGCACGAGACCCAGCACGTCAAACTGGGCGCACTCCTGCACCTGGTGACGTTCGTCGACGACCCGGACGGCCCGGCCGTCTACGCACCGTGGCGTGACGACCCCCGCCCTCTGAGCGGTCTCCTTCAAGGTGTGTACGCCTTCGTCGGCATCACCGATTTCTGGCGGCGGCGCACCGATCCCGGTTCACGGTTCGAGGCCGCGCTCTGGGGCCGGCAACTACGCCGGGTGCTGGCCGCCCTTCGTACCGACTCCCGCCTGTCCCCGTTCGGGGAACGCCTGGTCGCCGAGCTGTACGACACGGTGACCGGCTGGCCGCAGCCCCCGGCTGACGCGGACACCACCCGGCTCGCCGCGTCGGCCGCCGCCGACCACTATGCGCAGTGGCGGGCGCTGCACGTCGCCGCACCCGAAGACTGGGTTCGCGAGGCCGTCCTCGCCTGGAATTCCGGTGGGCCGCGACCGGCGATCCCCGCCACGGTGATCGCCCCGGTGACCGACACCAGCGCCCGCTGGCTGGACGGCCGGGCCGTGCTGGCCCGCATCCACTTGACCGATCCTGCACAGTTCGCGGCGCTGCTGCACGCGCCGGGCGCGGTGGCGGACACCATCCCTGGAACGCTTCCGGCCGACCTGTCCCTGATCACCGGTGACGCCGCCGCCGCCCTCGAGGGTTACCGGGCCCATCTGGTCACCGACCGGGGCAGCCCGCGCGCCTGGGCCGGTCTCGGGCTGGCCCTCGACGCTCTCGGCCGGCCCGCCGCGGACCTGCTGGAACGCCCGGAGCTCGCCCGCGCTCTGGCCCGCGCGCTCCCCGGCGCCGATCCACTGACGGTGGCCGATTGGATGACCGGCGCCGCAGCCCCTTGCTGACAGCGACAACATCGGTACCATCAGTTGTCCCGATCCCGGGTGGCCCACCGGCAGCGGAAGGAGATCGCGGTGCGTTCTGATCCGGACGCCGGGCAATCGTGACCGGCCCCCGGCGGTCGATCCAGGACGCCATGGCCCAGGCCCTGCAGCGGACCCACCGGCTCACCACACTGAACCGCCGGGTCGAACTGGTCCGGCACGTGGGAAGTCACAACTCGTTCCCGCTGTCGGTGCCGGAGGTGCCCGAGGAACGGACCCACCTGCATCTCATCGTCGACGAGTGCGCCCGGCAGGACTGCCTCACCGATCTGGTCGACGCCGTCGAGGCGCTCCATCTGGGTGACGAGTACGCCATGTTGCGCCTGCGGCAGCTCAACGACGAGTGGGACGGCAGCGCACAGTTCTCCGACCCCGAACAATGGTGGCAGATCAAGGACATTCTGAAACAGATTCCGCTCACCAACGGATTCGCGCTTTTCACCGCGGCACAGCGCGACAATCCGGCCCCGGCGCACTGCCGGACCGTCTGGCATCTTTTCGCGCATCTCGCCGGTTCCAACAGCGGCGAGCAGGGCGTACCCCTTTTCATGATCTTTTTATGGATGGTCGCGGATCAGATCGAGACCCGGTACGCCCGCCCGCTCAAACACCTGCTGGCCCAGCTGGCGACCGAGTGGAACATCACCGGCCCGTTCCTGCGTCTCGCCCTGGAACGGATCCGCACCGTGGGCAGCACCGCCCGGCACGCCACCCTGCTGATCCTGATCGATCCGCACGAGACCGACGCGCTGACCTACACCATCCGCCACTGGTACGGCTGGGACGCCGACCCCGGCGTCCTGGTGCACCGCGGCGACGCGGAGGCCGCCGAGTCCGCGCTGCCGGACCGGGTCCGCGAGATTGTCCGGACCGCGGAGAGCCGTTTCCCGCTCGACGACCGCCGGCTGCGCATCGAGTTCGTCCTCCCCGACCACCTGCTCAACCTGCCCGTCGAGCAGTGGGCGAAGGAGTACGACTCGGCCGGGGATCCGGTGCCGCTCTACCTCTCGTACGCGGTCGTGGTCCGGAGCCTGGAGCGGATGCGCAACCGGCACCGGCACGCGTTCTGGTGGCAGCGGTGGCGCACCGTCGCGGACACCCCGGGCTTCGCCCTGTCCCGGCACGCCCAGGATCATCCGCACGGCCTGGCGGAGAGCATCGCGCAGGACACCCGGATCGTGGCACTGGTACTCAGCGGCCCGCCCGAGCCGGTCCGCAGCGACGGGATGAAAGAGATCGGTATGGCGGTCCGCGCCGGAATACCGATCATCGTCTGGCACCGGCGGCGGGCACCGACCCCGCAGTTCCGCGAAATCGTCGACAACTCGATCCGCTTCGGCGAAATTACGGAACTGCCGGATCGCGCATTCCGGTTGAGGCTCGCCCACTGGGTGGACGATGATGAGCGCGCTGACATCAGCCGCAATCTCGTGGTGCTGTGGGATGATCCGATACGCGTTCCGGAACAATTCACCCGGCCGCCCCCGGACGAAGGATGACCATTGACCGGAATTGATTGTCTGTTCCGCAGATGCCATGTCCGATGACGAGGCGGTACGCGACGAGTCCGCTCCCGCCGCGTTCGGCCCCCTCGGCGGCACCGATGCCGGCCCGCCGTGGGAGATCCACCTCGTGGTCGACGATCACCCGACGACCGTGGTGTGGCGGGACACCATCGACGCGTTCGCTGCCGCCACCGCCGCCGCACCCGGGATCGCCGTGGTCCGCCGCTGGAGCCTGCGGGTCCCCGCGTCCGGCGAAGTCCGGGTCCGCGCCGACGACGCCGGTGACACCGACGACGCCGACGACACCGGACCTGCCGACCCCGGGGCACGCCGGCTGATCCTGGTCCTCACCGACGGCGCCGCGGCCGGCTGGACGACCGGTTCCCTAGCTCCCGTCCTGCGTTCGTGGGGCCGGACGCATCCGCTTGCCGTCGTCCACCTGCTCCCGCCCGCGATGTGGCGGCGGACCGGGCTGACCGGGCAACGGCTCCGGCTGCGGACGGAGGAACCGGGCGGGCCGAACACCCGGCTCACCTGGCAGACTGACCCGCCGAACCCGGGGACGGATGCTCTGGCCGTACCCCTGCTGGATCTCGATCCTCGTCGCCTGGCGGCCTGGACCGCCCTGATCGCCGCGCCCCCGGAGGCCGGCACCGACCTGCCCTGCCTGCTGATTCCGCGGGAGCCGCACGGCATCCGGCCCCCACCCGTCACGCCGCCGGCCCGCATCGACCCGGTCGCCGACTTCCGCGCGGTCGCCTCGCCCCCGGCCTACAAACTCGCCCGTCACCTGGCCGCCGCCCCGCTGAACATCGAGGTGATGCGCCTGCTGCAGGACGAACTGCTCCGTGACCCGCTGCCCGAGCACCTCGCCGAGATCCTGGTGTCCGGTCTGATCCAGCCGGTGCCGCCCGATCCGGAGGTGACCGGCGACGTGCTGATCACCCACGACTTCCCGCCCGGGGTTCGCGGGGCGCTGCTGGCCCGGGGCCGCCGCAACGAGATCATCCGGGTGGTCCACGCGCTGGACCGGCATCTCGGGGAGCGGCATCCGGAGATCCACCGGTTACGGGCCGCGGTCGACGACCCGGCCGGTGCCGACCCGGAACAGCTCGGCACCGGCGGGCGCCGGATCGCCGAGGTGCAGGCCGTCGTCCTGCAGGCGTTGTCCGGCCAGCATCTGTCGCTGGCGACCAGCATCCAGAGTCAGGTGGCACCGGTGGGCGCGAGCGAGACCCCGGCGGACCTGCCGGTCGCCTCGGAGGAGTCGATGGAGGTCGGCATGTCACTGATCGAGCAGCCCGGGACGCCGCCGCCCACGGTGTTCGGGACTCCGCCCGGCGCCCCGCGGCCGGCGGTCCGGGTGCCCGCGGTGTGGGGCAACGTGCCGCCGCGCAACCCGAACTTCACCGGCCGCACGGAGCTCCTCGACCAGCTCCGGGCGGGACTGACGGCCGAGCCGACCGCGGTGCTGCCGGAGGCGCTGCACGGTCTGGGTGGCGTGGGCAAGACGCAGGTGGTGGTGGAGTTCGTCTACCGCAACGCCGGTGACTACGACGTGGTCTGGTGGATCTCGGCGGAACGCCCGGCTCAGATCACCTCGGCGATGGTGGAGCTCGCCACCAAGCTGCGCCTGCCGGTGAACGCCGAGGCCGCCGCGGTGCCCGCGGTCAAGGAGGCGCTGCGCGTCGGTGTGCCCTACGCCCGGTGGCTGCTGGTCTTCGACAACGCGGACGTTCCCGAGGACGTCCGGCCGTACTTCCCGCTCGGCGGCCCCGGGCACATCGTGGTGACCTCGCGGAACCCGCAGTGGGAGGCGGTCGCCAAGAAGGTGGAGGTGGACGTCTTCCACCGCCGGGAGAGTCAGGCGCTGCTCACCCGCCGTGCCCCGGCGCTGAGCCGGAAGGAGTCCGACGACCTGGCCCGGGTGCTCGGTGACCTGCCGCTCGCCATCGAGCAGGCGGCGGCCTGGCTGGCCGAGACCGGCATGCAGGCCAGCGAATACCTGGCGCTCTTCCAGGAGAAGACCATCGAGCTGATGGAGATGTCGCCGCCGTCGGACTACCAGCTCCCGGTCGCCGCCGCCTGGAACGTCTCGCTGGACCACCTCGCCCGGGCCCGCCCGGCCGCGCTGCGGCTGCTGCAGCTCTGCGCGTTCCTGGCACCGGAACCGATCTCGCGGACCCTGCTGTCCGCCGGGCGGCAGCTACGGGTGCCGCCCGAGTTGGCCGCGGCCCTGCGTGACCCGATCCAGCTGGGCCGGGCCATCCGCGAGATCAACCGGTACGCGCTCGCCCGCATCGACCACGCGAAGAACACCATCCAGATGCACCGCCTGGTCCAGGCCGTCCTGATCGAGCGGATGACACCCGAGGAACGCTTCGCGATGCGGCACAGCGCCCACCAGTTGCTCGCCGCCAGCAATCCGCAGCAGCCCCTCGACCGGGAACGCTGGCCGGTCTACGCCGAGTTGTACCCGCACCTGGTCGCTTCCGGGGCGATCACCGACGCGGAGGACGACTGGGTCCGGGACCTGGTGATCGGCGAGGCGAAGTACCAGATCCTCTGGGGCAACCCGGTGGAGAGCCTGACCATCTCCGAGCAGGCCTACCGGGCGTGGCAGACGCGGCTCGGGCCGGAGGCCCCGCAGACCCTGGAGATCGGCCGCTGGCTGGGGTACGTGCTGTTCGCTCTGGGCCGCTACGCCGAGGCGGCCCGGCTCAACGCCAAGCTGCTGTCCGTCTACGAGAAGATCTCCCAGCGCAACGCCGACGAACTGCCGGAGGCCCGGCTGGAGGCGATGCAGGCGGTGGCCTCGGACCACCGGACCGAGGGCCGGTTCCAGCAGGCGCTGGATCTCTCCCGTGAGGTGTACGACCAGTGCATCCAACGGTTCGGCGACGACGACCCGATGACCCTCAACGCCGCGCACAACCTGGCCGTCAGCCTGCGCCTGGCCGACCGGTTCGAGGAGGCCCGCGACGTCGACCAGACCACCTGGGAGCGCAAGGTCCAGGTGTACGGGCAGAACCACGAGGAGAGCCTCCGCGCCCAGCGGGGTGTCCTGATCGACCGCCGGCAACTCGGCGACTACCTGGCCTCCCGCGACGAGTTCGAGCGGCTCGGCGAGACGTTCGTCGACGTGCTCGGCGAACGGGACCCGCAGACGGTGGAGACGAACCGGAGCCTGTCGGTGACCCGCCGTAAGGCCGGCGACCACGACGGCGCGCTGGCCATCTCGACCGACGCGCTGCGCCGGTTCGAGGCCGCGTTCGGTGCCGACCATCCGGGGACCATGGCCGCCGCGCTCAATCTGTCGCTCGACCTCCGGCAGGCCGGCCGCCTGGACCAGGCGCGCGAGGTCGCCACCGACAACTTCCAGCGGTTCCGCGACCGGCTGGGCGAGACCCACCCGCATTCGCTGGCCGCCGGCGGCAACCTGGCGATCATCTACCGGCTCCAGGGTGAGGTCGCGAACGCCCGGGAGCTGAACGAGGTCACCCTGCAACGGTTGCGGGACCGGCTGGGTTCCCGCCACGTGCTGACGTTGAGCTGCGCCACCAACCTCGCCAGCGACCTGTTCGAGGCGGGCGAGGTGGAGGAGGCACGGGCGATGGACACCGAACAGCTCGAGGGGTACCGCGCCGTGATGGGCGAGAACCATCCGTCGACGCTTGCCGCCGCGCTCAACCTGGCGATCGACCTGCGGGCGCTGGGTCGTTCCGACGAGGCGTACGCCCTGCACGACGACACGCTCGCCCGGTATCAGCAGGTCCTGGGCCTGGAACATCCGGCGACCCGGGATGCCGGGCAGTGGCAACGGGCCAACTGCGACATGGACCCGATGCCCCTGTGACCGGTCAGCCCTCGGCGGGGGTGTTGCGCCAGCCGCGGGTGGACAGGACCAGGCGGTATCCGTCCGGGTCGGTGACCGTGACACCCCACCGGTCCCAGTACTCGCTCTGCGACACCCGTTCGCCGCCGGCCGCCAGCAGGCGCTCGACCAGGTCGTCCGGGACCGGACCGTCGAGGTAGACGACCAGCAGGTCCTCCGCCGACGGTGACGGGGGCAGGTCGGTGGCGACCAGTTCCAGGTGCCAGTGCCCGCCGGCCCGGCCGACCATCAGCAGGTCGTGTTCGCCGGGCGCGGACGCGGTGCCGCGATAGAGCACGTCCAATCCCAGCGCCTCTACATAGAACCGTTCAGCCAGGGTAAGGTCCCTGCTCGGACGCGCCAGCCGGACATGAGTGGTCACATCGATCGTCACGACGGGATCGTAGGCGACCACCGATCCGATCGAACCGAACACCGTGCGTGTCCGTACCTCTCGGCGGAGTTCATCCGATCACGGCCAACAGGAGACGAGCATGGAACGGACGGGACCGGACGACGACCGCAGCCGTCCACCGTCCCTGCGGATCGCCGGCTATGTGCCCGGTCACGCGGAGCGCACCGCCGCCCGGGAGACCGAGGAACGGTCCCCGCAGGTCAACTGGCCGGACATCGCGGACTACTGGCCGGCGGCACCGCGTGAGGAGCGGGCCCCCGAGCCGAAGGAGACCAGACCGGCCACCCGGAAACGGATCGCGCTGGCCGGCGGCGTGGCCATGCTGGTGATCGGCGGGGCGGTGCTGCTGGCCCGCCCGCTGCACACCGCGGAGGTTCCGGGGAACACCGCCGCCCAGGCGCCCACCCCGGAGGCGACCACGATCGCGCCGCAGCCGCCCGTCTCGGTCGCGCCGGCCACCACCGCAGCACCGTCGGCCACGCCGTCCGCCCCGCCGAGCAGCGTCCCGGCCCCGACGACGTCCGCCCCGGCCACCGGCGAGCTGCTCCCGGTCGTCACCTCGGCCCGGTTCGAGCTGGCCACCGGCGTCACCGAACTGTCGGTGAGCACCGCCGCCCTCGACGGCGAGTACTTCACGGTGAGCACCCCGGACGACTCCGGTCTCAAGGCCGGCACCACCTTCAGCGACGGCGTGCTGCGGGTCAGCGCCACGTCCACCGGCGAGGCCGGGTCGGGCAAGCTCGTCGTCCGGCTCAGCCGGGACGTCACCTGGCATCTGCGGATGACCGGCGGCGTCGCGAAGGCCACGTTCGCCATGGGCGGGGCGAAGGTCAGCCGGGTCGACCTGGACGGCGGCGCCGAACGGATCGACCTGACCCTCGACCCGCCGTCGGACACCCTGCCGATCCGGATGACCGGTGGCGTCTCCACCTGGCGGATCCGCACCGGCGCGTCCCTGCCGGTCCAGGTGCGGGTCCGCAACGGCGCCGGCGGGGTCACGCTGTACGGCGAGGAGCGCGAGGGTATCGCCGCGGGCACCACGATCCGGGACGGCGACGTGGCCGACGACGGTCTCGACATCGACGCCCGCGAAGGCTTCGGGACGCTGACAGTCAGCAAGAACTAGCGGCGGTGCAGGTTGAAGACCAGGTCCAGGACGAGCGCGGTCCAGCCGGTCTGATGCCACGCGCCCAGCCCGGCCCCGTTGTCGCCGTGGAAGTACTCCGGGAAGGCGACCAGGTCCTTCCAGTCCGGATGGGTCTGGAACAGCTCGGTCGACCCGTAGATCGGTCGCCGCCCGTCCTCGTCGGGGGTGAACATGCTGATCAGCCGGCGGGACAGGTCGTCGGCGATCTCGGTCAGTGACGCCTTGCGCTGGGCTCCGGTCGGGTACTCGGCCTTCAGATCGTCGCCGTAGAACTCGGCGAACTCCCGCAACGCCTGGATCAGCAGGTAGTTGACCGGCATCCAGATCGGACCACGCCAGTTGGAGTTGCCGCCGAACAGGCCACTGGTGCTCTCCGCCGGCTCGTATCCGACGGTGAAGTCGGAGCCGCCCAGCGAGACGGTGAACGGTTTCTCCAGATGGGCCCGCGAGAGCGTGCGCAGCCCGTACGCGGAAAGGAACTCCTCCGGGTCGAGCAGGCGCGCCAGGATCCGCAGCAGCTGGTCCTGCCCCACCATGCTGAGCAGGCGCTGCTGGCGCCGGTCCGCGCCGCCCAGCCGCCGCGCCGAGATCACGTCCCCGAACTCGGCCTGGTGGTGCAGCATCCAGCGGACCCGGGCGTTGACCTCCGGCAGCCGGTTGAGGGTCTCCGAGGTGAGCCGGGTGGTCGCCGCCAGCGGCAGCAGGCCGACGATCGAGCGGGCCTTCAACGGCACCTTGTGGCCGTCGGGCAGCCGCAGCACGTCGTAGAAGAAACTGTCCTCCTCGTCCCACAGCCCCTGCCGGTACGCGGCCTCCGCGATGTACGTGAAGTGTTCGAAGAATTTGGTGGCCATGTCCTCGTAGGCCCGGTCGTGCAGGGCCAGGATGATCGCCATGTCGAGCAGGTTGAGGGCGTACATCGCCATCCAGCCCGTGCCGTCGGACTGCTCCAGTGCCCCGGCGACCGGCAGCGCCGCCGACCGGTCGAACGGCCCGACGTTGTCCAGCCCGAGGAACCCGCCTTCGAACACGTTGTTGCCGCCGACGTCTTTGCGGTTGACCCACCAGGTGAAATTGAGCAGCAGTTTGTGCATCACCCGGGACAGGAAGTCGTAGTCGTGACTGCCGTCGATGCGGAACACCTGCAGCGCCGCCCACGCGTGCACCGGCGGATTGACGTCGGCGAACGCCCACTCGTAGGCGGGAATCTGCCCGTTGGGGTGCATGTACCACTCGCGCAGCAGCAGGAGCAGTTGCGCCTTGGCGAAGCCGGGATCGACGCGGGCGATGCTGACGCAGTGGAAGGCCAGGTCCCAGGCCGCGTACCAGGGGTACTCCCACGGATCCGGCATGCTGATCACGTCGAAGCTGTTCATGTGCCCCCAGCCGGCGTTGCGCCCGAAGCGCCGGCCCGGAGGCGGGGGTGCGTTGCCGGGATCGCCGGCCAGCCACTGCTTGACGTCGAAGTGGTAGAACTGCTTGCCCCACATCAGCCCGGCGACGGCCTGCCGGGCCACCGCTTTCTCGTCGTCGGAGGCGGCGTCCGGGATCGTCTCGGCGAAGAAGGCGTCGGCCTCGGCGAGCCGGTCGCGCATCACCGCGTCCCAGTCGTCGCCCGGGCCGTCCGGCGCGTCCCCCTGAGTCAACCGCATTCTGAGGGTACGAGTCTCGCCCGGTCCCAGTTCCAGCCGGTAGTGCAGCGCGCCCTTCGTGCCGGCGCCCGCCGGGTTCACCGTGGGCGTCCCGTGGATCACGAAGTCGTTGATCCCGTCCTTGGGGTAGTGACTCTTCCCCGGCAGCCCCCAGAGCCGCTGCGCGTTCGTCTCGTTGTCGCACATCAGCGCCGGCGGCTCGTCCTCGCCGACCAGGGTGATCGCGCCGATCGACCGGTGCTCGCCGGCCAGCCGTCCCGGCGTACCGGTGATCTTCGGGACCTGCCGGTTCTTCAGCCCCCACGACCACGTGTTGCGGAACCAGAGGGTGGGCAGCACGTCGATGGTGGCGGTCTTGGGGCCCCGGTTGGACACGGTGACCGCGATGCACATGTCGGCCGGGCCGGCTTTGGCGTAGTCGACGGTCACCGCCCAGAACCGGTCCTCGTCGAAGACGCCGGTGTCGACCAGCTCGTACTCGCCCTCGAACCGGGAGCGGTGGCCGTTCTCCCGGACCAGTTGGTCGTACGGGAACTCGGCCTGCGGGTAGTGGTAGCGCCACCGCATCCACGAGTGGGTCGGCGTGGAATCCTGGTACCACCAGTATTCCTTGGCGTCCTCGCCGTGGTTGCCGCCGTCGCCGGTCAGCCCGAAGATCCGCTCCTTGAGGATCGGGTCCTTGCCGTTCCACAGTGCCAGGGCGAAACAGAACGTCTGCCGGTCGTCACAGACCCCGGCCATCCCGTCCTCGTTCCACCGGTACGCCCGCGACCGCGCATGATCATGCGGAAAATACGCCCACGCCGTGCCGTGTTCGCTGTAGTCCTCGCGGACCGTGCCCCACGCGCGCTCCGCCAGGTAGGGGCCCCACGCACGCCACGGCTGTTCACCGGAGTCGGCCTGAGCCAGGCGTCCGCGTTCCGACACGTCCCTTGTCACCCCCACCACCCGAAATCTCCCACAAAAGAGATCACACTGAGAGTGTCACGCCGATGTGTCAAGCGTGTTCAGCTCCGGGGATTATCCGGGGCGGTTCTTCCGCCCCGGCCGGTGGCCGCCCGCGGGTAGTTTCGGGGCGTGCCCGCTTCTGAATACGTCCAGAACCTCCGCGCCAAGGTCGGCCCGGGTCTGATCATGTTTCCCAGCGTGACCGCGGTGGTCTTCAACGACCGCGACGAGGTGCTGCTGCACCGCCGCAGCGACACCGGCGTCTGGACGCTGATCGCCGGCATGATGGACCCGGGCGAACAGCCGGCCGCCGCGGTGGTCCGCGAGGTCGAGGAGGAGACCGCGGTCCTGGTCGAGATCGAACGGCTGGCCGGCACCGCCCTGCACGAGGTCACCTATCTCAACGGCGACCACTGCCACTTCGTCAACATCTGGTTCCGTTGCCGGGCGGTGTCCGGCGAGGCCCGCGTCAACGACTCGGAGTCCCTGGCCGTCGAGTGGTTCCCCCTGGACGCCCTGCCCGAACTGAACCCGTTCGCCCAGCACCGCATCCGCACCTCCCTGGAGAAGGACGCCCCGGCCTGGTATGCCGCCCCCGGCGAAGAGGTCCTCCCCGGCATGTGACGCCCGCCCGGTCAGCCCAGCCAGCCCGGGCGGATCAGGCCCGCCTCGTAGGCCTGCACCACCAGCTGCGCCCGGTCCCGCGCGCCCATCTTGATCATCGCCCGGCTGACGTGGGTCTTCGCGGTGGCCGGGCTGATCACCAGGCGCGCGGCGATCTCGTCGTTGGAGAGGCCCTCGCCGACCAGCGCCATCACCTCCCGCTCCCGGTCGGTGAGCTGCTCCAGAGCCCGGGCCGCCCCCGACGTCTGCTCCCGGCTCCCGGCGTGCGCGGCTGCCCGCGACCGGTCGCGGGCCAGCGCCGCCGCCCCGCCGGCGAACTCGCCGATCACCCGCCGGGTCACGCTCGGCGACAGCAGCGCATCGCCGGCCGCGACCGCGCGCACCCCGCGCAGCAGGTCCACCGGCTCGGTGTCCTTGACCAGGAAGCCGGAGGCCCCGGTCCGCAGCGCCTCGAACACATACTCGTCGAGCTCGAACGTGGTCAGGATGACGACCCGGGTGTCCCGCAGGGTCGGATCCGCCGCGATCCGCCGGGTCGCCTCCAGACCGTCCACGCCGGGCATCCGGATGTCCATCAACACGACGTCCGGCCGGGTCGACCGGGCCAGTTCCACCGCCCGCGCCCCGTCGGCGGCCTCACCGACCACCGCGATGTCCGGCTCCGCGTCGAGCAGGGCCCGGAACCCGGCCCGCACCAGCGCCTGGTCGTCCGCCAGCAACACCGAGATCATGTCGTCTCCTCCGGTCCCTGTGTGTGCGGCTCCTCGCGGGCGCGCGGGCTCTGCGGTGGCAGGGGAAGCACCACCGACACCAGGAAGCCGCCGGTGGGTGGGCGACCCGCCGCCAGCGTGCCGCCCAGCGTCTCCGCCCGCGCCCGCATGCCGATGATGCCGCTGCCCGGCTCACCGACCGGCCGGCCCGGGTCCGGCGGCGGACCGGCGTTGCGGATCGACAGGTGCAGCGCGGCCGGAAGGTAGTTCACCGACACCTCGGTGCCCGGCTCCGCCCCGCCCCCCGTCGCGCCCACGGCAGACCCAGCGGGCGCGTGGCGGCGGACGTTGGTGAGCGCCTCCTGCACGATCCGGTAAGCCGCCCGGTCCACCTCGGCCGGCAGCTCCCGCGGCTCCCCGGTGATCGTCGTCCGCACCGGGATGCCGGCGTCCGCGGTCAGCTCGGACAGCATGCCCAGTCCGAGGGCCGGCTGCCGGGGCGCCTCCTCCCCCTCGGTCCGGAGCACCCCCAGCACCGACCGCACCTCGCGCAGCGCCTCGGAACTCGCCGTCTTGATGGCCGCGAGCGCCTCCCGGGCCTGCTCCGGCCGGGCGTCCATCAGGTGCAGGCCGACGCCCGCCTGCACGTTGATCAGTGACAGGTGGTGCCCGAGGACGTCGTGCAGCTCCCGGGCGATCCGCAGCCGCTCCTCGGAGGCCTGGCGTTTCTGCTGTTCCTGCCGGGCCCGTTCCTGTTCGGCCCGGGCCTTGGCGATCTCGGCGAGCTGATTGGCGTAGACCCGGGAACCCGCGCCCAGCAGCACCATCGCGACCAGGGCGAGCCCGCCGAGCACGATCTGGCGCAGGTCCGGACGGGCGCCGGCCGGCAGGTCGAGCACCGGGACCGGCCCGCTCAGCACCAGCATCACCAGGAGGTAGGCGCCGAACCCGGACACCGCCGCGAACACCGCGGCCGCCCGGCGCCCCTGGCGGGCCAGCCCGAACAGGGCGATCGCCGGAGCCACCGCATAGGTCCACCGTGGCTGCGCCTGGGTCGCGAACGCGATCGACGCGGTCGCCGCGACCGCGAACACCGCGACCGGGAAGCGCCCCCGCCAGAACAGCGCGAGCGGACCGATCAGCAGGAGGGTGTAGGTCAGCGCGTCCATCGGCCGGTGGACCAGGCCGTCGGCGGCGAGGTCCCGCGCACCGAGGACATGGAAGAGGATCGCGGAGATCACCGCGACCGGCGGCCCGCCCCCGTGACGCCCGTGCGGCTGGAGGCGCCGCCGGGCCCAGGGCGGGCCCGGAGCCCAGGGTCCTGACCAGCCGTCGGCTCTCCGCATGAGCCGAACCTACGGCACCCCCGGCCCCCGGACATCGGAGCAGGGTCTGATCCTCGTCTACGCCCCTGGACGTACACGAGGCGTGGTCCGGCCTCTCGGATACCTCCGGTGCGGTACCCGGGCACTCCCGGAAGATGCGCCCCCGGTGCGACGCGCCGGACCGTCCGGGCGGGCAGGCTGATGACCAGCACAGCACCACATCCCGCCGAGGAGGACATCATGCATCCCGAAGCACCCGTCGCACCCGCCGCCACCGGCGGCCGGATCCGGACCTCCGACGCCGAGCGCGAGCAGGTCGCCGAGATCCTGCGGGCCGCCATGAGCGAGGGCCGACTGGACCTGTCCGAGGGTGAGGAGCGTCTGGCCACCGCCTATGCCGCGCGGTATCGCGACGAGCTTCGATCGCTCACCACCGACCTGCCGGAGGGCGGCCGCCGGGCACTGGACATGACGCCGCAGGGCCGCGCAGCGACACGCCGGGACCTGATCCGGCACGCGAGTTTCATTCTTGTCGCCGCCGGTGTCCTCACCGGTCTCTGGCTGCTGTCCGGCGCCACCTTCTTCTGGCCGGCCATCCCGCTGATGTTCCTGGTCATCGGCCTGTTCCGGCACGCTCGCCACGGTCGCTACCGGTTCCGTTACAGCTACGCTCATCATGTCCGATATTGATCAATATGATGTCGGGTGCCCGACCTTGAGCGCGACATGGCCCGCCGGTCGTTGATCTTCGCCGTCCGCTCTGCCACAGTGGCCGAGTTTGTTCGGGGAGGGACAAAGACACATGATGGGTCCGTCGCACGCTCTGTCCGGTTCGGCCGCCTGGCTGGCCGGCAGCTGGGCACTAGCCCAGTTCGCCGATGTCACCCAGTCACCGCTCGAGGTGGCGGTGGGAACCGCGATCTGCGCGGGTGGCGCGCTCCTGCCCGACCTCGACATGTCCGGCAAGGTGACCAAGAACCAGGGCGGCGCCACCGTCGCCCGCACCTTCGGGGTGGCCTCGCTGTTCGTCGCCGAGGTGGTGGAGAAGGTCTCGCTCGGCATCTACACGGCGACGAAGCTGAGCAAGGATCCGCGCCGCAACAACGGGCACCGCACCTTCACCCACACGATCCCGTTCTGCGTGCTGCTCGGCTGGGGCACCTCGGCGCTCTGCGAGAAGTACGGCGAGTGGGCGGTCGTCGCGATCGTCTTCGTGATGGCCGGCCTGGCCCTGCGCGGCCTCTTCGACGACTGGGCCGAGCGCGCCGGCTGGGTGCTCGTCACCCTGACCTCGGGTGTCGTCGCCTGGTTCACCGCCGCCAACCTGGACGGAGACCGCGGCTATCCGCTGATGGGCCTGGCCGTCGGCATGGGCTGTTTCGTCCATATCCTCGGTGACTGGATCACCAAGAACGGCGTGCCGATCCTCTGGCCGATCCCGATCAAGCGCCGCATGTGGATGATGTTCGGCATCCCGAACAGCATGGCGGTCAAGGTCGGCGGCAAGGTCGAGGTGGTCATCCTGCGGGGCGTCTTCACCTTCGTCGCGCTGATCTCGATCGCCGGCCTGTTCGTCCCCAGCCTGTTGCAGCGCTTCAACCTGGACATCTGGGCCAGCAAATAACCTCCGCCCAGCAAGGCAGGCGACTCGCCCCCGCCCTTTCCTGTGTACGCGTGAGCACACCACCCACGAGCCGCTCCGGATTATCGGAGCGGCTCGTGTCGTCATGGCGGTAGGCCCACGGCGTCTGATCGTGGAGACCGTGGAACTCCCCGACCCCTCGGATCGGGCAGATCCGGACTTCGTCGATCAGTCGGAGGCCGGGGCCCTGGCGGGGCTCTGTCTCACGGACTGTTTCAGCTTGTGGCGGCGGCTGGCCCCGGTGCCGTACGCGGTGGCCGGACGGTTGGCCGCGTTGGCGCAGCCCGTCCGGCCGTCCCGCGTCGATCTGCTCGTACCGGAGGCGTCCGTCCCGGCCGCTACTGCGGCACTGTCCAGACTCTCCATGCCGCGGTGGCACGAACGGTTACAGATGTACACCGGCAACGACTGATCAGCCCAGCAGCGAAGCAGCACCGGAACAGTGATCAGTCCGGGAACGGCGATCAGTCGATCGAGTAGGCGAGGTTGGGGCGGAGCCAGCGCTCCACCTCGGCCATCGGCAGACCGCGGCGGGCGGCGTAGTCCTCGATCTGGTCGCGGCCCAGGCGCCCGACCGTGAAGTACTTCGCCTCCGGGTGCGCGAAGATCAGGCCACTGACCGCGGCGGCCGGGGTCATCGCGAACGACTCGGTCAGGTGGACCCCGATGGCGTCGGTGCCGAGCAGGCGGAACAGGTCGCGCTTCTCGCTGTGGTCCGGGCAGGCCGGGTAGCCCAGCGCCGGGCGGATGCCGCGGAAGCGTTCGGCGTGCAGGTCCGCCAGCACCGGCTGGGCGTCCGGCTCGAACCAGTCGCGGCGGGCCTTGAGGTGCAGGTATTCCGCGAAGGCCTCGGCGAGCCGGTCGGCCAGCGCCTTGACCATGATGGCCCGGTAGTCGTCGTGCTCGGCCTCGTAGCGGGCGGCCAGTCTGTCGGCGCCGTGGATGGCGACCGCGAAGCCGCCCAGGTGGTCCCCGGAGTCGGCGATGTAGTCGGCCAGGCAGCGGTTGGCCCGGCCGGCCGGCTTCTCGGTCTGCTGGCGCAGCATCGGGAAGGACGAGCCGTTCTCCAGCAGGATGTCGTCGCCGGAGGAGTGCGCGGGCCAGAACCCGTACAGGCCCCGGGCCTGGAACGAGCCGTTCGCGATGATCTCGTCGAGCATGGTGTTGGCGTCGTCGAAGAGCTCGCGGGCGACCGGCTGCTCCAGGATCGCCGGGTACTTGCCCTTGAGTTCCCAGGCCAGGAAGAGGAACTGCCAGTCGATCATCGTGCGGAGCTCGGCGATCGACGGCGCGGCCTCCCGAACGCCGGTGAAGGCGGGCGTCGGGAGCGCGGAGAAGTCGACCTTCTCGCGGTTGGCGCGGGCCTGGGCGAGGGTCAGCAGCGGCTGCGAGTGCCGCTTCTCGTGCTGCTCGCGCAGCCGCTCCTGCTCGTGCCGGTTCGCCTCGTCGAGTTTCACGGCGCGTTCCGGGTCGAGCAGGTCGGAGACCACGCCGACCACCCGGGAGGCGTCCAGCACGTGCACGGTCGACCCGTCGTACGCCGGAGCGATCCGCACCGCCGTGTGCTGCTTGGAGGTGGTCGCTCCGCCGATCAGCAGCGGCAGTTTGAGCCCGCGGCGCTGCATCTCGGCGCCGACCGCCACCATCTCGTCGAGTGACGGCGTGATCAGGCCGGACAGGCCGATCGCGTCGGCCCCCTCGGCGACCGCGGTCTCCAGGATCTTCGCGGTCGGCACCATCACGCCGAGGTCGATCACCTCGTAGTTGTTGCAGCCCAGCACCACGCCGACGATGTTCTTGCCGATGTCGTGGACGTCGCCCTTGACCGTGGCGAGCACGACCTTGCCCTGGCCGCGGGAGCCGGCCTCCTTCTCGTCCTCCATGAAGGGCAGGAGGTAGGCGACCGACCGCTTCATCACCCGGGCGCTCTTGACCACCTGGGGCAGGAACATCTTGCCGGAGCCGAACAGGTCGCCGACCACGCCCATGCCGGTCATCAGCGGGCCCTCGATGACGTCGAGCGGCCGGGGCAGTTTCTGCCGGGCCTCCTCGGTGTCGTCCTCGATGAAGTCGACGATGCCGTGCACCAGGGCGTGGCTGAGGCGTTCCTCGACCGGTGCCTCGCGCCAGGAGAGGTCGACCTCGCGCTTGGCGCCGCTGCCGGTGACCGTGGAGGCGAAGGTGACCAGCCGGTCGGTGGCGTCCGGCCGCCGGTCGAAGATCACGTCCTCGACGAGTTCCAGCAGTTCGGCCGGGATGTCCTGGTAGACGGCGAGCTGGCCGGCGTTGACGATGCCCATGTCCAGGCCGACCTTGACGGCGTGGAAGAGGAACGCCGAGTGCATGGCCTCGCGGACGATGTCGTTGCCGCGGAAGGCGAACGACAGGTTGGAGATGCCGCCGCTGGTACGGGCGCCGGGACAGCGCTCCTTGATCAGCGGCAGCGCCTCGAGGAAGTTCTTCGCGTAGCCGTTGTGCTCGGCGATGCCGGTCGCCACCGCCAGCACGTTCGGGTCGAAGATGATGTCGGTGGGGTCGAACCCGTCCTCGACCAGCAGGTCGTAGGCGCGACCACAGATCTCGACCTTGCGCTCGGTGGTGTCGGCCTGGCCCTGCTCGTCGAAGGCCATCACCACCGCTCCGGCGCCGAAGTCGCGGATCCGGCGGGCGTGCGCCAGGAACGGCTCGGGGCCCTCCTTCAGGCTGATCGAGTTGACCACGCCCTTGCCCTGGACGCATTTGAGGCCGGCCTCGAGGACGCTCCACTTCGAGCTGTCGATCATGACCGGGATCCGGGCCACCTCGGGCTCGGTCGCGATCAGGTTGAGGAAGGTGGTCATCGCCCGCTCGCTGTCGAGCAGGTCGGCGTCCATGTTCACGTCGAGCAGGTTGGCGCCGCCGCGGACCTGTTCGAGGGCCACGTCGACGGCGGCCTGGTGGTCGTCGGCCTCGATCAGCCGGCGGAACTTCGCCGAGCCGGTGACGTTGGTCCGCTCGCCGATCATGACGAAGCCGGTGTCCGGGCCGATCGCGAACGGCTCGAGGCCACTGAAGCGGGTGGTCGGCGCCGGCGGGTCGATCACCCGGGGCGCGCTGCCGGCGACCGCCTGGGCGATCGCGGCGATGTGTGCCGGGGTGGTGCCGCAGCATCCGCCGACGATGTTGACCAGGCCGTCGGCGGCGAACCCGGCGAGCAGCTCACCGGTCTCGTCCGGGGTCTGGTCGTAGCCGCCGAAGGCGTTCGGCAGGCCGGCGTTCGGGTGCGAGGCGACGTACACGTTCGACAGGCGGGCCAGGTCGGTGACGTGCGGGCGGGCCTCGGCCGCGCCGAGTGCGCAGTTCACCCCGACGACCAGCGGCTCGGCCCGTTCGATCGAGCGCCAGAACGCCTCGACGGTCTGGCCGGAGAGGGTGCGCCCGGACAGGTCGACGATCGTGACCGAGATCCACAGCGGCAGCTCCGGCGCCACCTCACGGGCCGCTGCGATCGCCGCCTTCGCGTTCAGCGTGTCGAAGATCGTCTCGATCATGAGCAGGTCGACGCCGCCCTCGGCGAGGGCCGCGATCTGCTCCGCATAGGAGGCCTTGACCTGGTCGAAGTCGACCGCCCGGTAGGACGGCTCGTCGACCCGGGGCGAGAGCGAGAGGGTCACGTTGAGCGGGCCGATCGAACCGGCCACGAACCGCGGGCGGCCGTCCCGGGCGAACGCCTCGTCGGCGGCCTGCCGGGCCAGCCGGGCGCCCTGCACGTTCATGTCGCGGACCAGGTGCTCCAGGCCGTAGTCGGCCTGGGCGATGCTGGTCGCGGTGAACGTGTTGGTGGTGGTGATGTCGGCGCCGGCTGCCAGGTATTGCCGGTGGACGTCGAGGATGACGTCGGGCCGGGTGAGGATCAGCAGGTCGGGGTCGCCGGTGACGTCCTTGGGGTGGTCGGCCGGGATCAACTCGTTGCGGTAGTCCTCCGGGGCCAGCCGGGCGCCCTGCAGCATCGTGCCCCAGGCGCCGTCCAGCACCAGGATGCGCTCGGCGAGCAACTCGCGCAGTTGGGTGACGGTCTGGGTCACGTGCACACCTCCGAGGTGAGTCGGAGGCGCCCTTGTGTCAGGGAGGTTCCCCGGTCGAGCGTGACGGGTGGCCCCGCTGCAGCGCCTCTCGGCCGGTCCCGTCAACGATACCCACTTCCTCACTTGGCATCGGCATACGCTCCAACCACTGAGACGTCCAGGGGAAAACGCACCGTAGTGTCACCGAACAGCAACCGGCCGGCCCGTGCCGCGCTGTCGTGGACCGCCGCGACCACGGCATCCGCCTGCCCGGCCGGGCAGTGCACCACGATCTCGTCGTGCACGAAGAGCACCAGTTCGGCGGCGGTGCCCTCGAGAGCGGTGCGCAGCGTAGCGATCATGACGAGCGCCCACTCCGCCGCAGTGGCCTGAATCACGAAATTTCGGGTAAAACGCCCGCGTGAGCGGCCCGGCGGCGGGGCCACCTCGTCCGGCGGATCCAGCCCGTCGAACGCCTCCCGCGACGCCGGCGGACACGTCCGGCCCAGCCACGACCGGACCAGCCCGCCGTTCTCCCCGGTGCGGGCGGCCGCCTCGACATAGTCGAAAGCGGTCGGATAGTGCCGCCGCAGCACCGCCAGGGCGGGCAGGGCGTCACCGCCGGTCTGCCCGTACATCGCGCCGAGCAACGCCAGCTTGGCCTTGGCCCGGTCACCGGCGAACGAGTCGGTGGCCAGCGCCGCGTAGAGGTCACCGGCCGCGGCGGCGCGGGCCAGCCGGCCGTCGCCGGAGACCGCGGCCAGCACCCGGGGCTCCAGCTGCCCGGCGTCGGCGACCACGAACGTCCAGCCCGGGTCGGCCACCACCGCACGCCGGATCACCTTGGGCACCTGCAACGCCCCGCCGCCGCGGGTGGCCCACCGCCCGGAGACCACCCCGCCGGGCACGAACTCCGGCCGGAACCGCCCGTCGCGCACCCATGCGTCGCACCAGGCCCAGCCGTGCGCCGTCCAGATCCGGTAGAGCTCCTTGTAATCCAGCAGCGGCGCGACCGCCGGATGGTCGACCTGCTGCAGGATCCAGCGCCGGGTGCTGGGGATCTGCACCCCGGCCCGGGCGAACGCGCGGACCACCTCGGCCGGCGAGTCGGGATGCAGGCCGTGCACCCCGAACGCCTCGTTGATCGCGGCGGTCAGCTCGGCCAGCCGCCGGGGCGGCCCCACCGGCTGCGGCGGCCCGAGCAGCTCGCGCAGGATCTCGTCGTGCAGGTCGGCGCGCCACGGCAGCCCGGCATGCCCCATCTCGACGGCGATCAGCGCACCGGCGGACTCGGCGGCGACCAGCATCCGGAACCGGCCGGCCTCGGCGAGATCCCGGATCCGGCGCTGCTGTTCGGCGTGCACCGCGATCAGGTCGGCGATGTCGGCAGCCGGGCGCGACACGGTGTCGAAGAGCGCCTCCTGGGCGAACCCCGGCGGTGACGGCTCGGGCCGCGGCAGATCGGCCGGGACCGAAAGGCCGCGCAGGCGGGCGATCGCCGCCGGGACGCCGCGGGGCTCACCCCAGCGCCCGTCGTGCCCGGAGAGCAGCGCCTCGGTCAGCTCCAGATCGTGGCACCGGGCCACCCGCACCCCGGCCCGCAGCAGAGCCGGATAGACGTCCGCGGTGGAGGCCCACACCCAGCGGGGATGCTCGGCCGCCTCACGCTCGGCGACCACCGCGGCCAGGTCCGGAACACGCCGGGGCGGCCCGCCGTCGGTCAGATCCGCCAGCAGGCCACCCGCTCCCCCGGGATCAGCAGTCACCGCAACCAGCACGGCGCCATTGTCACCCAGGGGTATGACATCCCCGCCCGGTCAGCCGGCGAGGAGCCGATCGGACACGGTCCACAGCCGCTGGGCGCTCCCGGAATCCAGCGCCCAGGCCTTGACGCCGTGCGGGTGGTCGGCGAGGGAGGCGTCGTCGGGGACGGTGTAGGCCTCCCGGCAGTCGTCGAGGTAGTGGCCGCCGGTGTGGGCGAACTCGTCCGCGACGGCGGCGACCACCGTCGTCGCGGCGCCCTGCTCGACGGTCTTGTAGGAGAAGATGCCGGCCGCCTGAGCGGCGTCGAGGGACGCCTTCTGCGCGGGGGTGAAGTGACGTTGCAGGCCGGTCGCGATGCCGCCGGGGTTGACGGCGTTCGCCGTGATGCCGTCGCCGGCCCAGCGGCGGGTCGCCTCCACGGCGAACAACGCGTTCGCGGTCTTCGACTGTGCGTAGGCGATCTGCGGATCGTAGTCACGACGGGTGAAGTCGAGGTCGTCGAAGTCGACGCCGGCCCGCATGTGCGCCGTCGAGCTGAGAACGACCACGCGCGCCTCACCCCGCCGGGCGGCGCCCGCGGCGAGCGCCCGGTGCAGCCCGGTGGCGAGGGCGTGGTGCCCGAGGTGATTGGTCGCGAACTGCAGCTCCCGGCCGTCAGCGGTGCGTTCCAGCCCCGCGGTGACGATGCCCGCATTGTTGATCAGCAGATGCAGCGGCCCCTCCCAGGCCCGGACGAACGACGCCACCGAACCACGGTCGGCGAGATCCAGCCGCGCGACGACCGGCCGGCGGGAGGTCGCGTGCTCGACGGCCCGGGCGGCCTCGTCGCCCGCCGCGGTGTTGCGGACCGCGAGCGTCACCAGGGCGCCGGCGGCGGCCAGCGCGCGGGCGGTCGCGAACCCCAGACCGGAGGAGGCGCCGGTGACGATCGCCCGCACCCCGTGGAGGTCGACCCCGGCCAGGACGTCGGCGGCGGTGCTGTCGGCGGTGAAGCGGGTGGTGATGAGGCCACGTGAAGGCATGAACCGACTATACAAAGTCTGCTCATTGCGTCTAGTTGGTAGAGTGGAGGACGTGCCCGTGACACCCGGCGACACCGCCCGGCGTGACGCCGTCCTGGAGTCGGCGTTGCGCACCTTCGCCCGATTCGGATACCGCAAGACGTCGATGGACGACATCGCCCGGCAGGCGGCGATCTCCCGGCCCGGCCTCTACTTCCTCTTCACGTCCAAGGCCGACCTGTTCCGGGCCGCCGCGGATCACGGCATCGACCAGGATCTTCGGGATTCGCAGGAGGCGTTGCAGCGGGCGGACCGGCCGCTGGCCGAGCGGATCGTCGACGCCTTCGACTTCTGGGCGGGCCGCTATGTGGGCCCGCTCCGGGACGTGAGCGCCGTGCTGGACGACAACCCCGGCCTGCTGGGACCGGTCGCCCGCGGCGGCCCGGACCGGTTCGAGCGCATGCTCGTCACCGCCCTCCGAGATGCGGGCCACGAACCCGGAGCGATCGCACAGACCCTCGTCAGCGTCTCGATCGGCGTCAAGCAGCAGGCCGCGGACCGCGATGAGTATCGCGCCCGTATGGCCACCGCGGCCGATCTCCTGACGCGGGCATAGGCCGACCGCAGCCACGGTCGGCCCATACCCGTCAGTGCGCGCTGAGGATCAGTGGGCGCTGGAGCCGGCCCACAAGTTGATGCCGGACTCGGTGGCGTACTTGTCGATCTCGGCCAGCTCGTCCGCGGTGAAGGCGGTATTGCCGAGCGCGGCGACGTTGGCCTCCAGCTGGGCGACACTGCTCGCGCCGAGGACCACCGAGGTCATCCGCGGGTCACGCACCGCCCAGGCGATCGCCATCTGGGCCAGGCTCTGGCCGCGGCGCTCGGCGATGCCGGCCAGGGCCCGGACCTTGTCGAGGTTCTCGTCGCTGAGCAGGCCGGTGTCGAGGGACTTGTCGGCACTCGCCCGGGAGTCGTCCGGCACACCCCGCAGGTAGCGGTCGGTGAGCATGCCCTGGGCCAGCGGCGAGAACGCGATGCAGCCGGCGCCCTCGCGCTCCAGGGCGTCCAGCAGGCCGTCCTCGATCCAGCGGTTCAGCATCGAGTAGGACGGCTGGTGGATCAGCAGCGGCGTGCCCAGGTCGCGCAGGATCGCCGCGGCCTCGGCGGTCTTCGCCGGCGAGTAGGACGAGATGCCCGCGTAGAGCGCCTTGCCGGAGCGGACGGCCGCGTCCAGCGCGCCCATCGTCTCCTCCAGCGGGGTCTCCGGGTCGAACCGGTGCGAGTAGAAGATGTCGACGTAGTCGAGGCCCATCCGCTGCAGCGACTGGTCGAGCGACGCGGTCAGGTATTTCCGCGATCCCCAGTTGCCGTAGGGACCGGGCCACATGTCGTAGCCGGCCTTGGTGGAGATGACCAGTTCGTCGCGGTGCGCCGCGAAGTCCGCCGCCAGGTGACGACCGAAGTTGGCCTCCGCGGAGCCGTAGGGCGGCCCGTAGTTGTTGGCCAGGTCGAAATGCGTGATGCCGAGGTCGAAGGCGCGGCGCAGAATGGCGCGCTGCGTCTCCATCGGCTTGTCGTCACCGAAGTTGTGCCACAGCCCGAGCGAGATCACCGGAAGCTTGAGGCCGCTACGGCCCGTCCGCCGGTATTCCATGCTGTCGTAACGGCGTGCAGAAAAATCTGACATAAAACCTGAAATCCCTTTTTCTTGTACGAGTATTCGGGCCGAACCAGCATCGTCAGAGGGATTCGGCGTGCACCCGTAGATCAGCGCACCGTCACGGAAGCAGGGCCAGGTCCTCGGCCGTCAGCTCCAGATCCGCACCCGCCGCCGAGTCGATGATCGTCTCCGGGCGGCTCGACCCCGGAATCGGGATCGACACCGGCGACTTGGCCAGATGCCACGCGACACAGACGCGCTGCGGGCTCACACCGTGTTCGGCCGCCACGTCCGCGAACCCGCCACCGAGACCACCGGCCCGCGAGATCCCGCCCAGTGGCGACCACGGCAGGAACGCGATCCCCAGCTCCGTGCACAACTCCAGCTCCGGCTCGGACGAGCGGAACGCCGGGGAGAACTGGTTCTGCACCGCGACGAGCCGCCCACCCAGGATCTCCTGTGCCTGACGGATCTGCTCGGGATTCGCGTTCGAGATGCCCGCCATCCGGATCTTCCCGGCGTCGAGCAGGTCACGGATCGCGCCGATCGAGTCCGCGTAGGGAACCTCGGGGTCCGGCCGGTGGTGCTGGTAGAGGCCGATCGCCTCCACCCCGAGACGCTTCAACGACGCTTCACAGGCCTGCTTCAGGTAGTCCGGCGAGCTGTTCTTGGTCCAGCTGCCGTCGCCGGGGCGCAGATGCCCGCCCTTGGTCGCGACCAGCACGCCGGACGTGTCGCCGCCGTAGCTCGCCAGCGCTTGCGCGATCAGCGACTCGTTGTGGCCGACCTCGTCCGCGCCCACGTGGTAGGCGTCGGCCGTGTCGATCAGGGTGATCCCGGCGTCGAGGGCGGCGTGGATCGTACGGATCGACCGCTCCTCGTCCGGGCGTCCCTCGATCGACATCGGCATGCCGCCGAGACCGATCGCGCTGACCTCCACCTCACCGATGCGACGAGTCCGCATGTGATGCCTCCTCCTGCTAGTGGTGTCGTCCCTACCCTTCTCCCCCTCGATCCCCCACGTCCAACAGAAGAAACCGCTCGAATTCAGAAGCTAGAGTGCTCAATCGTGGAACTGCGGCATCTCGAGTACTTCGTGGCGGTCGCCGAGGAACGCCACTTCACCCGCGCGGCCGAACGGATGCGGGTCGCCCAGTCCGGGCTGTCCGCGTCGATCCGCTCCCTGGAACGTGAGCTCGACGCGGACCTGTTCGTCCGGCACACCCGGCGGGTCGAGCTGACCGACGCCGGCGAGGCCCTGCTCACCGAGGCGCACCGCACCCTGGCCAGCGCCGCGGCGGCCCGTGACGCGGTGGCGGCGGTCCGCGGGCTGCTCCGGGGCAACCTGTCGGTCGGCGCCGAGCAGTGTCTCGGCCTGATCGACATGCCGCCGCTGATCGCCGCGTTCCGCCGTGCCCATCCAGGGGTGGACGTCCGGTTGCGCTACGCCGGTTCCGGTCAACTGGTCGAGCAGGTCCGCCAGGGCCGCCTGCACGCCGGCTTCGTGGCGCTGCCCGGACCGGCCCCGGACGGGGTGCGCCTGATCCCGCTCGGCACCGAACCGATGGTCCTGATCTGCCACCCGTCACACCGCCTGGCCGAGGAGGAGATGGCGACGCTGGAGGACGTGCTCGGTGAGGACTTCGTGGATTTCAGCGCCGACTGGGGCGCCCGCCGGGTCAACGACCTGACCTTCGCCCGGGCCGGGGCCGAGCGCCGGGTGGTGGTGGAGGTGAACGACGTGCACACCCTGCTGGACTTCGTCCACCAGGGTCTCGGGGTGGCGCTGGTGCCGGCCCCGGTGACCCGCAAGTCCCAGGCGAAGGGCCTGCACGCGGCCGCGCTGACCGGAGTGGCGGTGGCCCCGAACTGGCAGGTGTCGGTGGCGGTGCCGGTCTCCACGCCGGCCGGCCCGGCCACCGAGTCCCTGCTGAACCTGGCCGTCCCCGGACGGGCCGCCGTCCCCGGACGGGCCGCGACTCCCCCGCCGTCCTGAGAGACCGGGAGCGGCGAGGGAGCCACGGGACGGTGCTTTACGCGTACCCCGGAAAGGGCTTGGTCATTTGACCGCGCCCGCGGTGAGACCGGCCTGGATCTGGCGCTGGAAAAGGGCGTAGACGGCGATCATCGGGATGATCGACAGGGTGAGGGCGGCGAAGAGCGTCGACCATTCGGCGTGATATCCGGCCTGCACGCTGATGTTCGCGATGCCCTGGGTGAGGACCCACTTGGAGTCGGCGCCGGCGCCCTGCATGATCGCGACCGGCAGGAGGTACTGGTTCCACTGGCCGACGATGTTGAAGATCGTGATGCTGATCAGGCCGGACTTCGCCATCGGCATCATGATCTGGAAGAACTTGCGGGTGTGCGACGCGCCGTCCATCGTCGCCGCCTCGTCGATCTCGTGCGGCAGCGACTTGAAGAACGCGGCCAGGAAGAACACCGTGAACGGCAGCGAGTACGAGATGTAGACCAGGATCAGGCCGGTGAACGTGTTGATCAAGCCGAGGTTCTTGAGGATGAAGAACAGCGGGGTGATCGCCATGAAGGTGGGGAACGCCAGACCGGAGACGAACAGGTAGTACAGGAAACGGTTGCCGCGGAACTGATAACGGGCCAGCACATAGGCGGCCATCGCACCGAGCAGCATGGTGCAGGCGGTACTGATCGTGACGACGAAGATGCTGTTCAGGAAGTACAGCCCGATGTGCGCCTCGGTCCACGCCCGGAAGTAGGTGTCCAGCGAGAACGTCTGCGGCAGGGCGAACGGCTTGCCGAGGAAGATCTCGGTGTTGCTCTTGAACGAGGCGAGCATCACCCAGATCAGCGGGCCGGCCGTGGCGATCGCCCAGGCCAGCAGGGCCAGGTGGGCCAGGCCGGTGAGCGCGTTGATCTCGCGGCGCACGGTGGTCTTCTTGTCCGGGACGGCGGTCGCCAGGGTCTCTGTGGTCATCATCGTCTCCGGATCAGACGGCGTCGCGCCGGGTGACGCGCAGGGTCAGCGCGGCGAAGGTGAGGGTCAGGAAGAACAGCGCCACGCCGAGCGCCGAGGCGTAGCCGGCCTGCGAGTACTCGAAGGCGTTGCGGTAGATCAGCATGGCGAGCACCGAGGTGGCGCCGTCCGGGCCGCCGCGGTCCACCGACATGATGTTGATCAGGGCGAAGCAGTCGAACGCGGCGATGCCCAGGTAGACCCAGGCGACCTGCAGCGTGTTCCAGAGCAGCGGGATGGTGATCCGGAAGAACAGGGTGATCCGGTTCGCGCCGTCCAGCTCGGCGGCCTCGTAGATGTCCTGCTCGATCGAGCCCATGCCGGCCGAGAAGAGCACCACGTAGAAGCCGACCGCCTGCCAGACCGCGACGGCCAGGATGCAGGTCAGCGCCCAGCGTTCGTCGGCGAGGAACAGCCAGGGGCTCCACGAGTCCGGGAACAGGCCGTTGAGCATGCCGCTCTCGTCGGTGGAGAACACCCGGCCGAAGATCACCGCGACGATCGCGAGGGCCATCAGCTGCGGGAAGAAGAAGATCACCCGGTATCCGGTGGAGCCCCATACGCCGCGGTTGCGCCCGCCGCCGACGTTCAGCAGGAAGGCGAAGACCAGGGCGATCGCGATCGTGATGATCGGCAGCAGGATCAGCAGGTAGAGGTTGTGCCCGACGGAACGCCAGAACAGGTCGTCGTTCCACAGCTTGACGAAGTTGTCGAAGCCGATGTATTCGATCGCGCCCAGACCGGACCAGTTGGTGAAGGCCAGCTGGAACGTCTGGATGTAGGCCGCGACGACGAAGGTGACGTAGAGCGCCACCGGCACGGCAAGGAAGCCGATGATGAAGGGGTACTTGCCGTGCCGCATGGCCCGTCTACTCCTCGTTTACGAAAAAAGCGGTCAGCTGCGGTTGAACTTGGTGATCGAGGAGTCGGCGGCGACCGCCTGCGCGGCGGCCTCCATCCGGTCGCAGAACTTCTTCGCGTCGTAGTCCTTGAACATCAGGTCGTTCGCGGCGATGCGGGACTCGTCGTCGAGCTTCTTGTACCAGGTGTCGAACAGGTAGCCCATGAAGATGTCCGAGCCGGCCTTGGTGATCGCCTCGCCGGCGCTGGTGAGTCCGGGCGAGATGGTCTGGCCGTCGGCCGCACCGGCCACCACGGTCAGCGACTTGGTCAGCTTGGTGAAGCCGAGCGCCGCCTCCTTGGAGAGCATGCCGCGCAGGTACTCCATGCCGCCACGGGGGTTCTTGCCCTTCGCGGCGACGAAGTAGATCTCGCCGGCCGCGGCGTTCAGGGCCGCCGCCGGGAGCTTGTCGGCGTCGGTGACGCTCGGGTACGGCGCCACCGCGTACTCGAACCCGGGCGGGGTGTCCTTGGCCTGCTCGTTCTCCAGCCAGGAACCACACGGGTAGAACGCCAGCTTGTCCTGGTTCTGCCGGAGCTGGACCTCGGTGTGCTTGAGGCCGAGGAAGCTCTTGTCCAGGTAGGTCTTGCCGATCCCGGCCCACGCCTCGGCGGCCTTGAGGACGGCGTCGTTGGTCCAGGCGCCGGCCTTCAGGTTGTCGATGTCCTTGAGGACCTGCTCGGTGCCGATCTTCCCGGCGCTCGTCATGATCGCGCGGACCATGTAGTACGACGCGTTCGCACCGGCGTAGCCGAACGGCGTGATGCCGGCCGCCTTGATCTTGTCGAGCAGGGCGGTGAACTCGGCCCAGGTGGTCGGGGCGGCCCAGTTGTTCTTGGTGAACAGCGCCTTGTTGTACCAGAGGCCGAACACGGTGTACGCGTAGTTCACCGCGTACGGCTTGCCGTTGTAGGTGCCCTGCTCGATGGCGCCCGGCACGAGCGTCTCGCCGACCGTCTTGCCCTCGACGTCCCAGGACGGGGCCGCGAACAGCTCGGTGAGCTCCTGGGCCTGTCCGGCGTTGACGACCGCGCCGAAGTCCATCAGCTTCGAACCCGAGTTGTTGATCATGTCGGGCGCGTCGCCGGCGTTGATCCGCGGCTGGATGACCGTGGAGACCTCCTGGGTGGCCGAGTAGGTCACCGCCGAGTCCGGCCACTTCTTGTTGTAGAGCGGGGTGTCGACGTCGGTCGCGTACTTGGTGCCCAGACCGCCGTCGAAGATGACGATCTCGAGGCCGGCCTTGGGGTCCACGCCGAGCGGGTTCTCCGCCGACTTCTCCCCGGTGGCCTGCTCGGGCGTCTCCTCGGAGCCTCCGCCGACGCAGGCGCTGAGCATGCTCACCGCCGGGATGGCGGCGAGGCCGACCGCGCCCGCACGGCGCAGCAGGGAACGGCGGTCGAGCTCGGAGTTCGTTATGTCAGCCATCGAAATCCTTTCGGGTCAACCCTTGACGGCGCCGGCCGTCAAACCGGTGGCGATGTTGCGCTGGATGAGAAGGAAGAAGACCACCACGGGAATCGATGTGATGATCGCACCCGCCATGAGAGGGCCCCAGGCGGTGCCTCGTTCGGTCTGGTTGTAGAGCAGCCAGGCCATCAGGTTCTGTTTCTGCGGGCTGTTCAGCGTGTTGATGATGATGAACTCGTTCCACGCCTGAATGAACCCGTAGACGGAGGTGGCCACCAGCCCGGGACCGGTGAGCGGAAGGATGATCTTCCAGAACACCTGGGGCCGGGAGCAGCCGTCGATCATCGCGGCCTCGTCCAGCTCCCGGGGGATGCCGGAGATGAAGCCGCGCAGCGTCCACACCGTGTATGGCAGCAAAAGCACCAGATAGGTCAGGGACACACCGATCAGACTGTTGGTCAGATTCGCCTTCTGCAACATGAGGAAGAGCGGAATCAGCAGAGCGAGGAACGGAACCAGCTGCACACCCAGCACGACCAGGATGATCGCCCGGCGGCCGTAGAACTGGAACCGGGCGATGGCCAGCGCCGCGAGGAAGCCGACGACCAGGGCCGCGGCCACCGCCATCGCCGTGATCAGCAGTCCGTTCAGCATGCTCGGCAGGAACAGCTCCTCGCCCAGCGCGGACCGGAAGTTGTCGAGCGTCGGGCTCGCCGGGAAGAACGTCGGGGTGAAGCTGCGTACCTCGCTGTCCGGCTTGAACGCCGTGTTCAGCACCCAGTACACCGGGAAGATCATGATCAGGCCGAAGAGGATGCCGGTGGTGTTCGCCGTCACCGTCCCGGCCCGGCTGCGGCCGACGGTGACGACGTCCTCGTCGTGGCGAGCCATCAGTCCACCTCCCCGATCTTGAACATCTGCCGGATGTAGAACACCATCACACCGAGCATCAACAGGACAGTGATCACCGAGATGGCTGACCCGTAGCTGTACCGGGATTGCCCGAACGCCTGGGTGTACGAGTACGTCGCCAGCGTCTGGTAGACCGGCTCCGGGTGGCTGTCGCGCAGCGCCCAGTTCTGGGTGAACAGGCCGAAGTTCCAGATCACCGACAGGGTGGTCACGATGGTCAGCAGCGGCTTGAGGATCGGCAGGGTGATGCCGCGCAGCACCTGCCAGGCGTTCGCCCCGTCCACCGTGGCCGCCTCGATCAGTTCCTTGGGCACCTGGGTCAGCCCGGCACTCAACGAGATCGCCAGGAACGGGATGCCGGCCCACACCACCAGCGTGGTGATCACCGCCCAGCCCTCCCACGGGTTGACGAACCAGCTGTGGTTCGCGAAGTCCACCCCGGGGATCTTGTCGATCAGGTAGTTGAGGACGCCGAAGTCCGAGTCGGTCAGCCAGCGGAACGCCTGGGCCGCCACCAGCTGCGGCAGCGCCCAGACGAACATCATCGCGATCATCATGAACAGCCGGACACCGCGCGTCACCCGGCGCATCAGCAGCGCGACGCCCAGCCCGAGCAGCACCGACACGGTCACCGAGACGACCGTGAACGCGGCGGTCCGCCCGACGACGCCCCAGAAGACGCCGTCGGTGAGGGCTTTCACGTACTGGTCGACGCCCGCCCACGGCGGGGCCAGGTCGGTGATCAGCTCCCGCAGCCGCATGTTCTGGAACGACAGCAGGATCATCCGGTAGAGCGGGTAACCCAGCAGTGCCAGCAGGATCACCAGGGTGGGCAGGGAGAGCAGCCAGGCGGCCCGGGCGTCCCGGTTGCGCCGCCGTGGCACGACGGTGTCGACGGCTGTCATGACGATCAGACCTCGTTGAGGGTGGCGGCGATCTGCTCGTCGGCCCACTTGGTGCCGTCGGCCACCGTCTTCTTACCGGTCAGGATGTCGGTCAGCATCGTCTGCAGGACGCTGGCCTTCTCCACGTCGGCCCACTTCTCCGCGTTCGGCGGGAACCAGCTGGCCTTGGCGGAGAGCGCGGACGGCGCGATCGCCGGGTTGTCGGTGGCGGCCTTGTCCAGCAGGGCCGTCGAGTTCGGCAGCGCGCTGGCCTTGATCAGGCCCTCCATCGACTTGGCGTCGGTGAAGTACTTGACCCACTGGGCGGCCAGCTCCTTGTTGGCGCTCTTCTGGGTCACGCCCAGGTTCGAGCCGCCGAGGAACGACGGGACCTCCGGCATCGGCGCGGCGGCCAGCTTGCCCTTCACCTTGGTCGGCAGCAGCGCCGAGTTCGGGTCGTTGGGGTCCTTGCGGGTCTCCTCAGCCGCGCCCTGCTCCCAGGCGTTGCCGTAGAACATCGCGCTGGAGCCCTGCGCGACGATCGCGCCCTGCTCGTTCTCGTTCTTGGTGACGTCGGCCTTCGAGTACTTCTTGACCAGGTCGACCCAGCGCTGCAGGCCCTCCTGCGACTGCGGGGTGGAGAGCTTGCCGACCCACTTGTCGCCCTCCTTGGCCGCGATGTCACCCCCGGTCGACTTCACCCAGGACATCGCGGCGTACCAGTACTGGCCCGGCATGTAGACGGTGTTGAACTTGCCGTCCGCGGCGTTCTGCGCCTGCACCTTGTCGGCCGCCGCCAGGAAGTCCGTGTAGGTCGCCGGGGCGGCCGTGACACCGGCCTTCTCGAACAGGTCGGTGCGGTAGATCAGCACCCGGGCACCGGCGTAGTAGGGCACGCAGTAGGTCTTGCCCTCCAGCTCGCAGGCGCCGGAGAGGCCGGACAGCCAGGTGTCGGAGTTCTCGAAGTCGCCCTTGTTCAGCTCGGCGAAGCCGCCGTTGAAGACGTACTTGGAGAACTCGGTGTTGCCGAGCTCGACCACGTCCGGCACGTCCGAGCCGGCCAGCGTCGCGTCCAGCTTCGTCAGGTGGTTGGCCCACTGCTGGTACTCGACGGTCACCGCGGCGCCGGTCGCCTCGGTGAACCGCTTGGTGGCGTCGTCGACGACGTCCTTCCACGCCGTCTCGGCATCCACCATCAGCCAGACCTTGATGGTCTTGCCCTTGCCGTCGACCGTGCCGGTCGCCGACGTGGCCCCTTCGTCCTCGGCCGTCCCACCGCAGGCGGCGGCGCCGAACAGTGTCGCGGCGAGCGCCGCGGCAACTGCGATCTTGCGCTTCACAGGTCCTCCCGGAGAGAAAAAATGCTGATCACTACTTCGCTGCCTTGTGCCCGTGGACCGCTTGCGCGGTCCGCTGGAAGGCGGCGTGTGAACGTTCGTGGGTCCGCTGCGCGACGGCGACATAGAGGAGATCGAGAACGACCAGCTGGGGATGCCGGGCGCTGAGCGCGTCAGGGCGGAACGTGGTCGCCTGCGTGGCGGTGAGCAGGACGATGTCGGCGAGCTCGGCCAGCGGGGAACGGGGGAAGCTGGTCAGCGCGATCGTGGTGGCGCCCCGGCTGTTCGCCTCGGCGAGCAGCTCGATCGTCTCGCCGGTCTCGCCACTGTGCGAGATGCCGAGCGCGACGTCACCGGGCCGGGACAGCGCGGCGGAGGCCAGACCGTTGTGCACGTCGGTCCAGGCCCACACCGGGATGCCGATGCGGTGCAAACTGAACTGCATCTCCTCGCCGACCAGCGCACTGCCGCTGGCGCCGAAGATGTTCACCCGGGGCGCGGCGGCGATCGCCACGGCGGCCCGGCCGACCTCGCCGAGATCGAGCAGCGAGGCGGTGTCGTGCATGGCCCGGGTGTCGGCGGCCATGATCTGCCCGAGCACCCGTTCCAGCGGGTCGTTCGGCTGGATCTCGCGGCCGATGTCGACGGTCCATCCGGCGGACCGCGCCCGGCCGGTCTCCGCGGCGATCCCGAGGCGCAGATCGGCGTAGCCGTCGAACCCGACCGCCCGGCAGAACCGGGTCACCGTGGCCGGCGAGGTGCCGCTGCGTTCGGCGAGCTCCACTATGGTCGCCCGGGACGCCCCGGCCGGGTCGGTGAGCACCTGCTCGGCGACCCGTTGCAGCGCTCCGGTGAACTCCGGGAGCAGCGCCCGGACGCGGAGCAGGACGCCGTCGTGCTCGAGTGATCCACCCCTGACCGGGCCCTGGCCGCGAGCCGGCGAGGCGGTCGCCGCGCCGGCCGCGACCCCGTTCATCTCCGGTTCAGCCATCGACACCCTTTCAGGAAGGACTGTTTACTGTCGCGGTAAAAGTTCTTACTAACCGCCCCTCCCTGTCAAGACTGTGAAGGAAGTTTTCAGATCGTTACCTGACCAGCGCGAATGAACGATTGTTTCGGCGGGCGCGGATGACGACCATCGATCCCCAAATGGCCGACATGACGTGACAGCCATCACATGACCGGTTTTCACCAGCTTTGTCATAGGCTTTTCGGGGTGCCGGGCTGACCTTTTCGATGATGCCTACATAGGCCGTTCGGCCGATCTCGCCTACGCTCCGAAACGTGTTCGTCACTTCCGAAACAAGATCAAAAACATTTTCGGGGGTACGCCGGGCAGCTGCCACTTCTGCCCGGAAGCGCCCGTTCGCTCAGTCGGCCGTCCGGTCCGCCTCCGCCCGGCAACGCCCATTCGCTCAGCCGGCCGCCCGGTCCGCCTCCGCCCGGCAACGCCCATTCGCTCAGCCGGCCGCCCGGTCCACCTCCGCCCGGCAACGCCCATTCGCTCAGCCGGCCGTCCGGTCCGCCTGAGCACCGGCGCCCGCAGCCGGCTCGAAGGCGCGACTCAGCCATCACCGACAGCCCAGCCATGACCGACGACAGCCCAGCCATGACCGACGGCTCGTCCCGGCCGGCCGTCGCCCACGGTCGCATCCGGCTCGCAAAAGAACCACGGCTGACGGCCGGATCAACCGAGCTGTCGTCCACGGCTGCCCGGAAGCCGAAACTCAGCCGCCAACGACGGCTCCAGGACGGCCAGCCGTCGTCTACGGCTGTTCTGGCATCCGCCCCGAACCATGGGCGACGGCTCGTCCCCGCGAGCTGTGAACCACGGCTGCCGGAGGTCATCTCGAGAACCATGGGCGACGGCTCGGATGGGGTGCTCCTGCGGCTCGGGACAGCACAGCGGCACAGCACGGCGCGACACGGCCCGGCGGCACAGCACGACGCAGCACGGCCCGGCGGCACAGCACGACGCAGCACGGCCCGGCGGGGCGCGACGCGGGGCGGGGCGGGGC
>NZ_JZKF01000086.1 GCF_000962825.1 Actinoplanes rectilineatus
GGGCGTCCAGTGCGCCCGAAGTCACCACGCGGATGGGCTTCGCACCCTGACCACGAAACGTGTCTAGGTGGGGATGTCGTGGACTTCGAGGAGTCGGGTGGTGGGGGCGGCGTCGCCCGCGGCCGCGCGCAGGGCCAGCCGATCCGGATCGGTCATGAAGGCGTCCAGGCCGGCGCGCCGAAGGAAGCTGATCACGTGAACCTCGGTGGCGCCGGTGACATCGCGGGTGCGGCGTTGCAGGGTGCCGCCGTGGCGGGGGAGCAGGGCCAGCACGGCGTCCTCGTAACGCCGGCCGGCCTCGGCGTGACCCTCGGCCATCTCCACCACGGCGACCAGGAGCAGCTTGTCGGCGGTCATGGATGGATTATGCGGCACTGAGCAGGCGGCGCTCGGCCAGGGCGAGGAGCGTGTCGCTGAGTTTGCCGAGCACGGCCAGCAGGATGACGGCCAGCAGCATCACGTCGGTGCGCCCGGTGTTCTGGCTGTCGATCAGCAGGAAGCCCAGGCCCATCGAGGAGGCGATCAGCTCGGCGGCGACCAGGAACAGCCAGCCCTGGGCCAGGCCCAGCCGCAGGCCGGAGAGGATCGCCGGGGTGGCGGCCGGGACCAGGATGGTGGTGAGCAGGCTCAGGCCGGATCGTCCGTAGGCGCGGCCCACCTCGATCAGGTGCGGGTCGATGTGGGCGAGTGCCGCCGCGACCGTGGTGTAGACCGGGAAGAACGCGCCGATCGCCACCAGGACGATCTTCGGGGTTTCGCCGATGCCCAGCCAGAGCAGCAGCAGCGGCACCCAGGCCAGCGACGGCACGGCCCGGATCGCCTGCACGGTGGGGGAGAGGACCGCGCCGGCCGTACGGGAGAGGCCCACCAGGCTGCCCAGGGCCAGGCCGAGCGCGGAACCGGCCGCGAAGCCGATCAGTACACGCTGGGTGCTGATCGCCAGGTGGTGCCAGAGTTCGCCGCGGCGGATCAGTTCGGCGAGGGCGGCCAGCACCTCGCCCGGGGGCGGGAGTTGTGCGGGCGACCAGATGCCGCTGCCCGCCGCCAGGTGCCATGCGGCGAGCAGGACGATCGGGAGGACGGCGCCCAGGGCGGGGGTCGTCCGGGTCCGCAGCGGGGTCGTCACGAGACGCTGCGGGCGGTGGCGTACTTCGGTTCGAACAGGGTGTCGATCGCGGCGCGCGCGTCCGCCTCGCTCTTCACGTTCGCGTCGGCGACCAGGACCGGCAGGATCTTTTCGAACACCGCGCGCTGGGCCGCGCCGGGGACGGGATCGACATCGATTTTTGTACGCTCCGTGAGCACCGCGGTCGCCACCTGCTCGGAGATCTTCGCCTCGCGGGCGTACAGGGCGACCGCCTCCACCGGATTGTCCTTGATCCACTGGCGGGCCTTCTCGTACGCGTTCACCACCGCCTGGGCGAGGTCGGGGTGCTCCGCCAGGAACGCCTCCCGCGCGTTGAGCACGCCGTACGAGTTGAACGCCACGTTGCGGTAGATCAGCTTCGACCCGGCGTCCCGCTCGGACGTGGCCATCAGTGGGTCGAGTCCGGCCCAGGCGTCCACGTCGCCGCGTTCCAGGGCGGTCTTCCCGTCGGCGTGCTGCAGGTTGGTGACGGTGACGTCGCCGGGTTTCAGTCCCGCCTCGTCCAGGGCCTGGAGCAGGAAGAAGTACGGGTCGGTGCCCTTGGTCGCGGCCACCTTCGTGCCCTTGAGCGCCGCGACGCCGGTGATCGGGGAGTCCTTCGGCACCACGATGGCCGCCCATTCCGGCTGGCTGAAGACCTCGATCGTCTTGATCGGCGCGCCGTTGGCCCGGGCCACGAGAGCGGCCGCACCGGCGGTGGAGCCGACGTCGATCGCCTCCGCGCGCAGCGCCTCGTTGGCCTTGTTGCTGCCGGCCGACAGCTGCCAGCTGACCGTGACGCCCTTCGGCTGCAGCTCGTTCTCCAGCCATTTCTGTTCGCGCAGGACGAGGCTGGCCGGGTTGTAGTACGCGTAGTCCAGCCGCAGCGCGACGGCGTCCCCGCCGCCGGGTGCCTCGGCCGGGCTGTCCTCGCCCTGAACACAACCGGTCAGCAGTGCGGTGCTGACCGCCGCCGCGACCACCGCGCGCATGATCCTCATCTCGGGGTGCTTCCTTCCAGATCGGTGTGTACGCCGAGGTCGGCGAGGATGTCGGCGCGTCGTGCGGCGAGTCCGGCGTCGCCCCGGTCGCGGGGCCGCCCGCCCGGCACGTCCCGGATCCACCGCACGGTCGACGCGCCGGAGGAGAGCAGGCCGGAGGCGTCCGTCCCGGAGGAGAGCGGGCCGGAGGCGTCCGTCCCGGAAGAGAGCGGGCCGGAGGCGTCCGTCCCGGAGGAGAGCGCCCCGGAGGTGGGGGAGAGCGCGGCGGCGGCCGGGGAGGGTGCGGGCGTGCCGAGCAGGACGATGCGGTCGGCCAGGTGCAGGGCCTCGTCGACGTCGTGGGTCACCAGCAGCACGGTCGTGCCGGCCGCACGCTGCACCTCGGCCAGCAGGTCCTGCATGCGCAACCGGGTCAGGGCGTCCAGCGCCGCGAACGGCTCGTCGAGCAGCAGGACACCCGGTCGCCGGGCCAGTGCCCGGGCGAGGGCGGCGCGCTGGGCCATGCCGCCGGAGACCTGGCGCGGCCGGTGGTGGGCGAACTCGGTCAGCCCGACGACGTCGAGCCACCGCGCGACCTCGCTGCGGGCCTGGTCGCGGGTGGTGCCGCGGGGCAGCCCGTACGCCACGTTGCCGGCCAGGGTCCGCCACGGCAGCAGGCGCGGCTCCTGGAACACCACCGCGCACCGGGGTTCGACGCCGGTGACCGCGCGACCGTCGACCCGGATGCTGCCGGTGGTCGGCGTGTCCAGCCCGGCGGCCAGGCGCAGCAGCGTCGACTTGCCGCACCCGGACGGCCCGAGCAGGGCGACCACCTCGCCGGCCGCCACCTCCAGGTCGACGCCGGACAGCACCGCCCGCCGCCGTCCGCCGGCGGTGAACTCCCGGCCGGCGCCGGAGATGCTCAGGGGTACGGCCGTCATGGCGCGCAGCGTACCCACAATTCCTATGTGTTTACTAGAGTCGAAGATCGACGATGGGGAAAATCGCTGGCCGGGGCGGTCGCCGACGGTCATGATCGTCGGCATGAGCGCTCGGCTACGTGGAATCGCCAAGGAGACCGTCACCATCGTGGACCGCGGTGGCTACGACGGCGTCCGGATCGCGGACGAGGTGGCGCGTGCGGTCGCGGGCACCCGGTTGTACCTGCCGGACGACACGCTGCCCGAGCCGTCCGTGGTGGACGGACCGCCCGCGATCGAGGTGACCGGCGAGTCCAGCCTGGCCGCGGCGCGACGCCTCGGCGACGGCGTGGCCTGCCTCAACTTCGCCTCGGCCCGCAACCCCGGCGGTGGGTTCCTCAACGGCGCCCAGGCGCAGGAGGAGAGCCTGGCCCGCAGTTCGGCGTTGTACCCGTGCCTGCGGGCGGCCGGCGACTTCTACGCCCACCACCGGGCCGAGCCGAGCCTGCTCTACTCCGACCGGATCATCCACGCCCCCGACGTACCGGTGTTCCGGGACGATCGCGGTGCTCTGCTGACGGAGGCGTACCCCGTCTCGTTTCTGGTCTCGGCCGCGCCCAACCGCTCGGCGCTGGCCCGGCAGCAGCCCGAACTCCTCCCTCGGGTCCCGGAGGTTCTGGCCCGCAGGGCGGCCCGGGTGTTGCGGGTCGCCGGGGCGCACGGGCACCGCAAGCTGGTGCTCGGCGCGTGGGGCTGCGGCGTGTTCGGCAATGATCCAGCGATGGTCGCGGATGCCTTCGCCGGTGCGCTGAGCGTGAGTCCGTGGTTCGAGCGGGTCACGTTCGCGGTGATGGACCGCCGCGACGATGTCCGGAAGGCGTTCCGCGCCCGATTGTGCTGACGGCACTCCCGCGGGGCCCGGCGCCGGTAGGGTGAACGAGCGCCGGGGGGAGAACCATGACGACTGGTTCCGATGACGTGCTGGTCCGCTTCGGGCGATGGGCCTTGATCAAGGTCTGGTTCGGTGGCCTGGTCTCGGGCGCCTGGGCGCTCGGCCGGCACTACCACTGGCCCGAGGCCTTCCTGACGGCTGCCGCCGTGCTCGGCGCGGTCGCGCTCGCGCTGGCGGCGTCGTTCCTTCCGATCTGGACCCGGCAGCGGCCCAGTGGCATCCCGGTGGTCGACATCGGCCTGCGCGTCATGGTCTGGGGCGGCCTGGCGGTGTCGGTTCTCGCGCTCCTCGCGGCGATGCCCGCGATCGGCATGGTGGCCGGGGCGCTGCTGCTGAACGCGGCGGCCCGCACGTTCGGCGATCCGTTCCTGCCGCTGCTGCGCCGCCTCCGGATCCATCCGCCGGTGGTGCACCGGTCCTGGTCGGGCGCCCGGGACCGGCCGCGGCCCCGGCCGGAACGCGCCGGTGCCCCGCGGCGTCCGCGGGCCCGGGTGCGGCATCCGGAACCGGTGCCGCCCTCAGCGCAGTCGGTGCCCTCAGCGCAGTCGGTGCCCTCAGCGCAGTCGGCGCAGTCGGCGCAGTCGGCGCGGGAGGCGATGGAGCGCACCGTGCGCCTCACGCCGGAGGTGCCGCCCCGCCGGCCCTCACCGCGTCCGCAGAAAACCGCCTGACCGCCGCGTCCGCAGAAAACCGCCTGACCGCCGCGTCCGCAGAACCGCCTGACCGGCGGCGCGACGTGATCAGGGACGCATTGGCTGGAAATAGGTATGCCGTCATACCTAATAATGGGTCGCATGAGCGATGACGACCAGACCGCGGTGGACCTGATGCTGCTGGCGCACCAGTTGCACCGGAGCCTCGACCGCCGGGCCCAGGTCGACTTCGCGCACCCCAAACCGCCGGAGCTGCACCTCGTGGCGCTCTGGCACGTGCACGAGAACCCGGGTTGCACGGTCCGGCAGCTCGCCGACGCGCTGCAGCTCAAACCGAACAACGCCAGCGCCCTGGTCACCGCGATGGTCAACGACGGCATGCTGCGCCGGGAACCGGACGCGGACGACCGCCGGGTGGTGCGCCTGCACACGACCCCGCAGGCCGCCGGCCGGATGACCCAGGTGCAGGCGCTGTTCACCGGGTACGTGCTGGACGCCATGGCACGGCTCGACGCCCGCCAGCGGACGGCCATCCGGGCCGCGCTGCCGGCCCTCACGGAACTGTCGCGGCTGCTGCGCGACGGCGGTCACTGAGCTTTCACCCGTACCCTCCCCGGGCTTTCCACCAGATGGAGTAACGCATGACCGTGACCGAAATACATCAGAGCACGCCGGTGGCCGAAGGCCGCCGCGGCAAGCCCTGGTGGTCGTTGATCGCCGTCGCCTTCGGCCTCTTCATGGTCGGCCTGGACGGTAGCGTCGTCTCGATCGCCAACCCGGAGATCGGCCGGGATCTGGGCGCCAGCACGGCCGAGCTGCAGTGGGTGACCAATTCCTATCTGCTGGCGCTGGCTGCCGCGCTGATCCTGGGCGGCAAGCTCGGTGACCGTTTCGGACGGCGGCGCTACTACCTGATCGGCGTCGCCGGGTTCACCGTCGCGTCGGTGGCGATCGGGCTGGCCGGCTCGATCGAGGGCGTGATCGTCTTCCGGGCCGCGCAGGGTCTGTTCGGCGCCCTGCTAATGCCGAACACGCTGGGCATCCTCCGCTCGGTCTTCCCGCCGCACCGGTTCGGCATGGCGGTCGGCATCTGGGCGATGGTCTCGTCGGTGTCGACCGCGCTCGGGCCGATCGTCGGCGGACTTCTGGTCCAGCACGTCAACTGGGAGTCGGTCTTCTACATCAACGCGCCGATCGGTGTGCTGGCCCTGATCGTCAGCTCGCTGGTGCTGGCCGAGAGCAGGAACTCGACCGGTAAGCACCGCTTCGACGTGCCCGGCGTCGTGCTCCTCGCGGCCGGCCTGCTGGTCCTGATCTACGGCGTGGTCAAGGGCGAGACGTGGGGCTGGGGCTCGGCGGCGACCCTGGGCACCATCGCCGGTGGCCTGGCGATCCTGATCGTCTTCGGACTCTTCGAGAGTCGTCAGGAGCACCCGCTGCTGCCGATGCGGTTGTTCCGGAGCCCGGCGCTGACGATCGGCGCGATCATCACGTCGATCAACTTCTTCACGCTGCTCGGCTCGATCTTCTACATCATGCTCTACCTGCAGAACGTCCGCGGCTACACGCCGGTGACGGCCGGTGTGCTGACCCTGCCGCTGAGCCTGTCGTCGGTGGTGGCATCCCCGCTCGGCGCGGCGCTCACCGACCGTTTCGGCCCGCGGTTCACCATGCCGCTCGGCATGCTGCTGCAGGGTGCGGCGTCCTTCGGGTTGATGGCGCTGGGGACCGATTCCGGATACATCGCGATGTGGCCGTCCTTCGTCGGCCTGGGTCTCGGCGTCGGCATGGTGATGTCCGCGTCCTCCGAGGCGATCGTCGGCAACGCCCCGGTCAAGGACGCCGGGGTGGCCGGCGGACTGCAGGCCACCATGCTGCAGATCGGTGGCGCCCTCGGCACCTCGGTGCTGATCTCGATCATCGCGGGGCGGGTCGGCACGACGCTGACCGGCGAGCTGACCACCGCCGGAGTGCCGGCGCCGATGGCGCAGGGCCTCGTCGAGGCGAAGGACGCGGTGGCCATGGGAGTCGCCCCGGTCTCTGCCGAGATGACCGATTCTGTACGCGCTGCCGTCGTCCAGGGCGCGAGCGAGGCGTTCCTGAACGGCGTGCACACCGCGGCGCTGACCGCCGGCGTCCTGTGCCTGATCGGGGCACTCGTCGCGGCGACCGGGATCCGCCGGGTCACGCCCGCCGCATAGACGGATGATCCCCTCCGGCCCGGTGGGGCCACGCTTCCCGCTCAGCCGGACCGCCTCCGGTGCCGACGTGAGTAGTGCGGGACAGCAGGCACCGGAGGGGATCACGTCGTGACCACGATGACCAGGGAGACGGCCGCGGTCGCACCACGCGCCGCCGGCGGCCGGGGGCTCTGGGCCGACCTCAGCGTCAGCGTCAAGATCATGGTGGCGGTGTGTGTGGCCGCCGCCGTCGCGCTGCTGATCGGCGTGCTCGGGTTACGGGCCCTCGGGACGGCCAGCGACTCGGCCCAGTGGATCTACAAGAGCAACGTGGCGGCCACCGCCGCGCTGGGCGAACTCTCCACCGCGATGACCCAGACCCGGGTCGACCTGCTCAACCACGTCGTCTACCAGGACACCACCAGCAAGTCGAAGTACGCCGCCGCGTTCGAGGACGACCTGGACGAGGTCGACAAGGCCTTCGACGCGTACACCGGTGGCACCCCCGCCGCGTCCGCCGCAATGATCACCGACATGCGGGAGAACTGGGACGACTACGTGTCGATCGCCAAGCAGAAGTTGATCCCGGCCTCCGAGGCGAACAGCCTCGCCCTCTGGGCGAAGATCCGCACCGAGCAGGCGCAGCCGCTGGTCACCGTCGTCAAGGATCACCTCGGCGAGATGGGCGCGGCGGAGACCACGGCCGCCGCCCGGGCCGCCGACGAGGCCCGCAGCAGCTACGAGCACAGCCGGATCGAGTCGGTGCTGCTGCTGGCCGCCGGCCTGCTCGCCGCCCTCGGACTCGGCATGATCGTGGCGAAGGGGATCGTCCGGTCGCTGGCCCGGGTCACCACCGTCTGCGAGGGCCTCGCCCAGGGCGACCTGACCCAGAGCGCCGGCCTGACCTCCCGCGACGAACCGGGCCGGATGGGCCGCGCCCTGGATGCGGCGATCCTGCGGCTGCGGGACGCGGTCGGCACCATCGGCGGATCGGCGGCCACCCTGGCGGGTGCTTCCGAGGAACTCTCCGCGGTCAGCACCCAGCTGCAGAGCGGCGCCACCGACGTGGCCGCCAAAGCCGGTGCGGCCAGCGCCGCCAGCGAGAACGTCAACACCGGCGTGCTGTCGATCGCGGCCGGCGCCGAACAGATGAGCGCCTCGATCACCGAGATCGCCTCGAACGCCGCCGACGCCGCCCGGGTCGCCCAGGAGGGCATGGCGGTCGCCGAGAAGACCAACAACCAGGTCGCCGAACTGGGTACGGCCAGCGCCGAGGTCGGCGACGTGGTCCGGTTGATCACGAGCATCGCCGAGCAGACCAACCTGCTCGCCCTGAACGCGACCATCGAGGCGGCCCGCGCCGGGGAACTGGGCAAGGGCTTCGCGGTGGTGGCCGGCGAGGTCAAGGAACTGGCGCAGCAGACCGCCAAGGCGACCGAGGAGATCACCGAACGGATCGGGGCCATCCAGGACTCGAGCAACTCGGCGGCCGCCGCGATCGGCGAGATCACCCAGGTGATCCAGCGGATCGGCGACTACACCACGACCATCGCGTCAGCGGTGGAACAACAGACCGCGACCACCGGCGAGATGAGCCGGTCGGTCGCCGACGCGGCCACCAGCAGCGGAAACGTGGCACGCACCGTATCCGGTGTCGCCGAGGTCGCGGCGGCGACCGCCGAGGGGGCGCGGGCCACCCAGCAGGCCGCCACCGACCTCACCCGGCTTGCCGGTGACCTGACCCTCCTGGTGAACGGGTTCCGGCACTGATGGACGCCCCCTACGGACTCACCCACCCGACGGTCGAGGACGCGCGCGACGCGGTGTTCCGGGTGCACGGCGCCGACGCGGCGTCGATCTGGGACACGCTGCTGCGAACCGCCGGGGTTTCCTCCGCCGCAGCCGCCAAGGGTTCCGGCGCGGGCCCCGGATCGGTCGACACGTTCAGCCGGCTGCTCACGGTGATGGAGGCTGCCGACCCGGTGACCGGGCTCTGCGCGCTGGCGTTGCGGATCCGGCTCACCTCGTACACCCATCTCTCCGCGGCACACAGGAGTCTGACGTGAGGAGCGACCTGTTCACCCGGCTCGGCGAACCCGGCCGGATCAAGGAGATAGCCGGGTACGACCTGCACGACGCCGCCCTGCGGACCGGCCTGGACGAGCTGGCCCGGCGCAGCGCGAGTCTGCTGGAGGCGCCGGTGTCGCTGGTGTCGGTGCTGCTGGACAGCTCCGAGTTCATCCTCGGCTCGTACGGGGTGACCGGCTGGGTGGCCGAGGCGCAGGGGATACCGGCGGAGTGGGCGATGTGTACGCACACGGTGCTGGAGGGCACGCCGTACTGCGTGTCGGACGGCTGGGAGGACCCGCGGCACGCGGACAACCCGTTCCTGGAGATGACCCGGCTGCGCAGCTATCTCGGGGTGCCGCTGGTCGGCGAGGGCGGGCACAACCTGGGCGCGCACTGCGTGATCGACTCCCGCCGGCGAATGTTCACCGATGTGGACACGGCCCTTCTGACCGACGCGGCGGAGAAGGCGATGCGGCTGCTCGAGGCACATCGGCTCTGAGCTGATCCTCCTGCTGGAGGGGGCGATGCGGCTGCTCCGGGCGCATCGGTGCGGAAAAGTGTCGTACCCCGGCGGCATCATCGGTCCATGGGAGAACCAGCGACACCGATCCGCAGGCGGCTCGAGCTGACCGTGGCCGAGGCGCGCCTGCGATTCCAGCAACTGGTCCGGGTCACCGGGCTCACCAACCAGGTCACCGTGATCGTCGACGGCGGGCGGCCGATCGCCGCCATCGTTCCGGTCGGTGACGTCGCCGACTTCGAGTCCGGCCCGCGATCCGGTGCGGTCCCATCCGGCCGCCCGAGCACGCCGTCCGCCCCACCCGCACGCCCGGGGGCCGCGTCCTCTGCGGGCGCGCCGCATTCCCGTTCCTCGTCGGCGCCGGAGTCCCGGCCGTTGTCGGCGCCGCCTGCCCGTTCCTCGTCGCTGCCGGATTCCCGGCCGCCATCGGCGCCGCATTCCCGCTCCTTGTCGGCGCCGGAGTCCCGGCCGTCGTCGGCGCCGCCTGTCCGTCCGGCGGCTCCGCCCGCGCCGGCGGCCTCGTCGGCGGGCTGGTTGCAGCGGATCGAGCGGGTGCGGGAGGACGTCCGGCGGCAGCACGCCGGACGGATCCGCGAGCTGTCCGGTGCCCTCGAGGAGGCGTGGCGGCTGATCGACGCGACCCGCCCGCCGGGCACCGACCGGGCGGCGGACACCCTGCGTGCGGCGCACGCCGACCTGCGCCGAGCCGGGTGATCATTCACCACGGGTCCGATGGGGATGAGGATAGGATCGGACGATGGCTGGACAGCTCGACCTGTTCGTTCCGGGGGTGGTCTACCTCGACGTCATCTTCACCGGGCTCCGTGAGCTGCCACAGCCCGGCGCCGAGGTGTGGGCGTCGGGGATGGGCTCGTGTCCCGGCGGCGTGGCCAACCTGGCGGTCGCGGCGAGCCGGCTCGGCCTGCACACGGGTCTCGGCACGGCGCTGAGTTCGGACGCCTACGGCGAGTTCTGCCACCAGGTGCTCAGCCGGCAGGAGGGCATCGACCTGTCCGCCTCGATCCGGGTCGACGACTGGCACTCGCCGGTGACCGTCAGCCTGGCCTACGGGCGGGACCGCAGCATGATCACCCACGGGCATCCGCTGCCGGCCGGACCGGACGGTCTGGTCAACGGCCTGCCGCAGGCCCGCGGGGCGGCGGTCAGCCTGGGCGGCCCGAGTCTCGGCTGGCTGCCCGAGGCGCGCGCCGCCGGCACCCTGATCTTCGCGGACGTGGGGTGGGACGAGACCGAGCAGTGGTCCTGCGACGTGCTGGCCGCGCTCGCCGACTGTCACGCGTTCCTGCCCAACGCCGTCGAGGCGATGCGCTACACCCGCACCGACGAGCCCGGCCAGGCCCTGGAGAAACTCTCCGCCATGGCACCGGTCGTGGTCGTCACGTGCGGTGGCGACGGGGCCCTGGCGATCGACGCGACCACCGGCGAGCGGGCCGACGTGCCGGTCGTGCCGGTGCAGGCACTCGACCCGACCGGCGCCGGTGACGTCTTCACCGCCGGCTTCATCACCGGCACGCTGGGCGGCTGGCCGTTGGCCGAGCGGGTCGCCTTCGCCAACCTGGTCGCCGCCCTGTCCGTGCAGCACTTCGGCGGTTCACTGTCGGCGCCCGGCTGGGGCGACATCGCCGACTGGTGGCAGGAGACCCGGCGGACCGCCACGGCACACCACGACGACTCCGCCGAGGCGCAGCTGGCCCGCCGTTACGGCTTCCTCGACGACGTGATCCCACCCGGGCGGCGCACCGCGGTGCACCGGGCCACCGCCACCATCGCCCGGCTCTCCGACGCAGGGAACGACCACTGAGCCCGGTTTCTCAACGCCGGGTTCGACCGCTGAGCCCGGTTCTTCAACGCCGGGTTCGACCGCTGAGCCCGGTTCCTCAACACCGGGTTCGACCGCTGAGTCCGGCTTTTCGGTGCCGGCACGACCACTGAGGACACCATGCGTCTGACCATCCTGGGCGGCGGCGGTTTCCGGGTTCCGCTCGTCTACCGGGCACTGCTCGCCGACCACCGCACCGGCATCACCGAGGTGGCCCTGCACGACGTCGACGCCGGCCGGCTGTCCGCGATCGGCGGGGTGCTGACCGCGCTGGCCCGCGACGTGCCGTCCGCCCCGGCGATCGTGACCACCACCGACCTCGACACCGCCGTGACCGGGGCGTCCTTCGTGTTCAGTGCGATCCGGGTGGGCGGCCTGGCCGGACGGGTCGCGGACGAGCACGTGGCGTTGCGGGCCGGTGTGCTCGGGCAGGAGACGGTGGGTGCGGGCGGTCTCGCGTACGGACTCCGGACGCTGCCTGTCGCCGTGCACGTGGCCGAGCGGATCGCGGAGCTGGCGCCGCAAGCCTGGACGATCAACTTCACCAATCCGGCCGGTCTGGTGACCGAGGCGATGGCGGCCCGCCTGGGTGACCGGGTGATCGGCATCTGCGACTCGCCGTCCGGGCTGGTCGACCGGGTGCTGCGGGTGCTCGGGGTGACGGCCGATCAGGTGCGGGTCGACTACGCCGGGCTCAACCACCTGGGCTGGCTCTACGGCGTGCATCCCCGCGACGGCGGGCCCGACCTGCTGCCCGGGCTGCTCGCCGACAAGGCACGGTTGGAGACGATCGAGGAGGGCCGGCTCTTCGGTGCGGACTTCCTGCGTGAGCTCGGCGCGGTGCCCAACGAGTACCTGCACTACTACTACGACCCGGAGGGCACGCTGGCCGCGGTCCGTGACGCCCCGCAGACCCGGGGTGCGTTCCTGCTCGGCCAGCAGCGGCGGTGCTACGCCGAGATGCTCGCCGGCGACCCGCTCGAGGCGTGGCTGGCGGCGTGGCGGGAGCGCGAGGCCACCTACATGGCGGAGAACCGCGAGCTTGCCGGCGCTGGCGAGCGGGAGCACGACGAGTCACGTCCGGCGGGCTACGAGGGGGTGGCGCTGGCGGTGATGCGGGCGCTGGCCCACGACGAGCCGGCGACGCTGATCCTCAACGTCCGTAACCGTCGTGCGCTGGGCGAGAGCGACCGCGGTGACCTGGGCGAGGACGTGGGCGTTCGCGGCGGCGGCGTGCTGGGCGGGGGCGTGCTCGACGACGACGCGGTCGTCGAGGTGCCGTGCACGGTGGACGCCCGGGGTGCGACGCCCCTGGCCATCGCACCGCTGCCGGAGCACGGCCGGGAACTGGTCCGGGCGGTCAAGACCGCCGAGCGGTGGGTCCTGCGGGCGGCTTCCACCCGGTCGCGCGATGCCGCGGTACGCGCGATGGCCGCACACCCGCTGGTCCGGTCCGAGGCGGTCGCGGACCGTCTCGTCGACGACTACCAGGCCGAGATCCCCGGCCTGGCCTACCTACGGTGACGGGGGCGCACATGACATTCGGCTACAACGGTTCGATGCGGACCAAGCCTGGGCATCGCGACGAGGTGCTGGCGATCCTGCTCAGCGGATCCGAGGGGCTGCGCGCGGCGGGCTGCCACCTGTACGTGGTGGGCGTCTCGGACACCGACGACCAGACGATCTGGGTCAACGAGGTGTGGGAGAGCCGGGAGCATCACGCCGCGTCGCTGCAGCTTCCCGCGACGAGGGCGGCCATCGCGGCGGCGATGCCGATGCTGACCGGCGAGTTCACCTCGCAGGAGTTCACCGTGCGCGGAGGCTTGGGCGTTCCGGCAGTGTGACACGGCGATCCCCGCGGTCCGCGAGAGCCGCGGACCGCGGGGAGCCGTTGACGGGACCCGGACGGATCAGACCGTGGCCGGCTCCTTGGCCGGGACGGGACGCGGCGGGATCGAGTGGTCGATCTCGTTGGCCGGCGTCCGGTTCGGCAGGGCCAGGCGGAACACCTTCGCCCACGCCGACGCCACCTGCACCACCAGCGGGCCGGTGACGTAGTTCAGCTTGTACTCGGCGAACAGCTCCCGGATCTTCGGGGCGATGGCCGCGTACTGGCTGGACGGCAGGTCGGGGAAGAGGTGGTGCTCGATCTGGTGCGACAGGTTGCCGGTCATGGTGTGCATCAGCTTGCTGCCGGAGATGTTGGCCGAGCCGAGCATCTGCCGCAGGTACCACTCGCCGCGGGTCTCGTCGGTGATCGAGGTGCGCTCGAAGGTCTCGACGTCCTTCGGGAAGTGACCGCACATGATGACCGAGTGCGTCCACAGGTTGCGGACCACGTTGGCGACCGCGTTGGCGGCCAGGGTGCCGAAGAAGGCGCCGAGCGGGTTGCCGGCGGCCAGGCCGACCGGGACGGCCAGTGCCGGGTGCACCAGGTAGTCACGGGTGAACTGCCGGCGGATCTTGTGCATGACCTGGCGGGCGCGGGCCCGGAACTCCGGGTTGTTGCGGCGCTTCTTGGTCTTGAGGTTGCGGCCCAGTTCGAGGTCGTACGCCGCGATGCCGTACTCGAAGAAGACGGCGTTGATGAAGTTGTAGAGCGGCTGGCCCAGGTGCGCCTTCGTCCAGCGCTGCTGCTCGTCCACGCGCATGATGCCGTAGCCGAGGTCGTTGTCGCGGCCGACCACGTTGGTGTACTTGTGGTGCAGCTCGTTGTGCGAGTGCTTCCACTGCTCGGCGGGGGAGACCGAGTCCCACTCCCAGGTGGTCGAGTGGATCTTCGGGTCGCGCATGAAGTCGTACTGGCCGTGCAGGATGTTGTGCCCGATCTCCATGTTCTCCAGGATCTTGGAGATGGAGAGGCCGACGGTGCCGAGGATCCAGGCCGGCGGGAAGACCGAGAAGAGGAGCACGCCGCGGCTGGCCAGCTCGAGCCGCCGCTGGATCTTGATCATGCGGCGGATGTGGGCCGCGTCCTTCTCGCCGCGCACGGCGAGGAACTCGTCCCGGATGGCGTCGAGCCGGCGGCCGATCTCTTCGATGTCTTCGGCCGAGAGGTGAGCGATCGGGTTGACTTCCTTGCGCTGCAGCGTCGTCACGGGCGTACCTCTTCTGTTTCTCGAATGGGGGTGCGGGGGGTCTCAGGCGCCGAGCCGGCAGGGCCCGGCGGCGGCCGAGATACAGGTCTGTACGAGGACGGAGTCGCCGTCCACCTCGGTGGCGGTGGTGATGGTGCCGTCGCGCATGTCACGCACGATGCCCTCACGCATCGGCACCACGCACTTGAAGCAGATGCCCATCCGGCAGCCGGACTTCATCAGCTGGCCGGCGGCCTCGCCGGCCTCCAGGATCGACATGCTGCCGGGGTTGTCCACGACCGTGCCGGACTTCTCGAAGGTCACCGTGCCGCCGTCGCCGGCCACCAGCACGGTCGGGCGGAACCGCTCGACGTGCAGCCGGTCCGCGGCGTCCGCGTCGGCCCAGTGCTCCTGCAGGTCGTCGAGCATGGTGCCGGGACCACAGGCCCAGGTCTCCCGCTCGAACAGGTCGGGCACCAGTTCCTCCACGTCGGCCGGTTTGAGCCGGCCGTCGGCGCTGGTGTGCCGCTCGATCAGGCGGATGCGGCCCTGGGCGGCCAGGTCGCGCAGCTCGGCGCCGAAGACGACATCCTCGGCGGTCTTGGCGGAGTGCACCACCACGACGTCGGGCATCTCGTGCAGGGTGCTGCGCAGCATGCCCATCACCGGGGTGACGCCGCTGCCGGCCGTGAGGAACAGGGCCTTCGCGGGCCGCGGACGGGGTAGCGTGAAGTCACCGGTGGGCAGGTCGAGGTGCAGGATCATGCCGCGCTCGGCCTGCGACTGGAGGTAGGAGCTGACCACGCCGCCGGCCACCGCGTTGACGGTGATGGTGAACTTCCCGTCGGAGCGGCCGGCCGCGCTGCTCACCGAGTACGCCCGCCAGAGCCGGACGCCGTCGACGTCCACGCCGACGCGGATGTACTGTCCCGCCTCGTGCGGTTCCCAGCCGCGACCGGGCCGCAGCTCGAGGGTCACCGCGTTCGGGGTCTCCCGGCGCACAGCCTCGACCCGGGCGCGCAGCACGGTGGGGTTGCGCAGCGGCGCGATCACGTCGAGGTAGTCGGCGGGGATCACCGGCGTCGTGATCAGCTCGACCACGCGCCAGGCTCCGTTGCGCAACGTCCGGGTATCAGGCACGTGTCCAAGACTGCTGGTTCTCGCGGGCGAAAGCATGACCAGGGGAAGTGAATCCGAGGGGGCATAATTGTTCGCTGGGAACAAGAGTCATGAGAATGTGAGGACCACGGGTGAAAAAACCGTCATTACGCGACGTGCGGTCCTATCGCATTCCACGTGAAGTGGTCGACCCGCTACGCTCCGGATTGTCCGAGGTCTCCGGGCTGGCGATCGCGGCGATCACCGAGGAGGTGCCGGCATACGCCGAGGCGTTCGCCGGTGAACTGGGCCCCAAAATCGAACGGGCGGTCCGGGCCGCCCTCGCCACCTTCCTGAACCTGGTGTCGCGCCCGGGCGCCGATCCGGGCAGCCCGCTGTCGTCGGCGCTGGAGGCGGCGTACGCGCTGGGCCGGGGTGAGGCCCGATCGGGCCGCAGCCTGGACGCGCTGCTCGCGGCCTACCGGGTCGGCGCCCGGGTGGCCTGGCGGGAACTCGCCCGGACCAGCGTCGGCACCGGGCAGAGCGCGGAGACCATCGCCGACTTCGCCGAACTGGTCTTCGCCTACATCGACGAGCTCTCCGCGGCAAGCGTCGCCGGGCACGCCGACGAAGTCGCCGCCTCCGGCCGGGTCCGGCAGCGCCGCCTGCAGGAACTCACCCAGGCACTGATCTCCGGCGAGGCCGCGCACGTCGTGCAGGGCGCCGCCGAGCAGGCCGAGTGGACACCACCGCAGTCTCTCACCGCGATACTGCTCCCGGAACGTGCCGCCCGCTGGGTGATCGACCTCCTCGACCGGCGCACCCTGCATCTCGCCGACGCGGTCCCGGAGCTGCCCGGCATGACGGTGCTGCTGGTGCCGGACCCGCAGGGCACGTCCCGGCCGCACCTGACCCGGCTGCTCGCCGGGCACAGCGCGATCGTCGGCCCGGCCCGGCCCTGGCTGGAGGCGCAGGGCTCGGTCGACCGGGTGCTGCGGGTGCGCCGGCTGATCCCGGCGACGGAGAGCGGCCGTGTGATCGACACCGAGGACCACCTGGCCGCGGTGGTGGTCACCGCGGACACCGGCGCGCTCGCCGACCTGCGGGCCTGGGCGCTCGCCCCGCTCGACGGCGAGCGCGGCGCGGCCGCCGCCAAGCTGATCGAGACGTTGCGCAGCTGGCTGCTGCACCAGGGGCGGCGCGAGGATGTGGCCGCCGAGCTGTTCGTGCACCCGCAGACGGTCCGGTACCGGATGGCCCGACTGCGTGAGCTCTACGGTGAGAAGCTGAAGGACCCGCAGTGGGTGATGGCTCTGACGATCGCCCTGGCGGTCCCGGCCGATACTTAAGTATCGGCCGGACCCTTCTTTGGCAGCTGTCGGCGATGGTGCCGGTCCGCCTAGCGTCATCGCCATGGACGACACCTCCTCCCGGCAGCCGGCGGTCCTCGGCCACTCCCGGCCCGACCTTCTCCTGATCCTGCTCGGCCCGGCGCTGCTCGGTGTGCTGATCGCGGTGGCGGTGCCACCACTCGCCCGCTGGGCGCTGAGCTGGGGGACCGCACTGCCGGTCAAGGTGCTCTTCCGGCTGGCCGGGCAGATCGACACCGGATGGAAGGTCGCGATCCAGGCGGTGATCCTCGTCGTGGTCGGCGCGCTGGTCAGCGTCGAGATCCTGCGGCGCTCGTCGCGCATCACGGTGGCCGGCGACACGGTGCGGCTGGAGACCGACGGCACCCGGCAGACGCTGGAGCGCGAGCGGGTCGGCGCCCTGTTCCGCGAGGGTTCCGCGCTGGTGGTGCTGGACACCGAGTCCCGTCAGGTGTTCCGGGGTGAGCCACAGGCGCGGGCCGCGGTGGTGGAGAGTGCGTTCCGCGACTTCGGCTATCCGTGGTGCGAGGCCGATCCGTTCGCCGGGCTCTACCGGCGCTGGGAGCCGGAGGCCGGTGGGCTGCCGATGGAGGTCGAGGCGGTGCTGTCGGCGCGGGCCGTCGCACTGCGCAAAAAGGCGGGGAAGGAGGCGGGCGAGTTGCGCGACACCCTGCAGAAACTGGGGTACGCGGTGCGCGACGAGAAGGAGACGCAGTTCTGGCGCCCGCTGGTCCGCTCGTGATCGCCGGACTGTGGCGGGTGGTGCGCTACCGGGCGGTCGACGTCGCGGCGATCCTGATGTCCTGGTTCTGCACGCTGGTGCTGGTCGGCCAGAGCGAGGCGACCGGGCGGATCGGGCCGGACGAGGTGCTGCCGGCCATCGTGGTCGGCGGGGTGACGGCGGTTGCGATCTGGTGGCGGCGCAGCCACCCGGTGGCGATGGTGCTGGTCACCTTGCCCGCGGGGCTGGTCACCGACGCGGGCGGTTACGCCGGGGCGGTGCTGCTCTACACCCTGGTCACGCTGCGGCGCGGGTGGATCGTCGCGGTCACGGTGCTGCTGGGGCTGGTGACGTCCTTCGGATTCTCGGTGCGCCGTCCTGACCCGGAGCTGGCGCCGCTCGGCGAGCTGGTGATCGGCGGTGCCCTGCTCGCGGTGACCGTCGCGGTCGGCGTGGCGGTCCGGTCCCGCCGGGAACTCGTCGGGTCGCTGCGCGAGCGGGTGGTCCGGGCCGAGGAGGCGGCGACGTTGCGGGCCGACCGGCTGCGTTCGCTCGAACGGGAGAGCCTCGCCCGGGAGATGCACGACGCCCTCGCCCACCGGATCTCCATGGTCAGCCTGCACGCGGGCGCGCTGCAGATCCGTCCCGACCTCTCCCCGGAAAAGGTGGCCGAGGCGGCGACGACGATCCGCGACAGTGCCCATCTGGCACTGGAGGACCTGCGGGAGATCCTGGGTGTGCTGCGGGCGGGCCCGGGCGACGGCCTGCGGCCGCAGCCCGATCTGGAGCACCTGCCGGAGCTGATCGCCGAAGCCCGGACAGCGGGGGTACGCATCACCGCAACGAACCACCTCGACGGCGCAGCGGTGGGTCCGTCGCTGGGCCGGACGGTCTACCGGCTGGTGCAGGAGGGGTTGACCAACGCCGGCAAGCACGCCCCGGGCGAGCCGGTGACCGTGCTGCTGGAGCGAGTCTCCGAGGGTGACGAGCTGCACGTGCTGGTGACCAACCCCCTGCCGTCGCCGTCGACCGACCCATCCCGTGTTCCGCATGCCCGTTCGCCTCGTGGTGCGGGCGACGGCGCGGCCCCTGTGCCGACCGTCGGCCTGCCCGATGTCCGGCGTTCCGGCGGTTCCCTGGTTCCGGGCGCGGGAGCGGGACTGGTCGGACTGACCGAGCGGGTCGCGTTGCTCGGCGGCCGCCTGCGTCACGGCGTGCGTGCGTGTCCGGGCAGTGGTGTGGGGAGTGGCGCGGGGAGTGGCGCGGGAAACGGGGGCGAGGGCGGGCTTCGGTTTCGCCTGGAAGCATGGCTGCCGTGGCCGAGCTGATCCGAGTGTTGATCGTGGACGACGACCCGCTGGTGCGGGTGGGGCTGTCGCTGGTGCTGGGGGCGGGGGCCGATCTGCAGGTGATCGGGGAGGCCGGTGACGGGCGGGAGGCGGTCGACGCGGTGCGGCGGCTGCGGCCGGACGTCGTGCTGATGGACATCCGGATGCCGCGGATGGACGGGCTGGCCGCCACCGAGGAGCTGCGCCGGGACGGACCGCATCCGGCGATCGTGGTGCTGACCACGTTCGACACTGATGAGCACCTGCTCGGGGCGTTGCGCCGGGGTGCGAACGGGTTCCTGCTCAAGGACATCGCGCCCACCGCGATCCTGGACGCGGTGCGGCGGGCCGCGGCCGGTGAGTCGATCCTGGCGCCGTCGGTGGTGCCCCGGCTGATCGACCACGCGGTGCGGCGCGAAGAAGCCGCGGCCTGGGACGACACGCCCGTCAACGAGGACGCACGCGGCAGGGGCGGCACCGCGGAGCGGGAGCGGGCTGTTCAGGCGGCTGCGGCACTCGGGCGGCTCACCGAGCGGGAGCGGGAGGTGGCCGAGGCGGTGGCCACCGGGCGGTCGAACGCGGAGATCAGTAGTGAGCTTCACATGAGCGTGCCGACGGTCAAGGCGTATGTGTCCCGCTTGCTGGACAAACTCGGTTGTGCCAACCGGGTGCAGGTGGCGATTCTGGTGCACGAATCGCATCATTGATTTCCGGCGCGAGTCCGGGAACGTTACGAAACTCGTGAGGGTCGTTACATCGAGTGGCGTGGCGGCTGTGCGAACGATAGGTTCACCCTGTGCAAAACCCATCAACTCAGTAGGTTTTGCGACGCTAGTCACTACGGCTGACCAGGGTGTTCACGTGATCGAAATCAGCGGACTTCGCAAGACGTACCGCGCCAAACGGGGGGATGTCGTCGCTGTCGACGGCGTTGACCTGCACGTCGGCGAGGGCGAGGTCTTCGGTGTGCTCGGGCGCAGCGGCGCCGGCAAGAGCACGCTGCTGCGGTGCGTCAACATGCTGGAGCGTCCGGATGCCGGGACGGTCACCGTCGATGGTGTGGAGCTCACCACCCTGCGCCGCAAGCAGTTGCGTCTCGCCCGGCACGGGATCGGGATGATCCACCAGCATTTCGCGTTGTTGTCGTCGCGGACGGTCGCCGCCAACGTCGCCTTCGCGCTGGAGGTCACCGGCACCCCGCGGGCCGAACGCAAGACCCGGGTCGCCGAACTGCTCGAGCTCGTCGGGCTCAGCGATCGTGCTGAGGCGTACCCCGCTCAGCTCTCCGGCGGCCAGAAACAGCGGGTCGGCATCGCCCGGGCACTCGCCGCGCGGCCCAAGGTGCTGCTCTCCGACGAGGCCACCTCCGCACTCGACCCGGAGACCACCGAGTCGATCCTGCGGCTGCTGCTCGACCTCAACAGGCGGCTCGGCCTGACCATCCTGCTGATCACCCACGAGATGACCGTGGTGAAGCGGATCTGCACGTCCGCCGCGGTGATGCGCGACGGGAGGTTCGTCGAATCCGGCACCGTCGCCGACCTGCTCCAGCAGCCCGGCTCCGAACTGGCCCGCGACCTGTTCCCGCTCGACGGCCCGGTCGCGATCCCCGGCGCCACCGTCATCGACGTCACGGTCAGCGGCGCCGACGCGGACGCCCCGATCATCGCCGACCTGGCCCGCCGGTTCGAGACCGACGTGCGGATCCTCGGCGGCGCGGTGGAGACACTCGCCACCACCCGGGCCGGCCGCTGGCGGCTCGCGCTGCTCGGCAGCCCCGACGACAACTCCAAGGCGCTGGACTTCCTGCGCGAACGCGGCGCACAGGTGGGAGTGCCGGCATGACCTGGTCCGAAGTCTTTCCGCTGCTCGGCCCGGCCACCCAGCAGACCCTGTGGATGGTCGGGATGTCGTCGCTGTTCACCGCGATCGGCGGTCTGCTGGTCGGCGTGCTCTTCATTGTCACCGAACGCGATGGTCTGCTGCCGATTGCGCCGCTGAACGCGGTTCTCGGCCTGATCGTCAACCTCGGGCGGTCGATTCCGTTCCTGATCCTGATGGTGGCGATCACCCCGTTCACCCGGCTGGTCGTGGGGGTGAGTATCGGCACGGACGCGGTGATCGTCCCGCTCACCGTCGGTGCCATCCCGTTCTTCGCCCGGATCGTCGAGTCCGCGCTGCGTGAGGTTCCCCCGGATGTCGTGTCCGCCGCGACCGCGATGGGTGCCACCCGCACCGAGATCGTCCGCAAGGTGCTGCTCCGGGAGGCCCTGCCCGGTCTGGTCTCCGGTTTCACCGTCACGGTGATCGCGATCATCGGCTATTCCGCGATGGCCGGCACGGTCGGTGGTGGTGGTCTCGGTTACCTGGCGATCAGTTACGGCTACTACCGCTTCGAGACCAACGTCATGATCGCCACGGTGGTACTGATCGTGATCATCGTGCAGATCATCCAGGCGGTGGGCGCCCTGGTCGCCCGCCGGCTGTCGCACCGCTAGCCACTTTTCGGGACCTTCTACCGGGTCCCGCCCGTCTCAATTCCTCTATCACCGATCAAGGAAAGGTAATTTCATGCGCCGCCGCTCCTTCGCCGCTGTCCTGGCCGCCTCCACCCTCGTCCTGGGACTGGCCGCCTGTGGCTCCTCCTCCGACGACGAGGCGGCCGCTTCCTCCGACACCATCAAGGTCGGTGTGAGCCCGGTTCCGCACGGCGAGATCCTCAAGTACGTGGCCGACAACCTGGCCGCCGCCGAGGGCCTGAAGATCGAGATCGTCGAGTTCGACGACTACGTGCAGCCGAACGTCGCCCTGCAGGAGAAGCAGCTCGACGCCAACTACTTCCAGCACATCCCGTACCTGGAGGAGGAGATCGCCTCCAAGGGGTACAAGTTCACCGCGCTCAAGCCGGTGCACATCGAGCCCCTCGGCATCTACTCCAAGACGGTCAAGAGCCTGGCCGAGGTGCCGGACAAGGGCGTCGTGGCGATCCCGAACGACCCGTCGAACTCGGGTCGCGCGCTGAACCTGCTGGCCAAGAACGGTCTGATCACGCTGAAGGACGGTGTCGGCGTCAAGGCCACCACCACCGACATCGCGACCAACCCGAAGAACCTCGACATCAAGGCCCTGGACGCCGCGCAGCTCCCGCGCAGCCTCGAGGACACCGCGATCTCGGTGATCAACGGCAACTACGCGATCGAGACCGGTCTCAAGCCGGCCACCGACTCGCTGGCGCTGGAGACCGGTGACGACAACCCGTACGCGAACCTGGTCGTGGTGCGGTCCGGCGACGAGACCAACGAGAAGGTCGTCAAGCTGGAGAAGCTGCTCCACTCCGACGAGGTGAAGAAGTTCATCACCGACAAGTACCAGGGCTCGGTTCTCGCCGCGTTCTGATCCGACGTCGCGCAAGGCGGCGGCCGCCACCGGGGGCCGCCGCTTTTCGGCTGTTCAGGAGTGCCGCGGAAGCGCATACTCGGCCCATGAAGACCAAGGACGAGGCGGCCCGTGAGCGGGCCCAGCGGTTCGGCACCCTGCCGGCGCGGATCCTCCCCGAGGAGACGTCCGGTGACGTCGACACCCGGCATCACGAGGAGCTCGAGGTGGGCTTCCAGAACCACACCGAGCGGATGCTGCATTACGCAGCGTAAACGGCGGTCCGAAGGGCGGCAGCCTCGGACGGGAGCGCCTGCCCGAGGCGGTCACCCGGATCCTGACGCCGACGGTCGCCACCACGCACGGAACGGCGTCGACGGAGGGGTGCGCCCTCCGCCGGGTGAAGGACGGAGGGCGCCACGAGGTCGTCTCAGGCGAGGATCGTGGCGATCTTCTCGGTGGGGAGACCGAGAGCCGAGCCGACCGAGTCGTTGGTGAGGATCCCGTCGTGAACGTTCAGGCCCAGCGCCAGCGCCGGGTCGGCGCGCAGCGCGTCCCGCCAGCCGAGGTCGGCGAGGCGCAACGCGTACGGCAGGGTGGCGTTGGTCAGGGCATAGGTGGAGGTGTTCGGCACCGCGCCCGGCATGTTCGCCACGCAGTAGAACACCGATCCGTGCACCAGGTATGTCGGGTCCTGGTGGGTGGTGGGGCGGGAGTCCTCGAAACAGCCGCCCTGGTCGATGGCGATGTCGACCAGCACCGAACCGGGTTTCATCCGGCGGACCAGGTCGTTGCTGACCAGTGTCGGCGCCTTCGCCCCGGGCACCAGCACCGCGCCGATCACCAAGTCGGCGTCGAGCAGCGACTGTTCGAGCGCGTACGCGCTGGACACCAGGGTCTTCACCCGGCCGCCGAAGCGGGCGTCGATCTCGCGCAGGCGGGGGATGCTCAGATCGAGAACGGTCACGTCGGCGCCCATGCCCAGGGCGATGGTGGCCGCGTTCACCCCGGACACCCCGCCGCCGATCACGGTGACCTGGGCCGGTGCCACGCCGGGCACGCCGCCCGGGAGCATGCCGCGGCCGCCGCTGCTGCGCATCAGGCTGTACGCGCCGACCTGCGGGGCGAGCCGTCCGGCGACCTCCGACATCGGGGCGAGCAGCGGCAGGGAACCGTCGGCGAGCTGCACCGTCTCGTACGCGATGGCGGTCGTCCCGCTGGTGAGCAGGGCTTTGGTGCCGTCGGCGTCGGCCGCCAGGTGCAGGTAGGTGAACAGCACCTGCCCGGCCCGGAGCCGGTGGTACTCCTCGGCGATCGGCTCCTTCACCTTGAGCACCATGTCCGCGGCGCCCCACACGCTGTCGGCGTCCGGGGCGATCGTCGCGCCGGCCGCGACGTAGTCGTCGTCGCTGATCGCCGAGCCCGTGCCGGCCCCGGCCTGTACCAGCACCTCGTGTCCGTGGCGTACCGCCTCGACGACTCCGGCCGGAGTGATCGCCACACGGTATTCGTGGTTCTTGACCTCTGTAGGCACACCGATGCGCATGGTTCTTCCTCTCGACCGCGTCGTCAACAGCGCCTGTCGATAAAGCGTCGTCTACAGCGCCTGTCGATAGACTGGAACGATATGCAGTGATCAAGCAAGGCGGACGAACATGATTCTGTTGTTAACGTCCGGTGCGCCGATTCTGCGATGATGGGGCCTGTGATGACCGACCTGCCGAAGGATGTTCGCGGGCTCGACCCGATCGACCTGGAGCTGCTGAGCCTGCTCGCGGCCGACGGCCGGATGCCGAACAACGCGCTCGCCGACCGGGTCGGCATCGCCCCGTCCACCTGCCTTACCCGGGTGCGCCGGCTGCGCGAGATCGGTGCGATCCGCGGGTTCCACGCGGACGTCGACCCGGCCTGGATCGGCCGCCCGATCCAGGCGATGATCGCGGTCCGGATCCGGTCGGAGTCCCGCGAGACGATCGGCCGGTTCGCGGCGTCGCTGGCCGGCATCCCCGCGGTCCGCGACGTCTACTTCGTCTCCGGCTCCTACGACTTCCTGCTGCACGTCGCCGCGGTCGATGTGGACGATCTCCGGTCGGTGATCACCGACCGGCTCAGTGGCACCGGCCTGATCGCCGGCACCGAGACGTACCTGATCTTCGAGCACCGCCGCGGCAGCTGAACCCGTCGGCGGTTACCCGGTCCTCCGGCCACCGCTTCGTCCGGGACAGCGAACCGCCGCCCGCGAACACGTGGGCGGCGGCTCGCCGGACTGGGGGCGTTCGCCGGATCGGGGGCGTTCGCCGGATCGGGGGCGTTCGGCGGATCGGGGGTGCTCGGCGGATCGGGGGCGCGAGAACGCGCCGCGGGTCACGGGACTCACGTCAGGCGTACCCGATGACGGTGATCGTGTTTCTAATCGGTGGCCAGACGGTCGGTGATGACGTGCACGGCGAACAGGTGGAAGCCCACCACCAGCGGAAGCGTCGCCGGCACGGTCAGCGCCAGGAAGAACGCCAATGCTCCGGCCAGCGCCGTCCCGCCCGCGGCCGCCGGACGTTCGATCGCCCAGTGGCCGGCGTCGCGCCACGGCAGTTCCGGGTCGCGGCCGACCGCCACCAGGACCAGCGTTCCCAGGCCGGCCACGAACCCGGCGGCCGCGGCGGTGAGCACGAACAGCGGCTGACCGCCCGGCACCCAGCCGCGACCGACCGCGATCAAGTCGATCAGGATCGCGGCCGTCAGCACCAGCACCGGCAGCCCCGGCAGCAGGGTGCGCCGGAACAACCGCAGCAGCGGGCGCACCGGCGGCAGCGTGCCCTGGTGGTAGCGGTGCCGGACCGCCGCCGAACCGGCCGCCACCGCCGCCGGCGCGGTCAGCACCGGCAGCGCGGCGACGGTGACCAGGATGCCGATCAGGGCCAGGTCGGCGCCGAGGGCGAAACGTTCCCGCCAGTCCGGCCGGTGCCGGGCGGGCTCCTCCTGCGGCCAGTGGAGGCCGTCGGAACGGCCGGGGTGGCCCGGGCCCGGATTACGGGGCATGTCGGTGCCCGGGTCGGGGAACGGCACCGCACGGTTCAGGTCGGCGGCCGGCGCGAACCGGCGGGGCGGTGTCATCCCTTCAGGCCCGACGTGTTGATGCCCTCGACGAGCAGCCGCTGGAAGGCGACGAAGAAGAGGAACACCGGGGCCAGCGACAGCACCGACATGGCGAACATCGGGCCCACCGCGGACTGGCCGCTGGAGTCGATGAACAGGGTCAGCGCGACCGGGGCGGTGTACTTCTCCAGGTCGGAGAGGTAGACCAGTTGGCGGAAGAAGTCGTTCCAGGTCCAGATGAACGAGAAGATCGCCGTGGAGACCAGGGCCGGGCGTGACAGCGGCAGGATGACGTGCCGGAACACACCGTACGCCGTGCAGCCGTCGATCTTCGCGGCGTCGTCCAGTTCGCGGGGGATGCCACGCATGAACTGGACCATCAGGAAGACGAAGAACGCCTCGGTGGCCAGCAGTTGCGGGACGATCAGCGGGGCGTACGGCCATTCGCCGCCGACCCATCCGAACGTCTTGAACATGACGAACTGCGGCACGATCAGCACGTGGCCGGGCAGCAGCAACGTTCCGATCATGATGGCGAACCAGAAGCCGCGGAGCCGGAACTTCAGCCGGGCGAAGGCGTACGCCGCCAGCAGGCAGGACACCCCGTTCGCCACCACGGTGAGAACCGCGACCATCGCGCTGTTGAGGAAGAACCGTCCGAACGCGACGTCGAAGTGTCCCCAGCCGTCGGTGTAGTTGCCCGGCGTGAACGCCTCCGGGAACACCGACATGTTGTTCAGGACCTCTTCCGGGGCCTTGAACGAGCTGCCGAGCATCCACAGCAGGGGGTAGAGCACGATCGCGGCCAGCAGTACCAGCACGACCGGTCGTGACAGCCTGCGCAGGGGCATCAGTCGTCTCCGTCCGAGTAGTGCACCCAGAACCGGCCGGTGCGGAAGATGACCGCGGTGACCAGGCCGATGGAGAGCAGGAAGACCCAGGCCATCGCGGACGCGTAGCCCATCTGGTATTCGGTGAAGCCCTTGATGTAGAGGTGCAGCGTGTACATCAGGGTCGAGTCGACCGGTCCGCCGGTGCCGCCGGAGAGCACGAACGCCGAGGTGAAGCCCTGGAACCCGTTGATCGTCTCGAGGACCAGGTTGAAGAAGATCACCGGCGAGAGGATCGGCAGGGTCACCGCGAAGAACTGCCGGACCGGACCGGCGCCGTCGACCGAGGCCGCCTCGTAGAGCTCCACCGGAACCTGTTTGAGACCGGCCAGGAAGATCACCATCGGGGCGCCGAACTGCCAGACGGCCAGCAGGATCAGGGTGCCGAGCGCCCAGTCCGGGTCGTTCACCCAGGCCTTGCCGGTGATGCCGAACCAGCTCAGGAACGAGTTGAACGCCCCGTCGCGGTTGAACATGTTGACCCAGACGATGGCCAGGGCCACGCTGCCGCCGAGCAGCGACGGCAGGTAGAAGAGCCCGCGGAACAGGCCGGCCCCGCGGAAACCCCGGTTGAGCAGCAGCGCGACGCCGAGCGCGGCGGCCAGTTTGAGAGGGGTGGCGATCAGCGCGAACACCACCGTCACCCGGACCGCGTGCCAGAACGCCGGGTCGGCGGTGAACATCTGCCGGTAGTTGTCCAGGCCCACCCAGCGGGTGGACTCCCAGTCGCTGAGCACGTCGTAGTTGGTGAAACTCAGGTACAGCGACATCAGCATCGGGATGGCCGTGATGGCGGCCAGCCCGAGCAGCCAGGGTGAGAGGAAGACGTAGCCGGCCGTCCCGTCGGTCCCGCGCCGGGCGGGCCGGGCCCGCCGCCGGTGGGCGGCGGGCCCGGCGGGCGGCCGGGGCGGTGAGGACCGGGCCGTGGTGACTGCCACCGGACTCACCGGCTGATCGCGGCCTGGCTGGCGGCGAAGAACTGCTGGGCGGCCTGGGCCGGGGTGGCCCGGTCGTACTGGGTCTCCTCGGCGGCCTTCTTCAGTTCCTCCCGGATCGTGCTGTGGCCCTTCGGCGGCACCGAGGGCGCCGGCCCGTAGTTCTTGGACAGCTCGGCGATGACGTCGATGGTCTGCTTCATCGACGCGTTGTCGGTCTCGGCCGACACCGAGGTGCGGATGTCGGTGTTCGGCGGCAGGCCCCGGTCGGTGCCGAGGATCTTGCCGGCCTCCGGGTCGTTCGACAGGAAGTTGATCACGTCGACCGCGACGTCCTTGTCCTTCGCGCCGCGGAACACCGAGTAGTACATCGAGGCGCGCGGCCACTGCTTGCTGGCGTCACCCGGGTACGCGACCACGCCGAGCTCGTCCTTGGTGTTCTTCTGCAGTTCGGGCATCTGGTTGGCCCACACCCACGAGGTGAGCGCCTTGTTGGTGACCACCAGTTGCTTGGTGACGTCGGTGGCGTTGCCCTCGTGGATCACGTCGGCGGTCGGGGTGGCCTTGGCGTCGCGGGCGCCCTTCCACAGCTCGAACCAGGCCTGCACGTCCTGGACGGTGAAGCCCAGCTGGTTGCCGTTGTACATCTCCTTGCCCTGCTGGCGCAGCCACACCCAGAACGCCTTGTAGTCGGCGCTCGGGTCCATGGTGCCCGGCACACCGGTCGCCGCCCCGGCCGTCTTCGCCCAGGCGATGAAGTCCTCCCAGCTCATCCCGGTCTTCGGCAGCTCCTGCTTGGCGGTCTCCAGCTTCGTCTTGTTGAAGACCAGACCCTGGGTGTTCTCGCCGGAGGCCAGGCCGGCCAGTTTGCCGTCGACCACGCCGTACTTCAACAGGCCCTCGGGGAACTTCGAGGTGTCCAGCTTGCCGGACGACTGGTACGGGGTGAGGTCGAGCGTGACGTTGCGCGTCGCGTACTCGGCCAGGAAGTTGTCGTCGATCTGGAAGATGTCCGGAGCGTCGTCGCCGGCGGTCAGCGTCGCCAGCTTGTCGAAGTAGCCCTGGTTGGCCTGCCAGGTCTTCTTGAACGTGACCTCGGGGTGCTTCTGCGTGTAGAGGGCGAGGGCCTGCTCGGTGAGCTGGGCGCGGGCCTCGCCGCCCCACCAGAAGAAGCTCAGTTCGACCTTGCCGTCGTCGCCCGCGTCGTCGCCACCGCAGCCGCCGAGGGCCAGGGGGAGGGCGAGCATTCCGGCGATCAGGCCGCGCAGTAGGCGGCGCCGGGGAAGGGGACTGTGTGATCGGGGTGCGGTCATGGGACTTCGTCACTCCTTGACGTGTGCGGCGACCTCAGCGGTGAGCGCAGCGGCCGGGCTGTGTGGCCCGGGACCGGTGGAGTTGCGAATGATCAAGGTGGTCTGGAGGGTGACCTGGCCGGTGGCACCGCCGTCGCCGTGCTGCAGCAGCATGTCGACGGCCGCGCGACCGGCGGCGGCGGTCGGGTTCGCCACGGTGGTGAGCCGTGGGCGGACCAGACCGGCGTAGGCGATGTCGTCGATGCCGACGACGCTGATCCGTCCGGGGACCGCGACACCGCGGTCCTGGAGTGCCTGGAGCAGACCGATCGCCATCAGGTCGTTGTAGGCCAGCACGGCGGTCGCGCCGGTGCCGAGAACCGCCTCGGCGGACGCCGCGCCGGCCTCCTCGACCGGTTGGTGCGGGCCGAGCACGGTGAGATCCGCGCCGGCCGCGCGGGCGGTTGCCCCGGCGGCCCGGCGGATCTCCCGGTTGGTCCACGAGCCCCGCGGCCCGGCCAGGTAGACCAGGTGACGGTGGCCCAGGCCGAGCAGGTGACGCACGGCCTCGCGGGCGCCCTGCCCGACGTCCATGACCACGGCCGGCAAGCCGGTGATCATGCGGTTGACGACGACCAGCGGCACCTCGCGGCGCAACTGCTCGATCTGGTCGTCGCTCATCCGGGGACTGCAGAGCAGGATCCCGTCGACCTGCTTGGCCAGGGCCTGCACCAGATCGGCCTCGACGCTCGGATCCTCGTCGGTGTCGGCGACGAAGACGTGGTAGTCGCGCCGCCGGGCGTGGGTCTCGGCCGCCTTGATCAGGGGCGGGAAGAAGGGATTCGCGATGTCGGCCACGATCAGGCCGATGTTGTGCGTGCGTCCGGTGATCAGCGCCCGGGCCGCCCGATTGGGACGGTAACCGAGCTGTTCCGCGGTGGCCAGCACCCGGGAGCGGGTCTCGGGGTTGACCAGATGCGGGGCGGAGAAGGTGCGCGACACCGTGGAGATGTGCACTCCGGACGCTTTTGCGACGTCCCGGATCGTCACCGCCACGATGTCCTCCAATGTGTGACCCGGATCTCTCCGGTGCAGCCATTAATGCAAACGGTTGCTGACGTGTCAACGCTCATCGATGTCGATCATGTTGCATTAGGATCAACTAATATGGATAAAAGCAGGCAAATGAGTGCCGTCCATTGACTTCCGTCGTGGTCTGATCCCTAAGCTGTTGCAAACGTTTGCCGAATGGAGGCGACGGCATGCCCCTCGCAACCCGCCGCCGGTACGCCCTCGTGGGCGCCGGGGCCAGGGCCGGGATGTTCCTCCGGTCGATCACCCAGGACCACGCCGACGTGGCCGAACTGGTCGCCCTGGCCGACACCAATCCGGGCCGTCCGGCCGTCCACAACGCCCGCCTGGAACGCCTCGGTGTCGCGCCGGTCCCGGTCTACGACGCGGCGGACTTCGCCGAGATGCTCAAGCGCGAACGCGTGGACGTCGTCGTGGTGACCACCGTGGACCGCTACCACGACCACTACGTCGTGACCGCGCTCGACGCCGGCTGCGACGCGATCACCGAGAAACCGATGACCGTGGACGCCGACGGATGCCGCCGCATCCTGGACGCCGAGCGCCGGACGAACGGCCGCAACACGGTCCGGGTCACCTTCAACTACCGGTACAACCCGGTGCACGAGGCGGTGAAACGGGTCCTGAGCGCCGGCGAGATCGGCGAGATCGGATCGGTGCACTTCGAGTGGATGCTGGACATCCGCCACGGCGCCGACTACTTCCGCCGCTGGCACCGGGACAAGGCCAACTCCGGCGGCCTGCTGGTGCACAAGGCCAGCCACCACTTCGACCTGGTCAACTGGTGGCTCGCCGACGAACCCGAGCAGGTGTACGCGGCCGGCCGGCTGTTCTTCTACGGCGAGAACGGCGCACGCCACGGCTACGCGCGGGACTACGCGCGGGCCCACGGCGACCCGGCCGCCGACGGCGACCCGTTCGCCGTCCGGCTCGCCGACGAACCCGGCCTGCGCGAGCTCTACCTGGACAACGAGCAGCACGACGGCTACCACCGCGACCAGAACGTCTTCGCCCCCGGGGTCACCATCGAGGACGACATGGCGGTGCTGGTCCGCTACGCCGGCGGGCCGTCGATGAGTTACCACCTCACCGCGTACGCGCCGTGGGAGGGCTACCGGGTGATGGTCAACGGCAGCAAGGGCCGCCTCGAACTGGAGGTGGTGGAGAGCGACCACGTCGCGCCGACCGCCGCCGCCTCGGTCAAGGGCGAACCAGGCGCCCAGTCCACCGCCGAACGCGGCTCGGTGCGGCTGCTGGTCCGGCCGTACTGGGCGCCGCCCCGGGAGATCGAGGTCGGCGGTCACGTCCGGGAGGGCCACGGCGGCGCCGACGTCCGCCTGCTCGCCGACCTGCTGCGCCCCGACCCGCCCGCCGACCCGCTGGGCCGCAGCGCCGGCGCGCTCGACGGCGCCCGGTCCCTGCTCACCGGCCTGGCCGCGAACGAGTCCCTGGCCACCGGCCGGGCCGTCCGGGTGGCCGACGTCCTGAACCTGAAGGAGGTCAGATGACCGCGGACGACCATCTGTTCCCCGCCGAGAGCACCCAGCGGCAGATCGCCCGCGAACTCTACGGTCTGGTGCGCGATCTGCCCCTGATCAGCCCCCACGGGCACGTCGACCCGGCACTGCTCGCCGACGACGTGGCCTTCGGAGACCCGGCCCGGCTCTTCGTGGTGCCGGACCACTACGTCACCCGGATGCTGGGCAGCCAGGGCATCCCGCCGTCGCGGCTGGGCGTGCCGAGCATCGACGGCACCCCGGTGGAGACCGACGGCCGGGCGATCTGGCGTCTGCTCGCGGCGAACTGGCGGTTGTTCCGCGGCACCCCGTCCCGGCTGTGGACCGAGAAGGTCTTCGCCGACGTCTTCGGCATCACCACCACGCTGACCGCGGACACCGCCGACGAGATCTACGACGCGCTCGCCGCCAGGCTCGCCGAACCGGAGTTCCGGCCACGGGCCCTGTTCACCCGGTTCAACATCGAGGTGCTGGCCACCACCGAGAGCCCGCTCGACGAACTGGCCGCACACGCCAAACTGGCCGCCGACGGCTGGGGCGGACCGGGCGGCCGGGTGATCACCACGTTCCGGCCGGACAACCTGGTCGACCCGGAGTGGCCGGGCTGGGCCGAACGGGTGGCGGCCCTCGGCGAACTCACCGGGCAGGACGTCGGCACGTACCCCGGCTTCCTGAACGCGTTGCGCGCCCGCCGTGACCTGTTCATCGCGGCCGGCGCCACCAGCACCGACCACGGCCACCTGACCGCGGCGACCGCCGAACTGGACGAGGGCGAGATCGCGGTCCTCTACCGCACGGCGCTCGGCGGCAGCAGCGACGTGAAGGACGCCGAGGCGTTCCGGGCGCACATGCTGATCGAGTTCGCCCGGATGTCGATCGACGACGGCCTGGTGATGCAGCTGCACCCGGGCGCGTGGCGCAACCACAACACCGCGCTGCACCTGCGGCACGGCCGGGACGTCGGCGGCGACATCCCGTCGGCCACCGACTACGTGCGCGGCCTGAAACCGCTGCTCGACCGCTACGGCAACGACCCGCGGCTGCGCCTGGTGCTCTACACGCTCGACGAGACCGCGTTCACCCGCGAACTCGCCCCGCTGGCCGGCGGCTACGCGGCGCTCTACCTGGGCGCGCCCTGGTGGTTCCTGGACAGCCCGGAGGGGTTGCGCCGGTTCCGGGAGACGGTCACCGAGTCGGCCGGTTTCTACAACACGGTGGGCTTCACCGACGACACCCGGGCGTTCTGCTCGATCCCGGCCCGGCACGACGTGGCCCGCCGGGTCGACGCCGGATACCTCGCCCGGCTGGTCACCGAGGGCCGCCTGCCGCTCGACGAGGCCGCCGAGACGATCGCCGACCTCGCGTACCACCTGCCGAAACGTATCTTCAACCTGGACGGGAGCCGGTAATGGGCGTCCACATCACCGGGGTCACCGTGCACGACGTCCGGTTCCCCACCGCGGCCGCCGGCGACGGCTCGGACGCGATCAACAAAGGCGACTACTCGGCCACCTACGTCGAGGTCAGCACCGACGCGGGCGTGACCGGCACCGGCCTGACCTTCACCAACGGCCGGGGCAACGAGATCACCTGCGCGGCGGTCGAGGCGCTGGCCCACCACGTCACCGGGAGATCGGTCGAGGAGATCGCCGCCGACCAGGTCGGCTTCTGGCGATCGATCACCGCCGACGTGCAGCTGCGCTGGCTCGGACCGGAGAAGGGCGTCATCCACATGGCGTCCGGGGCTCTGATCAACGCGGTCTGGGACCTGCGCGCCCGGCTGGCCGGCAAGCCGATGTGGCGGTTCCTCGCCGAACTCACCCCGGCCGAGATCGTCGCCTCCGTCGACTTCCACCACATCACCGACGCGATCACCCCGGGCGAGGCCCGCGAGCTCCTGGACAAAGCCTCAGCGGGGTACGACGACCGCCTCGCCCTGTTGGAGAAGGAGGGCTTCCCGGCGTACACCACCAGCGTCGGCTGGCTCGGCTACCCGGACGACAAGGTCCGCGAGCTGACCCGGCAGGCCGTCGCCGACGGCTGGACGGCCGTCAAGATGAAGGTCGGCGGCCCGCTGGAGGACGACGTCCGCCGGGCCGCGATCATCCGCGACGAGCTGCCCGAGGGCGCGCTGCTGATGATGGACGCCAACCAGGTGTGGGACGTCGACGAGGCGATCGCCGCGATGGCCCGGCTCAAGGAATTCGACCCGTACTGGATCGAGGAACCGACACACGCCGACGACGTGCTCGGGCACGCCCGGATCGCCCGCGCCGTGGGCCCGGTCCGGGTCGCCACCGGCGAGGTCGCCGCCAACCGGGTGATCTTCAAGCAGCTGCTGCAGGCCGAGGCGATCGGCGTCTGCCAGGTCGACGCCTGCCGGGTGGCCGGCGTCAACGAGGTACTGGCCACGCTGCTGCTGGCCGCCAAGTTCGGCGTGCCGGTCTGCCCGCACGCCGGTGGCGTCGGCCTCTGCGAGTACGTCCAGCACCTGGCGATCTTCGACTACCTGCGGATCGGCGGCTCACTGGACGGCCGCATGATCGAGTACGTCGACCACCTGCACGAGCACTTCACCGACCCGGTCACCGTGGTCGACGGCCGGTACCGGCTGCCCACCGCGCCCGGCTACAGCGTCGAGATGCGACCGTCGTCGATCTCCGAGTTCCGCTTCCCGGACGGCCCGGCATGGCGGTGACCTACCGGCTCGGCCGGTCCGCCCTCACCTCGCTGCCCGCGGAGAGCCTGCCCGCGGTCACCCCCGGCCTGGTCCGCCCCGGCATCGTGCACCTCGGCCTGGGCGCCTTCCACCGGGCGCACCAGGCGGAGTTCACCGAAGCGGCGGTCGCCGCGTCCGGCGGCGACTGGGGCATCGTCGGTGTCGCCCCGCGCTCCCGGGCCGTCCTCGATGCGCTGCGCGAACAGGACATGCTCTACAGCGTCCTGACCGTCGGCGACGGCGACGACCGGGCCCGCGCGATCGGCATCCTCGCCGGCCTCGGCCACGCGGCCGGCGACCCGCACGGGGTGCTGACCGCGATCGCCGACCCGGGCATCCGGATCGTCTCGCTGACCGTGACCGAGAAGGCCTACCGGATGGACCCGGCCGGCCGGCTGCTGCTCGACGACGCCCTACGGGCCCAGCTGACCGGGGCCGCCCCGGCCACCTCGATCCCGGCGCTGCTGGCCCGGGGCATCCTCGCCCGGCAGGCCGCCGGCGCCGGCCCGCTGACCGTGCTCTGCTGCGACAACATGCAGGGCAACGGGGCACGGGTCCGCGGCCTGGTCGAGCAGGCCCTGGACGTGGCCGGTGCGGCGCTGCCGTCCGGCATCGGGTTCCCGTCCACCATGGTCGACCGGATCGTGCCCGCGACCAGCGAGGACCACCGGCGGCGGGCGGCCCTGGCCCTGGGCGCGCAGGACGCCGTCCCGGTGGTGGCCGAGGCGTTCACCCAGTGGGCGATCGAGGACGACTTCCCCGGCGGGCGTCCGGACTGGGCGGCGGCCGGGGCGATCATCACCGACGACGTCGCCCCGTGGGAGACGCTGAAGCTGCGGGCCCTCAACGGGGTGCACTCGGCGGCCGCGTACCTCGGTGCGCTGGCCGGGCGGGAGATGATCGCCGACGCCCTCGACATGCCCGGCATGATCACCCTGCTGCGGCGGCTGATCGCCGAGGACATCGCGCCCACCGTGCGGCCGCCTGCGGGCGTCACCGTCGTCGAGTACGGCGAGACCTCCCTGACCCGGTTCGCCAACCGCGAGCTCGGCCATCGCACGCTGCAGGTGGCGATGGACGGCTCGCAGAAACTGCCGTACCGCCTCCTCGGCACCATCCAGGACCGGCGCGATGCGGGCGCGGGGCCGGGCTGGGCGGCGCTGGTCCTGGCCGCGTGGATGCGCTTCGCGCGGGGGTACGCCGACAGCGGCGCGACCCTGCCGCTGGACGACCCGCTGGCGACCCGGATCCGTGCGGCACTCGCCGACGCCCCGGACACCCCGGAGGGCACCGTCGACGCCCTGCTCGCACTGGACGAGGTGTTCCCGCCCGCGCTCGCCGGCGACGACGTGCTGCGTGCCCGGCTGATCCACTGGACGGCGGAGTTCGCCCGGCACGGCGTCGAAGCGACCGTCCGCGGACTCGGCTCATGACCGACCCGAACCCGAACCGGCGTGGTGATTTGTGGCGCCCAGGGCGCCCGAACTCACCACGCCCCGCTTGGTGTGGTGATTTGTGGCGTCCAGGGCGCCCGAGCTCACCACGTCCCGCTTGGTGTGGTGATTTGTGGCGCCTAGGACGCCCGAGCTCACCACGCCCCGCTCGGTGTGGTGATTTGTGGCGTCCAGGGCGCCCGAACTCATCACGCCCCGCTTGGTGTGGTGATTTGTGGCGCCTAGGACGCCCGAACTCATCACGCCCCGCTTGGTGTGGTGATTTGTGGCGCCCAGGGCGCCCGAACTCACCACGTCCCGCTTGGTGTGGTGATTTCGGGCGCCGTAGGCGCCACAAATCACCACACGGACGGATCTTCGACGCGGGGCACCGGCCGTGACGGCCCGGGTCGCGCTGATCGGGGCCGGCGGGCACGGCGCCTGGCACCGGCGGGTGCTGCAACGACTCGCCGACCAGGGCCGGATCACGGTCGCCGGGCTCTGTGACCGGGCGCCGATCGTGCCCGAACCGGCGGCCCCGCTCCTCGGCGTCCCGGTCTTCACCGACCACACCGAACTGCTCGCCGAGACCCGGCCGGACGTGGTGGTGATCTGTACCCCGCCGCACACCCACCTGCCGATCGCCCTGGACGTCCTGGCCGCCGGCGCCGACCTGCTCCTGGAGAAACCGCCGGTGATGGCGCCCGACGAACACGAGGTGCTGGCCGCGGCGCTGCGCGACACCGGCCGGATCTGCCAGGTCGGGTTCCAGGCGCTCGGCTCGGCAGCCCTGGCCGCACTGTGCGCCACCCGTCCCCAGGGGCCGATCGGGGTCTCCGGGGCGTGGTGGCGGCCGGACGGCTACTACACCCGGGCACCGTGGGCCGGCCGCCGGACCGTCGGCGGGCGGCCGGTGATGGACGGCGCCCTGGTCAACCCGTTCGCCCACGCGCTGATGCAGGCGCTCGTGGTGGCCGGGCACTTCCAGCCCGTACGTCTGGAACTGGAGCGCTACCGGTCCCGGGAGATCGAGACCGACGACACCACGTTCCTGCGGGTCACCGGGGACGACGGGCGGACCCTGACGGTGGCGGTCACCCTCGCGTCGGCGATGTTCATCGCGGGCGAGATCCGGGTCGGCGGGGCGGTCCTGGAATACCCGACCGACCGGCTGCGCCTGCCGGGCGAGCCGGACCTGCGGGAGGTGCCCGGACGGCGGGGACTCCTGGAGAACCTGCTGGAACATCGCGGGGCTTCGGCCGTACCCCTGCTGGTTCCGCTGTCGCGGACCGCGACCTTCACCGCCCTGGCCGACGCCATCGTGTCCGCGCCGCCGCCGGTGGCGATCCCGGCACGTTTCCGGGAACCGCACCCGGACGGCGGCGGGCAGGTCGTGACCGGAATCGACACCATCGTGCGCCAGGTGGCGGACAGCGGCCGGCTGCCGTTCGAAGCCGGGGTGCCCTGGGCGGTCCCGCCACACCGGGTCGCCCTTCCCGTTTAGAAAGTCGCCCTTCCCGTCGAGAAGGTCGCCCTCCCCGTCTGGAAAGCGGCCCTCCCCGTTGAGAAAGTCGCCCTTCCCGCTTAGAAAGGAGCGGACCATGCAGAAACTGAAGCTCGTCGACCTCGGCCCGGAACACCACGGGGCCCAGTTCACCAGCCCACTGCCGGGACACGCGGTACGCCGCGGCGGCTTCCGGATCTACCCGCTGCCGAACCACCGCACCCACGACGAGCCGGGGCTGCACCGGCACGACGTTCCGGAGATCTTCTGCATCGTCCAGGGCGAGGGCGACGTGGAGATCGACGGCGAGGTGGTGGACGAGTTCACCGCCGGGGACGCCGTGGTGTGCGAGGCGGGGGAGGACCACCACCTGATCAGCCGGGGGACCGATCCGCTGATCTTCGTCTGGATGCACCTGGAACCGGTCGCCTGATCATGCGCGTACTCGCCGCTCTCGCCGCCGTCCTCGTCCTCTCCACCTCGTTCACTTCTCCCGCCGCAGCCTCGGTCCCTCCGGATGCCCTCGCCGTCCTCCCCGCCTCGTTCACTTCTTCCGCCGCCGCCTCGATCCCCCCGGAGGCCCGGGCCGTCCTCGCCGCCGACGACGGCTGGGCCTCCGCCGGGACCGGCACCACCGGCGGGTCGGCCGCCGACGACGCGCACGTGTTCGTGGTGCGTACCCGCGCCGAACTCGCCGCTGCCCTGGCCGGAGGCACCGATCCGACGCCGCGGATCGTGCTGGTCGCCGGGACGATCCGGGCCAACACCGACGACACCGGGGCACCGCTGGACTGCGCCTCCTATGCCGACCCCGGGTACTCGCTCGACGCGTACCTCGCCGCGTACGACCCGGCGGTGTGGGGGACGGCGACCAAGCCGAGCGGGCCGCTCGAGGACGCCCGCGCGCAGTCCGCCCGCAACCAGGCCGCCCGGGTGCAACTGAGGGTCGGCGCCAACACGACGATCCTCGGGCTGCCGAACGCACGTCTGATCGGCGCCAATCTGCTGATCCAGAACGTCGACAACGTCATCGTGCGCAATCTGCGCCTCGAGGACGCCGCCGACTGTTTCCCGGCGTGGGACCCGACCGACGGATCGGCCGGCAACTGGAACTCCAACTACGACCTGATCACGCTGACCGGGGCCACCCACGTGTGGGTCGACCACAACACGTTCAGTGACGGCGACAATGTGGACTCGGTTCAGCCGCAGTACCTCGGCAGGCCCTATCAGGTGCACGACGGGGCGCTCGACGTGATCCGGGCGTCCGACCTGGTCACCGCCTCGTGGAACGTCTTCCAGGAACACGACAAGACGATGCTGATCGGTTCGTCGAACACGGTCGGCGCGGATGTCGGAAAGCTGCGCGTGACCATTCACCACAACAAGTTCGCCAATGTCGGGCAACGCGTGCCACGGGTGCGATTCGGACAGGTGGACGTCTATGCGAACTACTACTACATCACTGATGAGGACGCGTACTCGTACTCCTGGGGTGTGGGGGTCTATTCGGCGATCTACGCGGAGAACAACTTCCTGCTGCGCAGTGCGGACGTCGGGCTCGACGAGTTCGTCTACGACTGGGGCGGAACGGCGATGACGGAGGTGGGCACGCTGACCCGGGTGGGCACCGGTCCGGTCCGTGCGGTCAACCTGCTCGCCGAGTACAACGCCACCCACGATCCGGACCTGGGCACCGACGCGGGCTGGACGCCGACGTTGCGCCCCGGTCCGGTGACGCCGGCGGCAGCCGTTCCGGGTCTGGTCTCCGCACATGCGGGGGCGGGGCGCCTCTGATCCCCCTCGTTCCTCTTCCGGGCCGGGATTCCGCGTGATGCGGGATTCCGGCCCTGTGCTTTCGGTGACCGTGCGATTACCACGATTTTTTGTCGAACGACTGTTCTGCCTGATCAGTCGCGGTCATCGACCTTAAAGGGGCGACCCCGCGAACCTTAAGTTTTCCTTTAGTTCGATCCGCGCTGGGAGCGTTCCCGTATGGACCGGTCGAGAGCGGTTCACGAGGAAGGCGATTGCAGATGAAGCGATACCGGAGCCCCGGGAGCAGCGCGGGCAACGCCAAGCGCTTGAAGGTCATCGGCGTGGCGGGTGCCGCGGTCGTGCTGGTCGGAGTGGGCCTCGGCGTCGCAGCGGCGTCCGAGGAACCGGCCACCGTCAACTGCCAGACGGTCGCCGACAAGCTGCCGGCCGTGCCGGCCCAGGCGCAGGCCGAGGTCGAGCGCAACCTGGCCCTGCTGAACACCCAGATCCAGGAGGCCAACGCCCGGATCATCAGCACCGAGGGTCAGGGCGGTGCGAACTTCGTGCAGAACGCGATCCTCGGCCCGCTGGAGGACAAGCGGTTCGCGACGATCAACCGGATCGAGACGGCGATCGGCCGCAACGC
>NZ_JZKF01000087.1 GCF_000962825.1 Actinoplanes rectilineatus
GGGTCGGTCGGGCCGTCGGCTGCGGCTGTTCAGGAGGGTGGGAATCAGCCGTCGGCGACGGCTCGGGGGCACCCGGCCGTCGCCTGTGGTCGCTTCGGTTGCCGCGGCCGTTGCCTGTGGTCGCTTCGGCTACTCCGGCCGGCTCCCGCGGTTGTTTTCGGATCTCGGATGGACCGTGGGCGACGGCCGGGGTGCTCGGAACGCCACTCGGCCTCTTCCGATCTCGGCGACGGCTTGGGGGGGCGAGTGGCTGAACGGCGCCGATGCACGAGGCGACCGGAGGCGGCGCCCGTCAGGCGTGATCGCATCCGCAGCCGAGTCGACGGTCACGTTCATGATCAACTTCCGTTTAAGTGGTATTGGGCTCGTCCCGGCCGTCGTCCAGGGCTGAGTTGGCGTCCGGAAGGAGCCGTGGGGGACGGCTGGTTGGTCTGGGCCGTCGTCCAGGGCTGGGTTGGCGTCCGGAAGGAGCCGTGGGGGACGGCTGGTTGGTCTGGGCCGTCGTCCAGGGCTGGGTTGGCGTCTGGGTGGAGCCGTAGAGCACGGCTGGTGGGGCTGAGCCGTCGTCCAGGCCTGAGTTGGCGTCTGGGTGGAGCCGTAGAGCACGGCTGGTGGGGCTGAGCCGTCGGGCGTGGCTGGCTCGGGGTATGGGTTCGACCGTCGTATACGGCTGGGTGGGGTCTGGGGCGTCGAGGGTCAGGGGTGGAGGGTGGGGAAGGCCTCCTTGAGCATGGTTCGCCAGTGCGGGAGCGGCGACACCGGCGTGGTCGACCAGCGGTCGTGACCCAGCACGCTGTAGGACGGGCGGGGAGCCGGCCGTGGGAACCGGTCGCTGGTCGTCGGGAGGATGCGGGCCGGGTCGAGGCCCGCTTCGGTGAAGACCGCCTGGGCCAGCCCGTGCCACGTGGTCGACCCGGCGGCCGTGCCGTGATAGGCGCCGGCGGGGGCGCGATCGGCCAGGGCGGCGTGTGCCAGCGCCACCGACTGCTGGGCGAGGGCGTAGGACCAGGTGGGCTGCCCCTGCTGGTCGTTGACCACGGTCAGGGTGTCGCGCTCGGCGGCTAGGCGGAGCATGGTGCGGACGAAGTTCGGTCCGTGTGCGCCGTAGAGCCAGGCGGTGCGGATCACGTACCCGCCGGCGGCCAGGACCGCCCGCTCACCCGCCGCTTTCGTCCTGCCGTACGCGTTGACCGGCGCGTAGGGCGTGTCCTCGGCGTACGGGCTGGTGGCGGTGCCGTCGAAGACGTAGTCGGTGGAGAAGTGGATCAGGCGGGGGCCGGCCGCGGCGGCGAGGACCCGGACGGCTTCGGCGTTGACCGCGGCGGCAGCCCCGGGGGAGGTCTCGGCGCCGTCCACGTCGGTCCAGGCGGCCGTGTTGAACACGACGTCCGCTCCGGCGACGGCGTCGCGGACGGCTGCGGGGTCGGTGATGTCCAATTCGGCCCGCGTCGTCGCGATCACCTCGAGCCGGGTGTCCGTGGAGGTGGCGGATGTGGGGGCGGCGGATGTGGGAGTGGCGGATGTGGGGGCGGCGGATGTGGGAGTGGGGGATGTGGGAGTGACGGACGTGGGAGTGACGGACGTGGAGGTGGCGGATGTGGGAGTGGGGGAGCCGAGGACTGCGTGGAGGTCGCGGCCCAGCATCCCGTCCGCGCCGGTGATCAGCCAGCGCATCAGAGGCCGGCCCGGGCCTTCAGCGGTTCCCACCACGGGCGGTTGTCGCGGTACCACTGGACGGTGCCGGCGAGTCCCTGTTCCAGCGGGACCCGCGGCGCGTACCCCAACATGGTCTTGATCTTGGAAATGTCGAGGGAGTAGCGCCGGTCGTGACCCAGGCGGTCGCCGACCGGGCGGACCATCTCCCAGCCCGCGCCGCACGCCTCCAGGAGACGCCCGGTCAGCTCCTTGTTGCTCAGCTCGGTGCCGCCGCCGATGTGGTAGACCTCGCCGGCCGCGCCCTTCTCCAGGACGAGCTGGATGCCGCGGCAGTGGTCGTCGACGTGCAGCCAGTCGCGGATGTTGCCGCCGTCGCCGTAGAGCGGGACCGGCTTGCCGTCCAGCAGGTTGGTGACGAAGAGCGGGATGACCTTCTCCGGGAACTGGTGCGGGCCGTAGTTGTTGGAGCACCGGGTGACGACGACGTCCATGCCGTGGGTGCGGTGGGCGGCGAGGGCGAGCAGGTCGGAGCCGGCTTTGGAGGCCGCGTACGGCGAGTTGGGCGAGAGCGGCCACGACTCGGTCCACGAGCCGTCGGCGATGGAGCCGTAGACCTCGTCGGTGGAGACGTGCACGAAGCGGGGGACGCCGACGTCGCGGGCGGCGTCCAGGAGGACCTGGGTGCCGAGGACGTTGGTGGCGACGAAGGGGACGGCCCCGGCAATCGACCGGTCGACGTGCGATTCCGCCGCGAAATGGACTATCGCGTCATGTCCCGGGAGGATCTCCCGGAGTAATCCCGCATCGGATATGTCGCCTTCGACGAAGGTCAGCCGAGAATTCTCCGCGGGAAGGTTCGCGCGATTCCCGGAATAGGACAACAGATCCAGAACGGTCACGTCGGCCCCGGGCGCGCCGGGGTATTCGTCCTGCAGGAGAGCCCGGACGTAGGCTGAACCGATGAAGCCGGCGCCGCCGGTCACGAAAATCCGCACGGGTGTCGAGTGTAGACGAACGTCGTGATCTGTTTAGTCTCCTCTGGTGCGTGGAATCCTGCTCGCCGGTGGCACCGGCTCGCGACTGTGGCCGATCACGATGGCCATGTCGAAACAGCTCATGCCGATTTTCGACAAGCCGATGATCTACTATCCGCTGACCACGCTGATATCCGCCGGGATCAGGGAGATCCTGGTGATCACGACACCGGAGGACCAGCCGCAGTTCCAGCGCCTGCTGGGCGACGGGAGCCGCCTCGGCCTGCGTCTGGAGTACGCGTCGCAGCCCCGCCCGGAGGGCATCGCGCAGGCGTTCCGGATCGGTGCGGAGTTCATCGGGGACGAGCCGGTCGCGCTGATCCTGGGCGACAACATCTTCCACGGTACGGGTCTGGGCCGGCAGTTGTCCCGGTTCCGGGAGCCGGCCGGTGGCCGGGTGTTCGCGTACCCGGTGGCCGACCCGGAGCGGTACGGCGTGGTCGAGTTCGACGCCGGCGGCCGGGTGCTGTCGATCGAGGAGAAGCCGGAGCGGCCGAAGTCCACCTATGTCGTCCCGGGCCTGTACTTCTACGACGCCGACGTGGTGCGGATCGTGGAGAAGCTGGAGCCCAGCGCGCGCGGCGAACTGGAGATCACCGCGGTGAACGAGGAGTATCGGCGGCAGGGCCGGCTCGGCGTGACCGTCCTGGACCGGGGCACGGTGTGGCTGGACACCGGGACGTTCCAGTCGATGGTGCAGGCCTCGGAATACGTGCGGGTGATCGAGGAGCGGCAGGGCTTGAAGATCGGCTGTGTCGAGGAGGCGGTCTGGCGGCTCGGCCTGATCGGCGACGAGCACCTGCGTGACCTGGCCGGACCGTTGCGCAAGAGCGGTTACGGGGACTACCTGCTGCGCCTGCTGGACGGTGGCCTGCGATGAAGATCCGTCCGCTCGGCATCGCCGGTTCCTTCGAGGTCACCCCGGTGCAGCACGGTGACGCCCGGGGCTCGTTCCTGGAGTGGTACCGCTTCGACCATCTGGCCGCGGCCGTCGGCCATCCGCTCGACCTGGCGCAGGCGAACCTGTCCACCTCGGCCCGGGACGTGGTGCGCGGTGTGCACTTCGCCGACGTGCCGCCCGGTCAGGCGAAGTACGTGACGTGTGTGAGCGGCGCGGTGCTCGACGTGGTGGTGGACATCCGGGTCGGCTCGCCCACGTTCGGCCTGTGGGAGGCGGTGACGCTCGACGACACCGACCGGCGGGCGGTGTATCTGGCCGAGGGGCTGGGGCACGCCTTCTGCGCGCTGACCGAGGGGGCGACGGTGGCGTACCTGTGCTCGTCGACCTACCGTCCCGGCCACGAGCACGGCATCCATCCGCTCGATCCGGAGCTGGGTATCACCTGGCCGGCGGCGGTGCCGCTGCTGTCCGGGAAGGATGAGTCGGCCCCGACGCTGGCGCAGGCGCGCGCGGCGGGCCTGCTGCCGAGTTTCGAGGCCTGCAACAGTTATGTCGAAAGCAAATTCGTCTGATTGGCGACAGTCAATCGTGACTCCTGGCCTGTTGACCGCCCGCCAACAGGCACGATAAAGACTGCTGTCCGATGAGGACAGTCAACTGAGGCCCCCATCCACCGAATCGTCATTCCTGTCGATCGGAAAGCTGTAGCGGTCCGTGTGGGAGCGTGTGCACTCTGTTTCATGTCCCGCGTGTTTCTGCGACGGGATCATGGTCCGTCATGTCGGTTAAAACGGACAAACGCATTGATCGCAGCAAATACTGTGGGGGCACAGGCGTGCAGACGATCGACTCCGTCTCGACGGTCGACCTCAGCGAAGCGGCACAGCGACTCAAGGAACCCAACCGGGCACCCGGGACCCGTATCGGCTGGCAGAGCCGGTACTCCCTGACCCTCTACCTGCTCGATTTCACGGTCGGCTTCTCCGCCGCGTCCTGGGCGCTGATCCTGCGCTTCGGACCCGCAGGGGCGGGACCCCACCTGCCGGGCTACCTGCTCCTCACGTTCCTGTTCCCGGTCGCGTGGATGGCGTGCCTCGCCGTGAATCGCGCCTACGAGCCGCGGCACCTGTTCGTCGGAACCGACGAGTATGCCCGGGTATTTCGTGCCGGATTGGCGCTCACCGCTCTCATCGCTATTGTTTCCTTCGGGTTCGACCTGCGTTTGGCGCGGGGATACGTGCTCATCGCGATGCCGCTGGCCGTCGCCGTCGGCATCGGGGCGCGATATGTGTTCCGGCAGCGCCTGCACCGTTCCTGGGCGAGCGGCAACCGCCTCCAGCGGGTCATTCTGGTGGGCCACGAGAACGCCGTCGCGGACATGACCCGCAGGTTGCGCCGGGAGCGGTACCACGGCCTCGGGGTGATCGGCGCGTGCCTGCCGCCCGGGCCCGGCCGGACCGATTTCGTTCCGGGCATGCCCCCGGTCTACGGCACCTTCGACACGGTCGGCACCGCCGTCGGGCGCTCCGGCGCGGACACCGTGGTGGTGCTCTCCTGCCCGGAGATCGACGGCGCCGCCCTGCGCCGCCTCGCGTGGGAACTCGAGCGCGACGACATCGACCTGATCGTCGCCAGCACCCTGGTCGACGTCGCCGGGGACCGTACCACCATCCGACCGGTCGACGGCCTGCCGATGCTGCACGTCGAACATCCCCGGCTCAAGGGCAGCGCCCGCCTGATCAAAGCGGCCTTCGACCGGATCGGCGCACTGATCCTGCTGACCCTCAGCTCACCGCTGCTGGCCGTGGTCGCGACACTGGTCGCACTGGGCGGCGGACAGGTGATCTTCCGCCAGGAACGGGTGGGCAAGGACGGACGGCCGTTCACGCTCTACAAGTTCCGCACCATGGTCGTCAACGCCGAGGCCCGGCTGACCGAACTGCGCAACCTCAACGAGACCGACGGCGAACTGTTCAAGATGCGCAAGGACCCGCGGGTCACACCGGTCGGCCAGTGGCTGCGCCGGTTCTCCCTCGACGAACTGCCGCAGCTGGTCAACGTGCTGAAGGGCGACATGTCACTGGTCGGCCCACGGCCGCCACTGGCCCGCGAGGTGGCCGGTTATCCGTCGGACATGCTGCGCCGGCTGGTGGTCAAACCCGGACTGACCGGCCTGTGGCAGGTGTCCGGACGCTCCGACCTGAGCTGGGAGGAGTCGATCCGGCTCGACCTCACCTATGTGGAGAACTGGTCACTCGCCATGGACCTCGCGATCCTGGCCCGCACCGCGAGCGCCGTCGTCCGCAGCTCCGGGGCGTACTGAGGCGGCCGGGGCGGCGGGAGCCGCCGGGGCGGACCAGCTGGCGAGCAGTTTCAGGCTGTCGTCGGCGGCGGTACCGGGGGCCGCGCTGTAGACGCACAGCTGCAGGCCGCTGTCGTCCGGCAGGGTCATCGTCTCCTGGTCGAGTTCCAGGTCGCCGACCAGGGGATGGGTGAGGCGTTTGGTGCTCTCCCGGAAGACGTGCACGTCCTGCGATCCCCAGAGCACGCGGAACACGTCGCTGCGGGTGGACAGCTCACCGATGAGGTTCGACAGGTCCCGGTCGTACGGGTTGCGGGCCGCCTCGACGCGCAGCGCGCCCACCGCGAACCGGGCCATCAGGTCCCAGTCGGTGAAGAACCGCCGGGCAGCGGGGTGCAGGAACCCGAACCGGGCGACGTTCGCCCCGCAGGCCGGGTCGGCGAACATCTCCGCGTAGAGGGCCCGGCCCAGCGGGTTCGCGACCAGCATGTCGAGGCGGTTGTTCATCACGTAGGCGGCCATCCCCGGCATGCCGTCGACGATCCGGGCCACGCTCGGCCGTACCGCCGGCCGGGCCGCCCGCTGACCGGCCTGTCTCCTGGCGCCCGGGCCGGCGGCGCGGGCCAGGTCGTACAGGTACATCCGCTCGGTGGCGTCCAGCCGCAGCGCCCGGGCGAGGGCGTCCAGCACGCTGTCCGAGACGCCCTGCAGGTTGCCGCGTTCCAGGCGCGTGTAGTACTCGACGCTCACCCCGGCCAGCGTGGCCACCTCACCCCGGCGCAGCCCGGGCACCTGCCGCCGGCCGTAGACCGGCAGACCCGCCCGCTCGGGGGTGACCCGGTCACGCCGGGAACGGAGGAAGGCACTGGCCGCGTCCCGGTTGTCCATGATCAAAGAATAGGCGCGCCCCGCGCGGGTGGGGGGTCCCTGCCAGTACCCCTCGTGGCAGAGGCTCCCCGGTCGCCGCCGGTTGCCGTTGCATGGTGCCTGTCCCGATCACCGGGGCCCGACGAAAGGCACTTCACCATGAGTAACCAGATCGCAAGCCCCGCCGATGTCGTCCGTGAGCTGTACGGCGCGCTGGCCCAGGGCGACGTGCCGGGCCTGCTGGAGCGGCTCGACCCGGACGTGATCGTCGACGAGCCGGCGCAGCTCCCCTACGGCGGTGTGCACCGGGGACGCGACGTGTTCGTGCAGTCGATCCTGGGCGCGATGATGGGGTACGCCGAGGTCGCCATCACCGCCGCCGACGTGTTCGAGGGCCCGGCCGGTGTGGTCGGCACGCTGACCGGGACGCTCACCGCCCACACCACCCGTGAGCAGTTCCCGTTGACCATGGTCGAGATCCACCAGGTCGTGGACGGCACGATCCGCAAGATCGACGTCTACACGAAGAACCCGCACGAGCTGGCCGCGTTCTACGGCCGGGCGAGCGTCTAGCGGCTGCCCGGCAGGAGGCTCTGGGCGGTCAGGGGCGACAGCGGCGGGCGCGGCTCGTCGACCGGCGGCCAGCCCTGCGACCACACGTCGCGGTCGCGCCAGATCGACGGCCAGTCGACGGCGCGGTCGCGGCCCCGGCCGCGGAGGGCCTGCCCGACGGCGCGGAGGGCGACGCCGGCCGCCATCAGGGTGATGGCGGTGCGGGCCCGCCACGGGGTCCAGTGCCGCCGGACGTACGTGGACTTGCCGCGCAGGATCTTCAGCCGCTGGCCGGAGGAACTGGAGGACGCGCCCCCCACGTGGATCACGGTGGCCTGCGGGACGACGACCGGGCGTGCGCCCAGCTCGGCCGCCCGGGTGCAGAGGTCGATGTCGTCGCTGTACAGGAAGAACTGCGGGTCGAAGCCGCCCAGGCGTTCGAAGAGTTTGCGCTGGATCAGCATGCAGCAGCCGGACACCGCGGGGACCACGCGCACGCTGCGCCGATCGTACCCGGGAAGGCCCTCGGGGTTGGTCAGCGCGCTGCGCGGGAAGAGCGTCGACAGGCCGGTCGCGAATCCGAGGTATCCCCGCAGGGTGGGCAGACCCCAGGCGCAGAACATGTCGTCGGTGCCGTCGGGGTGCAGCGTGCGGCCGGTGTAGAGGCCGTGCCGCGAGTGCTTGCGGGCGAACCGGCCCAGTTCGGCGACCGGGTTGCCGACCGGCGCCGTGTCCGGGTTGAGGAACAGCAGGTGGGTGCCGTCGGTGGCGACCGCGCCGCGGTTGATCGCGCGGCCCCACCCGACGTTCTCCGGCAGCCGGATCAGGCGCACGCCCGGGAACTCGCCGGCGATGGCGTCCGCCGATCCGTCGGCCGACGCGTTGTCGACCACTGTCACGTCGAAGGCGACATCGGGGGTACGACTCGCGTCGAGCTCCCGCAGGCAGCGGCGGGTGAGCTCGCTGGTGTTGTACGAGACGATGACGACCGAGATGTCGGGGCGGGTCACGGGGTGGCCTTTCGGGTGTGGAGACGGTCGAGGGCGCTGCCGGCGAGCAGGCGCAGCGCGAACGGGGCGTCGTCGATCAGGTAGCGGCGCATCAGCCGGCGAGGTTCTCCGGCGAGGCGGTGCACCCACTCGAGGCCGGTGCGCTGCATCCAGCCGGGGGCCCGCGAGTGCACGCCGGCGACGAAGCCGATCGCCGCGCCGCAGCCCAGGAACCAGGTCTGCGGGAGCAGCGGGCGCAGCCGGGCGATGACCCGCTCCTGTTTCGGGAAGCCGAGGCCGACGAAGACCAGGTCCGGGGCGGCCGCGGTGACCGTGTCGCAGACCTGCTGGAACCCGCCGGGGTCGGTGTCGAAGCCGAACGGCGGGCTCAGGTGGCCGGCGATCCGGATGCCGGGGAAGCGGGCGCGCAGCGCGTGGTCGGCCCGCGTGGCGGTGCCGGGCTCGCCTCCCAGCAGGAAGACGGAACGCCCGGCACCGGCGGCGGCCGCGGAGAGGCTCCAGATCAGGTCGGAGCCGGCGACCCGGGCCGGCAGGGGAGTGCCGGCGATCCGGCTCGCCCAGACCAGTGGCTTTCCGTCCGCGACAACGATTGACGACGATGTCACATGACGGCGTGAATCAGCATCTCGCACCACTCGATGCAGAATGTCCACATTGGGGGTGATGATTTGCCCGCCGTTACCCGCCCGCCAGCTGCCCGTCACTTGATCAATTACCTCGGGTTCGGTGATGCGATCAAAGTGGACACCGGCAAGTAGGATGCGATTTCGCTGCTGGGCAGGCTTCTCCCGAGACGCCTTCACATCTTGCAACTTAGCGTGCGATCCGATGTGGACAAGGGCACTATCGGCCGCGAAGCCTGTCAACAAAGCGATACTTCCTCGTCCTTTCGACCGGTTGTCCCGGCCTTGCTCCCGCGAAAGCATCACGACGTGCGAATTAGCGTCATCATCCCGGCTTTCAACGAGGAGGCGGGCATCGCCGCCGCCGTGAACGCATTGACGGAGGACGCTGACCTGGAGATCGTCGTGGCCGCCAACGGCTGCACCGACCGGACCGCGGAGGTCGCCCGCGCCTGCGGGGCGCGGGTCGTGGAGGTCGCCGCGGCGTCCAAGACCGCGGCGCTCAACGCGGCCGACGCGGTCGCCACCGGCGACGTGCGGATCTATCTCGACGCCGACGTGCCGGCCCGCCCGGCGCTGCTGCGGGACCTGGCCGCGGCGGTGGCCGAGCCGGGGATCGAGGCGGCGGTGCCGCGCCCGGCCGTCGACACCTCCGGGAGCACCTGGCCGGTGCGGGCCTTCTACGCGATCAACTCCCGCCTGCCGGTCTTCCGGGGGCGGCTGTTCGGGCGCGGGGTGATCGCGGTGAGCACGCGGGCCCGGTCCCGGTTCGCCGGGTTCCCCGACCTGACGGCGGACGACATGTTCCTGGACGCCGTGGTGGCCCCGGGGGAGAAGGCCGAGATCGGGGTGCCGGTGCGGGTGGTGGCACCGCGGACGCTCGACGAGCTGGTCCGGCGGGTCGCGCGGGCGCGGGACGGCAACGCGGAGTTCCAGCGGTTCCGGCAGTCGGCCCCCGCGGGGGTCGCGCTCGTCGCGCCGGAGCCGGACGCCACGTCGTGGCTGCGTGACGTGGTGCTGCGGCGGCCGTGGCTCGGCCCGGCGGCGGTGGTCTACGTGGCCGTGGTGCTGCTGGCCGAACGCCGCCGGCGGTCGGCTTCCTGGGACGTGCGGTCCGGGTGGGGACGCATCCCGGCGCAGCGGTCGCCGAGGGACTGACGTGGACAAGAGGATCATTCCGGTGCTGGTGGCCGGGGTCGCGGTGGTCGCGTCGGGGACTTTCTTCGTGCAGTCGCGGGCTTCGGACGTACCCGACAACGTTTTTGAATCTCCTTCTATTGAAATTTCGGAGATGTCGGAACTGGGACGGGTGGCGTGGGAAGGCGGACCGTCCTACTACTCGCGCTTCGCCAAGGCGAAGGACTGGGACGATCCGGACTTCTTCCCGATCGGTGTCTGGTACGAGGGCGTCTACACCCAGGAGGAGCTCGACAGGGACAAGGCGGTCGGCCTCAACACCTACGTGATGCTGACCAAGGACTCCGACCTCGACCTGATCGAGCGCAACGGCATGCACGCGATGACCGGCGACGCACGCGCCGATTCCGGCGACGAGACCACCGCCTGGATCATCAACGACGAGGTCGACATGTGGGGCGGCGCCGGGACCGGCACCTGGACCGGCAAGTATCCCGGCGAGGGTCATCCGTGCACCTCCGGGCAGTACGACTGCGGCTTCGACGTGATGAAACGCCTCTCCGCCGAGCTGCCCACCGGCGACGGCCGGATGCGGTATGCGAACTTCGGCAAGGGCGTCGTGTTCTGGCAGGGCGACGACGCGGCCGGCCGGTTCGTCAACGACTGGACCACCGTCGTCTCCAACGACGTGTACTGGTACACCGACCCGAACGTCTGCTACTCGGCCTCCGAGGGCCCGGCGATCGGTGTCCCGGAGAACGCCTGCCGGCGTTCCGCCAATTACGGCCTGACCATGGACCGGATGCGCGAGCTTGACGCTCGGGATGGCAAACGCCAGCCGATCTACGCGTTCGTCGAGGTGGGCAGGCCGTTCGAGGATGCCACCGCGCCGACGATCACACGGGACCAGATCGCCGGCGCGGTGGTCAATTCACTGATCCACGAGGCGCGCGGGATCCTCTACTTCAACCACAACTTCAGTGGCGACTGCGTGTCGCAGCACGTGCTGCGGGACGCCTGCGGCGCGGCGGTGCGGCCCGCGGTCACCGAGTTGAACAGGCGGATCACCGGCCTGGCCCCGGTGCTGAACACCCAGTCGTACGCGTGGAGGTTCAACCCGCGGCTGGACACCATGCTCAAGGAACACGACGGGTCGTACTACGTGTTCGCGATGCCGAGCCGGTTCGGCGGCACCGGTGAGCAGAGGCTGACGCTTCCCGGCGGCGTCGCCGCGACGAACGCGACCGTTCTCTTCGAGGACCGGACGGTGTCCATCGAGAATGGTGCCATCATCGATACGTTCGCCGAGGAGTACTCCTACCACATCTACAAGATCAGCCGGTGAAAGGGCAGACGTGGACTTTTGGGACCTCACCAAGCTGATGTTCCGCCGGTGGTACGTCTCGGTGCCCGCGTTGCTGATCGCGGTCGCGGTCACCCTGTTCGTCGCGACCCGCGTCGAACCGGACTACGTGGCCACCAGTTACGTGCAGCTGGTGCCGCCGGCGATCACGCCGAAGGCCGCCGACGAGACCAAGGCGAGCGCCCGCAACCCCTGGCTCGACCTGGGACTGGCGTCGCTGACCAAGGCCGGCATGATCGCGACCCAGGACCAGAGGAACGTGAAGGCGCTCAAGAACGCCGGGTTCAGCGACGACTTCACCATCACCCAGGACCCGCAGCTGCCGATCCTGACCGTCGAGGTGATCGGCGACACCGAGGTGCAGTCGACGCAGACCTCCGAACAGCTGATCAAGCGATTCACCGAGAGCGTGGCCGCGCTGCAGGACGAGTACGGCGCTCCCGGCGAGCAGATGATCACGGTGCGGCGGCTGGACCTGGGGGACAACGTCGAGGAGTCGACGTCGAAGGTGAAACGGGCACTGATCGCGGTCGCCGGCGTGGGTGTGCTGCTCACCGTGGCGTTGACCGTGGCGATCGACGCCTGGATCCGGCACCGCAGGAAACGTCCCGCGTCCGGTGAACCGGCTCCGGAACCCCCGTCACCCGCCGAGGGCCCGGGCGAGAAGACCGCCAGGATCCCGGTCTCCGCGGCGGGTGCGGCACCGGTCAAGGTGGCCAGCATCGAGGACACCATCGTGCTGCCGCCCTCGTGGAAGGACCGCGACCGGAGCACGAGCCCTTGAGCCTGTCGCTGCACCCGGCGGACCTCGACCCCACGCTGGTCGCCGACCGCACCTACGCGACCCGGCGGCGCTTCACCCGGATCGACGCGGCCGGCCTGCTCAGCATCCTGATCGTGCTGCTGATGCTGATTCCGGCCCGGCTGATCCTGCCCGCGCTCAGCGACGTCGGACGGCCCGCGGTGCTGCTCGGCCTCGGCCTGTGGTGCTGGTGGGTGCTGGTCCGGTTCAGCCCCCGGCTGATGGTCGGCGGGCCACAACCCCTGCGGTGGGCGGTCCTGATCTACATGGTCGCCCTGCTCATCTCGTACGCCGCCGGCTACTGGCGCGGCCTGTCCGCGATGGAGGCGAACGGCGCGGACCGGGCGATCCTGGCCGCGCTCGCCTTCACCGGGGTGATCCTGACCGGTGCCGACGGCATCCCCAACTGGGCCCGGCTGCGCGGGGTGCTGAAGACGCTGGTGTGGTGCGCCGGGATCGTCGGGTTCCTCGGCCTGGTGCAGTTCGCCTTCTTCTTCGACTTCACCCAGTACATCGTGGTGCCCGGACTCTCCTCGAACGGGGTGGAACCGGGCTTCGAGTGGCGCGGCGGGGCGATCCGGGTCGCCAGCACCATGACGCACTACATCGAGTTCAGCACCGTGATGGCGATGACGCTGCCGTTCGCCATCCACTTCGCCCGGTTCGCGCCGACTCGGCTGGGCCGCCAGGTGTTCATGCTGGTGGCGCTGGTGGTGGCGGCCGCGATCCCGGCCACCGTGTCGCGCACCGGGTTCGTCGCGGTCGGCCTGGCCGTGCTGGTGATGATCCCGGTGTGGGGCTGGCGGATGCGGTACAACATGGCCGTCGTCGGCGTCGGCCTGCTCGCCGGTCTGCTGGTGATGAAACCGACGCTCGCCAACACCCTGATCGGGCTGTTCGCCGGGGCCGGCGAGGACACCAGCATCACCGCGCGCACCAAACGGTACGAGATGGTCGGCTACTACTTCACCCAGCGCCCGTGGTGGGGACGCGGCACCGGAACCTGGATCTCGCCGCAGTACCAGTTCCTGGACAACCAGTGGCTGGCGCAGGCGCTGAGCACCGGGGTGGTGGGGGTCGCCGCGTTGGCCGGCCTGCACCTGACCGCGATCGGACTCGCGGCGGTGTCGATGCGGCGCGCGATCACGCCCGCGGACCGGGATCTGTGCGCGGCGCTGATCGCCACGCAGGTGATCGCGCTGGTGGTGGCGGCGTTCTTCGACTCGTTGAGCTTCAGCACGTACGCGATGGTGCTGGCCCTGATGATCGGGCTGACCGGGGCGGTCTGGCGGATGACGCACCCGGCGCGGATCGTGCGGACGACCGTCTCCCGTCGTTCGGCATAGGCGGTTCCGTCGTTCGGCATAGGCGTGTGTCGAACTGACGACAGTGGACAGTGCCCGAACAGGTGAGCACGCAGGGTGATCCAGAGGTTACGTTCACTGCGTGCGATCTCCCAGGATCCTCTCCGTCCTTCCCCGGCGGCGCCGGCTCGCCCTGCTGACCGCGTTCACGCTGGTCACGGCGATCTGCCAGGTGCTCACCACGAGCCCGGCCCGGGCTGCCGACCCGTGCGCGCCGGTGCTCAACCCGGTCGCCTGTGAGAACAGCAAGGCCGGCACGCCGCCGGAGGACTGGGACATCCTCGGTGCCGGGGACGACACGATTCAGGGCTACGCGACGGACATCAGTGTGGGGCTCGGCGAGACGATCGGGTTCAAGGTCGCGACGGACGCTTCCGCGTACACCATCGATGTCTTTCGTCTCGGTTTCTACGGTGGCGACGGCGCGCGCCGGATCACCCCGGTGACGCCGAACCCGGGCGTGGTCAACTCGACCGAGGACTGCCTGATCAACGAGGACATCGGGATCTTCGACTGCGGCGCGTGGAACGTCTCGGCGTCCTGGACGGTTCCGGTCACGATGGTCTCCGGCGTCTACATCGCCAAGCTGACCCGGCCGGACACCGGCGGCGCCAGTCACATCGTGTTCGTGGTGCGCAACGACGCGAGCACCTCCGACATGCTGTTCCAGACGTCCGACGCGACCTGGCAGGCCTACAACCTGTGGGGCGGTCCGGACTTCTACGAGGGCGGCGAGAACGGCCGGGCCTACAAGGTCAGCTACAACCGGCCGTTCGCCACCCGCGGGGCGATGGAGGGGCGCGACTTCCTGTTCAGCGCCGAATATCCGATGCTGCGGTTCCTGGAACGCAATGGCTACGACGTCAGCTACACCACGAACATCGACAGCGACCGGCGCGGGCAGCTGATCCAGAACCACAAGGTGTTCATCACCAACGGGCACGACGAATACTGGTCGGCCGCCCAGCGGGCCAACGTCGAGGCGGCCCGCGACGCCGGGACGCACCTGGCCTTCTTCAGCGGCAACGACGTCTACTGGCGCACCCGCTACGAGCCGAGCACCGACGGTCCGCCGACGGACTACCGCACGCTGGTCTGCTACAAGGAGACCTGGGCGGAGACCGACACCCTCGACCCGACCAGTGAGTGGACCGGCACCTGGCGTGACCCGCGGTTCAGCCCACCGGCCAACGGGGGTGGTCGCCCGGAGAACGAGCTGATCGGCACCGCCTACATGGCGAACTCGACCGATCTGCCGATGACCGTGCCCGCCGCGCAGGGCAGGTACCGGCTCTGGCGCGGCACGAGCGTCGCCGATCTGACCTCGGGGCTGGCCACGCTCGCCCCGCACACCGTCGGGTACGAGTCGAACGAGGACCTGGACAACGGGTTCCGGCCGCCCGGGTTGATCCGGCTCTCCACCACGGTCGGCCCCACCCCGGAATACCTGCTGGACTTCGGCAAGAACGTCGCACCGGGCACCACCACGCACTCGATGACGCTCTACCGCGCACCGAGCGGCGCGCTGGTGTTCTCAGCCGGCACGATCCAGTGGGCGTGGGGGCTCGACGACTACCACGACGGCGCGGTCTCACCGGTCGACGAACGGATGCAGCAGGCCACCATCAACCTGTTCGCCGACATGAACGTGCAGCCCGCGACGCTGATGAGCGGGATGGCCGCGGCCACGCCGTCCACCGACACCGCGGCGCCGACGGTCGCGATCACCACGCCGGCCGCGACCGCCACGGTGGCCAACGGCTCGCAGGTGACGCTCAGCGGCACGGCGACCGACACCGGCGGCGGGCGCGTCGCGGGTGTGGAGGTCTCCCTCGACAACGGTGTCTCCTGGCATCCGGCCGTCGGGACGTCCTCCTGGTCCTACACGTTCTACACGAGTGGTCTCGGTGCCCAGATGGTTCAGGTCCGGGCCATCGACGACAGCGTGAACATCGGCGACCCGGTCGCCCGGCAATTCGTCCTGACCGGCCGGAACACCCTGTTCGGTGCGCGCGTGCCGGCGAACACCTCGACCAACGACGGGACCTCGTTGGAGTTGGGTGTCAAGTTCAGACCTTCAGTGGCGGGTTTCGTCACGGCTGTGCGCTTCTACAAAGGCGCGGGAAACACCGGAACCCATACCGGCAGCCTGTGGTCGTCGTCGGGGGAGCGGTTGGCAAATGGGACTTTCACTGATGAGTCGGCTTCTGGTTGGCAGACTCTGAAGTTCAGTCGGCCAGTCGAAATTACGCCTTCGTCGACTTATATCGCCTCGTATTACGCCCCGAACGGACATTACGCCGCCGACGGGCAGGCGTTCAGCCTGCTCGACTGGTCGGCGCCGCCTCTGCGGGCACCCCGCTCGGCGACCGTCGGGGGCAACGGCGTCTTCGGGTACGGCGCGGGCTTCCCGACCCGCACCTACGGCGACACCAACTACTACGTCGACGTGCAGTTCGTCTCCAGCGAGAACGCACCGCCGGCCCCGGTCGCCACCACGCCGCTGCACAACGCCAGCGGCGTCGACCCGGCCGTGCACCCGGCGGTCGTCTTCACCAAGTCCCTGGACCCGGCGACCATCACCTTCGCCGTGACGTCCGCCGCCGGCGCCCCGGTCGCCGGAACGTTCGCCTACGCCGCGCCCACCAAGACGGTCACCTTCACCCCGTCGGCACCATTCACCCCGGCCACCACCTATCACGCCACGGTCACCGCCACCGACACCAACGGCATCACCACCGAGGAACCGGTCGAGTGGACCTTCACCACCGACCTGAACCCGTCGGTCAAGAGACTCTTCGCCACCGACGCGGTGCCCGACGAGGCCAGCAGCGACGACGCGGCCCCGGTCGAGCTGGGCGTCAAATTCGTCCCGCTGACCAGCGGCAAGATCATCGGTTTGCGGTACTACCAGGGCGCCGGCAACACCGGCACCCACACCGGGACGCTCTGGTCCTCGACCGGCGACGTGATCCGGCAGGTCACCTTCGGACCCGGCTCCGGCAACGGCTGGCAGACCGCGGCGTTCGACAGCCCGGTCGACGTGCTCGCCGGCGGCACATACGTGCTGTCCTACTTCGCACCCAACGGTGGGTATGCGGCCACGCCGAACTACTTCACCACGGCCCGGACCAACGGGCCGCTGCGTGCCCCGGCCGGCGCCAACGGCGTCTACCGCTACGGGTCGACCGGGTTCCCGACCAGCTCGTACAACTCCACCAACTACTGGGTCGACCCGCTGTTCCTGCCGTCCACCGGACCCGGCCCGACACCCGAACCGCCCACCGGCGTCAACGTCTTCGACGCCACGGCCACCCCGGCCCAGGCGAACTCCGGCGACGAGGACCCGATCAACGTCGGCATGAAGTTCATCCCCGACGTCGACGGCACCGTCACCGGCATGAGGTTCTGGAAAGGCCCCGAGAACACCGGCACCCACACCGGCGCCCTCTGGACCGTCGACGGCGACCCGCTCGCCCAGGCCACCTTCGGCACCGAGACCGCCTCCGGATGGCAGTCGATCCGGTTCGCCACGCCGGTCGAGGTCAGCGGCGGGCAGACGTACGTCGTCGGCTACCACACCGCGGCCGGTCAGTATGCGGTCACACCGAACGGGTTCGCCGACGCCGGAGTGATCGCACCGCCGTTGCGGGTCCCGCAGGGCGGCGGCATGTATGCCTACGGCACCAGCAACTTCCCCAACCTGCCGATCAACAACAACTTCTGGACCGACGTCTACTTCGAACCCTCCACCACCGCGGGCGACTGATGGCGCAGACACTGGCCGACCGGGCCGGCCGGGCCCTGGGCTGGAGCTTCCTCAGCACCGCCCTGGCCCGGCTCGGGACCCTCGCCATCGGCGTCGCCCTGGCCCGGATCCTCGGGCCGGCCCAGTTCGGCACCTTCGCCGTGGCGATGGTGGCCCTGCTCGCCGTGCTCAGCTTCAACGAACTCGGCGTCAGCCTGGCGATCGTCCGCTGGCCCGGCGAACCGTCCGCCATCGCCGGCACCGTCGCCACCATCTCGATGCTGTCCAGCGCCGTCGTCTACGCGGTCTGCTACCTGGGGGCGCCGGCGTTCGCCACGCTGATGGGCGACCCGGCCGCCACCCCGGTGGTCCGGCTGCTGACCCTGTGCGTCCTGGTCAACGGCGTCGTCGCAGTGCCCGCCGCCCTGCTGCAACGGCAGTTCCGCCAGGGCCGCAAGATGATCGCCGACCAGGTCACCACCTGGCTCGGCGCGGGCGTCTCGATCACCTGCGCGTTGGCCGGCCAGGGCGCGATGAGCCTCGCGATCGGCCAGCTGACCGGCGCGGTCGCCGGCGGCATCCTCCTGGCGGCGTTCGCCCCGGCGGGCCTGCGCCCCGGCTTCGACCGGGCGACCGCCCGCGACCTGCTCCGCTTCGGTCTGCCGCTGGCCGGCTCCAGCATCGTCGTCTTCGCCGTCGCCAACATCGACCGGCTGATCGTCGGCGCGGTCCTCGGCCCGGTCCCGCTCGGCTTCTACGTCCTGGCCGTCAACCTGTCCAACTGGCCGGTCACCATGTTCTCCCAGCCGGTCCGCCAGGTGGCGCCGGCCGCGCTGGCCCGCCTCCAGCACGACCCGCCGGCCATGCGCGGCACCTTCCTCACCACGGCCGGCCTGCTCACCGCCATCACGTTCCCGGCCTGCGCCCTACTGGCCGTCGCCGCCACCCCGGTGATCACCCTCGTCTACGGCTCGACGTGGGCGCCGGCGGCCGCGGTCCTGCCCTGGCTGGCACTGCTGGGCGCGCTGCGCATCATCTTCGAGCTGATTTACGACTACTTCGTGGTGCTGGCCAACACCCGGGTCGTCTTCGCCGTCCAGGTGGCGTGGCTGCTGCTCCTGGCCCCCGCGGTCTACCTCGGCGCCCGCTGGGGCGGTTCACCGGGCGCGGCGGCCGCCCAACTCGCGGTGGCGCTGGTCGCGATCCTCCCGCTCTACCTGCACGAACTCCGCCGGACCACGATCGCCCCGGCCGCGTTCCTGTCGCGTCTGGCACTGCCCACCGCCGTCACCGCCGTCGCGGCAGCCGCCTCCTTCGCCGCCGTGACCTACCTGCCGGTGCCGGCGGCGGCGCTGGCCGGCGTCGCGGTGATCGGCGCAGCCACCCTGGCCGTCCTGCTCCACCGCTCCCGCCACTCCCTGAAAACGCTGCGCGCCACCGCTTGACCAGTGCTTCTCCACAGCGGCCAACCGTGCGGCGATCAAAGCTAGACACGTGTCGTGGTCAGGATGCGAAGCCCATCCGTGTGGTGACTTCGGGCGCGCTGGACGCCTCAAGTCGCCACACCCGTGGTGGGTGTGGTGATTACGGGCGGGCTGCACGCCCCAAGTCATCACACCCGCGGTGTGTGTGGTGTTTGCGGGCGGGAGGGGCGGCTGCCGTCTCCATGCGGACCCCGATGACGAAACGCGTCCAGCCTGTCGGCGTCGGGGGAGCCCGGTTCGGCCGAGTGGACCAGCAGCCGCAAACCGCCGCTCTCGCCGACTTCGAGGGTCTCGTAATCGAGACTCATCCGGCCGGCGGCCGGGTGATGAAGCAGTTTCCGGCCGGTTCGGCAGTAGCTCACGTCCGCCCGCGCCCACAGCCGGGCGAACTCCGCGCTGCGCATCGACAGCGCGCCCACCAGACGCTGCATTCGCGGGTCGTCGGTGTGCATCCCGGCGGCGGAGCGGAGGGCGGCCGCGCACTCGGCCCGGACCGTAGCCGGCTCCACGTGTAGTTGCGCGGAGGCCGGGTCGAGGAAGGCGTCCCAGACGAGGTTGCGGCCGGGGGCGAGACCGGGATTGAGCAGCGTGGCCAGTTCGTTGGCGTGCACCACGGTCAGCCGGTGGTCCAGGAGCACCGCCGGCCACGGGGAGGTGTCGACCAGCCGGGCCACCGGCGGGCGGACCTGGCACCCGCCGGGTTCGGTGGCCGGCCGAGAGGCGACGGCGAGGCCGTGCAGGTGGGTGGTGGCGTCGGCGTTGAGGCGCAGTGCGCGGGCCAGGGCGCCGACCACCTCCGCCGACGGGTGGCGGTCGCGGCCCTGTTCCAGGCGGACGTAGTAGTCGATGCTGATCCGCGCCAGCTGGGCGATCTCCTCCCGGCGCAGGCCGCGGACGTGGCGGCGGCCGCCGGCCGGGAGACCCACGGCGGCTGGGGCGACGAGGGCACGCCGCGCCCGGAGGAAGTCGGCAAGATCCCCACGCATCCCTTCACGGTAGCCCGGCAGCGGTGCGGAAAACCTGGTAGTGACCGGGCCTGGAATGCGCCCTGCGGGCGGCGCAGTATCACCGTCGCCGCGATCCGGGAGAACATCGAGGGCCTCGTTGCGAGCCGGAGGAATCTGGCGAGCGACGAGGTGGCCGCCGCGATCGCCTACATCACGGGGCAGCCCGCCCACGTACTGATCAACGAGTTGCAGGTGCGCCCGATCAGCCATGTCTGACGGCCCTCGCGTTGTGCCGATCAGCGATCGTTCCGGATCGTGGATGGTACGTGCGGCCGGGCACGCCGACCCGCGATCGGCAGAACTGGATCACCGAGGCCGGGACGCCACCGCGCCACCATGTGAGTGCCGCCGCACCAGAGGGATCCGCAAGAACCGCCGGCGACGGCCGACATCGTTGAGCCGTCGTTGACGGTCCTTTTCGCGCCGGATTCGAGCCGTGGGCAACGGCGGGGACGTTCGAGCCGTTGCCGGTGGGCGGATTCGGGCCTGGCGGGAGCCGTGAACAACGGCCGGCGGTTGGGGAGCCGTCGGTGGCGGCCGGTTCGGGCCGCGCAGACGTTATGCAGCTTGAGTTCGTCGGGCCCGGTGGACCCGATTGGCGCGCCGGGGGCCTGGATGCTCAGGGCTTCATGGCCTGCTTGGCGAGGACCGCGACGTTGAAGTCGTCGCGGCGCTGGGTGCCCCGGAATGCTTGGTACTTGCGGTCGACCTTGTAGGTGAACAGGCCCGCCGCGGAGCGGGACGCCTCCCACGCCCGGGCGCCGGCCGGACGTGTGGAGGCCGCGGCCAGCGCCTGCTGGTAGATGGCCAGCTGGGTGTGCGCGGCCCGCAGCAGGCTGTACCGCTCCACCGCCAGCTCGCGGCCATACGCCGACAGTCGCGACCGCAGCGCCGGATCGTCGAGCAGGCGCAGCAGGTGCGCGGTCAGGGCGGGCGCCCCGGAGCCGCCCAGGCCGTACCAGCCCTGCTCGAGGAAGAGGTCGACCGTCTCGGGGGTCAGGAGTTCCCAGAAGCCCTGCTCGCCCTGGACGATCAGCGGGCGTCCGAACGCCAGCGCCCGCAGTGCCGAACTGCCCATGCCCAGCATGATGTCGGCGGCCGCGTAGGCGGGGCGCGGGTCGCGCAGCTCGCCGGTCAGCACCACCACCCGGCGTCCGGCTGCCGCGTTGGCGGCCGCGGCCCGGGCTTCCACGTCGGCGCGGGCGATGCCGTCGCCGGTGATCGTCAGACGGACCGGGTGGGTGCGGCCGAGTGTCCCCATCACGTCGATGGCGGTCAGGACGCCTTCGAGTTTCAACTCCGGGACGAGCCGGCACACCACGCCGATGTCCACGATGCCGGAGTCCCGGTCGAGCCCGAACTCCGAGCGGAACGCGGCGGCCGGAAGGTCGGGGGTGTTCAGGGTGACGTCCACCGGCGGTTCGATCAGGTGCACCGGGCCGGGCCGGCGGGCCGCGGAGTGGCGGCGCAGTGCCTCCGTGCCCACGACCAGCGGCATGTGGGCGGGCAGGAACGGCGCTACCGCCATCGACATGATCGTGCAGACCGCCGTCGCGCCGGGCACCGTGAGGGTCGCGCCGGCCGCGTCCATCGCGGGCGGCCACTCGTACCCGTGAACGATGTCCAGCCTGCGGGAGCGGACCAGGCCGCGGATCCGGCGGGCCACCGACGGCGATGGGCGTTTCCGGTCAGCGGGCAGCGGCAGGTGTTCCAGGCCGAGCTTCTCGACCAGGTCGACGAGCGGCCCGGGTTCGCCGATCACCGCCACCTCGTGGCCCAGGTCGCGGACCGCGGCGCCCAGTTCGATCGCGTTGATCTGGCTGCCGCCGATCTCCATGGCGTGCGGGTAGATCAAGATGCGCAAGGGGGTTCTCCTGTCGTGAGGCCGGCCAGGCCGGCCAGCACCCGGGCACGGTCGGTCCAGGTGTGCCGGGCCGCGAACGCACGGCGCTCGGCGCGATCACAACCTTGAAGGGGTACGCGCAAAGCCCGCTCCACGGCGTCGGCGAACCCGGCGGGCCCGGCTGCTTCGGTGATCAGTGGCGTGGCGAGCCAGTCGTTGGCCGGCAGTGGCGTGGCGACGACGGCACGCCCGGCGGCCAGGTACTCGAGGGTCTTGATCGGGAAACTGGACCGGTTGAACGGGGTGTCCGCGTACGGCGTGAGCCCCACGTCGATGACCCGGAGATAGCCGGGCAGGTCGTCGAAGGCCTTCGGCCCGGTGTGCCACACGTTGGGGCGGGCGGCCAGGGCGGCGAACCGCGACGACTGGTATCCCGCCGCGACCGGTCCGACGATCAGCAGGGAGACGCCCCGGTCGGCGACCGCTTCGAGCAGGGACAGGTCGATGCGGTCGTTGACGTGGCCGACGAACCCGGCGATCGGGCCGGGCAGCCGGGCGTCCTCCGGGATGCCGGCGGTGTCGACGTTCGCGTACGCCTCCGGCGTGCACCCGGTCGGCACCACCGTCGACGGGTGGCCGAGGGCCGCGTACCTCTCCTGCAGCGGCAGCGAGATCACCGCGACCTGTTCGGCGCGGCGCAGGGTGGCCTGTTCCTGGGCGGCGAGCCGGTCCCGGGGGATGCCGATCAGGTCCGCCCCGGCGACCAGGTCGTCGGTGGCGTAGAAGACGGTCCGCCGGGCCGGGACGGCGTGCAGGAGGTCCTCGACCCGGGTGGAGATCACCGCGGCGACGGGCCCGTTCGCAGAGACCGCCTTGCGGATGGCCCGGCGCATCAGCGGGGGTGTGAGGTGGTGCAGGACCGGCTGGTGCATGCCCGGCGCGACCCGGGGTGCGAGCCGGGTCAGCCCGGGGCGCGGCGACGACAGCAGCGGTGCCTGCCACGAGCGGGCCTGTTCCGGGTTGCGCCACTGGGTGAGGGCGGAGACGGGCGGGTCGACGTACATCACCGGGGTGAGCCGGGACAGTGCGTCGGCGATGTGCCGGTCGGTGCCGGCCGGGCCGTCGTACGGCGTCCCGGCCAGGTAGATCAGCAGGTCGTTCACGGTGTCGTCCCTTCCGGAACGCGGATCACGGCGGGGGACCAGGCGTCGGGGACGAGGATGCGGGGGGTGCCGGTGCCGTCGGCGGGCACCTGCCAGACGTCGCTGGAGGCGGTGCCGGCGGCCTGCCGGGACAGCCCGTAGAGGACGGTCCGGTCGTCGAGCCATTCGGCCTGGTCGTCGACGCTGCGGGTTTCGGTCAGCACGGTCTCCTCGCCGGTGGTGAGGTCGAGCACGGCCAGCCGCCACTGTCCGGCGGGCAGGTCGCCGTGTTTCTTGAAGGCGATCCGGGTGCCGTCCGGGGACAGCGACGGGCATTCGACGTCGCCGCGGATCGCGGTGACGGTCCGCCGGTTCAGGGAGCCCTCGACGAGCCAGGTCTTCCCGCCGGACGCCGCGGTGGCGTAGAAGCGGTCGTCGTCGGCGAAGGTGACGCCCCACATGTTCTTGTCAGCGGCGCCGATCTCCCTGCCGTCGACGAGGAGGGCGAATTTCTCGATGTCGCCGAGAGTGGAGCCGGTGGTGCGGCTGACGACGGTCCGGGTGGAGAACTGGCCGGGGTTGGCATAGGAGTCCCCGAACACGAAGGTCGTGGTGGTGGCCAGGCTGCCGTCCGGGGAGAGCCGGGCCCGGCTGGGGATGCCGGTCAGCGGAAGCTCAGCCGTCGCCACAAAATCACGATTTAAGAGAGTCGCCCGATATGTCGTGGCGATCCCGCGCCGCGCGGACAGACAGATCGCATCCACCGCGGTGGCGTAGACCCGCTCGCACGAGGCGGGTGTCAGCGCCCGCGGACCGGCCGGGTCGTCGAGTGGAGCCACGGCGACCTTGCCGTATCCGGGGCCCGGGACGGTGTTGCGGAAAACAACGTGCGGCTCTGTGCGTACAACATCGAGGTTGATATGGGAATTTGACTGTGAAATAGGTTCTGGACGATTCTTCCAGACATAGGAACCGGCTCCGGCGACCGCGGAGATCACCACCATGACCAACACGACGACCCGCATGCGGAAGGTCATCGCAGCAACCGCCATGCCAGGGGTGCGACCAGGGCCAACGCCACCGCGAAGAGCATCAAGGCCGTCGTGGGGCCGGTGACGCCCCACAGCACGCCGAACATCAGCGACGACGCGAAGCGGGCCAGCGCCACCACGGTCTGCGCGGACGCGATCCCGGTCCCGCGCGTCCCGTCCGGCACGAGCCTGCTGACCAGCGCCGGCAGCACCCCGTCGGTCGCCGCGTAGAAGACCCCGAGCAGCAGCAACACCACCAGCGTCAGCCCGGCACCGCCCGCCGGCAGCGCCGCCAGGCAGTAACACGCGAGCAGAGCGCCGTGCCCGGCCACCAGCACGCGAGCCCGGCCCAGGCGATCGGCGAGCCTTCCCAGGGGTACGGCCAGAGCCAGATACGCCACGTTGGTGCCCACGTAGAGCAGCGGGAACCAGCGTCCCGCGAAGTCGTCCCGGTCCTGCAGAGCCAGGTAGAGGAACCCGTCCCCGACGGTGACCAGCCCCAGCAGGCCGGCCGCGACCAGCGGCCGCCGAAGCCGGCGCCCGCCGACCTCGCGGGCCACCCGGCGCAACCCCACCCGGGCCGTGCCCGCCGCGGTCCGCAGGTTCGGCACGAACAGCACCAGCACGGCCAGCCCCGCCACGGCGAACGCGAACGACACCACGAAGATCGAGTCGTAGCCGCCCGGAACCGCCGCCAGCAGCGCGAACGCCACCAGCGGGCCGAGCGCCGCCCCGATCGTGTCCAGCGCCCGGTGCACCCCGAACGCGCGGCCCAGCGCGGCCGGATCGGACGCCTCGGCGATCAGCGCGTCCCGGGGCGCGGTCCGCAGACCCTTTCCCAGGCGGTCCGCGGTGACCACCGCGGTGATCGCACCGAACCCGGTGGCGGCCGGCATCACGATCCGGCTGACCGCGGACGTGCCGTACCCGAGGACCGCCACCCACTTCGGGTAGCCCGCACGGTCGCCCGCATAGCCGCCGGCGATCCGCAGGAACGCGCTGACCCCCTGGTAGATCCCGTCGAGGAACCCGTACGCCACCGGGCTGAGCCCCACCACCGCCGTCAGATACAGCGGCAGCACCGACGCGACCATCTCCGAGGACACGTCGGTGAGCAGACTGACCGTGCCGAGCAGCAGCACCGTCGTGGCGACCCGCCCGCCCGCGGACGCCGCGCCACCCGGACGGTCCCGGACCGTCACGTACATGCCCGGACCCCGCTGACTACAGTGGACGCCATGTCGATCGGGCCCCGCCTGCGCGCACGACTGGCCGACGGTTCCCGGCCCGGTTCGCTCGGCCATCGGGCCCGCTCCCGGCGGGCCGCGAAACTGGCCGCCACGTTCCCCGGCCTGGCCGGCATGCACGTGCTCGACCTGGGTGGCGAGCCGCCGTTCTGGCGGGGCTTCGCCGTGCGGCCGGCCTCGGTCACCGTGCTGAACCTCCTGGAGTTCCCTCCCTCGGAGGGCTGGCTGGAGACCGTCGTCGGTGACGCCTGCGACCCGCCGCCGGCGATCACCGGACGCCGGTTCGACCTGGTCGTCTCCAACTCGGTGATCGAGCACGTCGGCGGCCACCACCGGCGGCAGCGGTTCGCCGACGTGGTGCGCCGGTCCGCCGGCCGGCACTGGGTGCAGACGCCGTACCGGTACTTCCCGGTCGAGCCGCACTGGGTGTTCCCCGGCATGCAGTTCCTGCCGTTGCGGGCCCGGGCCGAGGTGACCCGCCGGTGGCCGCTGAGCCCCGGACGGGCCGACAACCTGCCCGAGGCGATCGCCAACGCCGCCTCCGTGGAGTTGCTGTCCCTCACCGAGATGCGCTCCTACTTCCCGGAATCCTCGTTCTGGTACGAGAAGGCGGCCGGCCTGATCAAGTCGGTCACCGCGATCTCCTAGAACCGCAGTGCGGTGGCCAGTTCCTCGACCACCCGGGCCTGCTGAACCGCCGTGATCTGCGGATAGATCGGCAGCGACAGGATCTCGGCGGCCGCCGTCTCGGCGTGCGGGAACGATCCGCCCAGGTGCTCGAACGCGCCGGTCCGGTGCACCGGGAACGGGTAGTGGATCGCCGCGCCGACCCCGGCCGCGTTCAGGCGCTCCAGCACCTCGTCACGCCGCGGCACCCGGACGCAGTAGATGTGCCACACGTGCTCGTTGCCGTCCAGGGTGACCGGCGGCGTCACGTCGTCCCACCCGGCGAGCAGCTCGTCGTAGCGGGCGGCGGCGGCCCGGCGGCGCTCGTTCCAGGCAGCGAGCCGGGACAGTTTGGCGCGCAGCACCACCGCCTGCAGACCGTCCAGCCGGCTGTTCACCCCGATCTCGTCATGGTGGTATTTGCGCAGGCCACCGTGGCTTCCCAGGGTGCGGACCCGGGTGGCCAGCACCTCGTCGCCGGTGACGACGGCGCCCGCGTCGCCGTACGCGCCCAGGTTCTTGCCCGGATAGAAACTGGTCGACGCGATCCCGTCCGCGCCCGCCCCGCGGCCGTGCCGGGTCGCGCCCTGGGACTGCGCGGCGTCCTCCACCACGACCACCCCGGGGAACCCGGTGAGCTCCTCGACCGGCGCCATCTGCCCGAACAGGTGCACCGGCACGATCGCCCGGGTCAGCGGGGTGACCGCGGCCCGCGCGGCGGCGACGTCGATCAGGTACGTCCGCGGATCGATGTCCACCAGCACCACGTCCGCCCCGGCCCGCACCACCGCCTCGGCCGTCGCGACGAACGTGTTGGCCGGCAGGATCACCTCGTCGCCGGGACCCACCCCGGCGGCCCGCAGTGCCAGCTCCAGCGCGTCGGTCCCGTTCGCCACCCCGACGCAGTGCGGCACCCCGCCGAAGACCGCGTACTCCCGTTCGAACGCGGCCACCTCGGCCCCGCCGACGAACGCGGTCTCCGCGATGATCCGTTTGAAACCGGCCTCGACCTCCTCGGCCACCTCCGCGTGCGCGGCGGCCAGGTCGACGAGCGGAATCCTGGTCATGCTGTCTTCTCCTCCAGAGCTTTCGTGAATCGCAGGAACCCGGCCGGGTTGCCGGCCCACACCTCACCGGCCGGCACGTCACGCAGCACCACCGAACCCATCCCGACCAACGACCCTTCGCCGACGGTCACGCCCTCGCGGATCAGGGCGCCGGATCCGGTGTACGAGCCCGCGGACAGGCACGCGCCGCCGCCCAGCCGGACCCCGGAGGCGACCGTCGCGTAGTCCCCGACCCGGCAGTCGTGGGTGAACACCGCCTGCGGCATGCACGCGACGTGCGCGCCGACCGTGACGTCGGCGGTCAGCACCACCCCGGCGAGCAGGACCGTCCCGGGGCCGACCGCGCTGCCCGCGCCCAGCTCGGCGGAGGGGTGCACGATCGTGGCGTACCGATCCTCGGGCAGGCCGAGCCGGTGCACGATCCGCTGCCGTGCGGTGTAGTCGCGGGGGTTGCCGACGCAGACGACGACCGCGGTGTCCGGCATCGAGACCACGCTGTCGACCGGTCCCAGGATCGGCAGGCCGGACCGGGTGGTGCCGTGCAGGGCCGGGTCGTCGTCGACGAACCCCCGGACCCGCCGGCGGGCCGCTGCCGCGGCGGCAGCCGTCTCACGGGCGAACCCGCCGGCGCCGACGATGACGAGATCGGTCACCGGTCGGCCTGTTCGCGCAGGACCCCGGCGATGTGTACCTGATCGTCCTCGGTCAGCTTGTGGTGCAGGGGCAGGATCAGCGAGTTCCGGGTGAGGCGTTCGGTCACCGGGAGGGGGGCGTGGTCGACGCCTTCGTAGGCGGGTTCCAGGTGGGCGGCCATGATCCCGCGTCGCGCGGAGACACCGGCGTCGGCGAGGGCCCTCAGCGTTTCGTCACGATTTTTCGTCATAAGAACCCAGAAGGACTGGTAGTTCGTCTGACCGTATGACGGATCTTTGATGGGGGTTAATCCGTCGATATCCGACAATAAGGCATGGTAATTCTGGGCTAACGCTCGTCTCTGCTCCACCAAACCGGACAACCGGCCCAACTGGACCAGCCCGATCGCGGCCTGGATATCCGTCATCCGGTAGTTGAAAGCGGTCTCGAGATACGACTCGATGACCGGCTGCTTACTGGTGTGCCGATCAGCGGCGGACACGTTCATCCCGTGCTCCCGCAGGCGCCGCAACCGGGCGGCCGCCTCCGGAGAGTCGACAGTCACCATGCCGCCCTCACCGGTGGTGAGCAGCTTCCGGGGGTGGAACGACCACGCCGCCGCGGCCGCCCCGGTGCCGGCCGGTTGCCCGTACGCCGAAGAACCCGCAGCGCAGGCGGCGTCCTCGACCAGGGCGACCCCCCACCCGTCCGCTGCCTTGCGCAGCGCCACCGTGTCGAACGGGACCCCGCCCTGGTGCACCGCGATCACCGCCCGGGTCCGCGGCGTGCGCACCGCGTCCACCGTCTCCACCGTCACGTTCCCGGTGGTCAGCTCCACGTCGGCGAAGACCGGGGTGGCGCCGGTGTAGCGGACCGCGTTGGCCGTCGCGATGAACGACAGCGACGGCACGATCACCTCGTCGCCGGGGCCGACACCGGCCAGTACCAGCGTCAGGTGCAGCGCCGTCGTGCACGAGCTGACCGCGACGCCGTGCGCCGCGCCGACCGTGGCCGCGAACTCCTGCTCGAAGCGCGCCACCCGCGGCCCCTGCGCGACCCAGCCGGAGCGGACCGCCTCGGCCGCGGCCTGGGCCTCCTCCTCGCCCAGCATCGGGATCATCACCGGGATCATTGGGACGCCCGCCACCAGTCGACGAGCCCCTGCAGGCCCTCGCGCAGGCCGATCTCCGCGCGAAAACCGAGCCGGCCGGCGGCGGCGCTGGTGTCCGCGAGACGCCGGGTGACACCGTTCACCGCGCGGGCCGGGCCGTGCTCCGGCGCCAGGTCCGACTTCATCACCTCGGTCAACGCGGCGGCCAACTCGGCCAGGCTGGTCTCGGTGCCGCTGGCGATGTTGAACACCGTGTCGGTGACGTCGGCCCGGGCGGCCAGGATGTTGGCGCGGGCGATGTCGGCGACGTGCACGAAGTCCATGGTCTGCAGGCCGTCACCGAGGATCAGCGGGGGCCGGCCGGCCTCGATCCGTTCCATCCAGCGAATCAGCACTTCGGTGTAGAGGCCGAAGATGTCCATCCGCGGGCCGTAGACGTTGAAGTACCGCAGGGCCACGTAGTCGAGGCCGGTCATCGCGTGGAAGCTGCGCAGGGTGGCCTCGTTGAAGGCTTTGGCCGCGCCGTAGAAGGTGTCGTTGTTGTAGCTGTGGTGCCGTTCCGTGGTCGGGAACTCCTCGGCGAGCCCGTAAACGGAGGCGGACGACGATGCCACGATTTTTCGGACTTCATGCTTGGCTGCTGCCTCAATGACGTTGAAAGTCCCGTCTACCAGGACTTCATTGGCAAGCCGGGGTTCTTCGGCGCATTGGGTGATCCGGATGGCCGCGAGGTGAAAGACCAGATCCTTGCCGGCAGTAGCTTGATCGACAAGCGATTTGTCGCGGATGTCGCCTTCGAGGACGGTGACCGCGTTACCGGCTCCGGCCAGATTCTCGCGACGCCCCCGGACGAAATTGTCCAGCACGACGATCTCCGCGGCACCACCCCGCACCAGCTCGTCCACCACGTGCGAGCCGATCGTCCCCGCCCCGCCGGTCACGAGGACACGCGCGCCCTCGATCGGTACTCCAGTCACGCCATGCGCCCTTCATCCAGCTTGATCATCGATCCGCCCTCGGCCAGACTGCGCGAGGCGGCTTGCAGGATCTCCAGCACACGCAGGCCGGAGCGTCCGTCGGTGAGCGCGGGAGTGCCGGTGGTGATCGCCCGGGCGTACTCCTCGACCATGGTCCGCAGCGCCTCCCGCTCGGGCAGCGCCGGCGCGACCATGTCCCCGGACCGGTACGACACGAGCATGTCCCGCCGCTGCTCCTCGGAGGACGCGACGTCCACACCCCGGTCGTAGACCGACACCCGCTGACTCGGGTTCAGGTCGTCCCAGACCAGCGTCCGCTTCGACCCGCCGACGATCGTCGTCCGGATCTTCACCGGGGACAGCCAGTTGACGTGGATGTGGGCGATCGCGCCGTTGCTCAGATCCAGCGTCAGGTAGGCCACGCAGGCACGCCCGGCCCCGATCCCGTCGGCGCCGTGTGCGGCGACCGCGATCGGGCGGATCCCCGGCGGCAGGATGAAGTCCAGGATCGACAGGTCGTGCGGGGCGAGATCCCACACCACGTCGATGTCACGCTGGACCAGGCCGAGGTTGATGCGCACCGAATCCAGGTAGTGCAGTTCGCCCAGGTCACCGGCGTGCAGCCGCTCCCGGATGTGCAGCACCGCCGGCGTGTAGCAGTACGTGTGGTCGCACATCAGCGTCAGCCCGCGGCGTTCGGCCTCCTCGACCAGCTCCAGCCCCTCGGCGTGGGTTGCCGCGAGCGGCTTCTCGACGAGCACGTGCTTGCCGGCGCGCAGCGCGGCCAGAGCGACCGGCAGATGCGTGCCGGCCGGGGTGGCGATGGCCACCGCGTCGACCGACGGGTCCGCGAGGACATCGTCGAGGTCGCGGGTGGCGATCACCGTCGAATAATCGCCGAGAACCCGGCGGGCCCGGTCGACGTCGAGATCGCAGAGCCGGCGCAGCCGGAACGCGGAGGATGCCTGGAAGTTGCGGACGAGGTTCGGGCCCCAGTAGCCGGCCCCGACGACGGCGACGCCGATCGGACGTTCGGAAGTCACGGAGGATTTCCCATCGATGTTGGCAACTGTGCGCGGTGGAAGCGCCACAGAAAGCTATCGATCGCGGTGGGCTCGTTACCAGACCCTGAGTGGAATTCCGGCGAAGCCGGGGGGTCACCCCGGTACTTTTGGTTGTCGATGCTTCAACGATCGGCCACATTGGACCGTAAACGTCGGTTTGCCGACATCAACCGGGTGATCGTCCGGTCTATTCTGGGGCTCTTTGGGAGGGTGGTTCCTGTGAGCGCCGACATCGCCGACATCGATCCGCGCGCCACGATCGGCCCCGGCACCCGCGTCTGGCACCTCGCCCAGATCCGCGAGGACGCCGTGCTCGGCGCCGACTGCATCGTCGGCCGCGGCGCCTACGTCGGCCCCGGCGTGCAGATCGGCGACAACGTCAAACTGCAGAACCACGCCCTGGTCTACGAGCCGGCCCGCCTCGGCGACGGCGTCTTCGTCGGCCCCGCCGCGGTCCTCACCAACGACGAGTACCCGCGGGCCGTCACCCCCGACGGCCGCCTCAAGACCGGCGACGACTGGACCGCCGTCGGCGTCACCGTCGGCGAGGGCGCCTCGATCGGCGCCCGCGCGGTCTGCGTGGCCCCGGTGACCGTCGGCCGCTGGTCCCTGGTCGCCGCCGGCGCCGTCGTCACCAAGGACGTCCCCGACTTCGCCCTGGTCGTCGGCGTCCCGGCCCGCCGCGTCGGCTGGGTCGGCCGCGCCGGCCACCCCTTGCAGCCGAAGGACGACGGCGTCTGGCTCTGCCCCGCCACCGGCGCCGAATACCAGGAGATCAACGGCGAACTTCAAGACCGCATTTAGGGTACGACCTCCGCAGAAGTACCGTGGCTGCACGCGGCCGTGTGCCCACGCACGCCCGTGCAGCGACCGCCGGGCTGAGCTGCCGGGTCCTTCTTTTCAAGAGCAGAGGCCGACGCTGAAGTCCTGATGCCCCCGCCCGGAGTGGCACTTGACGGTTCGCTCACCCGAACCGAACCGGAACAGCCCGTCCGTGCCCCGGGTGAGCACGACCCGGTACCGCTGGGCCTGCACCGAGTCGTCGCCGAGCCGGGACAGCGTCGCCGTGACGACAGTCCCGTCCTCGCTGTCCTCGCTGTTCTCCTGGAGCAGCGAGATCTCGGGCCGCCCGTCGAACGGCCCGTTGAGCCCCAGCAGCTCCGCCGCGGTGGTGTCCGCGGCTCCCGCCCAGCCGGGTGAGGACCGGTCGATCAGGTCGTTGAACCCCGGCGCCGCGATCACACCGCTGTCCCGGTCGACACTGATCCTTTCCGGCCAGCGCTCCCCGGCCGCCGGACTGCTCGGAATCGTCCACGGCGCAGCGCCGTCCTGCTGCACCGCGTCCCCGCAGCCGGCGAGGAGAGCGGCCAGGAGAACGATCGATGCCCCGCTCCGTGCCCCGCTCCGTCGCATCGCGAGATACTAACCGCCCATCCATCTTCAATGGACGAGGTTGCGCACGTGTCTTGGGGCGAGGTCGAGGTTTTCCAGGGGCGTCTGTTCGTGACGCGGGGCCGGTTCACCACCGGAGTGGCCGTCCCCTCCCGGGATCGCTTGGGCGAGACGATCTTGCAGCTCTACAAGCTGTCGTCATGGGACAAGGCCGACTCGTGGCGGGCCTTCTGCGAAGACGCCGCCGGTGTGCCGGCCCGCCGCTACCAGCCGGAGAAGTCCGCCCGGGTCTACCTCAGCGAGGACGGGTGGCACGTCGCCGTCGACCTGTTCGGCCCGGAGGAGATCCTGCCCTCGCCCCCGGCCGACGACCTCCCGCAGCGGCTCGGCGCCACGGTGTGCCGCCTGCTCGACGCGACCGCCCCGAACTGGCCGGCGCTCCGCAAGGCCGTGATCAGAACGATGGCCACCGGCGAGCTGCTCGTCATGCCGGTCGAGAGAGGCTTCGCCGTCGGCCCGGCCCGCGTCGCATCACCGCATGAGGCTCTCCCCGCGGCCCTCGCAGACTCCGACCGCGAGCCGGGGGAGGCCCCGAACTACGCCGAAGCACTCGCCGAGGCCGGCATCAACCGGCGCCTGCTCGACGGATGCGCCGCCGTCCACGTCGAGGAAATGTCCACCGGCGAGGTCCGGCTGACCGGCACAGGCAGCGCCGGAAACCGTCCGGTAGCGGAGCGGACCTGGCTGGGCAGAGCAGACGACCTGACCACGGTCTGCGCTGAAGCCGTACAAATGATCAAAGGTCTTCCGGTTGAGCACCTGCCACCCGGAACCCCCGCCGGAACGGACTTCGGGATGAAAAGGACCTGGCTCGCCGTACGCGGCAGCACCGTCGACCAGGTGGCCGCCGCCATCGGCCTGACCGCAGCCCGCCCGGCCGACTGGGACGAGGGCGTGGCAGCAGCCGACGACGATCAGGTCTTCGTCTCCCCGTCGATCAGCGGCTGGATCTTCGTGGTGAACGCCGCCCGCGGCTTCGACGGCTCCTCCGTGGCATCACTCAGCGCTCGGCTCGGCACCGAGGTCCAGTACTTCGGCAACCACCGCGTCGTGGCGTACGCAGAATGGGCCCTGGCCGTCGACGGCCACCTGGTCCGCCACGTCCTGTGCAGCGAGGACAGCGAGATCGCCGACGAGACGGGCGCACCCACCCCGGTCGAACTCGCCCTGGGCTTCTCCCCGGCCACACCGGGCGCCCGCTTCGCCGACGAGGACGACGTCATGCTGGTAGCCGCCGCCTGGAGCCTCGACCCGAACACCCTCAGCGTGACCGTGTCCAGTCCAGGCCCCGGACTCCTCGGCCCTATACCCTGACGCCGGCGTCCTCACCCGGAGGGCTACTCCTCGTCGAACCATCGGGCTCGGTTCAGCAATGATGCCAAGGGTAGCGTTGCCCACCGTGGGAATTCCGTGGCGTGACTCGGCACAGGCGCTGACCGGCCTGCTCCGCCGGCATGGTGTTGATCCCGGCCACGTGCGCGACGTCGCGGATTTCAGTGCGCCCGGCGCGGAGCGGGACCGCGCCATCCACGCCGTCGAGCAGCGGCTGACACAGCATCCGGCACTGCAATCGGCATGGAAGAGCAGCCCCGCACGCAGTTGCGTCACTCTCGACGACGCCGGCTGAACACACCGTCGCGGCAAGTCCCCGGAGCCGACCACGCGACCGGATTCGGTGACGGGGAGGTCGGCGCGGTGTTGCGGGCACTCACACGGAGGCGTACCCGCGAAAGAAGGATTGGCAGGGGCGTCACGGCTGACCTTCTCAAGGCTTCAACACGACCTTGATGCACCCGTCCTGCTTGTTCTTGAACATCTCGTACGCCTCCGGCGCCTCGTCCAGCGGCATCCGGTGCGTGACCAGGTCGTCCACGCCGAGCGGGTCGTCGTCGCCGGTGAGCAGCGGCATGATGTCGTCGACCCAGCGCTTCACGTGCGCCTGTCCCATCCGCAGGGTGACGCCCTTGTCGAACAGGTCCATCATCGGGAACGGGTCGGCCTGGCCGCCGTACACGCCGATGATCGAGATGGTGCCGGCCCGGCGGACCGCGTCGAAGGCGGTACGCAGCGCGCCCATCCGGTCCACGCCGAACGTCTCGTTGGCCTTGCGGGCGAGCGGGTCCGGCAGCAGCCCGGCCGCCTTCTGCGCCGCCGCCTGGAAGGGGGTGCCGTGCGCCTCCATGCCGACCGCCTCGATCACCGAGTCGGCGCCGCGGCCCTGGGTCAGTTCGCGGACCGCACCGGGGATGTCGGTGGTCTCGTCGAAGCTGAGCGTTTCGATGCCGTGCCGGCTGGCCATCGCGAGGCGTTCCGGCACGTTGTCGACGGCGATCACCTTCGCGGCGCCGAGGTGCCGGGCGATCCGGGCCGACATCTGTCCGATCGGGCCCAGGCCGGTGACCAGCACCGTGTCGCCGGGCTGCACGTCGGCGTACCGGGCGGCCTGCCAGGAGGTGGTCAGCACGTCGGAGAGGAACAGGAAACGCTCGTCGGGGTGGCCCTCCGGCACCTTGATCGGCCCGAAGTGGGCCTGCGGGACGCGCAGGAACTCGGCCTGGGCGCCGGGCACCTGCCCGTACAACCTGGTGTAACCGAACAGCGACGCCCCTTTGCCGTGCTCGCTGACCTGGGTGGTCTCGCACTGCGCGTAGAAACCGCGCCGGCACATCCAGCACTGCCCGCAGGAGATGTTGAACGGGATCACCACCCGGTCCCCGGGCCGGATGTGGGTGACCTCGGCGCCGACCTCCTCGACGACACCCATCGGCTCGTGCCCGAGGATGTCGCCGGCATCCAGGTACATCCCGAGGACGTCGTAGAGGTGCAGGTCGGAGCCGCAGATCGCGGTGGAGGTCATCCGCACGATCGCGTCGGTCGGCTCCCGGAGCACCGGGTCGGGGACGGTCTCCACGGATACCTTGCCGGTGCCCTGCCAGGTGATTGCTCGCATACCGGGCGGATACCCGATGATCCGGGCGTTATGCGGCGACCGGCACCGAGATGTCGCGGACCACCGCGGGCAGGTAGATGGTGGCCCGTCGCTGCACCACCTGCTGCCCGGCGACCTCCAGCGTGCCGGTCAGATCGGCCGCGCCGGCCTTGACGGCGATCACACGACCGGATCTGATCACCGCCAGCAGCCCGCGGACCAGGATCTCCAGGCACACTCGTACCTCGATCGAGGCGACCGCCAGATCACCGATCCGGATCTCCACGGCCGGCCGCTGCTCGAACGTCAGGGTGTGCCCGGCCAGCTCCACCATCTCCTCGGCGCTCGGATCGTCCCGGGTGCGGACGGCTGCGTCACGCAGGGCCGCGTATTTCGCCCAGGCCAGCGCGAACACGTCCTGCACGTCCATCTCCAGGATGCCGGCTGCCACCTCGCCGGCCTCGGCGAGCACCGCCTCCCGCGCGGCGCCCGGGATCCGCCCCAGGGTCTCCCCGGCACTTTCGGTCACCGCGGTGGTGAGCGCGGCGGACGCGTCGGCGGCACTGTCGAAGAAGACCGCACGAATCGGTGTGGTCATCGGAACTCCTCCCTCAGACGGACGGTCGGCCGTCCCCTGTCGACCCGGATCCGGATCAGCTGCCGGGGCGCGGCATGCGGGTCACTCACGGTCACATTCGTTTTTTCGGGGTACGCGCAGAGCACCGCACCGACGTGTCCCTCGGGGGCCGGATCTTGCGTGGGGTGGGCTTGACGCCACTTCGTGCGTACCCGCGACGCTCCTGCCTTGAGGGCGACCAGCCCACCCAGAAGGACCCCCGCGAGCCCGATCCGCAGCAGCGCGGCGAGCCAGGACGGCGAATCCGGTTGCGGGGCCAGGACACCCAGGGTGACCAAGCCGTCGGCGCTCTGCGTGGTGTTGCCGGACAGCGTGTAGTCGACGGCCCAGTGCAGGGTGCCGATGCCGGGCGCGGCCTTCTCCGGCACGGTCGCGACGGCGGTCCAGTTGCCGCCCGGGGTGCGGCTGCAGGCGGTCTCGGCGCCCTCGACAGTGAAGCGGGCACGGCACCCGGTGATCTCCACGTTCTGATCGATCGCGGCCAAGGTGACCGATGCCTGTTTACCGGCGACGACGGATTCGGGGTCGACGTGGGCGTCGAACAGCGGCGGGTTCTCCGTCGTTTTCGTCGTCTGCGTCGTGCCGGCCGTCGTCGTCGATCCGCCGCTCTGCCCGCCCGTTGATCCACCGGTCGAGCCGTCAGCCTGTCCGTCGGTCGAGCTGTCGGTCGGTTCGTCGGTCGGTTCGTCGGTCGAGCTGCCGGTCGGTCTGTCGGTCGAGCTGCCGGTCGGTCTGTCGGTCGAGCTGTCGGTCGGTTCGTCGGTCGGGGGCGGCGGGGTGCTCGGCCGGACCGGTGGGCGGCTCGGGATCACGACGGGGCCGAGCACCGGAAACGCGATCACGCCGTCGGCGACGCCCGGCCGGCCGTCGCCGACGGTCGTGGAGACGGCCCAGCGCAGCAAGGTCGCGCCGGGTGCGGTGCCGCCCGGCACCCGGGTCCGGGCAACCCAGCGGGTCGGGGAGTCCGGACAGACTGCGCCCTGATCACCGGCGAAGGCCACCTGGCAGCCGACGATCCGCACATCCGGCCGCAGCGACGCGAGGGTGACGACAACCGGTTCACCCGGCGCAGCCGAAGCCGGTTGCACGACCACCGCGACGACCGGCGGCGCGATCACGATCCGGATCGGGAACGTGCCCCGCCGGATCCCCGGCTCCTCACCCGCGCGACTGCTCGTGTAGGACAGTTCCCATGCGGCGGTGAGCACGCTGCCGTCCCGCACGGTCGGCGGGATCAGCACCACCGCCACGCCGCCGGGGCTGCAGGCGGCGTCCCGGCCCGCCACCACGACCCGGCACGTGTCGACCGTGACGCCGCGGGTGCGACTCGTGAACCGGGTCACGAACGGTTCCCCCGGCCCGGCCCGGGTCGAACTGGGGGTCACGCTGAACTCCGGATCCAGCAGGCCGACGTGGACGGTCAGCCGCCCCGGCGTGTCCGGCGGTCTGCGGGTGATGGTCCCGTCAGGTTCCCGCGCGGTGTAACGCCACTCCAGCGTGAGGTCACGTCCCTGCACAGCGGTTGCGGGCACAGTCACGGCGGCGCTGGTCCCGTCGCACCGGACAGTCCGCCGCCCCAGCCGAACCGTACAGTCGGTGACGGTCAGCCCGGCGGACCGCGAGGTGAACCCGACGGTCACCGTCCCACCCGGCGCGACCGTCCGCGGCAGGGCCGCGACATCCACCCGCAGAATGCTGAACGGAATCTGCCCCGTCAGCGATGTGTCCGGCACCGCCTCTTGCTCGATGACGTCGGAGATGACGCGGTAGTCGAGCCGCCAGTGCAGCACGGTCGGCTCGGTCCGAGCACCCGGCGGCACCGTCGCCGAGACGAACGGAACGATCATCCCGGGCTCGGCCGACGCGGGACATTCCCAGAACCGATCCTCATCGTCAGCGAACCGCACCCGGCACCCGGCGAGATAACGGCCGTCACCCTTGGCGAAATCGTCAAATGTCACCACGACCGTGTCGCCCGGCCAGCCGAAGGCCCGTTTCACACTGACCCTGAACCCGACCTCCTCCGGCGAGTCGGTCACCCCACCGACGTCCGGCGAAACGTCACCGTCGCCGGGTTCCGGCTTCGCAGAGTCCTGACTCGCCTCAGGCTGCACAGACACCTCACCAGGCATCGGGAACACCGACGCCGAGCCGGCTTCCGGCACGGCGGCCCCCGTTGCGGTGCCCCGGCCGGGCGTGGCCACCACACTCAGCGCCAGCACCACGGCTCCGGCAAGGCAGACCCCCACCCGCCGCAGACCCGTTCCCGTCATGACCGCCTCCCACACCCGCCGACCGGTTCGCTCCGGTCGTCACTCACAGGAGGGGCCGCGACGCGCCCTGATACCTCAGAGCCCGCCCATCCGGTCCGAGTTCTTCCCCCCGGACAGGCAACGGCGCCCGAGCTAGACACGTTTCGTGGTCAGGGTGCGAAGCCCATCCGCGTGGTGATTTCGGGCGTGCTGGACGCCCCAATTCACCACACCCGTGGCGGTGTGTTGATTACGGGCGTGCTGGACGCCCCAATTCACCACACCCGTGGCGGTGTGTTGATTACGGGCGTGCTGGACGCCCGAAGTCACCACGCCCGTGGCGGTGTGTTGATTTCGGGCGCGGTGGACGCCCCAATTCATCACGCCCGTGGTGGTGTGTTGATTTCGGGCGTGCTGGACGCCCGAAATCACCACGCTGTTGTGGGTGTGGACGAGCGGACGAGCGGCGGATGACCCTACCTGTCTACGTCTGCTCAGCGGTTGCCCTCGATGACGATCACCGCGCGCATGGCCCACACACGGATGCGCCGGAGACCCCCGTGGTGTGAGGGCGTCCGGCGAGGAGGTTCAGTGCGGTGGATCAGGATCCACGAAGGATCAGGTCGCCGTTTTTACCCTGGATTTATCCCGCGGGCGTTTCGTTCAGATCCAGTTCACGCAGGATGTCATCGCGGTTCGCGTCCGCTCGCAGTGCGGTCAGCGATTTCAGGCGGCCCAGCAGAGTCGTGGAGGATGCGGGGCATTTCAGGTCTT